>JANQKV010000048.1 GCA_028280945.1 Opitutaceae bacterium
CGCTATCGTTGTCCTGCTCGCCTGCGTCCATTTCGCTCAAGCTGAGGCCCCGGAGCCTCTATCCGGCGACTACGACTGGGTGCAACTCACCAGCGGGGAGTGGCTGAAAGGTGAGATCAAGGAACTGCAGGATGATAGTTTCACGTTCGAGAGCGATATTCTCGATACCCTCGAGATCGATTGGGAAGACGTCGAACAGCTGCACTCCCGGAAAACCAATACCCTCGGCATGGTGGACGGAGGCACCGCCATCGGCTCCCTGACGGTGGACGCCTCCTCCGTAACGATTTCCAATCAAGCTGGCTCCAGGCAAATCAAGCGGCAGGAGTTGCGATCCATCATTCCAGGCGGACGCCAGGAGATCGACTACTGGACCATCAAGGCCAACGCCGGCGGCTCCCTTCGATCGGGCAACGTCGAGCAATCGGATTTTGTCGTTGGTCTTTCGGTGCAGCGCCGCACGCCTGCGTCCCGCCTTCGGTTCAATTACGACGGCAACCAATCCGATGTTTCCGGCACGGAAACCGCCAACTCCGCCCGCGTCACAACCACATTCGACTACTACATGACTCCGCGGCTTTTTTTGCAGGTTCCGTCCGTCAAATACACCCGCGATCCTTTTCAGAACATCGAGCACCGCATCACCCCCGGCGCCGGCTTGGGCTACGACTTTGTCGACCAAGGATCGCTGAAGTGGGATCTGTTTGGCGGTGTGGGTTATCAATACACCGAGTTCTCCTCGGTCGCCCCCGGGGATGCCGGCACGGAAGACACGGCCACGGCATTGCTCGGAACGGTCGTCGATTGGGAAGCGACCGATTTTCTCGATGTGATCTATTCCCAAACCGTCAGCATGCCGATTCCCGATACCGAGAGCTTCATCACCCATGCCAACCTGGAACTGTCGATCGAACTGACCGGACGGCTCGATCTGGATTTCAATTTCATCTGGGACTACGTCAACAACCCCACCGCTGACAGCACTGGGCTGGTGCCGGAACAAAGCGATTTCCGCTCCACCATATCGCTCGGGTGGGAATTGTAACTCGCTGCTAGGCGCAAAGCCAAAAGTCGCATCCTTCGCGGCGATCCTGCGCCTCCAACATGGCGCGAACTTTTTCCCGGGCGCCCCGGTTGGCCACATAACTCAGCACCACCGCCACATGCGACGGTGGCAAATCAGCCGGCCCCACCACAGGGCATCCGCCGATGCACTGGCCAATCTTGCGCGGATCAATGTCAAGGTAGCCTGCGATGCTCACGCCGTGCTTCTCCAGTTCCGCCGCGCGTTGGCGGGTCGGGCGCCCCGCCCCGGCGACCCAGACTTCGCGTCCGTTGCCGGAGCGGCCCAACTCACGGGCCAGATACGCCGCCTTGATGCGATAAAACGCTTCGACTCGATACCGCCGGTCGACCCGTGACAGGCGGCCCGGCGAATCGTGCCAGACAAGCAGTTCGGCATCGATCTTGCCCATCACCACTCCCGCCTCAAACCATCGCAGCCACAATTCGTAGTCCTCCGGAAAATCACCGTCACGGTAGGCGCCGAGCTGGTCGCTCACCGATCGCCGCCACATCACACTCGGATGGGCCAGGGGCGACTCCACAAACCGGCGGTGCCGCAAGTCCTCCGGCCGAACCTGCCGATTCAACCACCGCACATGTTCGGCGTAGCCTGCCTGCGCGGTGGCATCGCCACCAAACGCCACCCGGCATCCCACCACCCCCCAATCCGGGTTCTCCCGCAGGGCGGCCACCTGCGCCGCCAGCCGCTGGGGCCGCATCTCATCATCGGCATCCAGCCGTGCCATCGTCTCGCCCCGACATCGCGCCAGACCCTCGTTCAAGGCCCCAACGAGGCCGGATGTCGTCATATTCACAATATGAATACGTTCATCGCCCTTCGCCAGGTCGGCCAACACCGCCGGCGTCGCATCGGTCGAGCCGTTGTCCACCACCACCAGTTCCCAATCGGACAATGACTGGGCCTGCACCGATTTGATCGCTCGTTCCACCGTGGCAGCGCCGTCATGGACCGGCAAAAGGACCGAAACTGCGGGCAATGTCACCGCGAGAGTTTCCGGTATTTGATCCGGTGGGGTCGGTCGGCTTCAGCGCCCTTGCGGCGTCGATAATCCTCAAGGTAGGCGGTGTAGTTGCCCTGATACCAACGCACCTCGGAATCGCCTTCAAAAGCCAGGATATGGGTCGCAACCCGGTCCAGAAACCAGCGGTCGTGCGAGACCACCACGGCACAACCGGCAAAGGTTTCCAGCCCCTCCTCCAGTGCCCGGATCGAGTTCACATCGAGGTCGTTGGTGGGTTCGTCGAGCAGGATGAGATTGGCCCCACGCTTGAGCAGGCGGGCGAGATGAACGCGGTTGCGCTCGCCCCCCGACATCACCCCAACCTTCTTTTGCTGCTCTGCTCCGGTGAAGCCGAACTGCGCACAATAGGCCCGGGCATTCACGTCGCGATTGCCCAGTCGCAGGGTCTCCTCGCCGTCGCTGATCGCCTGGAAAATGGTCTGCTCGTCGGGCAGGCTGTCGCGGGATTGGTCGACATGGGCAATCTCCACCGTCGGGCCGACGCGCAACGTGCCGGCATCGGGCTGTTCCTCGCCCAGGATCATGCGAAACAGTGTGGTCTTGCCCGCCCCATTGGGCCCCACCACGCCCACGATACCGCCGGGTGGCAGGTCAAATTCCACGTTCTCAAACAGCAGCTTTTCGCCAAATGCCTTGCGCAGGGCCTTGGCTTCAACCACCAGGTCGCCGAGCCGGGGGCCGGGAGGCACGACGATCTCGAACTCCCGCTCCTTTTCCGCAACGTCCTCATTAAGCATCGCCTCGTAGGCGTTGATGCGGGCCTGGCCCTTGGCTTGGCGGGCGCGGGCGGACTGCCGAATCCAGGCAAGCTCGCGCGCCATGACCTTCTGGCGACGGTCCTCGGTGCGTTGCTGCACGGCCAGCTTGCGCTGCTTTTGCTCGAGCCAACCGGAGTAGTTGCCTTGCCAGGGAATGCCATGGCCGCGTTCCAGCTCAAGGATCCAACCCGCGACGTTGTCCAAAAAATACCGGTCGTGTGTCACCGCGATGACCGTGCCGGGGTAGCGCGCAAGGTGTTGCTCCAGCCAGTGCACGCTTTCGGCATCGAGGTGATTGGTCGGCTCATCCAGCAGCAGCACGTCGGGCTTTTGCAGGAGCAAACGGGCCAGGGCCACCCGGCGCCGCTCACCGCCCGAAAGCGTATCGACGATGGTGTCACCGGGCGGACAGCGCAGGGCATCCATCGCCATCTCAATCTGGGGGGCCAGGTCCCATGCATCGAGGGCATCAATCTTTTCCTGCAAGTCGCCCTGCCGTTCCATGATGGCGTCCCGCGCGGCATCGTCCGCAGCGTCGTTGATTTCGTCCCACGTGGCATCGTAGGCCGCCACAAGATCACTCAACACCTTGACCCCTTCCTCAACACAATCACGGACCGTGCGGCCAGCCGTAAGCCGGGGTTCCTGCTCAAGCAGGCCCACCGAGTAGCCTTCCTCGAAATGCACGCGCCCCTCGATCTCGCGGTCCTGTCCGGCGAGAATGCGCATCAGTGACGACTTGCCGGCGCCGTTGAGGCCGAGCACCCCGATCTTGGCTCCGTAATAAAATGACAGCGAAACGTCGCGCAGGATCTCCTTGCGCTCGATTTTCTTCGAGACGCGGATCATCGAAAAGATGACCTTGGGTTCGTCGGAAGCAGCCATGCCGCATCGGAGCCCGCGTCCTGCGCGGCGTCAAGGAAGGGGACGGAATGGGCAGGGCGGCGGGGCGTCCCGCCCTAGCCTTTGGCCGCCAGGGCCTGTTCCATCTTGTCCATCTTCGGCCGGACGACCATCTGGCAAAAACCGGCCTCCGGGTTCCGGTCGTAGTAGTGCTGATGGTAATCCTCGGCGGCATAAAACGTTTCGAGCGGAACGATCTCCGTCACGATGCCGTCGCCCCATTCGGCCCGAGCACGATCACGGGAAGCCTCGGCCACGGCTTTCTGCTCCTCGTCCGCCCACATGATCGTCGAGCGGTATTGCGTCCCCACATCGGCGCCTTGCCGATTGAGCGTGGTCGGATCGTGGATCTTCCAAAAGAGATCGAGCAGCTCAGTGGTGGAAACCTTGGTCGGATCAAAATCGATGCGCACCACCTCGGCGTGACCGGTTGATCCACTGCAAACGGCTTCGTAATTGGCGGGGCCATCGCCCCCGGCGTAGCCACTTACGACTTCAAGCACCCCGGGAACCATGCGGTAGGCCGCTTCGGTGCACCAGAAACAGCCTCCCCCCAGGACCAACGACGACACTTCGGCGGGCGCGGAATTTTTGGAATCAGACATGCACCAACCAAGCGCACTTTCAGTGATTTCGCCAAAAAAATATATGGCCGGCCCCGGGGGACCGGCCACTGACAGAAGCCTAGCCCTACCCGGAGCAGACCTGTCAGGCGGTCAGCCTGTCATCGATTGCTTCGCCACACTAACCCAGCGGAATGTTAACCGTAACATTATTATGCACAAATCCCTGCGGTCCCGAGCCATGACATCCTGGCCGCAACAAGAAAGCGGCCAACCCCGGAAGGTTGGCCGCGGCAAAGCGAGATCCGCTGGAGGCAGACTCAGAAGTCGATGTCAAACGAGAGGATGTAGGTTCGAAGCTCGTAACCCGCCCAGACCAAGGGGCGGCCGGTGGTGCTGACGTCGGTGAAGTAGAGATCGGAGTTGTCCAACACATTGCGGACGTTGAGCTGCACACGGTAGTTGCGCTCAAAAATCCTGCCGCGATAGGCGATCATGGCGTCGACGAAGATCTCATCGTCGTTGAAATATGGGTTCGCCAAGTCGAGCACGGTAAGTTGCTGACCCGCCTCTTCGACGGTGGTGCGGTTGTAACCGACCACACCGGCATCACGGTAGCGCAGGGAACCACCGACCCGCCAGCCCTTGAGGGCGCCTTCCTGGAAGGAGTAGCTGGTCGAAAAGTTCATGCGCCACTTGCGCACGTTGGGGGCGGAGACGCCGTTGAGCTGGTTGATGCGCGACTTCACGTTCACGAGGTAGTTGCGCTCCCAGTATTCCTGATAGGTCTCGTTGTTGGCTCCGTCGGTGTAGCCGACATTGCTCCAGCCGGTGAGGGGTTGATCAACGCCGGGGGTTCCCAGTTTGGTGCGATAGGCCACGGGATCACCGTTGTTGTCGACCTCGACCATGCCGGTGGCGGGATCAATGCGGGTGAAGCCGTTGGCGATCAACTGTTCGTAGGTCGGACCGACGCCCGCGTCGGGATCCGGCCACCAGGCGATCACGGGCTTATACTCGCCATCGAGATCCTCCAGATTCCACTGAATGCCTTCCCAGAAGGATTGGCGGGCATCGCCCCACTCAATGTAGGACTGGGCAATGCGATCCAGCACCGACTCGGTCTTGGCCGCGGTGAAGCGCATATTCCAGCCCTGCGTGGGCTGAGCGATGATGGTGAACTCGGTGCCTTCCGAAGTCTTGTCGGCGACGGGCAGGAAGAGGTCAGTCTGGCCAAAGATGTCGAAGCCATTGGTCGAGTAGCGCGTGGGATCAATGTCGAAGAAACGCTGTTCCAAGGTCCGGAAGACATTACGAACGTTGCCGTCGATCTGGGCACCGCCGGTTTCCACGTTCTTGGAGTCGGTCTCGTATTGGTTGATTTTCAGGCTCAGCCGATTCTCGAAGAGATCCAGGCGGAAGCCGTAGTCGCGACCGACCCCCGTAATGGGATCGTGGCGCGAACCATCGGCATCAAATCGCACGGCACCGGCCGAGTTGTTGCCCGACTCGTTGTAAAAGAGGGTCAGCCAGTCCGCGATACCGGTCGGGCGGAAAACGATGCCCTTGGTGTCGTTGACGTTTTCGTCCCACGCACCGTATTCGTCCCACTCAAGGGTTGTCCACCAAGGGAAGTATCCCCCCGGAATCACCCAATCGGGCGGCACCCCCGCAGCCCATTCGGCCTCGGAGTAGTTGGTGGAGCGGTCCCCCGCCCCACGCAGAACGCGCTCGCGGAGTTTGTCCTCGCGTCGACCGTAGGTCAGAATGAGGCGATCATCCCACAGGTAACCCTGGTAGGCGAACATCCGGGATTCGATTTCGCGATCGAAGCTGAAGAGGCGGTTGGAGCCCACGAACGGGTCCCACATCGTGCCCGCCATGGTGGCGCCGGGATTGCCCGGATCAGGCAGGAAAAGCACCTCACCCGGGCCAAACTCCTGGATGACTTGCAGCTGGTAGTTGTTCTCCGGCAGCAAGTATTGGCGAGTAGAGACGCGGCGGTCGCCGGTGCGCAGCCAGTTGTGATTGGGATCGGTCACGCGCGTGGCCCCGCCACTCAGAAAGGACGGAGTCGATCCGTCGTCGTTTTGCTGCCAGATCTGGAAGGAGTTGGCGCGGATTTCGGAGGTCTCGCGTTGGGAGAACATGCCCGCAAGGCGGTGGTGGCCGAGGATGCCCGACCAGAATTCGCCGAGTTTTTCGCTGTTGCGATAATCCCACTCGTAGGAACCCACGACCCGGCGTTCTTCTTCGTTGGTGGGGGTATCCCAACCCCAACCTTCGTCCTGCATGAAGAGTTGGCCGAAGTTCGGATTGGGCGAACCGTCCGGCAACCGTTCCTGAGCGTCGACAAAGACACCGTAGTTGAAGGAACGGTTGTAGCCGAACTGGCGTTGTTGCATTTCCTCACGGTTGAAGCCGAACTCGAAGTAGAGGTCCTTGATCGGATTCCATTCGACAAAAGCCGTGGTGATGTCGCCCTTGCGGGTGCGGCGCATGGTGTCGCCCCAGGGGTTCGTATCCTTGAAGGGAAGCCCGAGCAGCTCAAGCGTGGTCGGGCTGAAGGTCACACGGCGATCGTCCAAAGTGTCGAGGTAGTTCGGATCGTAGAAGAAGGAATCGGTCAGACCATTTTCGGAGGCGTATTCGATGTAGTCGTGGGCCTCGTCACTGCGGGCGCCGTAGCGGTTGTTCCACTTGGTGATGCCCACGGTATCCACATCAATGCGTCCATCCGCCGTGATCAGGAGCGCTTCGCGGCCGGAGGCATTGTTGAGGTAGCGAGGGCGTCCGCCATCGCGATCGGGATCGTATCCCTGCATCTGACCATCGATAAACCACGGGGAGATGTTGTCCTGGAACATGCGATACTGGGTGGGCGACTCGACTTCATCGATGTCTTCGTAATGCACGCGGATGTTGAACTTCTCGGACGGTTTGAAGGTCACGGTCGCGTAGAACCGGTCCTGATTATCGTAGTTGCCGTCCATGTAGGCGTCTTCCCGGTTGATCAGGGCAGCCGCCCGGATCGCCAGCATGTCGTCCAACACCACTTGGTTGATATCAAACCACCCCATCATGGCCCCGTTGCTGTCGGTGCGCAGACCAAGGTGGCGGGTGTTGCGGTGGGTTTCCGCCTGTTTGAGGGAGGCACTCACCGTGCCGCCGGCCTGCCCCAGGCCGAACAGGATGGAATTGGGGCCCGACGAGATGGCGAGATTCTCTGTATTGTAAGTATGGAGACGAACCTGGGTGTCGAAGAAGTTGCGACCCGTGGTGATGCCGGTGGTGCGGGAATTGCCCAGGCCGCGAGCGGTCGCGGCTGGACCCGTGCGCTCGAATCGGGCGCGGTTGCCGTCCCCATAATCGGGATTCTCCTGCTCATTCTCAATGTTGAGAGAATACAGAAACGCTTCCTCCGGGTCGACCGCCGCGATGTCGTCCAAGAAGTCCTTGGAGAAAACATCGATCTGGGCCCCCACGTCGCGAAGGTCCGTGCGCAGGCGATTTCCCGAAGTGGTCGATTTTACGACGTAACCTTCCTGGTCAGTGGCATCGACCTGGAACGGTGAAAGCTGAATGATCTCCTCGGAATCTTCCGGAGGGGCCTCCGACGTCTGGGCCAAAAGCGCCCAGGGCATGATCAGAAGCAGACTGCTTCCAACCAGAGACAGGTATCGCGAGACACGGGCAACGCCTGCAACAGGCGCTACGCCCGCTCGCACGGGGTAGGTAGTGTTCATGGGTTCAGATGTGGGGTATAGGTTGGTTGCCAGGGTTAAACCAGGGACATGACCGTCCTATCGCCAAGGTGCTGGGTTCAGGCCCCGGCGACGACATCACGGGGGTGTTAATCGTCACATCCCCGCCCGTGCCCTCCACCCCCGCCAACATGCGCTCCGTTGCGGAGCTTACCGGTTTTTCGATCATGACGGTAAGTCGCGCCCTGCGGGACCATCCGCGAGTGAAGGCTGAAACCAAGGCGACCATCAAAGCCGCCGCCGGGCAACTCGGTTATCGACCCAATCCGATGGTCTCGGCCCTGATGACCCAACGGCGGTCCAACCGCCGCCAGGACTATGTTGCCACCCTGGCCCTGGTCCACTGCCTGCCGGACGGGGCGGAGTTCAGCGAAAACATGCGGTCATTCAAGGCCGCGGTGTGCGAGCATGCCAACGGCCTCGGGTTCCAGGTGGAGTCGTTCCATCTGCATGAACCGGGCATGACACTCAACCGCTTGATGGAGATCATCCGGGCCCGGGGTATCCGCGGCATCATCTGGGAGCATTTTTTCAGTGCGAACAACCGGCTCGACCACGACTTCAGCGACTTTGCCTGTGTCATCATGGGCAATACCGTGGTCGAGCCCAATTTTCACCAAATCGAAAGCGACCGGTTCGCCGAGATGCGGCTCGCCCTCGACAACCTGCGGAGCCTTGGGTATCGAAGAATTGGATACTGTTCGGTCCGTCACATCGAGATCTCCCTCAACTACAAGCGGCTTTGCGCGATGCTGCTCGAACAAAGCCAGACCGAGCCGGCCGACCGCGTCCCTTGGCTCGAAGTCGAGACGTTTCACAACTACGAAAACGCAGTGTGGGACTGGCTGGCCCGCAACCGGCCCGAGGTGGTGGTCAGCCAGAACAAGTATGTCTACGGCTACATTCGCCGGGCGGGACTGAGGGTTCCCGCCGACATCGGGTTCCTGCACCTTGGCCATCATCCCAGTTTCAAGGACTTTGCCGGCATCGACCCCAACTGGAACGAACGCGGGGTCATCGCGGTGGATCGCGTGGTGGCGTTGTTGAACCAGAATGAATACGGCGTGCCAAGCGCCCCCCTTATCACCTACGTCGATCACCGTTGGGCACCAGGCCCCAGCCTGCGTCAGGTCGGCCCGGCCCGGGAGCCGCTGATTCAAACCCTGTCGTCTGAACAATTGCTGGAGGACTGAGGTGTTTCCCCCGGTTGTGGTTACGTAATCTTACCAAGGCCAAGTGCGGTCATTTGCCTTCGACTTGAATCTGGCCAGACTCGAAGGTGCAGGTTCGATTTTAGTCGCCGACCCGTTTGATGCTCGATCCGCAACTTCTGCCCCGCTTCATGCTGCTTGCCCACGCCATCGCGGCGACGGGATTTGCGGCATGGTATTTGGGAGCAATTCCGCGGGGCGCACCGGATCGGCGTTTTCGCCCCCTCGGGTTCTACATGATGGTCACGATGGTGGCCTGCCTGACGGGATGGCTCTCCTCGTTTGATCCGCTCGCCGCCCGGCTGGCACCGTGGGTGGCGGTGGTGTCCACCGTGTTGGCCACCGTGACGATGGTCTGGGCGATGGCAGTGGCGGTGCAACCAGGGGATGCACCCGAGAACTGGTCGTGGAATCTGCGGCTTACCCTGGCGTCCCACCTGATCGTTACCTTCTACCTGCCCCGCCTGTTCGAGCTGACCAACGACCCGGTGCCGCAGCTCTGGCTCACGTTGTTGTCGATGCTTATTCTGGTCTGGCTCGTGAGCAGCCAATTGAAGCGGCTGCGCCGCAAGGGCCACTACGTCCACTGGAGCATGGCGGCGGGGGTGCTTGCTTGCCTCGGACTGGGCTGGATCCTCGTGCTGCAGGTCAGCAAGCAGGGCTGGGCTCGCATCGAAGAGGATCTCGTGCGGCAGGCCACGGTGTTGAGTCGGGCCCTCGGCCCTGCTCCGGCCTTGGTCGATGGTTCCACCCCCATCGATGTCCCCCGCTACGACTCGGCCTTGGAATCGGTCTGCTTGTCTTCGCCGGTCATTGGCGGCGCATTCGTGCTGTGGACGGATGGAGCCACCAGTGGCTTCATCAGCACCACCTTCGATCCGGAAAAAACGCCAACGGCCCGGCTGCGTTCCGCGGCCACCTACACGCGCAATCTGAATCTCGGCGGACCGTCCGTGGACAGTCACCGGGAAGCCGGGGGCGAAAAATGGATCACCATCATGGCGCCCTTGGAACGCAACGCCGACCAGGCCGGACGCGCCGCCGTGGGTTTCATTGCCTCCAGCTCACTCATCCAAGCGGATCTCGCCAGCACGATGTTGGCCACCGAATCCATCCTGCTTCTGGTGGCGCTTGTCGTCTACGTTTGCATCGCGGGTTATCTGCACGGCTTGGAACGAGTCTGGCAGCGCGACACGCTGCTCGAGGCCAGTGCGATCGTTGCTCAAAAACTGCTGCACTCTCCCGACCCTCGCGAGATCGCGACCTGGTTGGTGGAGCATCTGCACCGACAGCTGCATTTGGTGCACACGTCATTTTTCATGCGGGTGGAGAAAAACCGAATTCCAGGTTACGAGCTTCTCGCCCGGCAACCCGCCGTGGATCAACTGTCGCAATGGCATCCCCACAGCACCATGGGCGATCGTTGGCAAACCGCGTGGAAGGCGGGTGATCGGCTGGAAGGCACGTTGGATGATCTTGGCTCGCCGTTTCCCGGTCTGCTTGAACACTATACCGGCCAGCCCTGGTTGATCAGCGAGTCGGTCGTCTTCCGGGAGCAGACCTGGGGGGTGTTGACGCTGATTTTCCCCGATGGCAGCCGTGCCGTCCGCTCCGAAATTCGCTCGGCGTTGAGCTCGATCACAACCGCGTTTGCCCTTTGCCTGGCCCGCCAGGAACGCTCCGATCACCTGGCGGCGGCCGAAGAGCGACTGCGCACCATCATCGACACAACCCCCGACGGATTTTGGGACGCAGACTTCATCAACAATCGCCATTACCGGTCGCCGCAATGGTGGCAGATTTTGGGCTATGAGCCCCCCGGCAAGGAAGCCTCGCGCAGCTATGAGGACTACGTCGAACCCGAGGATTTGATGCAGCTGCATGCCGATCAGCAGGAGTCCCTGCCGCCCGGCCGCCACTTTCGGCGCCGCCTTTACCGCGCCCGCCACCTGGATGGCAGTTGGCGCTGGATCGAAACCAATGCCGTCGAAATTCGATCCCGCCATGGCGCGGCCGAACGGGCCCTGGGTTTTGACCGCGACGTCACCGATCGACGCCAATACGAGGAACGCCTGCGCAGTGCCGCCGAAACTGCGGCCCGCGCCAATCAGGCGAAAAGTGAGTTTCTCGCCACGATGAGCCACGAGCTGCGCACACCGCTCAACAGCGTGATCGGCTTCGCCTCGATTCTGGACCGCTCCGCGCTCAATGCCACCCAGCGCGACTGGGTTTCGTCGATGCGCACTTCAGCCGAGCAGTTGCTGGGACTCATCAGTGACGTGCTCGACTTCTCCCGGATTGAAGCGGGCAAGCTTGATCTCGAGCTGGCCCCGTTTGAACTGCGCCGCGCCGCCGAACAAGCCATCGAACACTTCTCCCGCCAAGCAACCGACAAACACATCGCGCTGCACCTGCATTATGCAGCGGAGGCCCGTCCCACTTGGGTCAACGGCGACGTGCTGCGCCTGCGCCAAATCATCACGAATCTGGTCGGCAACGCGGTGAAGTTCACCGAGGAAGGCAGCGTGGTCGTGCGCGTCCAACCAACCAAGGCAGAGCGTTGGGAGATCGCCGTGTCCGATACCGGCCCCGGAATCTCCGCCGAGATGATTCCCCATTTGTTCGACCGGTTCAAACAGCTCGACCCATCCACCACCCGACGGCACGGAGGGACCGGCCTGGGGCTCGCCATTAGTCGACAGCTCGCGCGCAGCATGCGAGGCGACATCGTGGTACATACCGAACCCGAAGTCGGTTCGACCTTCGTCCTCACGGTTCATCTGCCGCAGGTCTCCGGCCACACCCGCCGGTTCACCGACCGAAAGGTGCGGGTCGATCGCCAGGTGGCGGTCTTGCACCCCGACGACAACGATCTCGAATCCCTGGAGTCCAGCCTCTTCGAAACCGGCACCGAAATCGTGCCGTTCAAGCAGGTCTCGCCCCTCATCGACTACATTAAAAACGCAACCGAGCCGGTGTGTGTTCTCTTTCCCCAGGCGTTTCGTCCCGCCATTCTGGAAACCGCCCGGCAGTTCCGCGAGCTCTTCAGCGGAAGCACGCCGGGACTGCAGCTTATCGGGTTGCAACCGGTGCCCACCGAGCCCGGACAGACCAGTCCGTTCGATCTCGAAATGCCGGCGCCCTTGCGGCGACGGGAACTCATCACCGCTATCGGCCATCGCTCGGTTGAGACCATCTCGCCCTTCGAGCTGAGGGTTACCCCCGAGACCAACACCGAAAGCCCCGCGCTCGATTCAGCCCAGGATTCGCTACGCGTGCTGGTCGCCGAGGACCATCCCGTCAACCGCGAGGTCATTGGCACCATGCTGGAACAGCTGAAGATCTCCGCCGACTACGCGGAGAACGGCGAGGTCGCGATCGAGTTCCTCACCCGCAACAGTTACGACCTTGCGCTGATCGATATTCAGATGCCGATCGTTGACGGCTACGGGGTGGCCGAATGGGTTACCTCTTCCTGGCATGGCCGCTGGCCCCCGCCGCGCATGGTCGCCGTCACGGCCAATGCCACCCGCGGAGATCGGCAACGCTGTCTCGATGCCGGCATGGATGATTTCATGCCCAAGCCCATCACGTTTACCAACCTTTCCGACCTCATCAGCGACCTCAATCCAACCGGAACCATCAACGCCACTCAACCACCCGCTATGACATCATCCGAAACACCCGCCTCTCCCAGTGATTCGCCCCTTCCCGGCGAACTCCTCATCGACTGGGTCAGCTTCGAATCCATTCTGGGGTTTACCAACGCCCACGAGGAACCCGAGGTTCTGCGCCGCATCATCGCGACTTACGAAAAAGACTGCGGCACGATTTTGGATCAGGTCGGCGCGATGGCCCTCGAAGAGCACGGCGAGGCTCGCAAGCTGCTGCACAAGCTGAAGGGATCATCCGGTTCCCTGGCTTTTGCCGGCGCGATGTCGACCATCAAGAAACTCCACGATCCCATGGAGTCACCGCCTGCCGCCGAGCGCGAGGAGCTGTTGGCCCGCATTCGTCTTGAGACGCAGCAATGCGTCGATGCGGTGCGCGCGCGTTACCCGATGCTCAAGGCAGATCCAGCGTGACCCGGGACGCACCTGCAATCGGCTCACGTTCCCTCAAACGGTTCTCGTCGATACCTGCATCCCGCAGGTAATCGATCACGCGCTGTGCCCGCGCGGCCGCGAGTTCGCGGAGCGCCGTGTCCGGCACCTCGGTGGCAGCCAGTGTCCGCCGGGTGATTTCTTCCATCGGCAGAGCCGGCAACTCCGTTTCGATCTCTTCCGGCACCGGGAAAGACCCGCGCGAGACTTCGGAGACCTGGCCATTCGGCGCTGCCCGAGTCGTTTCATCGCCACCAATGAATACCCGTCTCAGCCAGGTCAGCAAAGTCGCCCGTTCGGGCGCGGCGACAGCCTCGGCGTTGACTTCATCAACAGCCTCGACGACGACGGGTGGAGGCGGAATTTCACCGGTCGGATCAAACGGCGGTTCACCCAACAGAGCCTCGTAGCGCGCCACCAGGGCGGCCTCCCGGGCGAAAGGCTGCCAAACGCCATCCTCGGCAAACGCGCTCCGCGCCGAGGCTTCGCGTAATTGGTTTTCCAATACAAAAGGCCGCAATGCCGGCCGGTCGACGTCCGGGTCGAATTCTCCTCCCACCGTAATTGAGACCCCAGGCCGAAGCGCCAAAGCTTCCGCCAACCTGGCCAGTCGCGCCGCGGTGTCCCGGCCGATCTCGGCAACTCCTGCTTCGAACGAATAGTGCTCAATGTCTTCGTCCTCGGGCCGTCCCACCGCCTGACCCAGCAGTGCGAACGGCGAGGTCGCCGCCCGCGTCAACAGGTTGCCCAAGACCTGTCGGACCAATCCACCAAAACGAAACTCCGGGTCGTCCAACTCACCGCTCGCCGGCAGATCGATGACCATTTGCCCCTGCGCATCCTTGAGCAGCGATACCCCCAGTTTTATCGGCAGGTCGGTCGCATCCGAGCTGTCGACCCGCGCCCCCAAAACAAAATCATCCCAAACGGTTCGCGTTTCACTTTCGAAAGCGCGGTCGTCGAGTCGGAATTCCGAATCGAAGGCGAGACTGCCGCTCTCCAGCGCGAACCCCGCAAATGATTCGATATAGCCGGCAACCGGGTCGAGTGGCGTCGGCTCCAGCTTGATCGCGAGATCGGCGGCCGCCCAAGGACCGAGCGGATTCAAGTCTCCGCGCACGCTGAAGGCAGCCGCATCATGCACCCGGCCGGTGAGGTCGACTCGCCCCGGAGAAGCCTCCCGGGAGTCCCATCCCTGCATGGCTCCGCTGAGTCCATTCAGATCAACCGCAACCGACTCAGGCATGACGGCGTCCCGCCACATCATCGCTCCCCCGGCCAACCTGATCTCACCCAAGCGCACCCAGGTGCTCGCCCGCGGGCGCTCCGCGAATGTCACGGCGGCGGGAACCGTTTCCTCATCATCGGTCAGTCGGGACAGAATGCGGCTTACGTTAATAGCGCCCTCCGCCGAACGATCCACCCACATGCGAGGACCGGTGAAAGTCATCAACTCCACTCCCACCACCATCGGATCCAAGGCAACCCGGGATCCGGACAACGTGGCCTGATCCCAACTCAAAAACGGCCCGCGAAGGTCGTCGAGTATTCGTAAACTGGATACTTGAATATCTCCCAGCCAGCCCCAGCCCACGCCATCCCGCGCGATCCGTCCAGCCAGTGAAACCTGTCCCTCAACCACCTCCAAGCCCAGATGCCTGCGCACGTAGGGTGCCGCGCCAGCCAGGTTGAACTCCCGCAGTTCCACCGCGAGATCGGGAACCAACGGGTCGGCCGTCAGCAGGCCTTCAATTGCCACGGATCCTCCCGATGGAAACGCCGCCTCCAACACTACGCCCATCGATTGCGCCGGGTTGGTGAGGCTGAAATCGTCCAGCTGCATCCGCTCGATATTGAGCCCAAGGGTGGTGGGCTCAGGCAGCAGGGCGTCCTCCAACCTCACCCGCAGTCTCTCGGCCAGCAAGGTCTCGACCTCGACGGTTGCCGCCGGGTGACCACTCGAATCCGGTGCCTCCTCTGCTGCTCCCACGTCATCGCGATCTCGCCCCAACCAGTGGATGCCGGCCGCGGTGCGTTGCAGCTCAATCGTACCATCCGTCAGCGCCACGCCAGCCGCGTTGACCTGCCTGGTCAGGAGGTCCGCCTCCACTCCGGTGACTTGGATTTGTGCCACGGTCTGCCGATTGATACCTTGCTCATCTTGGGCGATGGTCAAATTGGTCAGGGTCGAGGTCCCGTTGGACAGCCGTAGAATCTGCTCTTCGTCCGTCCACGCGAACTCGTAATTGCCCGAAACCTCCGCCACTCCGGATTCGACTTCGAATGGCAATGGGTCGGCGTAGTAGGCGGCATACTTGGGCAGGTTCAACCCGTTGATTTCAAATGCGCCGTTGGAGCGCAGCGGGACCAGCGACAAGGCGCCCCGCCATTGCAGCCGCTCACCCGCTTCCGTGCTGGCACTGAACTCAAAGGGGGCCTGCGGGTCATACTTGGTGTGAAAATCGGCCAGGGAAAAAGAGATCGGCCCCAGGGTCGTGGCAAAGGGACGATTTCGACTCAGGTCGTTTAGCATGACCCGGGCATCACGCACCTCCAGTTGATCCAACACGAGCGGTCGCGATTCCTCGCCTTTGGCGGATTCAAATCGCGCCAGCATGTCGGCCACGTTGAGTTCGCCATCCCGGTCAATCGCGAGCCGCAGACGCAGACCTTCAAGCTCCACCGCATCAATTCCCAAACCACCTGTCAGCAGCGGCCAAAGTTTCCCGTCCAAGCGCAACTGCTGCCACGCCAAAAGCTCTTCGCCATCATGGTCAGTGACGATGAATCCCCGGATAGTCATCGTCAGGGTGAATGGGTTCAACGAAACCCCTTCAACTTCGACTGGCCGCTCGAACACGGCTGCGGCGCGTTCTTCCACTTCCCCTCGCAGCCACGAAGGCAGAACCCAAACCATCAACATCGCCAGGAGTGCCACCACGGCCACCATCACCGCAGCGACCCGCCGGCGAACGTCCCGGCGACGGCGGCGAGCGGCAGCCGCCGCCCGGATGTCTTTGATGGTCGGTGTGCTCACGCAGCCGGACTAAAGGTAGTCGCAGCCGCCCCCGCAAGCCACCGCTTCACCTCCGTCGGTGCTGCCTCATGTGGCCTTGATGGCATCCATCACCTGGGAACCGTGGGCCTTGGCATCCACTTTTTCGATGATGGCCCGCACCGTGCCATCCGCCGACAGAAGCCACGCTGAACGCAACGGCCCCTCGTAGGTCTTGCCATACATTTTCTTTTCCACGATCGCCTCCGCTGCCTTGGCGAACAGGTCCTCCGGGTCGCTGACGAGGGTATAGTCGATGCTCTTCTTGGCGGCGTAACGGCAATGCGAGTTGGCGGTGTCCCGGGAAATGGCAATCACGTTCCAACCGGCGGCCGTGATTGCCCCCGCGTGCTCAACCAACGAATCGTTTTGCTTGTCGCAGGACCCCGTGTTGTTGCGCATGTAAACCGAAACCACGGTGGGACCAGAGAGCAGGTCGGAGAAAGACACGGTTTCAGGGTCACCGCCTTGGCCGCGCACCACTTTTACGTCGAAATCAAGATCGAGAGTATCGCCGGTTTTTTTCATCCCGGCGATTCTAGCCCCGAACCGGGGATTACTCCACCTTGAGGTTAGGATTTCCGCTCAGCGCAGGGTCAAATGTGCTTGGAGTCGTCGTCGTCCTTTTGGGCGTAGCCGGATTCCTGCCGGTCATGGTTGACCTTGTTTTTCTTCACATAGGCATCGTAAATGTCGTCGGCCGACATGCCCAGGGTCTGGGCAAGTGATACCAGGAAGTGGAACAGGTCCACCACCTCAACCCGCGCATTCTGCTCGTCGAATTTCTGGTATTTGGCCCACCATTTCCACGGCACACTGTCGATCAACTCCGCCGTTTCCTGCTGCATCGCACGGGTATAGTTGAGCACCCACTTGGCTTTTTCCTCATCGGTTGGAGGCGGAAGCTCGACACCGATCCGGGAGTTGAGGGCCTCTTGCATGCGAAAGATCTCATCGAGCTTATCCATGCCTCCGCAGGCTGGGAGTGGCCGTCGTCAGCGCAAGGGGCAAAGTCTCCTCCCCTCAACTCCCGGGGTAAAAAGGCGTTGCGCTTCCGCTCCTCACGCGTTGAACCTCTTGGCGTTAGTGCCCGCGTCGAGTGCCCTCATCGGCCTCCGCCAGGGCCCTCCGCACCCCGCCCAACTCTTACCGGGCGCTGGGTTAACCTAAACAAACACAACAACATGTCCGACAAACCATCGTCCGGCCCGGAGAGCACCGCCCCTGCGGAAAACGCTCCCGCCGAGACTCCCCGCGAGGAGACCGCCCCCGCTGCCGAATTCGCTTTCGGCACCGGCCGAGGCCCTGGTCTCGCCCGCGGCAAACGCAAGCCCGCCACTCCGGCGCCGGCCGCGACCGACAGCGCTCCCCAGGGAGACTACCAACCGACCGCCGTCCAAATCGTGACGGTTGAGTCCGAATACAAGAATCCGTTCGCCCCACCCGAGCCGGAACCCGCCCCTGAGGCCGAGGCTCCCGCTCCCCCGGCGAATTCGGCTCCCGCAGCCGCCCCGACCGAAGCTGTTGCCCCGGCACCAGCTCCCGCCCCCGCAGCACCCGAGCCCCCGGTCCCACCGGCCGAGCCCGAAGTCGAGGTCGCATCGACCGACGAGAAGGCCGAGCTCGACATCCTGCCACCCAAGCAAACCCGCTCCTCCACCCAGCGCTGGGAGACCCCCGAGTTTCCCGAGAACACCGAGGATGATCGGCCAAAATTCAAACCCCGCGGCGGCGAGAAGGGCGACAAGCCCCGACGCGAACGCCGGCCCCGCCGGGAGCGCAACAATACCCGTGAAGATGGCGAACGCCGGCCACGGGCGCCCAAGCATGTCGACGTCGAGGTGCCCAAGCCCAAGCTGGAGTCCTCCAAATCCTCCAGTGGCGGAATCTTCGGTTGGCTCAAAAACCTCTTCGGCGGGACCGAGGAAGCGCCGAAACCCGCCAAGACCGGCGACCGCAATCGTGGTGGCCGGGGCCGCGGCCGGGGTCGTGGACGCGGTCGAGGCCGAGGGGGCAACCCAAGCGGCAATCGCAGTGAAAACGCCCAGGGCGGAGGCAAACCCCGCTCCGAAAATGGCAACGGCGGAAATCGGCGACGTCGTCGCAGTCGGGGCGGTCGCAACCGCGGCAATCGCAGCGGGAGTGGTGACAACGGAGGCTCCTCCGCAAGCTGAACCGTCCACCTCGATTTATCGTTCCATTCAAGCGCCCGCCCTCGCGGGCGCTTTTTATTTTCGATCAAAGATAACCCGCCGGGGCCTCGTGCGCAGGCGGATGTATCGTCCAGAGTGAAACCTCCACGCGGCGGCGGCATTCGCGGTTTCCTCCACCGCGGGCTTGCCCGCCTTCGTCCCCCCTCGCACGCTCGCGTCGATGTCCGATCTCATCGTCCAAGGCGGCCAGCCCCTCTCCGGCACCATCACCCCTTCCGGCAACAAAAACGCCGTCCTGCCCGTCCTCTGCGCAACCCTGCTGACCGATGAGACCGTCACCCTGCGCAACGTGCCTGACATCACCGATCTGAACAAACTCGTCAGTTTCTTCCGTGCCCAAGGTTCGCGCATCGAATGGGATCGTGAAGCCGGCGTCATGACCGTGGATCATTCCGGGTTCATCTCTGCCTTGACCGACCACGAGTTACCCCAGGATATGCGCTCCACCGTGCTGCTTTATCCGGGGCTGCTCCACCGCCTCGGCAAAATTGTAGTCCGTTCCAACACCAAGGGATGTTCGTTGGGCGTGCGGGAAATTGATCCGCACCTCGACGTGCTGAACGGACTCGGTTGTGCGATCTCCGGCGACGACCCGTTGTCCATCCTGCTGCCCACCGGACGATTCCAGGGCTCCCGCCAATGGCTTGATTACATGTCGGTCACCGTGACCGAGAACTTCGCCATGGGGGCGGCGGTCGGCCGCGGCTCCTCCACCCTGCTCAACGCCGCCAGCGAACCCCACGTGCAGGACCTGTGCAACGCCCTCGTCGCCATGGGGGCAAACATCACCGGAATCGGCACCAGTCGCCTTGAAATCGAGGGGGTCGACCAACTCCACGGCGCCGACGTTACCATTGGCACCGACTACCATGAGATCGTGACCTTTCTCGCCCTAGGTGCGATCACGGGAGGCGAGGTCCGCGTCGAAAACTCCGTGCCCCAACACTTCGATCTCATCGGCCGGGCTTTCGCCCGCCTCGGGGTCACCGTGGAACACGAAGGCAACACGGCCATCGTGCGCCCCGACCAAAGTCT
>JANQKV010000056.1 GCA_028280945.1 Opitutaceae bacterium
TCAACGACACTTCGTTTGTTACCAGTGCGGTCGTGAATAGCACCTCCCAGGGTGCGGTGTTCCAATTCACGGACATGGACAGCATTTCGATCGACCAGATCAGCACATCCTTGGGATTGACCGCCGAGCAATCCACCGGTCTTGAGCAAAATCTGGAAGGTGCGGTCCAGTCAGCTGTTCCTGGACGGGACGTGGAGGTGGTGGTCCCGGACAACGTTATTATCGTCAGCCCTTCCAGCTAAGCACAGTTGATTTGAAATTCTCGCAGGCGCACCTTCGGGTGCGCCTGTTTTTTTGACCTCGGCGAGATCATGGGTTGCGCTTGGCGGACGTCGCCCAACCGTTGGTTGTTCTATGTCCGACCTGCCGCGATCTCATCTCGAAGATGCCTTTGCCGGCACCTCGCTCTTCGAAGCGAAGACGTGGCAGCTGTCGCCCCAGACTTGGCCGCTTACGCGAGCCGAGGTCCAAGAGTTGGAGGATATTGGGCAGGCTTGCCTGCATTTTCATCAGGCCCTCGAGAATCTCTACCTGCGCTGTGCGGCCGGCAAAAACCTCCTGCGCAACCGTGAGCTGAAAGCCCCTTGGGTCGCCGAATACCTCGACCGCGGCAAACCGGACCATCTGGTTGCCCACGCTCGGGATTCCCGCCAGCGCGGCCGTATGCCCACTGTCCTGCGACCCGACTTGTTGGCCACGACCGACGGCTTTGCCCTGACCGAGCTCGATTCGGTGCCGGGCGGCATCGGTCTCACCGCCTTCCTCAATCGACTCTATGACGAGACGGGAGAGATTCTTGGTGCCGGTGATCAGATGATTCGAGAGTTTCATGCGTCGCTGGCCGCCCTTACGCCGCACCTCGCGAACCCCATGATCGCTCTGGTAGTGAGCGACGAGTCCGCGACCTACCGTCCCGAGATGCAGTGGATGGCCGACCAACTGCAACTGCGCGGCCATCGAGTGTTTTGCTTGGAGCCGGATGATCTCTTCCCCCTGGGTTCCACCCTGTGCTTCGACATTGATGGCAATCCGGAAAAAATCGATGTCCTGTATCGATTCTTCGAGCTGCACGATCTGCCCAACTTGCCTACCGCCGAATACATCTTTGAGGCTTGGGCCGCCGATGAACTCGCGGTGGCTCCCCCCATGCGTCCGTTTCAAGAGGAGAAAATGGGAGCGGCGTTGTTTCACCATCACTTGCTCGCCGACTACTGGAAGGAAGCTCTGCCGGGACGTTCGCTCAGGCGGTTGCGCAAGCTCTTTCCCCAGTCATGGGTGGTGGACCCCGCTCCGCTTCCTCCCGGTGCGGTGCTCGATGGCCCGCCGGCTGGCGGCCGCTCGTTGGCCCGATGGGAACAGTTGGGTGAGGCGTCTCAAAAGGAACGCGACCTCATCATCAAAATCTCCGGCTTTCACGAATCGGCGTGGGGAGCCCGCAGTGTGGTTTATGGGTCGGATTGCTCGCGGGAAGAGTGGCGGGCGGGCTTGGATATCGCCATCGCCGATGCCCCGCACAACCTTCATGTGCTGCAGCGCTATCACAAGCCGCATCGCCTGCGCCATCCTCTCTATCCCACCGCCGATGCTGATGCCCCGAACACCGCCATCGAGCGACAAGGGCGGCTGCGACTGTGCCCCTATTATTTTGTGCATAAAGATGAAGTTAAACTGGCGGGTGCGCTCGCGACTTTTTGTCCGCCCGACAAAAAGATTATTCATGGCATGCAAGACGCCGCCCTACTACCTTGCCGCATCGTCGAGTAGGTATAACCGCGCCTTGCCCCTGAGGGGATTTCCCCACAACTAAAGCTGTGCAATTATCGGCCCGGCCCAGTCCAACTTCCTGTCGTCTCGGCGGATCCGTGCCTGGTGGGTGGACTGTGTTGCTGTGCGTGTTTTTGTTGGGCGCGTCTTCCCTGTGGGGACAGATCAATATTGAAGCCCTCAAAGCCCGGGCGGCGGAAGGCGATGCCGAGGCCCACAACCTTCTTGGCAACGCCTACGTCAACGGCCAGGGAGTGGAGCGCGACATCGCCCGTGCATTGGACCATTACGAGACTGCGGCCAACGCCGGTATGGCTTCAGCCGCCTTCAATTTGGCGCTGCTCCACGAGGTGGGTCGGGGAGTGGAGATCGACCTCGAAAAGTCGTTTGCCTACTATCTGCGCGCAGCCGAACTCGGCATGCCCATTGCCCAATACAACGTGGGAAACATGTATGCGAGGGGCATTGGGGTGGAGGCGGATCCACTCCAGGCGAATCTCTGGTTTCGCCGCGCCGCCGATGCCGGGATTGCTGAAGCCCAATACAACCTGGGCTTGGCCTATGAGCAGGGCATCGGGGGCAACGCGGACCCGGAACAAGCGGTGCACTGGTATGGCTTGGCGGTCGAACAGGGGTTTGCCCGCGCCGCCTACAATCTGGCCCTGATGTTTGAGGAGGGGAACGGAGTGCGCCGCGACGATGCGGAAGCCGCTCGCCTTTACCTCGTCGCCGCGGAAAAGAACTTTGGTCCGGCCCAAAACAACCTGGGGGTGATGTATGCGGAAGGGCGGGGTGGCCTGTCGCAGAGCCTGATCGAAGCCTACCCTTGGTTTGTCCTCGCCGCCGAAAATGGTGCCAGTCCGCGGGGCCGTGACATTGTGCTCGAGCGGCTCGACCGTATTCAGACGGCGGAGGCCGACATCAAACTTCTCGCTTTGCGCAATCGCCTCGGTTTGCCCGCTGCGGAGGCCGCTTCCCCTGCGGGTGGTCCGCCGGCGGCCGCTCGTCCTGCCCCCGGTGGCACCGCGGCCAACGACGAGCTGGCCCTGCGCTTGGCTGAACTCGAAGCCGCCCTCGCGCGGCTCCAGCGTGAAAACACGGGACTCATTTCCGCCAACCAGAACTTGGCGCGCCAGAAAGCCGAACTGGAAAGCCGCAACGACCAGACGCCCACCCTCAACTCCGCGGCTCGGGCCGAGCTTGCTCACATCAACAACGTGGCGCGGGAGTTGAATGAACTCGAAGGCATTGATCCGGAACGACGCCGTCTCATTGCCCAGGCCGTGGCGCTGCTGGAGCGGATTTCGCGTGATAACCTGCGGCTCAACGCCGACGTCAAAAGTGCCACCCTCGAATTAAGCAACCTCGGCCGCCGCTTGCGGCAGGCCGAATCGCAACTGGCGGCGACATCAGGCAACGCTGCCGCGGACCCCGCTGAGCTGGCGGCCGTCCGGGCTGAAACCCGATCGCTCACCGACCAGTTGACTCAAGCCCAAGCCCGTATCCAAGCTTTGGAGACGGGAGTCGCCGCGGCTGAATCTTTGCGTGGCCAAGTCGCTGAACTCACTGCCCGGAATGAAACGCTCAACGAGCAACTTGCCGCCGCGGTCAGCGCCTCCGCCGGCCCCGTGGTTGATCCTGTCGAGCTCGCCGAGCGTGACGCCCAGCTCGAGCAATTGCGTCGCCTCGCCGAGCAGCGCGAGGTCCAGCTCCAGACTACCACGCTGGAGATGGAAGCACTGCAAATCCGGGTGGATGAACTGAGCACCGCCTTGTCCCGGACCCGCGACAGATTGGCCCAGGCTCCCACCGCCGACGCACTGTCGGATCTCCAAGACAACCTCGCGGACGTCGAGGCCCAGGTCGCCCAGCGTGATCGGCAAATCTCCGACCTCCAACGTGAACTCGATCGTCGGGCGGCCAACGCGGTGTCGGCTGAAAACGCTTCCTCCGAGATTGCCCGGCTCACCGCCGAACTCGCCACCATCCGCACGCAACGCGAGCAGGATCAACGTGCCTTGACGGCCGTCGAAGACCAACTGGCCGCCGTATCCGCCGCTCGCGAATCTTCTGCGGCGGAACTTGCCGCGGCCTTGGAAACTGAAACCGGGCTTCGAGCAGATCTTGAGGCTGAGGTGGAGGCGACTCGTGTGGAAATGACCGCTCTGCGCGAACAGCTTCAGTCCGCCGGCACTCAGATCGAGAACTTGCAAACAGCTCTGGCTGATCGCGACGCGACCGTTGCCGCCCTCGAAGCAGCATTGACGGAGGCCGCTGCGACCGAGTCGAACGCAGCATCCAACGATTCTCAGGTTGCCGATCTCACGGCCGCCCTGCGGGTCGCGGAGGATCGCGTTGCCGCCGTGCAAAACGAACTTGTCCAGGCGCGTTCCCTGATCGCTGACAACGACGATATCGTCAGCCAGCTGGCCGCGGAAAACGATCAACTCCGGGCCCGATTGGCGCGCCCCGGCGAAGAATCGGAGATTGTTGCCGACTATCAGCGTGTGATCACCGAGCAGGCGGACCGCGTCTTTGCGCTCACGCAGGCGCGTGACGTAGCGGTCGCTCAATCGACCGAACTCTCCAGCCGACTCCGAGCCCTTGAGTCCGATCTTGCCGCCTCGGAAAACCTCGTCACGGAGCTCGCGTCCCAAAACGATTCCCTCGGCGCCGACCTCGCCATGGCCCGAGCCCAGATTGGCACTAACCTGGTGGAGGCCCAGCGCCTGGCTGCCGCCGAAGCCGAGCGCGACGTGGCCCTGGCCCGTTTGACCGAGCTGGCCGCACAACTCGACCAGACCCGCGTTGACCTCGCCGAGAACGACGCCCTGGTTACTGCTTTGGCGATGGAGGTCGATCGGCTTGAGGGAGACTTGGCATTCGCCACCCAGGCTGCTGCCGGCCAAGTGTCCAATGCCGCTTTGGCCAACCTGCAGGCTGATCGAGATGCCGCACTGGCGGCGCTGGCCGAGCGCGACGCCGCGCTGGCTACCGCGGAGAACCGGATGACGGAAAACAGCGAAACCATCGCCGCTCTGGCAGGCGAGCTCGATGAGCTTCAAGCCCAACTGGCCTCCGCCCGGGCGGAGGCGCCTTCCGCTGAACAAACCGACCTGATTGCAGCCCTCGAACAGGCTCGCGACGCCGCCCAGACCGATATCGCCCGGATTACCGCCGAATTCCAGGCCGCTGAAACCACCCTGGCCGAGCGTAACCAGACTATTGATACACTCAACGAGCAGCTGGCCATCCTGAGCCGCGAGGTAGCCAGCACAAACGCTGCGATGAGTGCCGCTGATGCCGGCCGGGTCGCTCAGATTACCGAACTCGAAGCGGCTCGGGATGAAGCCCGGGCCCAAGTGGCCGAGCTCTCATCCCAGCTCGAAGTCGCCGAGACCAACGCTGCTGAAAACACTGCCACCATTTCGGCCCTCGCCGATCAAATCGACGAGTTCCAAGCGGTCGCCGCGGCCAGTGATACCCGGCTGGCCGAAATCCAGGCGGAGTTGGCCGCTGCCAACGATGCCCTCGCGGCGGCGGATCAATCGGCTTTGATCGCGCAGCTCGAACGACAACGTGATGAAGCCGGGGCCGATGCCACGCGTTTGGCGGAACAGCTTAACCGGTCTGAGTCCGCCTTGGCTGAGCACACGACCACCATTGCGTCGCTTTCCGCACAGATTGATACCCTCGAGGCCACGCTGGTCGCCAACGACCAGTCGGGTGAAGTTGCCCGGCTCACAGATGAACTGGCGGCGGCGGAAACTCGGGCGGAAACGCTGACCGCAAGTATTGCGGCCCGTGAGGCAAGCCTGGCGGCCAACCAGGAAACCATGGCGGGAATGACGGCACGCATCACCGAACTTCAGTCAGTCGTCGCCTCCGCGGATCGATCCGCGGAAATCGATCAACTCGAGCGCGACCGCCGGGACTTGGCCGAGGAAAACGAAGCGCTTTCCGACGCGCTGGAAATCGCCCGCCAATCCGAGAGTGCCAACGCTACGGCACTGGAAGCCCTGCGCGCCGAGGTGGCTTCACTCGAATCCGCCCTCACCGCGGCGGACCAATCGGCCATCGTGGCCGACTTGACCACCGCGCGCGATGCAGCGGTGGCGGCCGTGGCAGAACTTGAATCCCAGTTGTCGGATCGACAGGCCGAATTGGCCGAGGCCGAAGCCCGTGCTCGCTCACTCGATCAACAGGTTGTCGCGCTTGAAGAAGATATTGCGCGCACGACCGATCAAAACACCGCCGCCTTGGCGGACCTCGCCTCCGCTCGCGATGTTGCTGCCGCCGCGATTGCCCAACTCGAGGCGCAGTTGGCGGAAAAGGATCGGGATTTGAACCAAGCGCAGGATCGCGTCACGCAGTTGGATCTCCAAGTCGCTACGCTGGAGGAATCAGCTTCCCAATCCGCCGGTGAAAACCAACAAGCCGTCGCCGAAATGGCGGAGGCTCGCGACACTGCGCTGGCATCGCTCGCGGAACTGGAACGCGAGCTCGCCAATCGCACCGCCGAGCTCGTTGACCGTGAATCCCGGGCCGAAACGCTGGATGCTCGCATCGCCACCCTTGAGGCTGCTGCCGAGTCCACGGCGTTGGATCATCGCAGTGCCATCGACTCGCTTACTGCAGCGCGCGACGATGCTCGCAACAATGTGGCCCGACTCACGGTTGATCTCGGAGCGGCCGCCGAACGGGCGGACCAGCTCCAGGCCGAGATCACGCAGCTCACCGCTGACGTGTCCTCCGCCGTCAATGCTGAGGCGGCGGCGGATGATGCGCTCACCCAAGTCCAAGCCGACCTGGAAGCGGCCCGGACGGATCTTCGCTTGATGCAGGATCAGCTGGCGGAAACCCGGGCGGCCGCCAGCCGGACCAACGCCATGGCGGAACAGATTGCGGATCTGGAGGCTCGCCTTGAGGCAGCTGACCAATCCGGTGAAATCGCGACCCTGATCGTGCAACGCGATGATGCTCTCGGGACGGTGGCACAGTTGGAGTCCGAACTTGTCGCTGCTCGGGAAGACATCGCGACAATCCAATCAGAGGCCAGTGGCCTCGAAGACCGACTGGCCGCGGCCCTGACCGCCCGCGATCAAATTGCTGCTGACGCGGCCATGCTGGCTGCCAGCGAGACGGCTTTGGCCGCCACCACCGCCCGTATCCAAGAGCTTGAGACAGAGCTTGCCACAGTCGTCGAGGCCCACTCAGCCCAGCTTGCGTCCGTCGAAAATGCCCGCACCGCCGCTGAAGCCGCTGCGACTGGTCTCCAAGCGGACATTGCGGACCTGCAACAGGCCGTGGTGAATGCCCAGGCAACCGCCGACGATCTCCGGCTTGAGCGTGACGAGTTGCAAGCCGCACTGGTGGAGGCCGAGCAGGATCGCGAGGCTTCCGTTGCTCGCATAGCGGAGCTTGAGGCCATCGCCACCAGGGTGGGGGACGTCACCGCAGAAATCGAATCGCTCCGTGCCGAATTGAGCATCGCAGCCGCCGAACGGGATGCGGCGCTCGCGCAGTTCACCGAGCTGGAACAGCAAAAGGAGCTTTCGGTTGAGGCATCGTCTGCCGCTGCGGCCGCTCTCGAACAGGAACTGAACCTGGCCCGGGCTCAGGTTTCGGAATTGCGGCGTGAGATCGAAAACTGGCGCGAGCTTGCGGCGACAGCCGATCTCGATGCCAAGGCGGCACGGGATGAACTTGCGACCCGGATTGCCGCCCATGAATCCGAGATGGAGAATTTCCAAACGGTTACGTCGGTGCAGTTGCAATCCTTGCAGGAAAACGAGTCGGTGATGGCCGAGTTGCGGGAAGCCTTGGCTGCTCGTGAACATGAACTCGTGGAGTTGACTGCGGCGGAACGATCCGCGGTAGTCCGGGCTGAGGAACTCGCCGTCGCTCTGGCGACCAGCGAGTTGCAGGTTGAAGAGGCGGGTGGGTTGCGCCGCGAACTGGCTGATGCCCGCTCGCTCTTGGTGGAGACCGAGCGCAATGCACAGATGCAGATTGGCGAGCTCACGTCGCAGGTTGCCGTGTTGGAGGGACAGATTGAACGCGACGAGATCGCGTTGTCCGATGCCCGCAGTCGCATTCAGGAATTGGAGACTGATCTGGCGGCAACCCAACAACAGGTAGCATCGCTCGACGAGGAACTGGCCGGTGCAGTCGGGCTCGCTGCGGAGTTGGCTGCGGCTGAGACTGCCTTGGCTGAATCCCGCGGTACGGTTGCCATCTTGGAATCGGATTTGGCTGCTGCCCGCGAAGCGATTGAAGACAACGAGCAGGCAGCCCGGATTCAGATTGAAGCCTTGGCTGCAGCTCGTGATGAGGCCTTGATCGAAGTGCGGAATATCACCGATCAGTTGGTGCAAGCCCGTGGTGAAATCGGCATTCGAGATGCCCGGGTTTTTGAGTTGGAACGCAGTGTAAGCCGACAGCGCTCAGCCGTTGAGGAAATGGGCGATGCCTTGGCGGAACTCCAGTCCGCCCGGCAATTGATTACCGCCTTGGAGACTGACTTGCTGGCGGCTGAACAGGCGGTGGAGAGCGCCGACCAAAGCGAGTTGATCTCGTCGCTGCAATCCGCCCGTGACGCCGCCGTGGCGCAGGGCGATCAGTGGCAGGCCGAGGTGGCACGCCTCACCGATCAAGTCACGGCACAAGCCGATCAAATCGATTCCTTGCAAGCCGAGTTGACCGATCGACGGTCCGAGGCGGCTCAGTTGGGTGAAACCGCGACTGAGTTGGCCGCGGCTGGGCAGCAGATTTCGTCCCTGGAAGCCGACCTGGCGGCTGCGCTAACCCGGGCGGAGCAGTTGACCAGTTTGCGGGAAGCGTTGACTGCCGCTGAAGATGGCAACGCCGAGCTGCAACGGCAACTGGTTGCGGCCGAGTCGGCACTCGCTGAGGCAGATCAGTCCTCGATGATCGCTTCACTCGAGTCAGCCCGCGATCTTGCCCGCCAAGATGCCACCCGGCTCGCCGAAGAAGCCGCATCCCTGCAAGTTACCCTCGAGGATAATCTCGCCACGATCGACGCCTTGACCACCGAGAATGCGCAACTTCAGCAGGAAGCTGCGGATTCGGATCAAAGTGATGCCCTCGCGGCCCTTGCCGCGGATCGAGACGCGGTGCAATCGCAGGTCGCCGAACTCGAGACGGAGCTCAACGAACTCAACGCGACGGCTGACTCTCGTTTTGCCCGGATCGTTGAGCTGGAGTCTGAACTTGAATTGAATCTGGCGGCAGTTGCTGACCTGGAGGCAGCGCGGGACTCCGCGGCGATGGCCGCCAACCAGTTGTCCAACGAGGTTTTGGCGGGACGAGAGGAACTGGCGGCACGCGAGGCCGAGGTCGGCGTCCTGCAACAACGTCTCGCCGAGATGCGCGAACAATTGGCTGATGCGCAGGAGGCCGTGGTGGCCGCGGACCAGAGCGATCTGATTGCCGATCTGGAAGCGGCTCGTGATGCCGCCATGGCCCAGACGGCCTCCACCCGGGAGGCTTTGCAGGAGGCCGAATCGCAGATGTCGGCTCGTGACCAACGGGTGACCGAAATTGAAGCAGCCTTGGCTGAACAAGCCGAGCTGCTTGCGGAAACATCCGCGATCCGTGACGCTGCCCAATCCGATGTGCGTTCGTTGCAGGACCAGTTGGTTCAACTGCGCTCCGAGTTGACGGACCGCGAGGCTTGGATCAGGGATCTCGAACAGACGATTGAGGAAAACGCCGTCACTTCCCGACGGCTTGTGGAAACACAGGCCGCTTTGGAACAGGCGGAGCAAGCCAACACGTCCCTGCAAAGTGAGCTCAACGACGCCTTGGTGGCTGCGGCCGCCAATGATCAGTCCGCGACGTTGGCGGCCTTGGAACAAGCGCAGGCCGCCGCTGAAAGCCAGATTGACCGACTTGCTGCCGACTTGGCGTCTGCCGAACAGGTGTTGTCCGAGCGCGATGCCAGTGCGACCGCGCTTGCGGCCGAAAACACGCGACTGGCTGAACAACTCGCCGAAGCCGAGCGTTTGGCGGCTGTCGCCCGGGAAGACCACGCCGTCTCCTTGTCGGCGGTGCAGGATGCCCAGGCGGTGGTGCGGGAGGAAGCTGACGAATTGGCGACGCGACTGGCTGAGGCGAGCCGGGAGTTGGATCGTGCCAACACGCGGGTTGCGGATCTTACTGCGCAAGGAGCGGATCTGACCGATCGATTGGCCGAAGCTGAATCGGCCGCGGCCCGTGCCGATCAATCCGTTCTCGTGCGCGATTTGCGGGCGCAGTTGGAGACCGCGCAAACGGCGCTGGAAGCGGCGGATCAAAGTGCCACCGTTGCGGCGTTGGAGTCGGCCCGGGCGGCAGCCGAAAACCAAGCTGAACGCCTGCGCCAGGATCTTGCTGTCGTCGAAACAACCCTGACCCAATCCCAAGCCAACGAAGCGCGTTTGCAGGCCGAATTGGTGACCGCCCGGGAGCAGGTGGAAACCGATTTCATTGATCAGATCAAAGCCCTTGAAAGGGCGCGCGATACCGCCGTGGCGGCGGCTGGCGAGTTGGGTGAAGAGCTCACTGCCGCCGAGAATGCTCTCAACGAAAACATTGCCGTGATCGCCGAACTCACCGGACGCAACGACGCGTTGCAATCCGACTTGGCCCGGGCCCAGCAGGCAGTGGTCCAGGCTCGGGAAGCTGGTGTCGACGACGAGGCCCTGCAAACATTGGAACGCGAACGCGACGTCGCGCGTCGCGAGGCCCAGCAGTTTAACAACGCCCTGGCCGAGGCGCAGAGCCTGGTTGAATCCAGCAACGAAACCATTGCCGAGCTCACGGGCGAAAACGACCGGCTTCAGGGAGACCTTGATGCTTCCGAACGCGCCCTCGCGGCTGCCTTGGTCGCACAAGCGGCTGCTGTCGAGGAGGCGGGCATGAATGCGGCCCTCAATTTGGAGGTAGCCACGTTGCACAACCGCGTGCAGCAGCTTGAAGAGAGCATCGCCACCGAGCGCTCCTCCGCGGCCCGCGAGTTTGCCGGTTTGAGCCGTCAATTGCAGCGTGCTCGGGAAACCAACCAGTCGCTGATCGAAGCCAACCGCGCCCTGCTCGCCACGCGCGAGGCGGATGAAGAGACCACCACTCAAAGTCAAACCGCGCTCGAGCAGGAGATCGCTGATCTGGCGGCCACGGCGGATTCTTTGCGGGCGGACAACCTTGCGCTGCAGACTGCGTTGAATGAAGCCCGGGCCGCACCGCGGGCGCCCGCCGATTGGGAGCAAACCCAGCAGGCCCTGGTCGAACGCATCGAAGAACTGGAGGCAGACTTGGTTTCGGCGCACGCGATCGGTCGGTCGGTGGACGAATTGCAGGCTTCCAACCAACAGCTGAGGGCGGAGAGGACGGACCTGGAGTCGAGACTTTCGTCGGCGCTGACTGCCCGAGGGTCGTCGGATGCACGCACCCAGGAGCTGAGCGCCAGGGTGGCGGAACTCGAGTCGGAGCTGACCATTGCGCGTGGCTATGAAACATCGGTCAATCAGTTGAGCTCGCAGGTTGAGGATTTGTTGGCGGATAACCTGGCCTTGCAGACAGCCTTGACGGAGGTCCGTGCGGCTCCGCGGCCGCCGGCTGATTGGCAACAGCAACAGGCGGCGTTGAACACCCGGATTGAGGTTTTGGAAACCGAGCTCTCCGGCGCGCAGGCCTTGGAAGCAACGGTCGGACGACTCACCTCGGCCAACCAGGCATTGCGTCAGACCCAGGCTGATCTTGAGGAACAACTCGTTGAAGCTGCCAATGCCCGAAGCGATGAGTTCAGCCGCAATCGCGCTCTCACCCAGCGTATTGCGGATCTCGAGGCACAGGTCACCAGCGCCCAAGGTTTTCAGGCGGAACTGCAGCGCCTGACAAATTCCCGGGATGATTTACGAGCCGATAACCAGGCCTTGCAAACTGCGCTGGCCGAAGCCCGGGCCGCTCCGAAGCCTCCGGCCGATTGGGAACAGCAACGCAACGCCCTGACCAGCCGGATTGAAGCCCTGCAATCGGATCTGGGCACGGCTCGCAGCTACGAGGAAACCGCCGCTGAGTTGATGTCGGCAAATCAGGCGCTGCTCGCTTCGCAAGGTATCCTTGAGGTGCGGGTCGCAGACACCGACGCGGCCTACCAAAACGCCCTGGCTCGCTCGCAAGCACTGGAAGCTCGATTGGCTGAACTGGACGTTTTGCCCGATCGCCTGAGCGAAGTGCAGACCGAGCTGGTAACGCTTCAGGGTGACTATGATGCGGTTGCTCGCGAGAATGACGCCTTGGCGCAGCAGATTGCCGATGCTCAAGCGCAAGCCCAGCAGCAGCAGCAACTCGCGCAGAACAATTGGACCAATGAACGCGCCCAGCTGCGGACCGAGATTGATCGCTTGCGTGCTTCGGCCAATGAGCTCTCCAGCCAATCGGATAACGATCAGGCGCAGTTGGCTTCATTGATCACCGAAGTGACCTCGACTCGGAGCCGCATCGCCACGCTCGAAGATCAGCTCGAAGCCGCTACTGCCACCTCCGATCAATTGAACACGGTCAACGAACGGGCCGAGATCGCGCAGGCCGAACTGGAGGCCCAGCGCGTGGCCAATGCCCAGTTGCAGCGTTCCCTCACCACGGAGCGCCGTATGCATGAAAGCCGATTGGCTGCACTGGAGCGGGAGAACGCCGCGCTCAACACCCGGTTGCGCCAGGCACAGAACACGCTCGATCAGATTGCCGCTGCGGCCCGCGTGCTGAATCCGGGCGGAGCCAACGTGCCAACAGCCTCGCGCTCACCTGTAACTGCCGCCGCGACTTCGGCAGCCGCTGGCACCGGCGATCGCATTCACACGGTGGTGGAAGGGGACTCACTCACGCGCATCAGCTTACGCTACTACGGCACGCCGACGCGTTGGCAGGCAATCTATCAAGCCAATCGCGAAACGCTTAGCGAAGCCAACGCCCTGCGTCCCGGCCAACGACTGCGGATCCCCTAGATGGAAGGGGTCAGGCCGTGATATGTTAAATTCAAAATTTAACATATCACGGCCTGACCCCTTCAGCGGTGCTTGCGACGGTAGTGCTCGCGGAGGAGATCCCGGCCGAAGTCGTTCTCGAAGTCGCGGAACACGGTGTGGTGGTGATTGGCGCCGTCTTGGGTGTTGGCATATTCGATTACGAACGTGGGGCCTTGGATACGGTAATAATGCGGTTCGCCGGGGTCGGGGCTGCCCGCCCACGCAAACGTCAACTCGGTCCAACCTTCTTCCTCAATCCGTGCCCGGGTGGCGGTGGAAATCTCGTCCTCGTGACGCTTTAAATAGTGGCGGACGAGAAACTCCAACATGCCCTGCTGCTCCGGGTTGAGTTCCGCGAAGGAGATGCCTTCCTCGTCAAGAGGTTGGACGACCGACATTTGTCCGGTCTCGATTTCACTAATCGCACGCGAAGAGAAGATCGCTTGCCGCCGTTGTGCCTCGTCGAGCGATAGCAGAAGGTTGCGGGCGCGGTCCTCTGAATCGCCAAGGATGCGTTGTCCGGCGAGCATACCACTGGGGACCTGGGCGGGATTTGCCCCCATGAACAGGGGAGTGCCGGAGATGCCTTCCGATGTTATGGTGACGTTCACTGACAGGTGATGACCCTCGAAACGCCAACCCCACGGCAGTTCGCCGGGCGTGCCGAAGATGGTGATCCAGTAGAGCTCGGGGTCACGCAGTTCGGGATTATTCTCGATTTCGCCGAGCACGCGTTCGAGGGCCATGATCATGACGGCCTTGCGCGAACCCTGATCACTCAGTGCGGTGTGCAGGAGTTTGAGCACATTGGCGCGCTGCACCGCGGTCAGGTCCTTGTAGCGGGCACCTTCGCGGGTAAGGGGAACATAGTGAAAGTCCTCCCGGTTGGAGTCAGCGAAAGGTCGGAGCGCCGCCTCTTGTTTTTCCTCGTTGAACGATTCCAACATCGTGTTGGCGGCGGCGGCCATTTCCGCGGCCAGCGCTTCATGATGATGTTCGTGGGCCGAAGCAGGAACGATGACGATGGCGAACGCGAAACAGACAGCCTTCCAAGGGTGAAAACGGGGCATGAACGGACTCCAGCAGTTCCGGGGCACCGCCGCAAGTTTGGGCCGGCGGAGTCACAAGGATTCCGCGGGGAACAGCTTTCTCAACCCTTCGGCATTCGCCGGACATATACCCCGCTCGGTGATCAGGCCCGAAACGTATTTGGCCGGGGTTACATCAAACGCGGGGTTGGCCGCCGGACTGCCGGTCGGAGGTATCTGAACACTTGATACGCCGCCGCCTTCATCAAGTCCCGCGACGTGGGTGACTTCACGGCTGTCCCGTTCCTCGATGGGGATTTCCCTCACACCGTCATGCACCGTCCAGTCGATCGTGGGTGAGGGCAGGCAGACGTAGAACGGCACGTGGTTGTCGTGCGCTGCCAGCGCTTTAAGGTAGGTGCCGATTTTGTTGCACACGTCGCCTGATGCGGTGGTGCGATCGGTGCCGACGAACACGAGATCAACTTGCCCGTGTTGCATGAGGTGGCCGCCGGCGTTGTCGACAATCACGGTATGAGGAACGCCATGGTTGAGCAGTTCCCATGCGGTCAGATTGAAGCCTTGATTGCGCGGTCGGGTCTCATCGACCCAAACGTGAACGGGCAGGCCGGCATCATGGGCTTGGTAGATTGGAGACGTGGCCGTGCCCCAATCGACGGTCGCCAGCCAGCCGGCGTTGCAGTGAGTCAGGATATTGACGGGCGCACCGGACGGTTTGATAGCGGCGATTTTTTCGACGAGTGGGAGGGCGGCTTGTCCGATGTTGAAGTTAATCTCCACGTCCTCGTCGCAGATTTCGGCGGCCAGGTGAAGTGCCCGTTCAGCGCGTGTATCAGGCGCCAATTCAGAAAGTTCTGCGCGGCCGCGATCAAGGGCCCATCGCAAATTCACCGCGGTGGGGCGGGTGGCAAGGAGTTGCTCGTAGGCTCGGTCGAGCCCCGCGTCGGTCGGATCAGTGCGCATGGCCAGCCACAATCCGTAGGCAGCCGTCGCTCCGATCAGGGGAGCGCCGCGCACGAGCATGGCCTTGATGGCGTGGGCGGCGTCGTCGACGTTGCGCAAGACCGCGATTTCATAGCGATGAGGGAGCAGGGTTTGATCGATGATTTCGACACTCGATCCATCCCCTCCTGGCCAAATCGTGCGGGTGGGTTTGCCGTTCACCTTCATGGTCAGCAGTTGAAACGAAAGGCGTGCAACTTCAAGGGCCAGCAGACAGGCATATCGGACTGATCGTGTTCCCACACCACGCTGAGCAGACCAGCGACGGCGGGAATCGGGTCATGTCCCGTCTGTTCCCGGGCACGATGGGTGGCTGACCAGGAGTCGAGCATGCCCACCAGGTTGGCCAAACGCCAACGAGCTGTCATTTCGAATTCCTGTTCGAGGACGCGGGGAGCGGGCGGTTGAACTTCGGCATAAAGATTCATGAGTGGAGTGCGATCGGGCGGCCAAAAGGGAGCGATCGTCTCGTCGTGGTAGTGTTTGACGACGGCATCCACGGCCGGGCTGATTTTCGGGAGGAGGTATCCCCAGTAGGCCAGGATTCCGTTGGCCCGCAGGACCCGTTGGCAGGTTTGCCAAAACGCGTCCCGATCGAACCAGTGCAAAGCCATCGCGACGGTGACCAGGTCAACCGAATTGTCTTTCAGCGGAGGATCCTCGGCGCTGCCCACGGCATAGTTGATGCGCGGGTGTGGCTCCGCTTGTTCGATCATGCCGGCCCCGGCATCCGTCGCGGTCACCCGATCGAAATGCTGGGCAAGAGAAACGGCGGCTTGTCCGGTCCCGGTGGCGCAGTCCCAAGCGTGTTCGGTGGCTGGGGCGAGTCGGGCGATTTCCGTGAACAACTCATCCGGATATGTCGGCCTATGCGTGGCATAGGTCGCCGCGAACTTGGAAAAATGGTCGTTTCGCGCCATGGAGGGGCAACGTAAGGATGGCCCGCGAAAAGACACGAAATAAGGTCTGATTTTTACAGGAGGTTACGCAGGAAAGGCAGTTCAGGCGCTTTCGACATCTCACTTCGACTCAATCGAATCGGACAGGAGAAAGCAGAGAGAAGCGGAGATAAAAACAGGAACCCAAACCTGATTCGGTTTCATCCGAGCGGCTGCCAGCTTTTCCTCCGTTTCTCTGCCACCTCCTGTGGGGGCAGCAGGCTGATGGTTTGCTGCCCTTTGTTGCCTTCTGTGAAAGAAACCAACGGGAGCGCGGTTTGGGCATGCGTCAGTCGTGTGGACACAAAAAAGCCGCCCGGGATGGGGACGGCTTGGGAGTGGAAAGGATAAAGATAAGGAGGAACGAGAAAGATGTCTCAGACGAGGCTCACACCAAGTTCCCGCGCCTTCCGTTCGAGGGCATCGGCCATGTCCGACGGGGTTTCGGCCACGGCGATGCCACATTCGTGGAAGACCTTGATCTTGGCTTCAGCGGTATCCTCAGCGCCGCCAACGATCGCGCCGGCGTGACCCATGCGGCGGCCGGGAGGTGCCGTGGCCCCCGCAATGAAACCCGCGACGGGTTTTTGACAGTTTTCCTTGATCCAGCGGGCAGCCTCAACTTCGGCGTTGCCTCCGATCTCACCGATCATGATGACGCCCACGGTTTCAGGGTCGTCGTTGAAGAGTTTGATCACGTCGAGATGGGAGGTCCCGTTGACCGGATCGCCTCCGATGCCGACGCAGGTGGATTGACCGATGCCTTTGACGGTCAGCTGGTAAACAGCTTCGTAAGTCAACGTGCCGGAGCGCGAAACGACACCGACTTTGCCCGGCTTGTGAATATAACCGGGGGCGATGCCGATGCGGCAGCCACCGGTGGAATCCGGGCCGTCGCCCGGGGTCACCAGTCCGGGGCAGTTGGGACCCACCAGGCGGGTCTTCTTGCCTTCCATGGCCCGCTTCACGCGAACCATGTCCTTGACTGGAATACCCTCGGTGACCGCAACAGCCAGTTCCAGTTCGGCGTCGACGCATTCCAGGATGGCGTCGGCCGCAAAAGGCGGAGGCACGAAGATAGCTGAGACGGCGGCGCCGGTTGCGGCGGCGGCTTCGGCGACGGTGTTGAAGATGGGCACTTCATGGTCGCCATGCGTGAAGGTTTGGCCGCCTTTGCCCGGCGTCACTCCGGCCACGATCTGCGTGCCGTAGTCGAGTGAAAGACCGGCGTGTTTGCCGCCGAAGGCACCAGTGATGCCTTGGATCATGACTTTGGTATCTTTGGAAACGAGAATGGACATCGGAATCAGGCGACGAGGTTGACAATTTTTTGGGCGGCATCGGCCATGCTGTCGCCCGAGACGAGAGGCAGTCCGGAGTCGGCCAAAGTCTTTTTGCCCGCCTCGACATTGTTGCCTTCGAGGCGCACGACGAGGGGGAGTTCCAACCCGACTTCGCGGACGGCGTCCACGATACCCTCGGCGATCACGTTGCAGTCCATGATGCCACCAAAGATATTCACGAAGATCCCCTTCACGTTGGCGTCGCCGAGGATGATCTTGAAGGCGGCCACGACTTTCTCCTTCGAGGCTCCGCCACCCACATCGAGGAAGTTGGCCGGGTTGCCGCCAAAGTGCTTGATGATGTCCATGGTGGACATGGCCAGCCCGGCGCCGTTGACGAGGCAGGCGATGTTTCCATCGAGGGCGATGTAGGCGAGGTCGTATTTGGAAGCTTCAACCTCCTTCGGGTCCTCTTCGTTGAGATCGCGCAGCGCAACGATTTCGGGATGGCGAAAGAGGGCATTGGAATCGAAAGAAACCTTGGCATCGAGAGCGAGCACCTCGCCGGTAGGCGTGGTAATCAGGGGATTGACCTCGATCATCGATGCATCGGTGTCCCAGAAGCACTCGTAGAGCTGGCGGATGAGTTTGGCTGCGTTCTTCGCTTCGGCCTTATCGAAACCGAGGCCAAAGATGAGTTCACGCACCTGATAGTCGGCGAGTCCGTAAGCGGGATCGATGAAGACCTTGGTGATTTTTTCCGGAGTTTCCTCAGCGACTTTTTCGATCTCCATGCCGCCCTCGGTGGAGGCCACGATGACCGGCCACGAGGTGGCGCGGTCGAGCAGAACCGCAAGGTAATATTCCTTTTTGATGTCACTGGCGGCGGTGAAATAGATGGTCTGCACCTTGCGGCCAGCGGGGCCGGTTTGGAGCGTCACCAGTGTATTGTTGAGCATCTTGCCAGCGATCTCCTTGGCTTCGGCCTTGGTCGGGCAAAACTTCACCCCGCCTTGGTAGCCATCGGTAAAGGTGCCCTTGCCGCGCCCCCCCGCATGGATCTGGGACTTCACCATCGTGGGCCCTTCCGGGAGGCTGGCGAGTGCGGTATCAAACTCGTCGGCGCTTTTCACGGCCACTCCGGGAGGGACGGGCACGCCATACTTTGCAAACAGGTCTTTCGCCTGATACTCGTGGATATTCATAAAGATGAAGTAATGGCATGGGGGAGCCGCGCGAGGCACGTCAAAAAGTGTTTTGTCGCGGGATTGCCACGCTGGTGGCGCCCCGACAGGTTCTGAACATGGAATCGCACGAACTGATGAAGGCCCTGCTCAAGGAAACGAGCGCGAAACAAGTCTGTGCCGACATGGGGCTTTCTCTGTCGCTGATCTACAAGTGGGCCGAGCCGCCGGCGGCTGACTCGGGCAGTGGTTCTTCCAACCCGCTGGACCGGGTGAGACAGCTTGTTGAAATCACCGGCGATCAACGCATTGCCCAGTGGGTGGCCGAACGCTCCGGCGGTTTTTTCATCAACAATCCCGCGGCGCTCCGCGAGTCGGAGGAACTCATCCCGGCGACCAATGACATTGTGCAGCAGTTTGCCGACATGTTGGGGGTCATTGCCGCTGCCGCGTCGGACCAGCAAATTACCGATAAGGAAGCGAAGCACATCCGCTCCCAGTGGGAGGGGCTCAAGAGCGTGACCGAAGGTTTCGTCCAAGCGGCCGAGGCCGGCAACTTCGGCGGCCTGAAAGCCGACCTTGCGAGCCATCACGGCGAACCGGCGGCGTAGAACCACTTTCCATTAGGCGGCTAATCGGTTGCAAGCTGCTCGCGAAGGGACTCGGCCTGCAGGCTGCCGATTTCCTTCAGCCCCTTTGAGGCCAGGCCCAGCAATTCGTTGAGTTGATCGGGCGAGAAGGTGGCTTCTTCACCGCTGCCTTGCACTTCCACGAACTGGCCACTGCCAGTCATCACGATGTTGGCATCGACTTCGGCATCGCGATCTTCGACGTAGCAAAGGTCCAGCAAGGCGGTGCCTTCGAGAATTCCCACGCTGATCGCGCCGATGGAATCCTTGAGCGGATTCTCATCGAGTTTGCCGTCATCAATCAGTCTTTGCACGGCAAGCTGCGTGGCCACGTAAGCGCCGGTGATCGAGGCGGTGCGGGTGCCGCCGTCGGCTTGCAGGACGTCGCAGTCGATCCACAACGTGCGCGGGCCCAGTTTGTCCAAGTCAACCACGGCGCGAAGTGCCCGTCCGATCAGGCGCTGGATCTCGACGGAACGTCCATCAACTTTGCCTTTGGAGCTGTCCCGGCGCTTCCGGTCGTGGGTGCTGTAGGGGAGCATGGCATATTCCGCGGTCAGCCAGCCGCCACTCACATTCTGAGCCCGCATCCAACCGGGAACGTTGTCCTCGATGGTGGCTCCGCAAATCACGCGCGTGTTGCCGAAGGCAGCGAGCACGGAACCCGTCGCGTGAGGCGCAATACCGGCTTCGAATGAAATAGGACGTAGTTGATCGACGGCCCGGCCGTCAGCTCGTTCAAATGACATTCCGACAGGGGAAATCCTAATTCCTGATTTCTAAATCCTAAAATGCGGTCGGGCAGGTGGATCGGGTCTCACGCCCCCAAGGTCAGTGCAACTTTGCGAAAGTAGCGGCCATGAGCTCCTTCGCATCAGCATTGCCTGCCTTGGCGGCGGCCTTGGCGTTGAGATCGGACTCCATGGCATTCTTGGTGGGGCGGATTACCTCGTAGTAGACGCCAAAACGTCCCGGCCAAGGTTCACTCGCCAAGGTCATCGCGGCGGTGAGATCGGTGCGATCATGCCCGTCTTCATCGATGGTCACGAATTCCCCACCTTTGCGGGGAATACTCGAATCAAAGGCTCCCGGGAAAAATTCGATGCATTCCGACAGGATCTCGACGACGGCAAAACCCGGATGCTCGGCGGCGCGCTTGATCATCTCCACCATGTGCTTCACTTGGGTGGCGTGGCTGCGGGCAACAAACGTGGCGCCGCTGTTGACCAGTTTGCGCATCGGGTTGATTGGCTGATCGATGGCGCCCCAAGGGTCGGTCTTGGACCGAAAACCCTCCGGGGAAGTCGGGGAGGTTTGTTTCTTGGTCAAGCCGTAGACCTGATTGTCCATGATGACATAGGTCAGGTCGATATTCTTGCGGGCCACGTGGTCGAGGTGGTTGCCACCGATCGAGAAGCCATCCCCGTCGCCTCCGAACACAAACACCTTCAAATCAGGCCGGCTGAGTGAGATCCCGGCGGAGAACGGTACCGAGCGGCCATGAATGAAGTGTCCGCCGTGGGTGTTGACAAAGTAAGGGAAGCGGGAGGAACACCCGATACCCGCCATCGTCACGATGTTTTCGTGCGGGTAGTTGAGTTGTTCCAACGCGCGATAAAACGAGGCCAGGACCGCAAAGTCTCCGCAGCCGGGACACCAGGTGGGGTGGTCGGCGGTGAGGGCTTTTTTGGTAAGCTTGGGCTCGGCCGGGGCCGGAGCAGGGGCGGTTTCGGTGGGCATGGCGAAAGGGGCGGATCAGGTTTCGGGATACTCAGAGAGATTGACGCTGCGAACGGCGGAGAGTTCCTCCACGCCTTTTAGAATTTCGGTGACCTTGAAGGCGAGGCCGTCGGTCTTGGTGATGCTGCGGATGGCGGGATTCGCGTAGCGGGCTCGAAGCAAGGTGGCCAACTGGCCGTAGCCGTAGAGTCCGCGGTCGTTCATTTCGACCACAAAGATCTGGCGGAAGCGCGAGAAAATCCGCTCGAGTTCCGGCGGGAGCGGGTTGAGGTGACGCAGGTGCACGTGGCCGATGCGGCGGCCGGTTTCCCGGCCGCGAAGGACGGCCTCGCGAATCGGCCCGTAGGTTGAGCCCCAGCCGATCAGCAAGACGTCGCCATCCATATCTCCGTGGATTTCGGGACGCGGGAGGGCTTTGGCGAGTTTGCACAACTTGTTGCGCCGCTTTGCGGTCATTTTCATGTGCAGCGCCGGATTGCCGGACGGATGACCAAATTCGTCGTGCTCCAACCCGGTGACCGTGGGGTAGGGAGCACCTTCGATTTTGGTGCCGGGCGCGGCATGGCGGGTGATTTCGTCGATGGGGTAGGGTTTGAAGTTCTCACCCTTGGCTGAGAGATTGGGCGCGGGGTCGACCATGAGTTCATCGAGGTTCGGCTCATTAAAAGCCTCGATGCGGGTGGCAAGTGCCTGGTCTGTCAGGATGATGACCGGAGTTGAATACTCCCGGGCCAGGCGTCCGGCCTCCAGCGCCACGTAGTAACAGTCCTCGACATCCTGCGGTGCGAGCACGATGCGCGGGGAATCGCCGTGGCTGCCATAGATTGCCTGCATGAGATCGCTTTGTTCGACATTGGTGGGCAGGCCGGTGGAGGGGCCGCCGCGCTGCACGTTGATGACGATCAAGGGAATCTCCGCCATCGTCGCCCAGCCGAGGGCTTCCATTTTCAGGGAGATTCCGGGGCCGGAACTGCCCGTGACAGCAAGGTGGCCGGAGTAGGCCATGCCGATTGCATAGGAAATCGCCCCCAACTCGTCTTCCGCCTGTACGAACACGCCGCCGTATTTCTGCAGTTCGGTGCGCAGGGTCTCCATGATGGTTGACCACGGTGTGATGGGGTAACCCGATCCGTAGCGCACCCCGGCGGTGATGAGTCCGAGGGTCATGGCGGTGTTGCCATCGGTGGTGATCTGGGGGTGTCCGGATTCGGTGTCTGACGGTTGGAGCTTGAAGTAGACCTCGCGAATGTTGTCGGCTGGCCAAGCGTAGCCGGCATCGAACGCCAGCATGGTGTTGCGGATTACGTCGTCGCCGAATTTGCCGAATTTTTCCTTGATGAGCTTGGTCATCTTCGCGACTTCGAGGTCGAAGAGCCGGCAGAGCAGACCGAGCACGAAGATGTTCTTGCCCTTTTCCTTGGCGGAACCCCCGACCGCTTCGATCGTGCCGCTGGTCATGGGCACGCCCACCGCGAGACAGTCGATATCGGTTGTATCCGGGCTGACGTGGTCGCTATCGTAGATCAATACACCGCCTTTCCGCAGGGAACCGATGTGGTTCTCGAAACTGTGTTCGTAAAAGGCCACCAGGAAGTCGGCCTCATCACCGGAACTGAGGATGTCTCCCGTGCCCATGCGGACCTGAAAGATCGATGGTCCACCCGAAATGGTGGAAGGAATCGTCATGTAAGTCATGACATCCTGTGCACTGCGACCAGCCAGGCGGGCCAGAAATGCGCCAATGGTCTGGATACCGTCCTGCGAGTTGCCAGCCAGGCGAATGACAACGTCTTTGAGTGATCTGGCTTCCGGGGAAGCGGAGGAAGAATCTGCCGAAGAATCGGGGGACTGAGGGCTCACCATGATAAGGGGGTCAGCGGGGGATGAAGGTGACTTGGACAGAGGCCGTCAACGGACTGTTGCATTCCGGTGACGATTTCTCGTCCAGCTCGCCAAGAACTCCCCATCAATGCCCCGGGAGTGTCACGTATTAAGTGACACTCTCTGGGGGCAATGAGACCTTGGGGCGGGGCAGCGGGGCCGGGAGTTGCCGGGGGGGGGAGTGCCCGGGTGTCAGGGCATGATGTAGAGCTCGACGAGCGCGACACCGGTTGAGTCGCCCACGCCCGAGACCTGCGCGCTGTAAATCCCGGCCGGGAGCTCCACGAGCATCGCCGCGTCGGTGCTGTCAGGAGCGGTCAGATCAAAAGCCCCCACGGTGGGAAAGGCTGAGCTCAACGCAGCACCGCCGCCCCAATTGTCATTCGTTTCAATCGGGTCGGTTTCGCCTTGCCGGAACAGCTTCAACTCAGGGTCGGCGAGCACGCCGGTGAGGCCGTAGCTGGTGAGCGTTGGTCCGACTCCCCGGATGAGGACGCTGACCGGTTCATCTCCCGAGACCACCAAACCGACGATCAAAACACTCTCTCCCGTGCCCACCCCGGCCCGGGCGGAAACGTTGCTGAGATAACCGCCGGTTCCGAAGTCAGTGTCATAGATTTCAGCGAGTGCGACTCCCGCGCCACCGGATCCGGATTCGACGTGCACACTGTAGGCGCCCGGACCATTTGTCGAAAGCAGTGCGGCGTCGAGTGACGTTGCGTCGAGGGCAAACGCACCGACTGACCGGGCTGCGTCGGCGATTGCGGCATCGCCTCCCCAGTTGGTATTGCTGGCCAGTTGGGTTTGGGCTGAATCAAACATACGCAGGCGGGCATCGGTGACCGCCCCGTTCACATCGTAGTTCTCCAACGTCGGGCCGATGCCACGCACCAGAATCGATTTGTTGCCGCCGGCGATGGCGTAACCGACCACCAGGGTGTTTTCGCCGGCTCCGGCGACGGACCGCACGGACAGGTTGCTCATGGCTGAAACGGAATCGCTGCCGGAACCGCCGTCGTTGCCCCCGTCACCATTGCCATCGCCCGAGCCTCCGCCGTCACTGCCACCGGAGCCTTCGCCGGTGATCCGCACGGCATTCATGCCCACCCAGGAATGGCCCGAAAGCTCGGCGTTGATGTTGAGGCGGCCGTCGTCGCCAACGGTCACATTGGACCAGATCTGCCAGTCGAGAGGATTGCGACCGTCGGTGTTTTCCTTCCATACGGCTGGTGGAGTGAGACCGCGGAAGGTGGTATCGGCGGTCCGGGTGTTGACCGTAAAGATACCACCGTAGACGTCGAATTCACGGGAAGCCACCACTTCCACTCGATAGGTGCCTGCGGGCACGTTGCGCACGATGAGGCCGGCGCTGCCAAAATTGGTGCCCCCGTGGCTTGAGAGGGCGATGTCGTTCACCCAGTCTTCCACGACTGCACCTGTGCCCGTGGCGGATCCCACGCTGGGAAAAAGCCCGGCGACGGTGATGCCGGTGTCGGCCCCTGTCGCGAAGTCGATCGCCGGAAAGGTGTCCACGGAATTGATGATGTTGGTCCAATTTCCCTCAGGACCGGTCGTGCCGATGTTGATGCGGATATCAAGGGCAGCGGCGGACACCGCGGCTGCGATCCCGACGATGGCGGAAAGGAAGTTTCTGGCGTTAAACATGAATCAAGGGGTCGATTTTGACAGGATGGGCAGGCTGATGCCTGATGGCGTCGGCATCCTAACGTTCGTCCGGCCAGACTCCCATACGCATACCTGCGTAAGGCTGACTCTGGCACACGGGGTCCCGTCGGCCGTTTTCGCCGCCTGGCCTATTCACCGCTCAAGATCGCCGGGCTCGATCCGATGAAGGGAAAGTGCATCGGCCCGCCATCGATTCTGTCACCCGTTCTGCACTCCTCGGTCAAGATGCGCAGGGGGTGTGGCAAGCGGTGCGGAGTAGGGGCGTTTCTTCTCTGGCAGATTATGTCTGCCTATCGCTGACTTGTTCGGCGATTTCATTTTTACCATGAACTATCCGTTTCCAACGCTATCTCCCGAAGAAGCTGCTGCCATGGTGCATGACAAGCAGACCATCGGCTTTGGTGGGTTCACCGCTGCCGGCGCCTGCAAGGTCATCCCCCTTGCCATCGCCGCCAAGGCCAAGGCTGAGCACGCTGCCGACCGACCCTTCAAATTGGGAGTCATAACGGGTGCTTCCACCGGTGTGTCGCTCGACGGCGCCCTCGCGGAGGCCGAAGCCATTGCCTGGCGCACGCCCTACCAGTCCGACAAAACGCTGCGCAAATCGATCAATGAGGGTAAGACTCAGTTCTTCGACCTGCACCTCTCGGCGGTGCAGCCAACCGTGCGCAGCGGTGTGTTTGGCAATGTGGATTGGGCCATCATCGAAGCCAGCCATGTCACGGCGCAGGGTGAAATCGTCCTTACGGCGGGGGTCGGCGCGGCCAACACCTTTGCCCGCATGGCGGACAAGATCCTCATCGAGCTCAACGCCCATCATCCGGGCGACCTCATGGGCTTCCACGACCTTTACGAACCGGCTGACCCGCCTTTCCGTCGGGCGATTCCGGTTTACTCCCCGACCGACCGGATCGGGGCCTCTTTCATCAAGGTAAACCCTGAAAAGATCGCGGGCGTCGTCATGACCGATTTGCCCGATGAGTCCGGTGCTTTCGGCGACTCCGATGATATCACGGCGCAGATCGGCGAGAATGTGGCCGGGTTCCTGGCCAACGAAATCAAGGTCGGCCGCCTGCCCAAGACGTTTCTGCCGCTGCAGTCGGGGGTGGGCAATATTGCCAACGCCGTGATCGGTGCCCTCGGCAGCAACGAAGGCATTCCCCCCTTCATGATGTATACCGAGGTGCTGCAGGATTCGGTCATCAACCTGCTGCAGTCGGGCAAGTGCTCCTTCGCCAGCAGTTGCTCCCTCACTCTCAGCCCCGAACGACTGGATCAGTTCTACGAGGATTTGGAGTTCTTCCGGTCACGTGTTGTGCTGCGGCCGCAGGAGATTTCCAACAGTCCGGAGATTGTCCGCCGCCTGGGGCTGATCACAATCAACACCGCGATCGAGGTCGACCTTTTCGGCAACGTGAACAGCACCCATGTCATGGGCCGCGACCTCATGAACGGCATCGGCGGATCCGGAGACTTCACCCGCAACGCTCATATTTCGATCTACACCTGCCCCTCGATCGCGAAGCAGGGCAAGATCAGCACGATCGTGCCGTTTGTCACCCATCTGGACCACAGCGAGCACTCGGTGCAGGTGGTCGTCACTGAACACGGTGTGGCCGATTTGCGTGGCAAGTCCCCGCACGAACGGGCGGTCTTGATGATCGAAAACTGTGTGCATCCGGACTACCGCGACGAACTGCGCGGTTACCTCAAGGCGTCCAGCCGGGGTCATGTCCAACAGACCTTGCACAACGCGTTTGGCATGCATCTCGCGTTTCTCGAAAACGGCGACATGCACAACGTCGAGTGGAAGATGTAAGCCCGTCCCGTGCTCGGTGCGGGCACCTCATTCTCTTGGTGTGATTCATGGACCGGCCCTTCCAAGGTCGGTCCGCTTCACGTGGAGGGAAGGCTAGTCGGCCAGAGCCGCGTAGTAGTGCTCACGGCACATGGCGACATAGCGTTCGTTGCCGCCGATCTCGATTTGTTCGCCTTCCTTGAGTCCCTTGCCGTCGGGACCGACCCGTAGGTTCATGGTGGCTTTACGGCCGCAGTGGCAGATGGTCTTGAGCTCGATCAGGTCATCGGCGAGTGCGAGCAAGGCGGCGCTGCCTTCAAACAACTGGGCCTGAAAGTCCGTGCGCAGGCCGTAACACAATACCGGGATATCGAGGCCGTCGGCGATGCGGCAAAGCTGCTCGACTTGTTTACGGGTAAGAAACTGCGCCTCGTCGATCAACACGCAGGCCAGTGGGTTCTCGGCATGTTCGGTCGACACCCGCTTGTAGAGATCGTCGGTCGAGCTGAAAGGATTGGCATCAGCCGACAGGCCAATGCGGGAGGCGATCCGACCGATGCCCGAACGCTGGTCCACCGTCGGAGCGAACAACATCGTCTGCATGCCCCGCTCCTGGTAGTTGTAGCTCGCCTGCAGCAGCACCGTGCTTTTGCCGGCGTTCATGGCGGAGTAGTAAAAGTAGACCTTGGACATGTTCAGTAGCGAATAACGGGTGGTGAGTAGCGAGTAGAAGAAAACTCAAACTAAATGGGTCAGATTTTAACGGACCAATCGTTCGTGGGCGAGCTTCCTCGCTGCTCGCTACTCTTTGGTAAACAGGATTTCGGCGCGGAGGATGTCGTGCAGGGTCATGATGCCGATCGGCACTTCGTCGAGTCCTCCAATGATGACAACCATGTGGGCCGGAGATTCGATGATTTTGCTTTGCACTTCACGAATGGTGGAATCGCGCCGGCAGGTGGCCACCGGCGTAATGTTGGGTTCCTCGCCCAGCTTGATCACCCGCTCCATGTTCTCGCGGGTGATGACGCCGCGAAGCTTGAGGTCGATGACCACCGGGTAGCGCTCGTGGTTGGATCCATCCAATACTTCCTGCATCGACCCGTGGTCCAGGCTGCGCAGCAGCACCGGGCGAAAGTTTGCCGCCCGCCCCACCTGGGTTTCCTGCCACGACCGCAGGTCCCGCGGTGGCATGACCTGTTCCACCTCCTGATCGTCCTGGGCCAGGATCTCGTCGTAGAAATTCCGTTTGGTGAACTTCTTGGAGATCGCGATACTGACCAATCCTGCGACCATCAGGGCCGGCACCATCGAAAACTCGTGGGTCATTTCAAAAACGATGAGCAGACCGGTAACCGGTGCGCGCACCACCGCGCCCAGGCAGGCGCACATGCCCACCACCGCCAGGGTGAGGTGGCCGGCCGTGCTGAGCGGATAAAACAAGTCAATCAGGCCGGCCAGGGATGCGCCCGCCATGCCACCAAAAAACAAGGTGGGAGCGAAGATGCCGCCGGCGGCACCCAGTCCGTAGCAGACTGCGGTGGCGATGAGTTTGGTCACCAAAAGCAGAGCGGCCGCACTCCAGACCATCTGCCCGTTGAGCGCCGACGACAGGTCGTTGTAGCCGAGTCCAAACACGCCGGCATGGCCGGTATAGACAAACACCGTGCCGCCAATCAGCCATACGGCGACCCCTCCCATCGTGGTGCGAATCCAAGGGGACGGGCGATGGGGCCGTTTGTTCCAGGCACGCAGCGCAAGTGCCATTTTTTGAAACCAGATACCCGCCAACGCCGCGATCCCGGCAACGATGGGCGTGAAGAGGTAAACCTGCCACTCGGGTGAACCGGCGGCGGTCAGGGTAAAGGCGGGTTGCTCGCCGAGCAGCCCGTGAGCCACGAGCGCGCCGATGACCGCGGCCAGCAGGATCGAACCCAGCATGCGGCTGTTGAGGTCGCCGATGATTTCCTCCAGCACGAACGTCACCGCCGCGATGGGGGTGTTGAACGCGGCGGCCAAGCCGGCGGCCGCTCCGGCGGCACAGGCGACGCGCCGGCGGTGCTTGGGCAGGCCGAGTGCTCCGCCAACCTGAGACGAGACCCCACTGGCCAATTGCACTGACGGTCCCTCCCGGCCGAGACTGGCGCCGCCGCCCACGCTAAGGACACCGGCGATGAATTTCACCCAGACAACCCGGAACGGGATGTCGCCCATGTCCTTCCAGAACGCCAACTTCACCTGGGGGATGCCTGATCCGGCAGCTTCCGGACAAAACCGCGTCAGCAGCCAACCGGAGATGGCGGAAGTGATCGTGATGACCAAGAAACTCCCCACCAGAAAGACTTCCACACTCTCTTGCGTGAGTCGCTCGATGCCGGCTTCAAAGACCGCGTGGATGGCGAGGTGAAACAGGACTGCAATACCGCCCGCAGCCAAACCGAAGATCACCGTCTGCGCGATGCCCCGTGTCTGTTTGGGCAGACGGGCGATGGCGCGGGCAGGAAGATCGAGAATCACAGCCTTAACTCATGCGGGCACGGGTGCCGGGGACACAATGGCTTATTCCGACAAATCATGAACGCTGCCAGTGATCGGCATGAATCAGGTGCTGACTGAACTCTCGACGCTCCCGCAGCCGGAAACCCGCTTCCCGCAACCAGGGACTTGGATCCACCCGGGCGCGGGCATCCACCTCCGTCGTGCGGCGAAACACGCCGTACATGAGCGCATGGACAATCTTGGCCCGGGATCGTTGCCACCCTTGGGCGGGAATCGCGAAGTCCGTGATCAACCAATCGGCTTGGTCGGTCAACCCAATGGCCAAGCGCGGCAGGATCTTTGCCAGCGTGTCCGCCTCGAAACAATCCAACACGCAGTGGCTTACCAAGGCATCCCATCGGGCAGCGGGAGGCTGCCACGATTTGAGGTCGGCCTGCACCCACTTGGTCGGACCGGGCGGGACACGCCGTTTTGCTTCCCGCAGCATGGCCTTGCTGGAATCGACCACGGTGACCGGCACGTTTGGTCGCCGTCTTCGCAATGCACTGAGAAACTGCCCGGGACCTTCACCCACGAGAAGGACGTTCTTCGCTTGATCAATCGCCCTCAGGTGGGCCACTCGCGCCCGCTGCAGTACGTCGCCCGCCAAGACGTGCTCCATCCAACGATAATGGGGGGCGAGGTGATCGAATGACATGAAAGGGAGGAAAATCCTGGCTGAGGTATGACAAAGGACACGGCACGTGCCTGAGGAGGTGACCTAATGCCCGACAGTTTTCACCGAATGATGCCACCAGAATCCGGCAAGCACGGCTCCGGCGCCGTAGGCAACAAGGTCCCGCCAATCGCCGGTGGCGTGATCGAAGAGGTAAGGACCTGTGATCTCGGCGATAAATCCCCAGACCATGAGATGGAGCGCAATTTCCCTGGCGTCGGGAACTCGATCGTGGTCGCGCCAACCGAGACGACGCTGCACCCAAAGCACGAGTGGCAGTGCGGCGGGTATGAGCAGGACATCGTTGAAATGGTTGTGCAAAAAACCCACCTCAAGACGCGGCTTCAGTCCCCATCGATTCAGCACGTAGAGCCCGATCGCGAGCAAACACAGGGGGTCACGTCCATAGGCAAACCGCCTCACAACAGCGCGAGGATGATCAATCCGGAAAGGGCCGCGAGTCCGAGTTTACCGAGGAAAATGAGCATGGCCGCGACGGTTGCGGAATCCCGGCGCGGCGCAAGCGCAGGTTTGGGGCTACTCGGCGCGGAGGGAGTCGATCGGATTTGCCGCCGCGGCCTTCCGGGCCGGCAGCCAACACGCGCTCGCGGTGACGATCGAGAGAGTCAGGACCGTGACACCGATGACCAGGGGATCGAACTTGTTGGTCTCCGGCAAAAGAGCACCCAGCCCAACGAGGCCGATGCTCGAAAGACCCACCCCCAGAACGAGCCCTCCGGCCAGCAGCCGGGCACCTCCGCCCAAAACCAGTTTTATCATGTCCGAGGCCGCTGCCCCCAAGGCCATGCGGATGGAAAGTTCCCGGCGGCGGTTGGCCACGGAATAGGACATGACCCCATAAAAACCGACGCAGGCGAGAGTGAGCGCCGTGAAGGCAAATGCGGCGATCAGGCGCAGAATCAATTTCTGGGGGCCGAGCGAGCTTTCCAGCCGCGAGGACAGGGTGTTCATCCTGTCGAGCGGCAGGTTGGGGTCGAATTGATGCACGGTGGCGGATACGATCTTGGCCAAGGCCATCGGGTCACTCTCCGTGCGAATGAGAAACTTGGAATACCAGGGGAATTCCTGGTGCGGCACAAAGAAGGTGGGGGCGGGAGGCTGGTGCAGTCCGTCTATGCGCATGTCGGCGACCACGCCAACAACTTTCCAGGGATGGCCGTCGGCATGGATGAGTCGCCCGATGGGATCTTCGTTTTCTTTAAACAGAGTGCGGGCCAGGGCTTGGTTTATCACCATGACCTTGGCTGCTTCGGGGCGGTTGTCGTTGGTGTCAATGAACCGCCCCCGGATCAAGTGGGCTCCCAGGACGTCAAAATAGTTTTCGGAAACGTATTTGATACGCCCGTCCCGATCCGTGCGGGTTTCGGGCTCCTCTTCGAGGCTATAGAAGTAGCTTTGGCCATCCGGGCCAAACGGCAGGTCGTCGGTCGTCGCCACCGCGGTTACGCCGGGCAGGGCGGACAGGGTGTTGCGCACATCCGCCAGGAATTCCATGCGAGCATTCGCTTCGTCATACCGGCCGCTGTAGGGCATGGTGAGATCAAAGAGCAGCACGTTGTCGGGGTTGAACCCCGGCGGGGCGGTCACGGTGCGGACCATGTCGCGGACCAGGAAACCGGTCGCGATGAGAAGCACGGTTGTGAGCGCAACTTCGACGACGATGAGCAATGATTGGCTACGGTTGCGGCTCCCGTCGGTGGTCCCGCCAGTGTTGTTTTTCAGGGCCGTGTTGGGATCGGCGAACTGCGCTTTCCACGCCGGCACGACCCCAAAAAGCAATCCGGTCGCGCCACTTGCCAGCAGGGAAAAACCCAGCACGCGCAGGTCCAGTTGAGGGTTCATGGTGGCGGGCAGCATGCCGCTGCTGAGTTGCTCCAGCAGCTTTAGCGATACTTCCGCGACGACGATTCCCGCAACTCCGCCCAGCAAGGCCAGGAGGAGGCTTTCGGTGATGACCTGGCGCATGATACGTCCGCTGCTGGCACCAAGGGCGGAGCGCAGCGCGATCTCGCGTTGGCGTACGCTGGTGCGAGCCAGGAGGAGGTTGGCCACATTGGCGCACGCGATCAGCAACACCAGCGACACCGCACCAAGCAGGATGAGGAGAAACGGGCGGGACTCTTCCGCAAGCAGCGACTGAAAGGGTGTGCCGCCCACGCTCCAGTCCTGTTTGAAGTCGGGATAAGTGTCCCGCAGCTCGGTCTTGACGGCATTAAGCTGTGCGAGGCCGGAGGTGGGGGACGCCGATGCCTTGAGGCGGCCGATGGCGTTGCTGCGATGCACTTGGTGGGATGCCTTGTAGGTGCCTACTTCAAGCACGTGGGGCAGGAAAATCTGCACGCCGCGTTCATGCCAAATTTGCTGGGGGTAGACGCCAATGATCTCGTGGGGGGTGCCGTCGATGATTAGCGATTGGCCCAGGGCCGAGTCTTTGCCGCCGAAGCGTGTTCGCCAAAAGGTTTCGGAGAGAATGGCCACAGTGTTTCGTCCGCCGACCACTTCGTCCCCCTCCCGGAAGTCGCGCCCTCGCAGCAGGGGCAGGCCAAAAACTTCGGCAAAACCGTGCGAAACGGAAAGGGCCCACAGTTTCTCCGGATCTCCCAGTCCCGTGAGGTCGTAGAGATCATTGGTGTAGATGGTCAGCGCCTCGAATTCGGTCTGGTGCATCCGCCAGTCGCGGAAGGCGGCGCCCGAAACGGAATTGCGGTTCCCATTGGAATTCAGTTCGTGGATACTGATCAGGCGATCGGGTTCCGGGTAGGGCAGTGGTCGCAACAGGACGGCGTCGACCGCACTGAAGATGGCGGTGTTGGCTCCGATCCCGATGGCCAGGGTCGCGACAGCGACGACGGTGAATCCCGGTGATTTGACCATCATGCGTAAGGCGAAGCGCACGTCCTGGCCCATCCCGTCCCACCAAGCCCCCAGGCGGTTGTCCCGTACTTCTTCCGTGCGAGCGTCGACGGAGCCGAAGGTGGCGGCGGCAAGGCGCCGGGCGGTGGCGGGGGTTTCGCCGTTGGCGATGCGGCGCTCGGTTTCGGCTTCGATGTGGTGGCGCATTTCCTCCGCCATTTCCGTTTCGAAGCGGTTGCGGAACAAGCGGCGGCGAATTCTAACGATGAGGCGGTGCATGAAAATCATTCGCTGCGCAGGGCTTCGATGGGATCAGCTCGACCGGCGCGGCGGGCAGGGAGCCAGGCCGCGCTCAAACCTACCAGGACCAGCAGCAGGCCGACTCCCACCCAGGTTCCGGGGGAAAAGGGCGAGACTTCATAAAGCTGACTGCGGATTAGATGGCTGAGTCCAAAAACGACGGGGAGTCCCGCTCCCAGTCCGATCAGCACCAATCGCAAGGCATCACCCAGAATGGGCCGCACCACATCCCGGGCTTGAGCCCCCACGGCGACTCGAATGGCGAACTCCCGTGATCTGCGAGTGACCTCGAATGCGATCAGACCATACAGCCCGATGCAGCAGAGCAGGAGGGCAACGGCTGCGAGAGCGGTCCCGAGGGTGGCGAGCAGCTTCTCACGTCCGATGTTGTGGTTCACGTTCGCCTGCATCGTGCTTACGTTCATCACTGGCACGGCGGGATCCACTGTCGCCACGGCTTTGATAATGGTTGAATTCAACCCGTCCGGCGGCAAAGGCGACCTCACCACAAAAACGGCCGAATCCATCGAACTGTCGATAAAGCGTCCATAGAAACGCTGGCGCATGGGGAAGTAGCTGGTGGGCTGGAAGTCCTCCTTGATGTTTTGGTAGCGTGCATCGGCGACGACTCCGACAATGCGCCACTCGGCATCCCAAACCCGGATCACGTGGCCGAGAGGGTCTTCTTCCGGCAGGTAGCGATCCACGAAGCTTTGGTTTACGATGATCACCTTCGATGACTCGCCGTCATCGGCGGGATTGAAGTGGCGACCTTTGAGAAGAGGGATCTGCAGGGTTTCAAAAAACGACTCGTTCACCGTTTGACGAAACATGTAGCGGCGATCGGGACCGGTGAGGGTTTTGGTGGTGAAGTTTACCCCACCCGCCGATCGGGTGTCGGCCAATAGAGGAATCTGCATCAAGGCCGCATGGCTTATTCCGGGCACCGCCTCGAGGGAGGCCAGCACGCGGTCGTAGTAGTCCACCCGGGCTGCCCCCTGGTATCCCGAAGAGGCGGGGTTCAGCTGGAAAGTCACGAGGTCGGATGTCTTAAAACCGGTGTCGATTTGGCGAAGACTGTTCAGGCTGCGCAGCCCCAAAGTGGCTCCGGTCAGCAGGGCCAGTGACAGGCAGATTTGAGCGACGACCAAGACACGGCCGGTGCGCTGATGCGGACCCCCGGCGGATCCCCGGGATTTCAGACCCGCCAACGGATCAGCCCGGCCGGCTCGCAATGCCGGCAGCAGGCCCGCGAGAAGAATGGTGAGCAAACACGCGAGCACGCTGAAACCGAGAACCCTCTGATCCAACGCCGGATCGTAGTTTAGTCCGGCGGTGGAGCCGGCGAGAAGTCGGGAAATGGCGTGCCGTCCCCACGTTGCGATAAGGATGCCGCCGATACCGCCCAGAAATGCGAGCACTGCGCTTTCCGTAAGGGACTGGCGGATAAGACGCCGGCGCCCGGCGCCAAGGGCAACACGCAGAGCAAATTCATGTTGGCGGGAAGCGCCTCGAGCGAGTGACAGTCCGGCGAGGTTGGCGCAGGCGACGAGCATGACCAATCCCGTCACAATCAACATGGTGACAAGAGGCTGACCGTAGGATCGGCGGTCGAATCCCAAACCTCCAGCCCCGGGCTTGAGCAGAATCTGCGGGTTGGTCATGCGTTCCCGCGCATGTTCACCAAACGCGGTGGACAGGGCGGCGGTGATCGGGGCATCGCTCTGCGAGCCCGGGATCCGAGCCATCAAGCGAATGAACCAGTGCCAGTCATTGGAGAATTCCGTGTAAAGGAAGGGCGAGCGGTCCGCCATGGGAATGTATATCCCCGGTGGATTGCTCGGGCGAATGCCGTGAAACCCAGCGGGCAGCACGCCAACTATGGTATAATCCAAGCCGCGTATGCGGAGGGACCTGCCCAGCACGCCCGGATCATGGGTGAAGTGCGAACGCCACAACTCGTGACTGATCACCGCCACATTGTCTCCGCTGGTGTCGTCGCCGGTTTGGAGCAGTCGGCCGATAAACGGGCGGACTTGGAGTCCGGAAAAAAAGTTGTCGCTCACCATTTGACCGGTCACCGCGAAAGATCGCTGGCCGGAGCGAGCCGTGATTTGATTCAGGGGGAAGTAACCGAAGAGTTCTCCTCGATCACCCAGCTGTTCGCGCAGACCCAGGAAGGTGGGATGGTTGAAGGACGGACGAACGCGGTAGTTTCCGATGGTTTCGCCAAACTCATGATTGAGGGAAGGTACCCGGACGTCTTCGCCGCTCCAATGCACAATGCGAAGCTCACCGGGATGGGGAACGGGCAGCGTTTTCAGGAGAATCGCGTTGACCAACGAAAACACCGCTGTGCTCGCGCCGATGCCGATGGCGATGGTGGCGATTGCCACCAAGGTGAATCCAGGTGATTTTCGAAGTCCGCGGAGCGCATATCGGATGTTGTGCCACACCTCTTCGAGTGACCGCCCGAGTCGACCATCCCGCACCTCTTCGGTGCGGGCGTCGATGGAGCCAAATTCGGCCGCCGCGCGCCGGCGCGCCGTCTTGGGATCCTCGCCTCCCATCACGCGTCGCTCGGTTTCCGTCTCAATGTGGAGGCGCAGTTCCTCCGCCATTTCTGATTCGAACTTCCGCCGAAACATCGTGCGGTGGAGGCGGGTCAACAAGCCGGAAAGTCTGTTCATGATGATGGTTGTTTTATTCGCTGCGCAGGGCGCTCAGGACGTCGATGTGGGCGGCGCGGCGAGCCGGCAGCCAGACCGCCACGGCGGAAGCCGAGGCCAGGGCCAGGATGGTGCCGAGCAGGGCGAAGGGGTCGAATGGCGTCACGTCGAAGAATGCGGCCCGCGCCATGAAGCCGAGACCGATGGCGAGCGGCAGTCCCATCAGCAGCCCCCAGATGGTGAGAAGAAGAGACTCCGAGAGCACCTTGCGGGCGATTTCACCGGGAAGCGCTCCGAGAGCCATGCGGATGCCAATCTCGGCCCGCCGCTGGTTCGTGCTGTAAGTCATGAGCCCATAGAGGCCGATGCAGCTCAGCAGAACAGCCAACCCTCCCAGCGAGCCAAACAGCATGGCGAAGGAACGCTCAATGGCGATCGAACTGTCAAACTGGGCCTCCAGGGTGGAGATGTTCGCCAGCGGAATCGACGGATCCAAGGCAGTGATTTCCTTGCGTGCCGCCGGAATGATCGCAGTCGCCGGCAGAGCGCTGCGGATGTAGAAGTCCATGGCGGGCGGTGTATTCTGGCGCGCCGAGGTGAACATGGTCATGGGGGGCTCGCTCTTGACGTCATCGTAAAGGGTTGTCCCGCACACCCCGATGATTCGGTAATTGGTTCCTCCCATCCGCAGGGTCTGGTCGATGGGGAGTTGACCCGGGAAATGACGCTCTGCGAGCAACGCATTTATCACGGTGACAGGCTCGGAATCCACGTGGTCCTGCGGTCCAAATGCACGGCCCCTTTGGAGTCCAATGTTGAGGGTCTCGAAATAGTCGTCCGCCACCACCATGGTGTAGGCCTGCATGCGTTCGTCGGGTCGCGGCTCGCGACCGGGAATATGGAATCCACTGGAGGCCATGCTGCCGCTCAGCAGTCTGATGTTGGAAGCCGTCACGGAGGTCACGCCGGGTATGCGGGAGAGGTTTTCCTGAGCTTGATCAAAAAACTCCAGCCGCTGTTCGTCGGCATAACCCTCCTGATCGGCATTGAGCCGGAAGATCAAAAGGTTCTGTGAATCGAAGCCCGTTTCGACCGCACGGAGATTGTCCAAGCTGCGCACGAACAGTCCGGCGCCCGTCATCAGCAATACGGAAAGGGCGATTTGGATAATGACCAGCGCACGGCCCAGGCGATGCCGGGTGATGTTGCAGGTTCGTCCCGTCTGCAGGTCGGTGACCAGGTCGGTCCGCGAAGCCCGGAACGCTGGCAGCAGGCCACAGAGCAGGGCGGTCGCCACGGTCACCGCCACGGCAAAGAGCATCACGTTGCCATCGGTGGTGAGGTCCAATTCCAGTCCGGGATGGGTTGTCGGGAGGTATCTCAGCATGCCGTTTTTGAGGAGAGCACCAAACCAGAATCCACCCGCGCCGCCGCCCGCGGCCAACAGGAAGCTCTCGACCAACAGGCGACGCATCAGGCGAAGTCGTTGGGCGCCGATGGCTGCACATATCGCGAACTCCCGGCGCCGCACCGTGGCCCGAGCCAGCAACAGCCCGGCCAGGTTGGCACATGCGATCAAGAGGATGACTCCAACGATACCCTGCAGGGCAAACAGCCGGGGGGCAATGGCTCCGCGGTTGGGCACGATGCCGGCCCGGCCATCCTGAATCAGGACGTCAGGTTTGTTGGCGCGAGTGCTGGATTGATCGAGGGTGTGCTCAAGGCGGGACCGCAGCACGGTATGAAGCTGAGCGTTCGTCCGCTCCGGATGAAGACGCACCATCATCCTAATCCACCAATTGTCATAGGACTGCAGGGCCCGGTAGGGTTGAAGCAGGGGTTGCGCGGCCAGGGGAACGTAGACATCGATCGGTTCCCCGGGGAACGGAGCGGCATAATCGACCGGCATGACCCCGATGATGCTGAACTTGTGCCGGTTTATGCTGATGGTCGCACCCAGGATATCGGGATCGGCGGCATAGCGGGTTTGCCAAAGGCCATGCGTGATGACCGCGACGGGTGCCGCGTTGGCGAGATCATCCGCGGGCGCAAACACGCGACCAATTTGAGCGGAAACCTGCATGCCGTTGAAGTAGTTGCCGGATACCATCAGCACATCGGAGATTCCAACTTCTCCCCCGGCCCCCGTGGCCTGGCCGCGGACGGGAAAGAAACCAAACACGTCGCCGAGGTCTGCGGCGCTATCCCGAAAATCCTCGAACGTGGCATGGGGAAAGGCGTTGGCCTCAAGTCGGCCGTTCACACTGAATCCGCTGCCGGTGAAGTTGTTGAGCGAGACGTCTTCTCCCGTCCATTTCAGGATGCGCAACTGTTCAGGATTGGGCACGGGCAGGGAGCGCAAGAGCATGGCGTTCACCACACTGAAGATGGCCGTGTTCGCACCGATACCGAGGGTGAGGGTGAGAATGGCAACTCCGGTGAAAGCCCGTGACTTTCGCAATTGGCGGAACGCAAAAACAAAATCCTGCCAGAGCTGTTCGAGCCAAACGCTCAGGCGGGCGTCCCGGACTTCCTCGGTGCGGGCATCCACGGAGCCGAACTCGGCCGCTGCACGACGACGGGCGGTGGCGGGACTCTCGCCGAGAGCGATCCGGCGTTCGGTTTCCAACTCGATGTGCGCCTGCATCTCTGCAGCCATCTCATCCTCGAAACGACGCCGGCGAATCGAGCGGGTGAGACGAGTGAATAGTCCTTTTAACGCACTCATGTCCGGATCCAAGTTATTCGGCCCGCAATGCGGTCAGGACATCGATTCGGGCGGCTCGTCGGGCGGGGATCCAGACCGCTACCGTTGCGGCGAAGGCCAGGGCCAACACCGTTCCGATCAACGTGACAGGATCGTAGGGTGCTATATCGAAAAACGCCGCTCGGGCGGCAAATCCCAGTCCGATGGCCAGCGGTAATCCGATCCCCAACCCCCAAGCTGCCAGTCTCAATGAATCGGAAAGCACTTTTCGAGAAATGTCCGCGGGCAAGGCGCCCAGGGCCATGCGGATGCCGATTTCCGCCCGGCGTTGTGCCATGCTATAAGCCATGAGCCCGTAGAGCCCGATGCAGCTGAGCAAAATCGCCAGTCCTGCCAACGACCCGAAGAGCATCATCATGGACCGTTCCGTGGAAATCGAGCCGTCGAATTGTGCCTCCAGCGTCGAAATATTGGCCAAGGGAATGGTTGGATCCAAATTAACGATCGTCTGACGGACTTCGTCCACAATCGCCGTCGCAGGAAGGGAGGTGCGAACGTAGAAATCCATCGACCTCAAGCTCTGTTGACGCGCTGATGTGAACAAAGTCATGGGAGGCGGTTGACGGACCGCGTCGTAAAGCGTGGGACTGCATACTCCGATGATACGGAAATTCCTTCCGTCCATCCGTAGGATCTGGCCCACGGGATTCTGATTGGGGAAACAGTACTCGGCAATCAGCGCGTTGATGACCATGACCGCCTCGGTCTCCCTGTTGTCCTGTGGACCGAAGGTGCGACCGTTTTGAACGCCAATGTTGAGGGTTTTGAAATACTCGTCCGCCACGACCATGGTGTGTGCCTGCCATCGCTCCCCATGCTGAAGTTCCTGCCCTGGGATGCTAAATCCGCTGCTGGACATCGATCCTTGCAACAAGCGCACACTGGAGGCGGAAACGGACGCTACCGATGGCAGTTTGATCAGATTGCTGCGGACCTGGTCGAAAAAATCCAGGTGTTGTTCATCCGTGTATCCTTCCTGATTGGCATTCAGTCGAAACACCAACGTGTTGGTCGCATCGAAGCCCGGATCAATGGCATTGAGGTTGCCAAAGCTGCGCATGAAAAGGCCGGCGCCAGTTACCAGCAAAACGGAGAGAGCGATTTGTATTGCTACCAGCGCACTCCCCCAGCGGTGTCGGATGAAGTTGCTGGAATTTCCCAATTTGAGATCCGTGACGAGATCGGTTCGCGACGCCCGAAAGGCCGGCAGCAGTCCACACAAAACGGCGGTGGCGATCGTGATGCCGCCAGCGAACCACAAGACGTTTCGGTCTATGCCCAAATCCAATTCAGGGCCTAATTGAGCTCCGTGAAAGTTTGCCATGAGCCCGTTTTTAATCAGCTCATCCAAGGCGAGGCCGCAGAGTCCTCCGGCTACGGCGAGCAAGAGGCTTTCCACCATCAAGCGGCGAATCAGGCGAGAGCGTTGGGCGCCGATCGCCGCGCAGATGGCAAACTCGTGTCGCCGCACGGTGGCTCGCGCCAACAACAGACCGGCGAGGTTGGCGCAGGCGATTAGCAGAATCACCGCGACCACCCCTTGGAGGGCGAGTAGTCTGGAAGTAAGGAACTCCCGAGCGGGCACGATGCCCGACCGCCCGTCTTTAATCAAAATATCGGAACTGTCGGCCCGAGATCGGGATTGCTCAAAGGCACTTGCCAACAGGGGCTGCAGGACTTCGCCCAGCTGTTCATCGGTGTGCCCGGTGCGTAACCGCACCATCAAACGAACCCACCAATTGTCGTAGGAGCGCATGGTCCGGGAGGGCCGCAGAACGGACTTCGCCGCCAACGGCACGTAAACATCGAACCTGTTGCCGGGGAAAGGGGAGGCGTGTTCAGGTGGCAGCACCCCAACGATTACAAATTTGTTTCGGTCGATGCTGATGGATTGACCGAGAATACCGTAATCGGAGTCGAAGCGGGTCTGCCAAAGACCGTGAGTGATTATGGCAACGGGTTCGGAATTGGGGAGATCGTCGGTTGGTTCAAATACACGCCCGATTTGCGCGGATTGCTGCATGCCGGTGAAATAATTATCCGACACCATCATGACATCGGAGAACCCCACTGTGCCTGCCGCCATGGTTGTTTGGTTGCCCAACGGAAAACAACCGAACACTTCGCCCAGCGATTCAGCTCCGGCGCGAAAGTCCTCGAATGTGGGGTGAGGGAAGGCGTCGGCCTGCCTTTGGCCATTCACCATGGAGGAGCTGCCGGTAAAGCTGGGTATGGAGACCTCTTGTCCGGTCCATTGCAGGATGCGCAGTTGTTCAGGGTGGGGCACGGGCAAGGAGCGAAGCAGCATCGCGTTCACCACACTGAAGATCGCGGCGTTGGCGCCGATCCCGATGGCGAGGGTCAGCACGGCCACCGTGGTGAAGCCGGGGGATTTTCGGAGTTTCCGGGACGCAAACACGAAGTCCTGCCAGATCTGCTCCAGCCAAACCCCAAGGCGTGCGTCCCGCACCTCCTCGGTGCGGGCATCAATTGAACCAAATTCGGCGGCAGCTCGGCGGCGGGCGGTGGCGGGGTCTTCGCCCATGGCGATGCGGCGGGCGGTCTCGTGCTCGATGTGGTCGCGCATTTCCGCGGCCATGTCGCGATCGTGGGAGTGGCGTCGAAAGGCGCGGCAAATGCGGGTGAGGTAGCCGGAGATTCTGCTCATTTTAAAGTGGTGGATGGCTAGTAGAGGGTAGTGTGTAGTTAAATAAGGGATACGCAGGATTTGATGCTCGCTCGTCGCTACCCACCACTCGCTACTGATCGATTTATTCGCTGCGCAGCGCTTCGGTGGGGTTGATCTTGGTGGCTCGCCAGGCGGGCAGGCCGAGGGCGATCGAAGCGGCGGTGATCAGCACCACGCCCGCGCCGAGATATACCACGGGGGCGAATGCATCGACGTCGTAGAGCAGATTTGAGATGATCCGGGTGCCAGACCAGGCCACGAAAATTCCCAGGGCGATCCCGGCCAATACAATCCTAGCCCCCTGCTGGTAGACGAGGGCGGCGATCTGGCCGCGCTGAGCTCCCACGGCTACTCGGATACCCAGCTCCCGGCGTCGCTGCCGCATGAGGTAGGAAACGACGCCATAGAGTCCGACTGCGGTGATCAGCACGGTTACCCCGGAGAAGAACAGCAGCAGTTGCAGGATGGAGTGCTCCAGGGCGACCGCTTCCCTGACCCAATCACTGATCAAGGCCACCTCCGCCAACGGGAGCCCCGGGTCGATGCCGGCCACGATGGAGCTGATCGATGAAACCAGGGACGTCGGGGAACCGGTTCCTCGCACTACAAAACTCATGACCGCCACGTCGGCGGTCTGGAGCTGGCCGGCCGGCACGTAGATCATCGCCTTGATTTCGTTACGCAGGCTGAAGTGCTGCACGTTGTGCACGATGCCGATCACTTCCATCGGTTTTTCCTGCCAGCCGAATTGGATGCTGCGACCGATGGCATCCTCCTCGCCGAAATGGTTGTGGGCCAGGCGTTCGTTAATGATCACGACGGGAGACGCGTCGGCGTGATCCCGGCGGTCGAAGAACCGGCCCCTGATCAAGTCAATGCCCATTGTCGCGTGGTAGTCGTCCAGCACCACCCGGGCCTGCACGGGCTTTGGCTCCGGCTCTCCGCGGCCGTCGATGAACCACCAACCCCAACCCTCCGAGTGGCCACTGAGGGGCGGTGCGTGACTGCCGGTGACGGCGGTCACGCCGGGCAGGGCGGCGGTCTGCCCGCGGATGCGATCAAACATCTGCACGCGGGTCTCGTGATCGGTGTAGTCGGTATCCGGAAGAGTGATACGAAAGCTCAGGCGGTCCTCCGTTTGGAATCCCGGGTCAACTGATGTCAGACGCACGAAACTCACCAGCATCAATCCCGCGGCGACTAGCACAGCGGTGGCGATGGCAAACTGGGCGGTCATCAGTCCATTCAACAATCGGTTCTGATTCTGTCCGGCCGTGGTGCTGCGGTTGGCGGTGTCAATGGCCTGGTCCGCGGACCGCACCCGGCAAAGGCTGGCCGCGGTGATCGCGAAGGTGGTCAACGCGCATACGACCAAGGCGAACAGAATCGCATCGCGGTCGAATCCGAAACGGGCAATTGCAGTGAGAGCGGGAGGGCCGACCCGCGCCAGCAGGTTGACACCCCATGAAGCGAGCAATACTCCGCCGATGCTCCCCAGCACAGCCAACAGTCCCGTCTCCGCCAACAATTGCCGCGTGAGGCGACCGCGGCTGGCGCCCAAGGCCGAGCGCACGGAAAATTCACCTTCCCGGGAAATGGTGCGCACCAGGGTGAGTTTGACACCGTTGACCACCGTGCTGATGAGCAGCAGGGCAACGAGCGTGACGGTTGCCCACAGCGCCGGTCGGACGAGTCGGTTGCGATCTTCCTGCAGACTGACGACCCGGGTGAGGGATTCTTCGCTGAGCTCCGGGCGTTCCGTTTGGATGCGCTCGGCGACGGCAAGCATTTCGGCATGGGCGGAGTCGACCGTGACGCCGGGTTTCAACTTGGCGACCACGTTGTAATACCATTCCCCGCGATTGAGTCGTTCAATTGGTTCCAGAAACGGCAGCAGAAAGTCAGTGTTTTCGGGACGAGGTAGAATGGTTAAAAACGCTTCCGGAGACAGCACGCCAATCACCCGGTGAGACTGGGCGTCGAGTGTGATGTGCCGGTCGAGTACGGAAGGGTCACGATTGAAATCGGTCACCCATGTCTCGTGGGAAAGCACGGCCACGGCTTCCGCTCCGGGCGACGCGTCTTCCGCCGTAAGTCGGCGACCCAGCTGCATTGGCAACCCCACGATATCGTAGAGACTGGGGCTGGCGACTAGAGCCCTAGCCTGCCGGGGCGAACGGTTGTTGTGATTAAATACCGTGGTGCGCTGGGAGAAGATCGCAAAGTATTCAAAGGAGGAGGTGCGTTCCCGCCAGGCATGAATCAACGGACCGCTGGTGGTTTGATTGGCGGAGTGACCGTCCTCTTTGCGGGTGGCGGCCACCCGCACCACGCGATCGGAGTCGGCGAAAGGCAGATCGCGCCACAACACCTCATTGACGATGCTAAAAATGGTCGCAGCCGAACCAATGCCCAGCGTGAGAATCAAGACAGTGACCACGGAAAAGGTCGGTGACTTGCGCAGGCCGCGCAGAGCGTAGCGCAGATCGATCCGGAGGTCATCAAACCACGCCCCCATCCGAGCGTCGCGCACCTCTTCGGTGCGGGCATCGACCGAGCCGAACTCAGCCGCGGCTCGGCGGCGCGCGGTGGCGGGGTGCTCGCCGGTGGCGATGCGACGGGCGGTTTCCTGTTCGAGGTGGGATTGCATTTCCGCGGCCAGTCCGCCGTCGGATTCGCGACGGAAAAACATGCGGCGCAGACGCACCCAGAACCCTCGCAGTCGATCGATCATCCCAGGTCCTTCAGTTTCGCACCGAGCACTTGGTTGACCGCGAGAGACAGGCGCTCCCAGTTGGCGGTTTCATTGGCGAGCTGTTTACGACCGAGCTTCGTGATTTCGTAGAACTTGGCCTTTCGATTGTTCTCCGAGATTCCCCAGTCCGAGGTGATCCAGCCCTGTTCCTCGAGCCGGTAGAGCGCGGGATAGAGTGAGCCCTGTTCAACGCGCAGCACGTCTTCGGAAATTTGGCGGATGCGCACGCTGATGCCGAACCCGTGCATGGGCTGCAGCTGCAGGGCCTTGAGGATCAGCATGTCGAGGGTGCCTTGGAGGAGGTCGGTCTTGTCTTTGGCCATGGTGAAAAAGGGTTGGGAGGGTGAAATGGAATACTCGTGTGCGCCGGGAGGTTATTCATCCCGCAAGGCGACGATGGGATCGACGGCGGTTGCTCGTCGGGCGGGCAGCCAACAGGCGATCAAAGTCGTGGCGAGCAATAGCCCGGTAATGGCTCCGGCAATGATGGGTTCAGCGGGTGGTAATGCCGGGAGCAGCGATTGAAGGATCCGGGCTACAGTCCACGCCCCGACTGAACCGATGGCGGTGCCGACCAGCGTGAGTTGCAGTCCCTGACTCAGTATGAGAACGAGAACGTCCCGCCATTGGGCGCCGAGGGCCATGCGAATGCCGATCTCATTGGTGCGTTGGGCAACGTGTCCTGAGACCACACCGTAGAGACCGATGGCGGCAAGGGTGAGCCCCAGCAGGGCAAATCCAATCAGGACCTTGCCGATCAACGCGAAATTTGCCGTATTGTTGCGCACGATCCGCGATGCTGGATTGATCTCCGCGACGGGAAGTTCCGGATCGAGCTCGGCAATGATTTGACGGACGCTTTCCACCAATGTTGCGGGTGGCACAGCACACTTCATGGCGATGGAGAAAGACCGGGGTGGATTGGAAGCCAAGGGTCGGTAGGTCTGAAATCGCTCGCCCGAGCTGTCTAGATTGGACGCGAACTTCACGTCCTGGACGATTCCCACGATTTCTTGCCACTTGTCGGGTTGCCGGGGATGGGCGATTCGTTTGCCTATGGCCGATTCACCCGGCCAAAGACTGTGGGCCATGGATGCACTGATGATGGTCGGGGTGGGTCCCTCTGCGTCCGCAGGCTGGAAGGGGCGTCCTTCGACGATCGCTATTCCCATGGTTGAGAAGTAGTCTGGAGTCACGAGATTGACATCCCGCATCGGTTCGGTGCCGGCTTTAAGTGGGGGATGGCCCTCGACAATGTAGTATTGTCCCCAGCCAAAACCATAGAACGGCAATGTGCGGGAAAGTGAAACCCCCTCCACCCCGGGCAGGGCGGCAAGACGGGATTCCAATCGATCGTAGAACACCTGTATGGCAGCGTTGTCGGGATACTTGGTTTCCGGCAGGCTCAAACGGGCCGTGAGCAGGTCGTCGGTTTGCCAACCGACATCACGATCAACAAATCGATCCAACCCCCGCATGAAAAACCCGGCGCCCGTCAGGAGAATCAAGGCGAGCGCAACCTCGGCGATGATCAAGCCGTGCCGAAGCCGGGCATGCGCCACCGACGTCGTGCCCCGGCCGGACTGTTTCAGTGCTCCGTTGACGTCGGTGCGTGAAGACAGCACCGCCGGCAACAAACCGAAGATCACCGCTGCCAACAGCGCCGCGGCGAAAGCAAAACCGGCGATCCGCCAATCAATGGCCAACGCCGAAGGCTGGTCCCCCCAGAACGAGTGGGAGCTCAAGGCGGCGTTCACCCATGCGGCGATCAACAGCCCCAATCCACCTCCGCCGAGTGCGAGGACCAATGACTCTGCCAACGAATGCCAGATCAACCTGATACGGGAGGCCCCGAGAGCGGCCCGGATGGCGTGTTCGCGGGTGCGCAAAACGTTTCGGGCAAAGAAAAGGTTGGCCAAGTTGACGCAGGCGATCAGGAGCACGCAGGTCGCCAAGCCCATCGCAAACAAGGTGAGGAGACGGACCATCTTATCCTGAGTGGAGCGCACGAACGGGATGAGGTTCATCCCCGTTTCCGAGTTGGTGGCGGGATGAACCAATGCCAGCGCGGCACAGTGCGAGTTCATTTCCGCATGAGCCATGGCAACCGTGGCTTCCGGGCTGAGTCGCCCGAGCATCGAGAGCCAGTTGCTTCCCCGTGCTTCCAAGTCGTCCGCCGCAAACGAGAGGGGTTTCCAGCCCGAGATCGAACCCCACAACATCGGATCTTCAAATCCCGCCGGCATGATCCCCACGATGTGGATCAGCTCACCGTCGAGACGTATGGACTGACCCAGAATACTGGGATCGGCAGCGAATCTCTGCTGCCAGAATGCATGCGTGATCACGACAACATCATCATTGTCCGGTTGATCATCCTCCGGGGTAAGGGAACGTCCCAGTTCCGGAGACACACCCAGGGCCGCGAAGAAGTTTCCGGAAACGGCCAACATCTGCAATTGTTCGGCGGGTTGCCCGGGTTCGGCATGATTGACGCTGGTTCGAGCATACGCGGCGAGGTGGCTGAACGACTTGGTCCGGTCTCGCAGATCGACGTAGTTGGCCGGCGAATGCGGTGCATCCTGCATGGTTGGAGTTGTCCGAAAAACGCGGATCAATTGGTCCGATTCCGGATAGGGCGCCCGGTGAAACAGCAAGGCATCAAGTATGCTGAACATCGACGTATTCACCCCGACGCCGAGGGCGAGGGTAAGGAGGGCAATTGAAGTGAAGGCTGGGGCTTTCATGAGAGAGCGCACTCCGAATCGCAGATCGCGACCGAGCACGGTCAGGTTTGCTCCCAACCTTGCATCCCTGACTTCTTCGGTGCGGGCGTCGATGGAGCCGAACATGGCCTTGGCTCGGCGATGGGCGGTTGCGGGACTTTCGCCATGAGCAATTAGGCGTTCGGTTTCCGCTTCTACATGAAACTGCATCTCTTCCGCCATTTCGCGCTCAAAGCTGCGCCGGCCAATCACACGTCTGAGCCGGGTGAATACGCTTTTGATTTTTGGCATAGCGGAGGGCGAGCGTGACGATTGAGGATGGGGGGGAGATAGGCTCTTTCCTAGATTGTCGACATGAGAGACAGGCACTCCTGTCGATTGTCAAGGAGAACGCTCTCTTGGTGGATAAGTTACGGGAAAAGTGCCTCGAATCGGTTGACCGCGGCGCTGCCTTCTGGTCGACGTTCCCTGATTCTTCAGCCATCTGCGGGGAGGGAATCATGGCATCCGGTTTCTTTCCGACCTTCCCCACACAAGGTTTGTAACCGCCGTTGATTCCATGCGTCTTGATTTTGATGCGAAGAATCCCCCTCCGGCTGGCGGTGGCATTTACTTTCGGGATAGGTTTGGCCGGTGTTTTGCCGGCCCAACAAAATCCGGGGCAGTCGCGTCGCCAGACGTCGGGCGATGATTGGTCCATCTCGGAATACAGCGGATCTCGTTCGGTGCAGGACGTGCGGGTGGCGATGGCTTCCAAGGGCTTCGCCTGGCTGAGCGGTTCTCCGGCGGACAACGAAAAACTGTCCATTGGCAAGAACGCCCAGTTCTTTGGATTTGTGGCGCTCCGTCTCGAAAGTGGTCGGGCGGCGAATCGTGGAGCATTGGGCAGAGCGTTCTTCGATTTGGCCACTTCGGATCAGCGGGAGATATTAACCGAGGCGGTTAGGCGGGAAACCCCATTGCTTGAAGCCTGGTGGGAAAGCCGTGCCCGGCTGCTGCGGCTTTATGAGAATCACCTTTACATGGGGGAAGAATTGGATCGCGACCGTTTGGAAGCGGCCGGGATCGAATTCTCCCGATTGGGCGTTTCCGTGGCTGTCATCGAGGCGAAGGCTTTTGCGCGATTGGAGGATTCCCTGAGTGAAGCCCAGCTCGAAAAGCTCCACGCTTGGCGCGAAGACCCTGAGAAAACCAAGTCGTTGGCCGCGGAAATCCGAGTGGAGGCAACGGGTTTCGACCGGCGGGAGAACAAACAATTGGAGGATTTGTTTGCCAAGGCGTTCTCTTGGCTGACGGGAACTCCCGAGGACAACGAAATCATCCCCTTGGGCCAGCCCGCGCAGTTTTTCGGTTTTGTGTCCATCCGCCACAAGAGCGGGCACGCGGCTAGCCGGGGGCGAATCTCCAAGTCGTTCCAGGCCATCCTCTCTCACCGGCAGCGATCAGAGATCAAAAGGGCTGCTCGCGATCAGGAGTCGGTAGTCCGCCATTTTCTGAAGCAACGGCATCTCCTGCTGGGACAGTTGGCATTGCTACGATATGCTGCCGAAGACTTCGACGAAGCGCGGGTGCGGGAACTGGCTGCAGAAATGGGAAGGGCCGAGACAGAGGCCGGACGTATCGAGGCGGAGGCGTATCGCCGAATCCGCAACAGCATGACCGATGAGCAGGTGGAGGCGATGATGCGATTGCGCGGCGACTACATCGTGGATCCATCCGAGGTGGAGCTGTTGACTGATCGGGAACGCGGAGCGCGTTTGGCCGTGCTGTGCGCGGGATGCCACGGTCCGGCGGGGCAATACCAGAAGGGCATGTTGGCCCCGAATCTGGATGGCATGTTTGATCGGCCCATCGCCTCGGCGGCTGACTTTGAATTTTCCCATTCCCTGATCGAACTCCGGGAAGAGCGGGGACCGGACTGGTCGGACGAGCTGCTCGAACACTACATCGCAAATCCCAAGGGTCTGGTGCCGGGCACCAAGATGGAATTTCAGGGATTACTGAATGCCAAAGACCGCGCGGTCCTGATTGATCATTTGAGACGAACTCGTTAACGAGTCCCGCTCACGGTAACGGATTTATTCTGATTGCTTTGACTGCCCGGATTCCGAACCGATGACGGGCAAGCATGCCGCTGATTGAATCCACCTATCGAGCCCCTTGGGGGTTGGCCAATGGGCATGTCCAGTCGATCTGGCCGGCGGTGGGGCGGCGGGTGTCAGCGGTGCCCTGGGAGCGGGAGCGGATTGCAACGCCGGATAATGATTTTCTGGACTTGGATGTTTGGGCTTCGGGCCGGAATCGCGTGGCGGTTCTCTCACACGGCCTCGAAGGCAACAGCAACCAACCCTACATTCGCGGTATGGCCCATGCCCTGCACCGGCGGGGGTGGGATGTGGTGGCGTGGAATTGCCGGGGCTGCAGCGGCGAGCCCAATCGGCAACTGCGCTTCTACCACAGCGGCTCGTCCGATGACTTGGGCACGGTGGTGGATTACCTGCTGGCGGCGAGACCTTGGGCTGTGGTGGCTCTGGTCGGCTTCAGCTTGGGAGGGAACCAGACCCTCAAGTATTTGGGCGAGCGGGGCGACGCGGTGGATCCACGGATCATGGGAGCAGTGACGTTTTCCGTGCCCTGCGACCTGGCGGCGAGCTCAGTGCGACTGGGGGAGTGGCAAAACCGGATCTACATGGCGCGTTTCATGCGCACCCTGCGCGAAAAGGTGCGATGGAAGGCTGAACGATTCCCGGATCGACTCGACCTCAACGGATTGGACGCGGTGCGCACCTTTCGTGAGTTCGATGATCGCTACACCGCCCCGCTGCACGGGTTCACCGATGCGTCGGACTATTGGGACCGGTGCGGGAGTATCCGCTTCGTGGAAGATATTGGGGTGCCGACACTGTTGGTAAACGCGGCCAACGATCCGTTTCTGGCGGGACGGTGTTATCCCCGAGATTTGGCGGCCGATCATAGGTTCCTTCACTTGGAAGTGCCGGCATCCGGCGGGCATGTGGGGTTCATTACCCGGGGAGAGGAATACTGGTCGGAAAGTCGGGCGGGGGAGTTTCTGGAGGATTTGGCAAGTAGTGCATAGTTTGATGCACGATTCAGCTTTTACAGAAGGCAACGAAGGGAACGAAGGCTTGGGAGCGGGGAGGCCCAGCTTGGTTTCCTTCGTTGGCTCCTATAACAAAGACCCAATTTTTACAGAAAGGAGCGGAAGATTGTGCTGCGGTGGGGCAGAGAGGTTTTCTACAGGAGTTAACCGAGAAAAGCAGAGGAGTGGCTTCCTTGACTTCGTTTCCTTCTGTAAAACTCAGCGTTGGAGTGGCTCTTTTTTGCTCCGTTTCCTCCTGTGAAAGAGAGGCGCCGGAGTTTGTGCGGTTGCTGGCGCAGAGCCCTGCTTCTCTTGGGGTAACAACCGGGATTAAACCCACTGCTTGCGTGCTCTCAGCAGAACCTGTCCAATCCTGCGCTCCCGTCTTCCTGCTATGAACAAATTCCTTCGTCTTTCTTTCCTCCCTCAAAGCCGGGATCTCGCGCTGTTGCTGCTGCGTATTGGATTTGGCGGTTACATGCTGATTTTCCACGGCTGGGGTAAACTCATGGGTTGGTCCAAACTCAGCGGCGGTTTTCCCGATCCGCTGGGGGTGAGCTCACCGGTGAGTCTGGGATTGACGATTTTTGCCGAGGTCCTGATGGCGGCGCTGCTGATGATCGGACTCTACACCCGGTTGTCTGCGCTCATCCTTACCTTCACCATGGGCGTGGCGTTCTTCATGGTGCACGGCGGCCAGCTTGCCGGCGAGGGCAACGGTGAATTAGCGGCGATCTATGGTATCGCTTACCTCGCGCTCATCTTCACCGGTGGCGGCAAGTTTTCGGTCGACCAAAAAATGGGCGGCTGATCGGCGTCAGTCGGCACGGAGAGCTTTGACTGGGTCCGCCCGGGCAGCCCGCCAGGCGGGGACCAACGCCGCGCTCAGGCAAGCGAGGGTGGTCAGCAGCAGCACTCCCGAGTAGGCCGGCAGGCCTTGAGGCAATTCGTCGAAATTAAGCGCAGACGGAAGATAAACCGTCACAAAGGCGTAGCCGACGGCCAATCCGATCAGCGTCCCGGGAACGACCTGCCAAGCGATGGGTTTGAGCACGTGGCTGATGATGTGACCCAATTGAGCACCCAAGGCGACTCTGACGCCGAACTCGCGGGTGCGCATGCGGGTGCTGAAACTCACCACCGAATACAATCCGGCGAAGGCGAGCAGCAGGGCACTGACCCCAAAAATCGTAAAAATATTGGTCAGCAGGGTGAGCATGCGCAGTTGGATCAACAGAACGTCCCCCACGGTGTGGACCGGCGTCTTGGGTGAATTGTGTGGGTCGAGTTCCCGCAACAAAGCCTCGATGGCGGGAATGTGCCGATGCAGGTCACCGCTGCCGCGCATCATGAGTTGTTGGTTGCGATCCAGAATCTGGGTCGAGGGAAGAAACAACTCGCCGCGTGAAGGCTCCTCACCGAGCACCGGGGCGGGGGCGATATCGGGCACCACACCCACCACGGTCATCCACGTGGTGTTTTCTTCAAACACGCCCCGCCAACGCTGGGGGACCGCCTGGGGGTCGGGAGATTGCAGTTGCTGGCCAATGGGATTTTCACGCGGCCAGTAGTGCTGGGCAAACCGCTGGCTCACCAGGCAGACCGGCATTCCCTCCTCGACATCGTGTTCGCTGAAGACCCGGCCTTGCAGGGGCTGGATGCGCAGCACGTCAAAATAATCCGGCGAAACAATCTGAGTATCGACGCGCTCAGGTGGAGCCTCTGGATCGCGCTCCAGGCTGGCAAAGCGAACCTCGCGCCGCGGTATGCCAAGAAAGTTGAAGCTGTTGGTGGTGGCCACCAAGTCGATGCCGTTGATCGCTTCCGCCCGGTCTTTGAACCGGCGCACGAAGGCATCCACATCCGCCTTGGTTTCGTAGTTGAAGGAAGTATTGGTCCGCAGATGCACGGTGAGCACCGCATCGGGATCGTAGGACCGCTCCCGGGTCTGGAGCTCCCGGAGGGTGAAGATCATCATGGTTGCCGTGACCAGCAGTGCCCCGGAAAGAGCGATCTGCAGGGTGGTCAGAGTTCGCGCCAATCGCCCGACATAGATGCCCGAAGACGTGCGCATGTCGTCCTTGAGCACGGTTATGGTATCGACCCGGGAAGCCCGCAGGGCGGGGATGAGGCTCGATCCAAACGTCGCCACGATCATGAAGCCGGCCGCACTTATCCACATGCGCCAGTCGATGTCCATGTGCCACCAGTAAGGGCGGAAGGAGTTGGCAGCGTAGAAATCCCAAATCAAGCCCGCTCCCCAGTAGGCCAACCCCAGCCCAACCACGATGCCGCCCAGGCAAATGACCAGTCCCTCGACCAGCACATGCCCCACCAGAGCTCCCCGACTGGCGCCCAACGCGCTGCGGACGGCGAGCTCCCCGGAGCGCCGGGCGGTGCGGGCCATGACGAGGTTGGAAACGTTGGCGCAGGAGATCGCCAACACCATCAGGGCGAACCCCAGCATCAGCCAAAGCAGACGATTTTGCGTGGTCGAAACAAACGCGTCGTTGAACGCCTCCAAGTCGGAGGCGACGCGACGTTCGCCGATTTCAGGGTGGGTTTCGGCGAAGCGCGCGATGATGCCGTTGATCTCGGTTTCGGCTGATTGATTGGACACCCCGGGTTTCAATCGACCGATAACCCGAACCTGGGGCTGGGCATTCCATGGCCGGCCTTGCCACTGCGCCCATGGGGCGGGGAGCCACAGGTCGTGGGTCGATGGAAATCGGAATCCCTCGGGCATCACCCCAATGATGGTGAAGGGGCGGCCGTTGAGGATCACATCCTGGCCGAGAGCCGAAGCTTCCCCACCGTAGTGACGTTGCCACATGTCGTGTGAAATGATGGCCTTGGTATCAGCTCCGGGGACCTGATCGTCCGGTGTAAACATCGAGCCCAGCAAAGGACGGACGCCACAAAGTCCAAACAGCGATGAATCCACCCGTGCTGCGACAACGCGCTGGGCCAGCTCAGTCCCGTTGGGATTGCTGAATGCGGGAAACCAGTCCTGGAAAATGGCGATGCCGTCGAAGCTTTGGACCTCTGCGGCCAAGGTTTGGGCCTCGAGCAATGTATAGGGCAGGCGCGAGGTGGGCCCCCTTTCCAGATCACGCTGCAGCAGGACCTGCAGGTCGGAGCCGGCGGCGGCGGGTTTGCTCCACAACACGCCGTTGATCTGGGTGAGCATGGTGAGCGAAAGCCCCAGGCCAATGCCCATCACGATCACGGCCATGAGGGAGTTGGACCAGTCCTTGGTCAGAGTTCGAAAACTGAGGCGGAGATTCGCGAGCAAAGACATGGCGGAGGGAATTGCGGGTGGGGCAGGAAGGAGCCCGCATCATGCCTTTTTTCACGTTCCCACAACAGGCTCCGCCGGGCGGACCGTTAGGTGGAGCCGCACGCGTGCGAGCGATGACAAAATCAGCCGGTTTATTCGTCCGATATTTCCACCGTTGGCCGGTCCCGTCCGATTTCCACAGCGAACGGACCTTCGCTGAAGACCGGCAGGTGTTGGGGGCCGACCGACGTCCGTCGCACGTAGAGCAATTCACCCGAAGACTTGTCGGTCACCGCGATGACCGGGCGTTCGCCGAAGTCATCCGGCACGTCGACGCGGAGCAGGCCGGTGGCCTGGCGGCCGTCGTTGTCAGCCACGTTAAGCCGGATCGGCCAGCCCGGCACCTGATTGGCGGGTGAGCCGGGTTTGGAGAGGCGCGGCCAGAACTCAAAGGCGATGTCGCCGGTTGACTTCACAAAGCGGGCAATCCCGAAACCGTCGGCTTTGCCGTTATCGCCCTCGCCGGGATTGGTGTAGCTCAGCATGGTGATCTTATTGCCCAGGCCGTCCTCATAGTCGCCGGTCCACGGCAAAGCCGAATCAGGATCATGGTTGGCCCCAGCGGTCCCCTCGAGCGGTTGCCAGCGGCGGATGTAGTAGTTGTTCACGATGGCGGGACCAGTCAGGGCAAAGGGACCGTCGCGCCATGACTCGATGCCGTGCTGGATGGCCACCGTGAGGTGCTGGTCGCCGGCGAGATGAGCGGCGCGGGCTTGGCGCAAGCGTCGCAAAGCGGCATCGCGTCCGGCCTGGGGCCACGCATTGGAGTCGAGGTCGGCCAGCAGGCGGTTGCCCCTGCGACCATGCAGATGGACTGCCCCGGCGAAAGCGGTCTGTGACAGGGCGGCTTTGATCTTTGCGCCTTCCCAGTCCCGCACCCACTCATCGAGGAAGGCGAGCTGCCGGTCGCCCAATAACTTAAGGCCGGGAAGGTTAACCGCGCTGCGATCATAATCGGGGTCATTGATGTGGTCGGGCCGGGGTCCCATGGGGGGGATCGTGCCGGCGGGGCCGGTCTTGAATTTGCGGTCCTCGAGGATGGCGAAGTCCACCTCGCCAACTCGCAACCGGGTGTAGTAGACGCCGATGCCGCGCAGGATCGGGGTGGGGTCGAAGGCATCCGGCAGATGCCACGTCTGGCAACGCTCCACCATGTTCACATATTCGACGGGATAGTAGTAGCCACCATCGCTGCCGGCGGGGCTGGAGGCCTTTTTGCCACCCGCACCCCAGATGTTCCCTTGGCCGACGTCGTGGTCGTCCGGAATGGTAATGGTTGGGCGGTCCCGGATGATGTTGCGGAACTGCCACCCCCACGCGAGCCAAGCGGCCGTGTGATGCCGGTGGTCGTAACTTTGATCGCCGGCAAAAAACAACAAGTCGGGGTCGTGATGCAGCAGGTGGCGCACGATGTTGGCCCGATCGCCGCGGTCCCCGTTGGAGTTGCAGGACAGCACCGCCACGACGATCTCGTCCTGATCAACCGGGTCCGGCCGGATATGTCCGGAAAAACTGGATACGTCGCCCAGGCTCACCCGGTAGTCGGCCGACCGCTCACTGTCCCAATCGTCGACGCGGAAATGAGCGGACCAACCCGGGTAGAGCACGGGGGATGTCCCCACGGTCTCCCAGGCGCCGTTGGCATCGCGCAGCTCGAGAATCACCTCCCGCGGTTCATCCGGCAGCAGTGGGGCCAGCTGGGCGGTGAGCTTCAGCACGCCGGCATCGTGCGTATAGAGGGCAAAGGCGACCGCGTCGCGGCGATCCCGGTCATGGATGTGTTGCAACTGCCAGGCTTGCCGGTCGGTTGGCCGGGGTTTCTCCCACCATTTGCCAGTGGCGGTGCCGTCCAAGTCAGAAAACTCCGGACCAAAGGGTTGGGCCGGGGGCAGTGCGGGGACGGTGATGGGGAATTCACCGGCGGACGCGAACAGGGCGGCCGCCAACAGGGGAGCGAGGTATCGTTTCATGGATGCCCCACTCGTGACAGATCAGCCGCGAACCGTAAACAACCAACCGGTGTAAAGCAGATAAGCGAGGAACAGGGCCGCGCCTTCGCGACGGTCGATTTTGTGCCCGGTTTGAACGAGCGGAAACAGCGCCAGGGTCAAGACCACCAACATCACGATGTCACCGGTCTGCAGGGCGATGAAGATGCCTCCGGCGGCAATGCCCGTGGCTCCCAGGATGCCCAGCAGGTTGAAGAGGCTGGAGCCCACCACATTACCGATGGCGACGTCGGTTTCGCCGTTTTTCACCGCGACGACGCTGATCGCGAGCTCCGGCAAGCTGGTGCCGATCGCCACGATCGTCAGGCCGATCAAGGTTTCACTCCACCCGAGCAGGCGCGCCATGGCCACCGCGCCTTCGACGAACATGTCCGAACCGTAGAGCAAAAATACCAAACCGCCGATGGTAAACACCAGGGCGAGCGACAGGGGCAAGGGTTTGGGTTCGTCGCTGCCGAGGGATTGGTTGGGTTCTTTCCTGGCGCGAATCAGCGTTACGACGGTGTAGACGATCAAACCCAGCACAAGGAGTGCGCCCTCGATTTGGCCGAGGAAGGAGTTCACCAAAACCACCGCGGCAATGAGGGTCACGCCGATGAGAATCGGCACCTCGCGCCAGATCACCGAACGATCCGTGGTCAGGGGGCGGATCATGGCGCAGAAGCCGAGAATCAGTGCGAGGTTGCAGAGGTTGGAGCCGATGACATTACCGACCGCGATTTCGGCCGCATCGCGTTTGGCGGCCTGCAGGCTCACCACCAGTTCCGGCGCGCTCGTGCCGAAGGCAACCACGGTAAGGCCGATCACCAGGGGAGTGAGTCCCAACCTTAGAGCCAGGGCCGCGGATCCGCGCACCAGGACTTCCGCCCCGATGGTGAGGACGATCAAACCGATGATGAGCAGAAGAAACGGCGGCATGCTGAAGAGGACGCGCCAAAACGGGGCCTGGCGCGGCCAGTTGTCAAACTTCGGTTGCGGGATCAAAAAGCCGGAGGACCGCCATTCGGCGGGCTGGCGGCCAGTAATTCAGACTGGCATTGCCGTGGTCTCGCCTGCCACGTTGACCGGCTCGTTCCACCACATGCCGCTGCTCACCATCAATGATCTGTCCCATGCCTTTGGCGGGCCACGCGTGCTGGACGGGGTGAATCTGCAAATCGAGGCCGGGGACCGGGTCTGCCTGGTGGGGCGCAACGGCAGCGGCAAATCGACCTTCATGCGGCTGCTGGCTGGTGAGATGAAACCGGATGCCGGCACGCTCGTGCGAGCGCCGGGGGCCCGCGTGGCGCGGTTGCCGCAGGAGATTCCCGCGGATGTCGCGGGCGCGGTGCGCGAGGTGGTTGGGTCCGGTCTGGTGCCGGTTTCCGAACATGAGGAAGAGTGGGAGCAGGAGGTGCGGGTCGACCATCTGTTGGAGCGCATGGCGCTGGCGCCGGATGCCGAGTTTGCCGCTCTCTCCGGCGGCATGAAGCGCCGGGTGTTGCTGGCCCGGGCGCTGGCCGGTGAACCGGAGTTGCTCCTGCTCGACGAGCCGACCAACCATCTGGATATTGCCAGCATCGAATGGTTGGAGACGTTTTTGGCGGAATCGAAACTCGCCCTGTTTTTTGTCAGCCACGACCGCACGTTCCTCAAAAAACTGGCCACTCGCATTGTGGAGTTGGACCGCGGCCGGCTCACCGATTGGAATTGTGACTACGACACCTTCGTGGTGCGTCGGGCGGAGAGGCTCGAAGCCGAGGAACGCGAACGGGCGCAGAAAGACAAGCGCCTGGCCCAGGAGGAAGCGTGGATTCGTCGCGGCATCAAGGCACGGCGCACCCGCGACCAAGGCCGGGTTGCCCGGCTGAAGGAAATGCGGGCGGAACGCCGGGCGCGGCGGGATCTCGCCGGCACCGCCACCATCAGGCTCAGCGAAACCGAACGCAGTGGCCGCCGCGTGGTGGAAACGAAGGGGCTCTCGTTCACCTACCCAGACGGACCGGTGATTGTGCGTGATCTCGACCTGTTGGTGACCCGGGGCGACAAGATCGGCCTGCTTGGTCCCAATGGCTCGGGCAAGACCACCTTGGTTAAACTCCTGCTCGGCCAGCTGGCTCCAACTTCGGGTGAGGTGCGCGAAGGCACCAAACGCGAGGTCGTTTATCTCGACCAGCTGCGCGACCAGATCGACGACAACAAGTCAGTCGCCGACAATGTGTCCGATGGCAACAGCCACGTCACGGTCGAAGGGCAGAAGAAACACGTCATCAGCTATCTGGAGGATTTTCTGTTTGAGCCGGACAGGTCACGCACCCCGGCCCGCGTGCTGAGTGGTGGCGAACGCAACCGGCTGCTGCTGGCGCGACTTTTCACCAAGCCTGCCAATGTGTTGGTACTCGACGAGCCGACCAACGACCTCGACAACGAGACGCTGGACCTGCTCGAGAATCTGTTGGTCGAGTTCACCGGCACTCTGCTGCTGGTGAGCCATGATCGCGACTTTTTGGACAACGTGGTCACGAGCACACTCGTAGCGGAAGGAGAGGGCCGATGGACCGAATACGTCGGCGGCTACAGCGATTATGTCGCGGATCGGGAGAGAAATCGCCAACCCTCCTTCGCCAAGGCGATGGCAGGCGGGTCGGGAAAGCCCCGGAAAACCAAACCACCGCGCGCGCCAAAGCCGCGCAAGCTCAACTCCAAGGAGAAGCAGGAATTGGAGGCGCTGCCGACGAAGATCGAGACTCTCGAATCCGAGCAGGCTGAGCTTACGGAGAAATTGGCCGATCCTGATTTCTACGCCGCAAAAGCGGCCGAAGTCCCGGCCGTCAAGGCGCGGCTCGATGAGATTGAAACCGAAACCCTCGAGGTCTTTGCGAGATGGGAAGAACTCGAAGCCATCAAAACCGCCAGCGAGGCAGGTTAGTTTTACAGAAGGCAACAAAGGAAACGAGGTGGGACAGGACTATCCAAGAGGCAGTGTCATTATTATACAAGGAAGCAGAGAAAAACGGAGCGGGGAGTGGTGGCTTGGAGTCTTTGTTCTCTTTGTTTCGTTCTGTAAAATGATCGATGGAGTGGCTCTGCTGTTCTCTGCGAACTCCTGTGAAATTTTTCGATGTTTGCCAATATCTCCTGCTACAAGTTTGCCCCGTTGAGTGATTTAAAACCGCTCAAGGTTGAGCTGTTGGCAGCGTGTAAACAGCGGGGGTTAAAAGGCACGATTCTCCTGGCCTCCGAGGGCATCAATCTGTTCCTGGCCGGACCCCGGGCGGCCGTTGATGAGGTTGTGGCCATCATTCGTGCCATTCCCGGCCTGGAGGATCTGGCGCCCAAATACAGCGACAGCGATCACCAACCCTTCAACCGCATGCTTGTGCGGATCAAAAAGGAAATCATCGCGTTTGGGGTGGAGGGCATCAACCCCGCGATGCGTCCGTCGCCAAAGCTGAAAGCGGCGGAGCTCAAGCAGTGGCTCGATGAGGGCAGACCCGTCACCCTGTTCGATACCCGCAACGATTACGAAGTGAAGTTGGGGACCTTCAAAAACGCCGTGCCGGCGAAGATTGATTCGTTCCGGGAGTTTCCGCGCGCGGTGGCGGGTTTGCCGGAAAAATTGAAGAACGAGCCCGTCGTCATGTTCTGCACGGGTGGCATTCGTTGCGAGAAAGCAGGGCCGTTCATGGAGCAGCAAGGATTCAAGCAGGTCTATCAGCTTGATGGCGGCATCCTGAAATACTTCGAGGAGGTCGGGAGCGATCACTACGACGGCGAGTGTTTTGTGTTCGACCAACGTGTCGGGGTGGATCCGGCGCTGCGCGAATCCGCTTCCGCCCAGTGCTTTCATTGCCAGACGCCGTTGACGGCGGAAGAGCAGGAGCATCCGCATTACCAGCCGCCGGATTGGTGTCCGCATTGTTATGTGCCGGACGTCGAGCGCGAACGGCGGCAACTGGTCGCCCGCCAGGCCAGGTGGGATGTGTTGATCGACCCGTTGCCGGGAAGCGTGCCTCACGATAACCGGCGACCCTTTACCGTGCCGGGCGGTCATGATGGTGCGACGCTCGGCTCGGCGTTGGCGGGGGCGTTTCCCCATCTTCCGGTTTTGCACTGGGAGAATTTGGTCGCCGCGGGGCGCTTGGTGGACAGCCGCGACCAACCCACGGCCCTCGACCGCATCGTGCGGGCGGGGGAGTATTTTGTGCAACTGCAGCCCGCTCAGATCGAACCGGCGGTCAACGCGCGGGCGCGGATTTTGCACGAGGACGAGGCCGTGGTGGTTTTGTCCAAACCCGCGCCCCTGCCGATGCACCGGGGCGGTCGGTTCCGGCGCAACACCTTGGAGTATCTGCTGCAGCAGGTCTACGCCCCCCATCAACCGCGGTCCGTGCATCGCCTCGATGCCAATACGAGCGGACTGGTGGTCTGCGCGCGAACGCGCCGAATTGCCCGCCGGCTGCAGCCGCAGTTTGAGCAGGGCGGGGTGGAAAAAACCTACCTCGTAAAGGTGCACGGCCGGCCGGCCGAAAAGTGTTTCACCTGCAATGCCCCCATCGGTGGCGTTGTCGGCCCGGCGGGCAATCGGTCGATCGATTTCGACAATGGCTGCCCCGCCCGGACCGAGTTCGTGGTGCGCTCGTATTCAGCAACTGATGACACCACGGTTTTGGAGGCGAAGCCCGTGACCGGCCGCACCCACCAAATCCGCCTGCATTTGGCGCACCACGGCCTACCCGTGGTCGGCGACCCGATATATGGTCGCGAGCCGGTCCGGCCCGGTGATCCCGGGACGTTGTCCATCGAGGCCGCGCCGCTGTGTTTGCACAGCTGGAAACTGAGCTTCGATCACCCGTTGACCGGGCGGCGTGTCACTTTCGAAGATGTTGGGCCCGACTGGCCGGGTTGAGAGCCGGCCAGCTGGCGGGCGACCCCGCCTTACACCTGTTCGAGCAGCTTATACATCCGCTGGACCATGGCGCTGGGGTCTTCCAACAGCCCGGCGGCAAGCATGGCGTTGTCGTAGAGCTGTTCCGCAATGAGGCCGGCTTTGGTGGCGTCGGTGTCCTTGGTCTCGGCCAGCTTTTTGACGATGGCGTGGCGGGGGTTGAGGTCGAGGTGCACCTTGACCGGGGGCAGTTCGGCTCCCTCTTCGCCGTCCTTTTTCATGGCGGCCATCATGCGGCGCATGTGGGGCGTCATGAACTGGTCGGCGTTGAGCACCGCGGCGGGGGAGTCCACCAGGCGGTCGGATGCTTTCACTTCCTCGACTTTCTCGCCCAGGGTTTCCTTCAGCCACTTGATGAGGGCGTCCTGCTGGTCCTTGCTCAGGGCTTCGCCTTCGACCTCGTGTTCGTCGAGTTTGAGGTCGGCCGAGTCGGCGGCGGTGAGGGTCTTGCCGTCGAACTCCCGCAGGTTGCGCATCACGTAGTCGTCGACCGTTTCGAAGCAGTAGAGAACCTCGAGGCTGCGCGCTTTGAGCCCCTCGACATACGGACCGCGTTCGATCGCGTCGCGGCTGGGGCCGATGAGGAAGTAGATGTCCTTTTGCTCTTCTCCCATCCGCGACACGTAGTCGGCCAGCGACGTGGTTTTACCCTTGTCGGTGCGGGAGGATTCGAAGCGCAGGAGTTTGGCCAGAGCATCCTTGTGGGTGAAGTCCGTGGCGGCGCCTTCCTTGAGGAAGATGCCGAATTCATCGTAAAACTTGTCGAAGTCGTCAGGCCGGTTCTTGGCTTCGTCGGCCAGAAACTTCAGGAAGCGGGTGGTGATGACCTTGCCGAGTTTTTCGATCAGGGCACGGTCCTGCATCGTTTCCCGGGAAATGTTCAGGGGCAGGTCCTCGCTGTCCACCACCCCTTTCAGGAACCGTCCCCATTCGGGCAGCAGGTCCTTGGGCGACGGGTCGATGAGCACCTTGCGGCAGTAGAGCGAGACGGCCGGCTCGGCGCGCGTCATGCCGAACTTCTCGGTATTGGACTGCGGCACAAACAGGATCGAGTTGATCGCTAGCGGCGCATCAGCGGAGAAGTGCAGCTTCATCCGGGGCTCGTCGAAGGCATGGGCCTGGAACTTGTAGAACTCGGTGTATTCCTCGTCCTTGATTTCGCTCTTCGAGCGCAGCCAGAGGGCCGAGACGGTGTTGATGTGGGTGCCGTTGAGGTTGACCGGGAAGGAGACAAACGCGCTGTAGCGTTCAAGAATGGACTTGATGCGGGTCTCGGTTGCGAAGTCTTCGCAGTCGTCCTTGAGTTCCAGGACGATTTTGGTGCCGCGACGCTGGCCCTCGGCCTCCTCGACAGTGTAGGAACCGGAACCGTCGCTGGTCCAGACATGGCCGGGCTCATCGGCTTTCCAGGAGTGGGAGTAGACTTTGACGGTCTTGGCGACCATGAAGGCGGAGTAAAAACCCACGCCGAACTGGCCGATGAGGTTGTCGTTCTTCGCGCCGCCTTCCTTGATGGCGTTGAGGAACGCCTTGGAGCCGGAATGGGCGATGGTGCCGAGGTTCTGCACCAACTCGTCACGCGTCATGCCGACGCCAAAGTCCTGAATGGTCAGGGTCTTGGCCTTGTCGTCGGTGGTCAGGTTGATCTCGAGGTCGAGCTTGTCGTCGAAGATCTCTTTTTCGGTCAGCTGGGTGTGGCGCAGTTTTTCCAGAGCGTCGGAGGCATTGGAGACCAGTTCGCGCACGAAGATCTCCTTTTCCGTGTAAAGAGAGTGCACGACGATATCGAGCAGCTGCTTAATTTCGGCTTGGAACTCGTGGGTTTCAGGCATGGCGGTGTTGGATTTTCGAATTATGGGTTCTTGAATTTGGAAGATGGCCGCGAGCGGAAGCCGGCGCGGGAAATTGAAGGCCGGGAAGTTTTGGATGCTTTGGCGGAAAATCAAGTGTGGGAATAGCGGGATATTGGTGGCTTGGATTCCGCGCGCGATTGTGCCTTTTTCGGGGGCTTTTGTGTCCCCGGCCCCAACTTGGCCTGAAATCTGTTTGCCCGTCCGCTTATGACCACCCGTCGTTTTCCGTTTTTATTGCTCGTGGTATTTTTGCTCCTGACTCTGTCATCGAGCCTGATCGCTCAGGCCGATGCCGCGGTTGCGGCCGAGGTGGCTGAACCCAGCCTTGATGCGAAGATCGACGCCGTCTTTGGCAAGTTGGCGGACCTCGTGTTCGCGGTCATTTTCTTCAAAATCCTCGGATTCCCGATTGTCCTGGCGTGGCTGATCGTGGCGGCCACGACGTTCACGATCTACTTCAAGTTTATCAACCTCCGGCGATTCGGTTTGGCGGTGGACATCGTGCGCGGGCGCTACGCCAAGCCGAAGGAGGAAGGAGAGGTCTCGCACTTTCAGGCACTCACGGCGGCCCTTTCCGGCACCGTCGGGTTGGGCAACATCGCGGGGGTGGCGGTGGCCGTGTCACTGGGCGGACCGGGGGCGACGTTTTGGATGATTGTGGCGGGACTGCTGGGTATGTCCTCCAAGTTCGTCGAATGCACCCTGGGCGTGAAGTATCGGGAAATTGGTGACGATGGCCGGGTTTACGGCGGGCCGATGTATTATCTTTCGAAGAGCGGCTTGGGGGCGATGGGCAAAGTCCTGGCCGTTGTTTTTGCCGTGTTCTGCATCGGCGGCTCCTTTGGCGGAGGCAACATGTTCCAGGTCAACCAGGCCTTCAACCAGTTGAACAATGTGACGGACGGCCGCTTGGATGGGTTCGGTTGGTTGTTTGGCATGGTCATCGCGGCGATCGTGGGCGTGGTCATTATCGGCGGCATTCGCAGCATCGCGCGGGCGACCTCACGCATCGTGCCCGTCATGTGCGGCATCTATGTGCTGGCCGCGATTTGTGTTCTGGTAGCCAACATCGGTGCGGTGCCCGGCGCGGTCTTGTCGATCTTCACCAACGCGTTCTCCACCGAAGCGGCGGCCGGCGGGGCGGTCGGCGCCCTGATCATCGGCTTCCAGCGGGCGGCCTTTTCGAACGAAGCCGGCATCGGGTCCGCTTCGATCGCTCATTCAGCGGTGCGGACCAAGAACCCGGCCTCGGAGGGGCTGGTTTCGTTGCTCGAACCGTTTATCGATACCGTCGTGGTTTGCACCATGACGGCCCTGGCCATTCTGGTTTCGGGGCAGCATCTGGTGGGCGGGGCCGACGGTGTGGCCCTCACCTCCAACGCGTTTCAGACGGTCATTCCCTGGTTCGACAAGGTCCTCGTGGTTGTCGTCACCTTGTTTGCGTTTTCGACCATGATCTCGTGGAGCTACTACGGAGAGCAGGCGTGGTGTTATCTTTTCGGCCAGACCGAAACCGCCAAAACGATCTTCAAGGTTATTTTTTGCCTCTTTGTGGTCGTGGGGGCGGCATCGTCACTCAACGGCGTGTTGAACTTCTCCGATGCCATGATTCTCGCCATGGCCTTCCCCAACATTGTGGGACTCTACTATCTGATGCCCCGGGTCCGGGCTGAGTTGAACGATTATGTCGCGAAAATCGAAAGCGGCGAGATCCCCCGGCACAAATAGACCAAATATCCATCGCTCTCGCTGTTCCCCGTGAAAATCGCGTCACGGTGGAACTCCCCGGGGATTGCCCTCGTCAATAGGGGAGCCACCCGCAACATGGTGAACCGTATGCAGCCTTTTTTTGATCCGTCTTTCCGTCTCGCGCTGGTCGGGTTGCTCTTGGCGGCGATCGGATTCCAAACCGGTTGCCAAACCATGGCGGTCGAAGGGAAAGAAAAGGGAGCAACGACGGCGGACACCGGCGGTGTCGACCTTGACGTGGATGTATCGGTCGATGAACAGGTTTCGAAGGCTGAGGAGCAGGCCCGGGAAGCCAATCGTCAGCTCGAACGCGATCGCCAGGTGCTGCAACTGGCCGCCTGGAATCAGGTCAAGGCGATCTCCGGGATGTGGGACAGCATTCCGCCGGAGTATTTTCCGGGACTCACCACCCTGAAGGCCCAGGTCGAGGAGTTGCGCGAAGAAATCGAGCAGGAGGGAACGATCAAGGTTGGCATGATAGACCCGATTGCGCTCACCACCAAAAACCCGGCGTTTTGGCGGGCGGCCATTGAAACCAACCCGGAGGACCCGGTAGTGGACCTTTTCGAACAGATGCTGTGGGCGGCCCGGGGCAATTTTGACCGCGCACTCTGGCTCATTGAGATCAACCGCTACGGGCCGGCCCTGCCCGAAAATGTGCACCACGTCCTGTATTCTATCGCCGATGAAATGCAGCGCGTGCGCGCCCGGCAGTTGGAGCGGCGCAATCGCCTCCTGGAGAATGTGCCGGGTGACCAAGTGGGCCAGGTTATTGCCACGGCCCGGTCGTTTCGTCCGGGCGATCCGGACTGGGCCATGATAGCGGTACTGGTGCGGCTGGGACAGGCCGGGGTGGATCTCGACAACATCGAAGCCCATGCCGACGACATGGATCAACTGATGGATGAAATGATCGTCGATTGGCGCATGATCGCGATGGGCAATCCGATGACGGGAGCGCAGATCGCGCCGGATCGGAAAGTGCGGCAAGCCGCCCGGCGGTTGACCGATCTTTTGGGCGACCTGAGCGAAAGCCGGGGAGCGTTTGGCGGACGCGACCTGGAGCGACTGAGCGAGGCACTGGCCGATGTCGGTTTTTGGGGGGAGGCGCTGATGGCCCAACAGCGGGCGACCGCCTTGCGGGGATTCAGTGTCCCCTCGGATTTACAGATTTGGTGGAAATGGTTGCCCCACCTGATTGGGGATGAAGCCACGGCCGAGATTCGGGCGGACTCAGATGCCGGCAAAATTTGGCCGGTCACGTTTTTCGAAACCGAAACTGCGCCCGAAGGCGTGACACTCTTGCCCCTTCACCCGATTCTGATCGATCGCAACCTGCGCCGATTGCAGGAGGTGCAGCGTCAGTTGGATCAGCCGGTTTTGCCTGATCCTGAAAAAGCCGGGGCGCTCATCACCTTGGCGGAAACCTTGGGGCACTTGGGCCGTTGGGACGAGGCCCGGGCGGCGCTGGATCGCATCCCGGATGACTTTAAGTCGGCCGGAGCGCCGATGCGAGTGTGGGTTTCGCTCTGGAGCGGGGACGTGGAAAACATAGCCGCGGAAATGGCGGCGGTGGATCCGAAGATGATCGCCCGGTCTCCCTCTTTGCCCGCCTTGTCCAACGCCGCCCAAGGCAAATGGAAGCAAGGGGCGCAGGACTTTATCGAAGCGGCGGCGACCGATCAGATTTCATCGGAGTATCGCACCTATTATACGTTGATGGCGGCCGCATTCCTGCGGATTGCGGGCGATGACAAAGGCGCTGATGAGTTGATTGAGAATGCGCGCGAATTGGGCGAAGGCCATGACTGGGTCTCGACCCTGGTTCAGGGCATGGCGGGAGAGGTGGGGGCAACTCCGGTGGGTGAGAACATCACCGAAATCACCGAAGCGGGCCGGGTGTGTGAACAGCGTTTTTATCGTGCGTTCCAACGGGATCTCGATCCGGCGCGGAAGCGGGCGCTGCTGGAGAGCTGCGTCGCGACCGGCGTGGTGGATTTTGTGGAATACACGGCCTCATTGTTGCGATTGCGCGAGATCGATCCGCAGCGGTGGGATCCCGGGGTTGTTCTGGATGAGGAAACGGAATCGAGTCCAGAGCCGGCGGAGAAAGACGAGGACTGGACCCAGGGCGCCGAGCCCAGCTGGAGCATTCCATCGTGAGCACTCACCAAAAAATGGCGGCTGGTCTGGCGTGGATCGCCTTGATGCTGATGGGGGCGGGCTGTGCGACGATGTCCGTGGACTCCGAGGTGCAGGCGGCCACCTTGCAGGATGTGCAGGCCCAGGCGTGGGGTGAGGTGAAGGATTTGTCGGCCACGCTCAGTCGTCTCGATGCCGACTCCCATCCGGGGGTGAACGCTTTGGTGGAGGAACTGAATCGAGTGATTGCGGAAGTCGAAGATCTTGGTGGTCCACATTACGACCGCATCGACGTCGAGGCGCTGCTGACCAAGAACCCGGTGTATTGGCAGGCCATGACGGAGCTCGATCCGGCCGACCCGACGCTCTTGGTGCTCGAGGCGATGGTGGTGGCGGCGAACGGCAAAGCGGAGGGGGCCTCGGACCTGCTTGAGCTGGTGCGGGCCGGGCCGCTCACCGAGGAACAGCTTGATTTAAAATTGGTGCTGCAACGGCGAACGATTGCCAAATGGCGATGGAGCCCTCCCGGGGTGGACCTTGCCGTCGTCGAGAGCCTGCCCGCAGAAAAGCGCTGGGAACCGGTCAAGCGTGCGCAGCAGACTTATCCTGATTCGGCGACCGCGGCAGCGGCGGTTCTCCGCATGCGGGCGGACCTCGCCGGGGTCGAGCTGCTGGCCGAAGGTGAGGATCAACGCATGCGCGACAAGATTCTCGAGGCTGAACCGGCTGCGATGGATGTTCTGTGGCGCAAACAGCCGCTGCAAGCGGCGTTGATTTCCGCGACGGGTGAGGCCAGCGATGCAGCGCAGCGTGTCGCAAAAATGCTGGCTCCGGATGGGCTGGGCCTGGTGAATCTCAGCGAGGAGGATTTTGAACGGTTGGTTGCCGATTTTGTGCGGATGGACCTGCCGGAATGGGCCTTGCGGGCCTCGCGACTGCAGATGGCCCAACGGGGTCAAGCCACGCCGGCCGACATCGAAATCTGGCGGCAGCTTTTGCCTACAGTCATCGGCGAGGAGGCGGCGACCGAACTGATCACGGCCTGGGAAAATGGCGACGTCCCGGCCACGCAGGTTTACGCGACGCTACCCGAGCCCACGGGCACGGCGGAGCGGCCGATGGATCCGGTGGTGGGCGGCCTTTATGAACGTTTGTTGCGCGACTCGGCCCTGATTCTCGACCATACGTTGCCGACGGAATCCGAGCACGAAGCCGTGTTGCACAACCAGGTCGTCGGTGCCCGGGCGCTGGGGCGGGAGGATGAGGCGGAGCGGGCTCTGGCTGAACTCGCCATGGTTTCGGACGATCAAGTCATGCTCACACGGCAACGGCTCCATTTGGCGACCCTACGAAGCGACGTGGCGGGGGCGCAGCAGGCTGTGGCCGACATACGCAAACTGGACCGCCGATTGCTGCAATCGAGCTTTGAGGTGGGCAACGCGGAGATCCTGGCCGGAAACTGGCTGGCCGCGGCAGACGCATTTGAGCGAGGCTTCAAAAACCAAAACGCCGATTTCGTCCGCCGGGGTTTTGCCGCCCTCCACGCCTACGGTGCGGCTCAGTTGGCCGGGCAGGATCGCACGGCTTTGGTTGAGGAGGCCTTGGCGATCCTCCCGGAGGAGGAGTGGATTCACTCCCTGCTCCTGGGGATATTGGGACGGGTGGAGCGGGAGCAATTGCTTTCCATGGCGGATGAAGGCCGGACCTATCTGGTGACCGGCCAGCGGTGCGAAGCATTTTTCGCGTTGGCATTTGCACCGGGCAGAACGACTCGCGAACGGCGAACCGACCTCGCGGCCTGTCTGGAGACGGGCATGGTGGGCTACATCGAATACGAGTTTGCGCGGCACTACCTGAACCACTCCGGGGTTTAGCCGCCGGTAGTTCGGGCTTCTGTCCGTTGACGTTTGTCGTCTAACTGGCCGCGTTGCCGTCGCCGACCGCCAGTTCGACCCCTGTTCGCCGACCTACGCTGGGCGAAGCGTTGGTGCCGGTGGGAGCCTTGATGCTCTTCCTGACCGCGGCTGTGATCAATCGACACGACCTGCCCGACATCGCCCTGGTATCCCCGTTGCTGGTGATATTGGCGCGAATCCCGGTGCTGGGCGGTGTATTGGAAGTTTCGATACCGGTGCAGGTGCCCCTTGTCGCCGCCACGGTGGTGGCCGGGGCGATGGCCTGGCGGTTGGGGGCGAGGTGGCCGGAAATCCAGTCGGGGATGGTGAACGGCATTCGGCAGGCGCTGGCCTCGATTCTGATTTTGTTGGTTGTGGGCATGCTGATTGGCGTGTGGGTCGCCGGCGGGGTGGTGCCGCTGCTGATAGCGTGGGGATTGGAGCTGCTCTCACCGGGTTGGTTTCTGGCGGCCGCCTGCTTGATCTGTGCCGTGGTTTCCTTGGTGACGGGAAGTTCCTGGACGACGGCGGGAACCGTCGGAGTGGCCCTGATTGGGGTGGCACAGGGACTTGGCGTGCCCTTGTCGATGGCCGCGGGAGCGATCATCTCGGGAGCCTATTTTGGGGACAAGATGTCACCGTTGTCGGAAACCACAAATCTTGCCCCCGGGGTGGTGGGCGTGGATCTGTTTGAGCACATCCGGCACATGGTTTTCACCACCGCGCCGAGTATCATCATCGCCTTGATTTTGTTTGCCGGGCTGGGCCTCGGTTATCGCGGCGAAACGACGATGGTAGAATCTGAATTGGCCCCCTACCTGCAGGGGTTACGCGAAGCCATGCACCTTTCGGCTTGGTTGTTGCTGCCGCCGCTCCTGGTGCTCGGACTGGTAATGGCACGGGTCCCGGCCCTGCCGGCCCTGGTGGTCGGGGTGGGGGCAGGGATTGTCGCGGCGATTGTCATGCAGGGACTCAGTTTGGGGCAGGTGCTCATCATCGCCTACGAGGGTTTTGTGGCCACGACCGACAATGCTGCGGTCAACGACCTGCTCTCCCGTGGCGGCATGAGCAGCATGTATGGCACGGTGGGCATTGTAGTCTGTGCGATGAGTTTTGGCGGCATCATGGAACGGTCGGGCATGCTGGGACGTCTGGCCGAAACGATCCTTTCGTTCGCCAAGCGGCCGGGAAGCCTGGTCTCGGCCACGGTGGGCACGAGCCTGGGCATCAATCTGGTCGCTGCGGACCAGTATCTCTCGATCATCGTGCCCGGCCGGATGTATCGACCTGCTTACGAACGCATGGGGTTGGCGACCAGGAATCTTTCCCGGTGCATGGAAGACGGGGGCACAATCACCTCGCCGTTGATTCCCTGGAACTCCTGCGGGGCCTACATGTTCGCGACGCTGGGTGTCTTCCCTTTGGCCTATCTGCCGTTCGCCTTTTTCAACCTGATCAATCCACTGGTTTCGGTACTATACGGTTTCACCGGATGGACTCTGACTCCCGCGGAAAAGAAGGCCGCCGAAAAACGCGATGCAAATTAGACGCACCAGCAGCGATGTGGTTGCTCAAGTGCGGACAGCGGCAGCAATCTTGGCGTCACACAATTCCCGCAATTCCTTCAACACGTCGGCGTGGCCGGGGTCGGTGGCGAGATTGTGTTTCTCGTGCGGATCTGCGGTCAGGTCATAGAGCTCTTCGTGCTCCGGGTGATCAAGATAGCGGAAGTATTTGTAGCGTTCCGTCCGCACTCCCTCGCTTCGTGGAATGCGGGGATGATCAAACAGGTGTTCACAAAGAAAACTCTTTCGCAGCCCTTGATCCGGATCACGCATCACAGTCTGGAGGGGGAGCCCCTGCATCGCAGTCGGCACGGCAATGCCGGCGTAGGTGAGGATGGTGGGAGCGATGTCGATATTAAGAGAAAGGTGAGGCAATACGAGCGGTGCCGACGCCCGCGGATCGTAAATGACCAGGGGCACGCGAATGCTGTTTTCATACATCAACCATTTGCCCGCGAATTGGCGTTCGTTGAGGAAGTAGCCGTTGTCGCTGGTGAAGATGATGATCGTATTGTCCGCCAAGCCCATTTCGTGCAATTGGTCCCGAATCCTCCCCACCTGGCGATCCACCCCACTGATCATGCGGTAGTAACCTTTAACCATGCGCTGATACTTTTGGGCATCGTCAAAGCGCCAATGCCAACGGACCCGATTCAGTCCGGTGCGAACCCATTCAGGCTGGGCTTCAAAGAACCTGATATCGCTCAACGGTGCGGGCGGAATAGTGACATCCTCGTAGAGTGATGCCAGGCCCTGCGGGTAGATGTATTGATTGGGGTCGAGGTCCTCGGCGTGCGGTGCGTTGAAACTGATCGACAAACAGAACGGGCGCGGGTCTTCGACGGCCTCATCGATGAACGCGAGACTGCGGTCCCCAATCACTTCGGTGACGTGTTGATGCCCGGTGTGGTCGGAGGTCAGTCGATAATAGGCGATGCCGTAGAATCCGCGGCTGGGACGATCATAGAAATCGAAGTGCTCTTTTTCGCTGTCGTCGGCGTAAGTCATGCCGAACTTCCCGATGAAACCGGTGCGATATCCGGCATCGCGCAGCAGCTTGGGGTAAGCGATATCGGCGAATTCCCGCCGAAGCGGAGGGGTGCCAAACGTGAAGCCATGCGTGCGTTCCAGCGTGCCGGTCATGATGCTCGCGCGGCTTGCCGCACAAATGGGGGTTGTGACAAAGGCGTTCGAAAACGTGCTGCCTTCCGCGCTCAGGGTATCCAGTGCCGGTGTCTCGATGATGGGGTTGCCGGCGCTGCCCAACGCATCCCAGCGTTGGTCATCCGTGAGGATGAAAATGATATTGGGTCGAGTCGTGTCCGCCTGCGATGTTGGAACCATCGCGGTGAAGCTGACCAGAAGGAGGAGCATGAACCTGTTGATCATGGAGAAGGGGCGGGAGGGAGTTTGGAAAGGTTCCGGGGCCGCACCGGGCTCGTCAAGGAGGTGGCCTACTGGCCGTTGAGCCGAGAGTCGACGGAATCGGACCGGCTGCGAACCCCGGCGTTTCGGGTCTTCCGTTGAACCCGGAATTCGAACACGGTTGCGAGAAGTCTCATGACATTGATTGATCGATACATCCTGCGGGAGTGGTTGGGCGCGCTCGGCCTGGTGCTGGGCGCGACGGTCGGCATGCTGGTGATGCAGTCGATGTATGATGACCTGGACGATTTGCTCGAGGTGGGAGCGGGCACCGTCGACATCGTGTTCTATTACGCCGTCAAACTGCCGAGTTTTTTGTCGGTGGTACTGACTTTGTCGCTGTTGTTGTCGCTCTTGTTCACACTGGGCAGGCTGCACCGAAACCTGGAAATTGCCGCGATGCGGGCGGCGGGACTAAGCCTTTGGCGAATCACGCGGGTCATCTGGGTGGCGGGAGTTTTGTTGTGCGGACTCACCTGGTATCTGAATGGCACCGTGATTCCGTGGTCGGTAGAGGCATCCCGGGATGTGCTGCAGGATTTGCGCATTCGGGGGCAGGGAAAGGTTGAGCGGGTGGATCGCGTCGAGGCAGTCGAGTCGGTGGCGTTCGATAATCGGCCCGAGCGGCGCATGTGGTTCATGAATCGCTACAGTCGCTACACGTCCCGGGGCTACGGCGTTACCGTGACCGAGCTGGACGCGGATCGCCGCGAACGAACCCGACTGCAGGCCCGGGAGGCGTGGTTCGATGAGGAGCAGTTGGGATGGAAATTCCGGGAAGGGCGGGAGACGTGGATTGATCCGGTCACGGGTGAGGTGCAGCGCACAGTGCCGTTCGAAGAGAAATTTGTCGGGCACTATCGGGAAGACCCCGCCCTCATGCTGGTGTTCGACCAACGTCCCCAGGACCTTTCGTTCTTCGAACTCGAACGCATCATCGCGTTTCACAAAGCCGACGACGATCCGAAGGTACAGCGCTACGCCGTGCGCTATTATGGCGTCCTGGCCGAAACGTTGGGCCCTTTGATTGTCATCGCGCTGGCGATCCCGTTTGCCGTGGCGGGGGTGCGCGTCAATCCCGCGGTCGGGGTCTCGAAATCAATCGGCCTTTTCCTGATCTACTTTGTTCTGTTCAAAGCCAGCACCGCGTTGGGCGCACGGGGCAGTGTCGATCCTTTGTGGGCGGCGTTGGCACCCAACCTGGCGATGTTGGCGATCGGTGTCGTGCTGATGCTCCGGGTGCGCTAGCTGACAAACCAATCGCTCAGCCGTTCCCAGACCGTGTTGGATGGCCAGAGCAAGATCACCCAAACAATGATCGCGTTGATGTAGGACAGGAAGACGGCGGCACTTCCCATGTCCTTGATGCGCTTGGCCAGGGGATGCTGCTCGGGCCGCAGATAATCGATGGTCCACTCGATCGAAGAGTTGAGCAATTCCACGATCATGATGAGGAGCAGCGAAGCAATCATGACGGCGGTCGACACCGCGTTGACCGGCAGAATCACCGCGAAGGGCACCAGCAGGATGACGAACAGGAAGTCTTCGCGAAACGAGGGTTCGTGCTTAAGCGCCGCAAAAAAACCCTCCACTGAATACCGAATGGATGCGAAGAAATTGCGCAGATTACGGCGTTTCAGTTCATCCTCGCCCGCAGCGGCGGTAGTCGTGGCAGGTAGTTTTTCCACGCGGCGAGGGTGAGCCCGCAAGGGGGGATACGAAAGATCTAATTCCGTGTCTTCAGCGTGCTGGAATCAGCGCTGTAGAAACGCAAAGCGGCTGGTGGGGCGGCGCATGCCAATCGCGTTGCAGGTGTGTTCGATCATCTCGTCTTCGTAACCACAAAAATCCAATACGCGGGTGAGAAAGCGCCGCTTGGTGGGTGTATCAATGTTCATGATTGCCCAATAGGGCGTGCCCGGAATCTGACGCGCCTGATTGTGGCGGCTCTGCTCCAAAATCTCCTCGCGCGACATCGAAAGGTGGCGACGCCCCCGGGTGATGGAGAGGATGTATTCGCGAAAGTCGGCCGGATGCTGGTTCGCCACCCACCTCAGGATGGCCAGATACTTGTCGGCGTCTTTGTGCAGGCTACGAAAGTCGGATGAGCCAAGATAGGCCAGGAGGGGATGATCGATTGATGAAGGACTTACATTGAGCAGTCGCGCCAACACATCGTTGGGCTGCTGATTGAAGTCGGTGGTCAGTTTTTTAAGTGCCGCGTAGACGTCATCGGAAACTTCAATCTTCTTCATTTTGACAGTTTGAACCGGTTCAAACTGTATGGAAAGGTTTAAATTTAAGGCTCGAACTGGACAACAAACCACGTGCCTGTCCGCCGGTTTATCTGACCGGCGCCGCGGTGTCGGTTTCCCCGATCTTAAAGTCGGTAAAATCGTTACAAACGCCTTCGTAACGGCGGTCCTGTTTGTAGATCTGCAGGATCCGCGCGTGCTCAACATCGTCCGTCGGAAAGATCCGGGGAGATTCCCCGGGAAGATAGATGGCGGTATAGGAGCGCCGCCGATCAACGAGACGCCGAATGATGAGCATGCCGCAGGCTAAATCTCCGAGTTCAATTCACAAATCGCTGCACCAGAAAACGCCGTAGGTGGAGTCTGTTTCACGGAATCACCGCCAGCCGTAATTGAAACTGATGGAGATGCGCTCTTCGTTGCTTTGATTGGCCGGCACTTCGTGGCGCAGCCAGCTTTCGAAAAGCACTACGTTTCCGGCGACCGCCGGATAGGTCACAAACGTTTCGTTGATCGCCTGCACTTTGGATTTCCGCGGTGGTGCGGCCATAAACCGATCGAGCCGGGGATCTTCAAACTTGATCCCCGGGCACCCCTCCGGCGTGCGCACGTAGTAGGTGCCGCTGATGAAGGAGAGTGGATGCAGGTGCAGTCCGTGGGTGGTGTAGGGCGGCATCACGTTCACCCAGCAATCCGTCATGAACACCTCACGGCCCCGCAGATCAAAGTCCAGCGCCTTGGCGTAGGCCTTGACGTGGCGTGCGATTTTTTTCTCCAACTTTTCGAAGGTGGAGGAGAAGCGGTGCAACTCGTTCATCGAGGCGTAGCTGGTGTAGCCGCCCGGGTAGTTGGCCTCCGACCACTTGCGACCCGGCGCATCGAACGCTTCGAGTTGATCGCACTCCACCGCGAGTTCGTCGTTGATCCGTTCCAAGCCCTTGGCCTGCAGGGGCGCACAATAAACCGACGTGGCAAAGTGGACTTTGGTAGCCATCGCGCTCAGTGCGAAGTTTCAACGGTGGCACCGCGCGGTTGACCGAGATTGGCCAGAAGGTCGGTGAACCACGGAGTGGTGGGATCGAATGGTTTGCCACCCTTGATGCGGGGAAACTCGATCGCACGGAGTTCGCCCCCCTGATCCTCGTCGTGACCGATCACCCCGCTCTCGCGACGCAACGCGCAATCCACGGCAAGGTGTACGCAGTCCTTGATGAGGTCGAGGTCGGCCTGATTCGCCGGGGCGGCGCGGGAGAAGTAACCGCTCTTTTGCACCAATACCTTTTCCGCCCCTATCATGCTGGCGAATTGCTCGCCGAACCACTTGCCGGGATTGACCGCGTCGAGTTTCACGTGGCCAAAGGCATCCCGCGGCACGTCCTGACCGGCGGCCTCCATTTCGGCGACGATGGCGTCAACCCCGGCTCCCTCGCTGATGAAGAGGTTGATGTTGTCGGTGTGGTCCATCAAGGCGCTCAAACGGGCGGCTTCGGCTTCGAGGTCGAGCGCCATTTCCGGAATGTAGATGCCGTGAATCGACAGGTTGTCAGGAGAAAGCCCGAGCCCGGGAACATAATCCTCCGACTCGATGAGGCTTTGGTAAGCCTGGGCGGTGGCGGCGGTCAGCCAGCCGCAGTTTCGCCCCATGACTTCATGGATGATGAGCATGCGCGGGTTGGCATTGTGCTCTGCCACGACGTTACGGAAGTAGCGGGCGCCCTGCTCGGCGGCGGTCCATGCGCCGAGTGATTGGCGGATGGGGTAGACGTCGTTGTCGATCGTCTTGGGCAGACCAATCACGGTCAGGCCGTAGTCATTGTTGGCCAAGTAGGCCGCCAGGTCGGCGGCGGCGGTGTTGGTATCGTCGCCCCCGATGGTGTGCAGCACATCAACCCCGTCTTTCACGAGTTGGTCGGCCGCAACTTTCTGCGGGTCCTCACCGGGTTGGACCAGGCCACGTTTTTCGCAGTCAGCCCGATTAGTGAGTTTTACGCGGCTGTTGCCGATGGGGCTGCCGCCGTGGCGGTGAAGAATACCGGCACCCTCGCGTTCGGCGGGACCCACCTCGTAGCTCTCTCCCTTGAGCAGGCCCTTGTAGCCACCGCGATAGGCGATGATCTCAATTTCCGAGGCGAGTTCCGTGTAACGTTCGATCAGTCCACCGACGGCGGAGCTGAGGCAGGGGGCGAGGCCGCCGGCAGTGAGCAAGGCGACTTTTCGAGGTGCAGTAGGGTCAGGCATCTTGATTTGCGATTGGAGACGGACGTCGGAGAAAGCGACCACCGCAGCAAATCACTGACGCCAGCACAAGACTGGTCCTAGTCAATTTCGGCGCCAATCCAGCGATTAAGGCAGTTCTCGAGATCGGTCCGGCGGAGTGGCTTGGCGAGGACGGCCGAAAAACCGCTTTTCAGATAACGTTCCTGCTCCTCAGCCATGATACTTGCGGTGACAGCAATGATGGGGAGGCGGTTGGTGGGCGGGTCTGCCCGCAGGATGCGTGTGGCTTCGATCCCATCCATGATGGGCATTTGCACGTCCATCAGAATCAAATCCCAGCCACCCTCGCGGGCGCGCTCCACCGCATCGGCCCCGTTGCTCACGGCGACTGATTCATGGCCGAGCAGCTTGATCATTTGCCTAAAGACAGCGTGGTTCACCCGGTCGTCGTCGGCGATGAGGATCCGACCCTTTTGTCCGGACCCGGAAGCAGCGGGTATGGTTGTGGGATCGACGGGAGGGTTGGAAAAAGAGCGAGTCGGGGTCTCGACCAGGTTGAGATCGACGATGAAGGAGAACTCCGATCCTTGGCCCGGGGAGCTCCTGACCTCTATCTCTCCGCCCATCGCCCGGACCAGATGCCGGGTAATGGCGAGGCCAAGGCCGGTGCCGCCGTAGCGGCGGGTGGTGGAGCTGTCGGCTTGAGAGAAGCGCTGAAACAGTCGTTCAACCGTCTCCTTGTCCATGCCGATACCGGTGTCCTTGATGGAAATCCCAATCGCCCGCTTCTTTGGATTCACCGAGGGTTCGTTGGTCAGGCGCAGAGAGACTTCACCCGTTTCGGTAAACTTGATCGCGTTGCCCAGCAGGTTGAGCACGCATTGGCGGAGTCGGAGAGGGTCGCCCATGAGGTATTCGGGGATGTCCTCCGCCACTTCGCTGCGGAGTTTGATTTTTTTGGCCTCGGCGGTGGGACCCAGCAACGCGGTGACCTCGTCGGCGATGGCGCGGGGAGCGAACTGCGTATGTTCAAACTTCAGTTTGCCGCTTTCAATTTTGGACAGATCGAGGATATCGTTGAGCAGGCGCAGGAGCACCTCGGCGGAACTGGAGGCAGTCTCAATCTGTTCGCGTTGCGTGGCTGTCAGCTTCGTGTTGCGCACGAGATCCAGCATGCCAATCACCCCGTTCATCGGAGTGCGGATTTCATGGCTCATGACGGCGAGAAACTCACTTTTGGCCAAGTTGGCGGATTCGGCCTTTTCCTTGGACTCCTGCAAGGTGACGACCATGTCGTCGTTCTCGAAGTTCAGTCGGTAAAGCCGTTCCAGGTCACCATGGTGCTCCCGGGCCGTGTTGATGAGAAACACCGCGTAGAGCAGCGAACAGAAGGTCAGCGTGCCGCTTCCAACTTCATCGAACGTCATGAAGCGTGCCAATGTCGGCCCGAGCGAACAGATGACATAAAGAACGTAACAGGGAAGAACCGAAGCGAGGGAGCGCGCGGCGCCGGCATTCAGGCCGGCAATGACCAAAACACCCAAAACCCGGGGCAGCAGGTCGTCCGTGTCCAAAAACATCCACCCGGCGGCGCCCCAGCAGGCAGCGGACAGGCTTGAACCGACAATAAAAACTCCCCGCCAGAGGCCAATTTCTCCATGATCAGGATCGGACTTTTTGAAGGCAACCTGCAGGCCAACCCGGGCGAGGGTAACCCCGAAGACCGTGGCCATCCACGTCAGTAGCAGCGAGTGGTTTGTGTAATTCCAGATTCCAAAAGCAAACAGTCCGGCCAAAGCGAAATTCGAAAACAACCCGAAGCCGGCCGAGCGGTAAAGCAGGCGCGTCATCTCCGATTCGATTCGGGTGCGGATTCTCAGATGCATTTGATATTCAGGATTTTGCTCGAAGCTTGGGGAGAAATCGGAGGGTTGCCAGCTTGAGATAGAGGATAAGGGGATTCGCTACGAGCTTGCAAACCGATGGCATCCTTCCTGCTCCTTGCAAACTATGCATCTTTCTCATTCAACCGATAACAAAGCGGCTCAGTTGGCGGAGAGCTTTTTGAGGAGTCGGGAGGGTAACCATGCGGATTGAGTCTCCCCGAGAGTTTGAGCGGCTGGGTGCTCTGCGGGTTTATGGATTGCAAAAAGTATACGAGTTGGATGCGGGGCCGGAGACGCCGGAGAACGCATCTGATCGCGACGTGGTTCGCGTCGTGCCCACGGAGGCCTTGCATGCCATCGAAAGCGAAATGGCCATCGTCGTCCCTGTTCGCAATGAGCGGCTGAAGCTCATCGAGGGTGTCCTCGTGGGAATTCCCCACAACTGTCTCGTGATTGTTGTGTCCAACAGCCCGCGGGAGCCGATTGACAAGTTCTATCTGGAGGAGGAGGCGATCTCCAACTACGCACGCTTTACCCAGAAGAAGATTCTCGTCGTTCACCAAAAGGATCCGCACATCGCGGCGGCCTTCGCCGAAGCCGGCTACACCGATATCCTCGGTTCCGATGAACTCGTGCGCAATGGCAAGGCCGAGGGCATGATCATGGGATCGCTGCTCGCCAAACTGATGGGCCGCAAATACGTCGGCTTTGTCGACAGCGACAATTACTTCCCGGGAGCGGTAAATGAATACGTCAAGGAATACGCCGCGGGATTCCACATCAACGGCGGCGATTTTTCCATGGTGCGCATCTCCTGGCACTCGAAGCCGAAGGTGGTGGAAAATTCCCTCTACTTCGCCAAATGGGGCCGCAGTTCCCGGCAGACCAATCAGGTGCTCAACCGGTTGCTGGGGCACCATTCGGGCTTCGAAACCGAAATCGTCAAAACCGGCAACGCGGGCGAACACGCCCTCTCCGTCGACCTGGCCATGGCGATCGATTATGCCACCGGCTACGCGGTCGAAACTTTCCACTACGTGCACATGCTGGAGAAGTATGGCGGACTGCTCGAAGGCGGCGAGTCGGCCAACGACATGCATCGGTTGGTCAAAATCAGCCAGATCGAATCCCGGAATCCCCACCTGCACGAGGTCAAAGGCGATGAACATGTCGACGACATGATCGCTGCCTCCCTCAGCACGATTTACCACTCCCGCCTTTGTCCGGAGTCGTTGCGGGCCGAGATCGAGGACGAGCTGAACCGCCGCAACTACCTCAAGGATGGCGAGCAGTTGGCACCGATGCGCATCTACAAGAGCCTCGATCGGATGGACTTTGATGTCTTCACCGATCGGGCGGCCCCGGCTCTCAAGGTGGTAGGCGAGAAGTCGAAGAAGCCTGCGACGGTTTAAGGAAACCAGAACGGATGAGCCTGCCGTTTGATTTGGCTTCTCCCTGGTTGGTTTTCTCCGACCTGGATGGCACGTTGCTCGATTGGCAAACCTACTCGCCCGTCGTGGCGCGTCCCGCCCTGGCGCGATTGCGGGAACTGGGTGTGCCGGTGATTTTTTGTTCGTCCAAAACAGCGACAGAACAACGGGCCCTGCGCGAAAGCCTGCGCATCCGCTCGATTCCCAGCATCGTGGAAAACGGGGCGGCGATCATCGTGCCCGATGCCGCCGGTTTGCCCACGGGAGATTGGGAACCGGCGCCGGGTGAACCAGGCAGGCGGGTGAAGGTTCTCGGCATGACGGTTGGGGAAGTGCGCCTGCGTCTTGATCGCGTGCGCGAGCGCACGGACCTACCGCTGCGGGGTTACCAGGAGATCGACAACAAAACCCTTGCCGATTTGACGGGCTTGGAGCTGGCCGCCGCCGGTCGTGCGCGAACCCGTGATTACAGTGAAACGCTGGTGGATCAGCTTTCGCATGAGGAATGGCAGCGTCTTGATGCCGAGTTTGCGCGCGAAGGCTTGGAGTGCCGCCATGGCGGCCGGTTTCGCACCGTGACGGGGGCCGGCACCGACAAAGGCCGCGCCGTGCGCGCCATCAGCGACCTCTATCGCCAGGCCTATGGGCGCGACGTGCACTCTGTGGGATTGGGCGACAGCGCCAACGACCTGCCCATGCTGGCGGCGGTGGATCGACCGTTTCTGGTCGCCCGCGAAGATGGCACCTGGGCCGATTTTGAACTGCCGCACCTGGAACGCATGCCGGGACGCGGCCCTCACGGTTGGATCGAGGCGACCAACCACCTCCTGCACGAGGCGCATCGCGATGGTGTGCCGGTCGGTTAGCTTCGTTGACGCCGGGCGCGACTTCGACCGCCTCGCCAAGCGATCAACCATAGGCCGGTGATCATGAGTGCCCAAGTGGAAGGCTCCGGAATCGGGGTGAATTCGAAGTTGGAGAATACCACGCTGTTAGGATCAAAGATACTCCCGCTGCCGTAGTTCACCACAAAGGAGCGCTGCATGTCCCCCGTATAGACGCGGCCGCCATTGGCGACGTTAAGGAACGAACCGGTCAGGTTGCCGGCCGAGTAGAGGGTGAAGGTGTCGGTTTTAATCGGGTCGAGAGAGGCCAGGAGGTCCCAGGAAAGATTGCCGTTGAGTGTCAGTGTGCCGCTGACCGAGACCAAGTCCGCGCTGGCCGGGTCGGTTGACGCATTGACCTCAAAGAATGAGGTGGAAGTCGATAGCAGGGTGAGGTCTCCGGTGATGTTGAGTGATCCAATGCTGTTGCCGGGAGAGACGTTGCCACCGACTTGGAAATTGCCCACCAAGCTGCCATTGCCGCGGAGCGTGGCGGAGGTGGGAAGCTGCAGGGTGTGGGCAAAAGAGATCCTGCCTCCGTCGGGATCGAGGGAGCCGCTCGTGAAAGTGAAGGTGTCGGCGAAGTGAAGGGTGCCGGTGTTGGCGAAGACGCGGCCTTGGTTGGTGAACGGCACACTGATGGTGGTTGTGCCCGTTCCTGCGGTTTTGCCAAAACTGCCGCTGTTGGTGACCGAAAAGTCGGACGTGGGAGAGCTGAAGGATCCGTCGGTTGCGGCGTTGAACGTTCCACTGTTGATCAGGGAGTTTCCGCCGCTCCCGGTCATTTCGCTGTTGGTCCACTCCATCTGGCCGTCGTTGGTGAAAGTCCGATTGAGCGGATTGTCCTCCACATGGGAGAACTTGATCGCTGCTCCGCTGCCGATGGTGGTCGAACCACTGCTGTCGAAAACGCCGCCGTTTACCTCGATGTTCCCGCTGAGGGTATGGGTTCCCGTGACGGTGCCGCCGCTGATTAAGGCGTGTTGGCCGAGGCTTACGTTGTCGTTGAGAGCAAACGTTCCTCCGGAAAGCACGATATCACCACCGTTTGGTGCAGTCGTGTTGTTGTTGAAGGTGAAGCCATTGGTGAAGGTGATGCTGGTTCCGCTCCAAGCGTCGAAGAGGCCGGCATTGGATGTTCCTCCCGCGGTCAATAGGACACTGCCGGTGTGGGTTTCGAATCGTCCGGAAACAGTCACCGGGAGATCAAACGTGCTCGTGCCGGTGCCGCTGGTTTTGCGGAAGCTGCCGGAAACATCCAGAAATCCGTTGCCGGTGAGATCCTGATTCATTTCCCCGTCAAAGGTGGTGGTCATTAGACCCTTGACGGTCAGTCCCGCGCCATTCCCGGTGCGGATGGTGCCGCTGCGCCACTCCAAGCTGGCGTTGGTATCGACAGACAGATTGGAAGCGTCCAAGTCCAGGAAGCTCGTGGCGGCGATGACCCCAACCGAGGTGTTTTGAAGGTTGATGTTGCGGCCGGAGGCAACCGTGCCCGAGCGATAAGTCCAGCCGCTGTCGAAGTTAAAGGAGCCGTCGACCATTGCTCCATTTTGCTCGAAGTTGGACTGGAAGGTGGTTTCCCCGGTAAGCGTGCCGCCATCACCATAGAAGGTGCCGGAGCCAGTGATCGAGGAACCGGAAACGAAGTTGGTCGCTCCCGTGGATTGCACGTAGCCCCCATTGGTGAGGGTGAGGGTGGACGTGGCGGCAAAGCTGGCGCCACCGTCAAGTTTCAAGTTGCCGGCGTTTATATTAACCGTGCCAGAGTTGTTGAAGGTGGAGTCAAACTCGGTAGTGCCCGGATTGATTTTGTTGTAGGTGCCGGTGGAGGTGTTGGTGAAGACCGGGGCAGTGCCGCCGCTGAAGTTGTAGAAGCGGGCGTCGGCCGAATCATTAAAGATGCCGTTGTTCGTAATGGTGGAGCCCGTGCCGCCAGTGAGGGCTCCGGTGGTCCAGTTCATGGTGCCGTTGTTGACGAAGGCGCGCGAGGAGAAGTGGTTGTTGTCAGAGTTGCTGATGTTGAAGACGGAGCCGCTGTCATTGGTGGTGGTGCCCGAGCTCGCGAACGAACCATCCGTCCAAGTGGCACCATTGGTGAAGGTGTGGGTGCCGGCGACGACACCGCCCTGGATCAGGAAGTTGTTTACGCCGATGGTACCGTCCAGGGTAACCGTGCCGCCGGTGACTTGGAACTGCCCCAGACCAGTCAATCGGCTGGCATCGGCGATTGCGTAGGTATTATCGAACTGGAGTGTGGCTCCGGAAGCGACCGCGAAGGATCCGGTGGCTGAGGTGGTGCCGCCGCCGTCGAGT
>JANQKV010000043.1 GCA_028280945.1 Opitutaceae bacterium
GTGGAGGCGGCCCGGGTCCTGGCCTCCGAGCTCTGGCAGAGTTGCGCGGGCGATCCGCAGCAGGTGATCGCCCGGGCTTTCCAGCGGTTGACCAGCCGCGAGGCGGCTGACTCGGAGTTGGCGGTGATGGCCGACTTATGGCAGACTCAAGTGGCGGAGTTTTCCGCCCATCCCGATGAAGCTGAATCCTTGCTCGCCATTGGAGCGGCGCCGTTGGCCGACGGCGTGCCCCCGTCCGAACTGGCCGCCGCCACCGTGGTGGTGAATGCCCTGATGAACTTACACGAATCCCTGTCCCACCGATGAACGAACACCTTTGCACCGGCTTCGACGAAACTGCGGGCATGTCCCGGCGGTCATTTCTCAACAAGATGGGGCTGGGCCTGGGAGGACTGGCCCTGGCCGACATGGTGAACCCTTTGGGAGCGATGGATGCCTCGGCCCTCCTGTCCGCCACTCACCTGGTCCCCAAAGCCAAGCGCATCATCTTCCTGTTCCAATCGGGGGCGCCGTCGCAGATGGACCTCTTCGACCACAAGCCGCGGCTCAACGCCGAGCATGGACAGGAGCTGCCGGATTCGGTGCGCCAAGGCCAGCGTCTCACCGGCATGTCCACCAATCAGTCGAGCTTGCCGCTGGCAGGTTCGCCCTTTGAGTTCCAGCGCTACGGGCAGAGTGGGGCGACACTTAGTTCCGCCCTGCCTTACACCGCGGAAGTGGCCGACGAGTTATGCTTCATCAAGTCCATGCACACTGAGGCCATCAATCATGGCCCGGGTGTGACCATGTTCCAGACCGGTTCGCAGATTCCGGGACGACCCAGTTTCGGTTCCTGGTTGTCTTACGGGCTGGGCTCTCTGAATGAGAACCTGCCCAACTACGTCGTGCTGATCACCAAGGGCAAGGGCGGGCAGCCGCTGACTTCGCGCTACTGGGACAGTGGGTTCCTGCCGGGCAAGCACAACGGCGTGCAGTTCCGCTCCGCCGAGGACGCCGTGCTCTACCTCAATGATCCCAAGGGAGTGAGCCGGGCCAGCCGCCGGGCCACCATCGAGCACTTGGAACGCCTGCAGGAGGAGCAACTGCGGCAGACTTCCGACCCCGCGCTGGAGAACCATATTTCCCAATACGAGATGGCCTTCCGCATGCAGGCGTCGGTGCCGGAAGTCACCGACCTCAGTCGGGAGCCGGACGCGGTGATGGACATGTATGGTCCGGAGGTGCGTGAGCCGGGCACCTACGCCGCGAACTGCTTGCTGGCCCGCCGCCTGGCCGAGCGCGGCGTGCGCTTCGTCCAGCTCTTCCATCAGGGGTGGGACGCCCACGCGCATGTGCCGGCGAACATCCGCAACCAGTGCCGCCAGACGGACCAGCCTTCCGCCGCGCTGATCAAGGACCTCAAGATGCGCGGCATGCTCGACGACACCCTGGTGGTGTGGGGAGGGGAATTCGGTCGCACCAACTACTGTCAGGGCAAGATGACCGAGGATGACTTCGGCCGCGACCATCATCCGCGTTGCTTCACCATGTGGATGGCCGGGGGAGGGGTGAAGGCGGGCTTCACTCACGGCGAAACCGATGAGTACGGCTACAACATTGTGAAGGACTCCGTTCATGTGCACGATCTGCACGCCACCCTCATGCACCTGCTTGGCATCAACCACGAGCGCTTGACGTTCAAATACCAAGGACGCCACTTCCGGCTGACAGATGTGCATGGTCACACTGTTAAACCGGTTCTCGCCTGACTTTTCCCATGGATTGGACCGCCTTCTTCGGACGTTTTCACGTTGTCCTGCTTCACCTGCCGATTGGTATCCTGACCCTGGCGGCTCTCGCCGAGATCTGGGGTGGTTGGCGTCGCCTGGAGGAGCGTCCGCCGTTCCTCAACCTGGTGTGGTTGGGCGGCTGGATCAGCGGAGTCGCGACCTGTCTGCTTGGCTGGATGTTGTCTTTGTCGGGCGGATACGATGAGGCCGCCATCGACCGGCACTTCCTGTGGGGCGTCATCGCCACTGCCATCGGCCTGCTTGGCTGGATCTTTCTGCGCTGGGTCAAGGGGCGGGTGCTCCGCATGGGTGCGGGCTTGATCCAGATTATCGCCTTGTCACTGGCCGGACACTTGGGCGGCAACCTGACGCATGGTCCGGAATATCTGTTTGAGCATGCCCCGAACCCCCTGCGGTTGCTGGCCGGTTTCGAGGCCCGCGAAGCGCCGCGACCGGAGATCGTTTTCCTCGATGATGCCGACATCTTCCTCGATGTGGTGCGTCCCATCCTGAAGAACCGCTGCACCAGCTGTCACAACCCGGCCAAGACCAAGGGCGAGCTGCTGCTGGACACCCACGAGGGCATCATGGCGGGGGGCAAGACCGGCGCGGCTGTTGTGCCCGGCGACCTGGCGGCCAGTGAACTGATCGTGCGCGTGCACCTGGATCCGGACGACAAGAAGTTCATGCCCACCGACGGCAAGCCGCCCCTTACAGATGACGAGCGGGCCGTGCTGGAGTGGTGGATCGAGACGGGCGCGCCAGCTTCGGGGACCGTGTTTGATCTGTCGCCGACGGTGGACATGCGGCCGCGACTCGCCGCCGCGGCGGGCATCGTGTCACAGGAGAACGAGCTGGGCCTGAAACGCCGGGAGGCGCTGGATCCGGAGATCGTGGCACAACTGGAGTCCCTGGGGTTTGATGTAAAACCGATCAGCCAGGAAATCGCCTACGTGGACGTCGACTATTTCGGTCTCGGTGACGAAGGTATTCCGGATGAGAAACTGGCCGCGCTCCAGCAGGCCAGGGACCATGTGGCCTGGCTTAACCTGGGGGATTGCGGACTGACCGACGCCCAGCTCGGCATGATTGCCAGCCTGCCCAACCTGTTGAAACTCAATGTGGACCGAAACCCACTTTCCGATGCGGGGGTGGTGCATCTGAAATCCCTCAAACGTCTTGAGGTGCTCAACCTCCACGGCACGCGGGTCAGCGATGCCGCTTACAGCACTTTGGATGCCCTGCCGCGCCTGCAGAAGGCCTACCTTTGGGGCACGGACATCGTGCCCAACTCAAATGCCAAACGTACTTACGCCGTGTTTGGACTGACTCCGGAACCCCCCGAAGACCCTCCCTCCTCATGACTTCCCTGCCGCGCCGCCAATTCCTGCAAAAATCCTCCCTGCTCGCCGGCGTGCTCGCCACCGGCCAGGCTCCCCAGTTCCTCCGTGGCGACCATGGCCGCCGGGCGGGGGAGGAGCTGGTTCTCGGTCATGGTGATCATCTGTATCGATTTAATCCCTACTGGGCGGCGCTTGATCCCGTCGAAACCCCCGTCGCCAACTGCCATGAGATGGTGATGGATTCGCAGGGACGGTTGGTTTGGTTGACCGATGAGACCAAGAACAACGTCATCATCCAGGATCGCAGCGGGAAACTGATCCAGACCTGGGGCCACAGCTGGCCGGGTGGTCATGGCCTGACCCTGTCGCCGGAAGGGGATGAGGATTTCCTGTTCATCGTGGACTGTGGTTGGTTCTTCGATGCCGATATCACCGGCAAGTTCCAGCGCCAGCAGGGCACGGTGATGAAGACCACCATGGACGGCCGCATAATCATGAGCCTGGGACACCCCTCCACCTTTGGTGCCTACGAACCAGGCATGAATTACCAACCCACAGAAGTGGCGGTGGCGCCGAACGGTGATTTCTACGTCGCCGATGGCTATGGTTCGGATTACATCCTGCAGTTTACCGCGCGCGGTGAGTTCATCCGCAAATTCGGCGGCCACGACAACGAGAACCCGGCGCACAACCTGAAGAACGCCCATGGCGTGGCGGTCGACACCCGCAACCCCGATCGCCCGGTGCTCATCTGCACGTCGCGCAACGAAACATGCTTCAAGGTCTTCACCATGGAAGGGGAATATATCGAGACCATCGAGCTGCCGGGTGCCTATATCTGCCGCCCGGTGATCCATGGCAGCAATCTCTACGCGGGGGTGTGCTGGTCGCGGGAGAACGGCACGGGTGATCGCAAGCCGGACACGGGTTTCGTCACCATTCTCGATGCCGACAACCGCGTGGTGTCCAATCCCGGTGGCGTGGCTCCGGTCTACGAGGACGGCGAGTTGCAGCCCATCTATCAAAACAGCAATGTGTTCCACCACTGCCACGATGTGTGTGTCGACAACGACGAAAATCTCTACGTGTGCCAGTGGAACGCCGGCAAAGCCTATCCTTACAAGTTGGAGCGGGTTTAATCGTTAAAGGCGCCGGTGGCCTTTCTTTGGCCTGCGGGCCCGCTACGCTCGCTGTCATGAAACGATTTTGGTTGCTGGTGTTGGCCCTGCTTCCCGCCGTTGCCGACGGGCAGCAGGACTACCGGTTGAAACTGGGGGTGGTGCCGATGACGGCGAAGTTCACCGAGCCGGGCTGGAGTGTCTGGGGTGGTTCGTTGGTCAAAGGGGAGGACGGTCTTTACCATATGTTCTACTCGCGCTGGGAAACCGACTTGGGCTGGGCGTGGGTGACGGATTCAGAGATCGCCCATGCCGTGTCGGAATCACCTTTCGGTCCGTTTGAGTTTCGGGACGTGGCCCTGCCCCCGCGCGGGGCCGAATACTGGGATGGCCTGTGCACGCACAATCCGACCATCCACAAGTTCGACGGCAAGTATTACCTCTACTACATGGGCAACACCGGGGACGGCGTCGTGACTGGTACCCCGGGCAAGGAAAAGTTGAACTGGACCCACCGCAACAACCAGCGCATTGGCGTGGCGGTGGCCGATAGTCCCGACGGCCCCTGGCAACGGTTCGATGAACCACTCATCGATGTGTCTCCGGATGAGGAGGCGATCGATTCACTGATGACCTCCAATCCCTCGATCACGCGCCGACCCGACGGCGGCTTTCTGATGGTCAACAAGGTGGTGGGGCGGAAGCGTCCGCTCCCCGGCGGTGGCCCCGTGCTGCATGCGGTGGCGACATCGGATGGTCCGACCGGTCCCTTCATGAAGCACCCGGAGCCAGTCTTCGAGGTGCCGGGTGATCCGTTCCCCGCCGAGGACCCCTACATCTGGTATCAGGCAGAGCACTACTGGGCGGTGGTGAAGCGTCTGCAGAAGGCGCTCGATCCACACAACGGCCGCCGGGTGAGTTTTTTCAGCCTCAAGCTCTTCCGTTCCCGGGATGGCCTTGAGTGGCACGCCGCCCGGGACGCCCATGTGACCGATCGCACCCTGCATTGGGAGGATGGCACGATCCAACAGCTGACCCACCTGGAGCGACCGCAGCTCTACATCGAGGATGGCAGACCCGTGGCCCTGCTGTGCGCGGCCGACACCCGCGATCCAAACAACGTGCGTCGCTCCTTCAACGTGCAGATCCCGGTCACCTTCGAAGCGGTGGAGTAGGGGGGATCAAGGGAACCGGGCGAGACGTGAAACGTGAACCACGCTGCGCTATCCGGGACTGCGTTGCACGTTTCCACGCCGCTTGCAGGCTGCCGGCGTCCCGAAGGATTCATGTCGCAAAAAGTAGCATCAGGTATTTATCCCGGGCAGTGACGCAGATTATTGCGGATCTGAGGGGCAGGTGCAGTTGTTGCAGAAGCGCAGACTGTCGGGCATAAAGCCCGACCCACGTAGGGGGAGCAACCTGTTTGTGGGTCGAGCCCTGGTCGCCTCTGGCGCCGCCGAAGGCGGGTAAACTTTACGCCCGACAGTGAATTACGTTTCCAGGATCTCCTCCACCACGCGGGCCTTCTCCACTCCGGTGAGGCGCAGGTCGAGGCCTTGGTGTTGGAAGGTGAGCTGTTCGTGGTCGATGCCGAAGCGGTTGAGGATGGTTGCGTTGAGATCGTGGATGTGCACCGGGTCCTTGGTGATGTTGTAGGAGAAATCGTCGGTCTCACCGTGCACATAGCCGGCCTTCACCCCGGCGCCCGCAAGCCATACGGTGAAGCAACGCGGATGATGGTCGCGACCGTAGTCGGTCTGGGTGAGCGGGCCCTGGCAATAGATGGTGCGGCCAAACTCACCGCCCCAGACCACAAGCGTGTCGTCGAGCATGCCGCGCTGCTTCAGGTCGATGATGAGCGCGCGGCAGGCCTGGTCGATGTCCTTGCACTGGTTGGGCAGGTCCTTGGGCAGGGCGTTGTGCTGGTCCCAGCCGCGGTGAAAGATCTGGGAGAAGCGCACGCCCTTCTCGGCGAGGCGCCGGGCCATCAGGCAGTTGTAGGCGAATGTGCCGGGCACGCGGGAGTCCGGGCCGTAGAGCTCAAACATGTAGTCCGGTTCGTCGGACAGGTCGGTGAGATCAGGCACGGAGGACTGCATGCGGAAGGCCATCTCGTATTGGGAAATGCGTGCATGGGTCTCGGGGTCGCCGAACTCGTGGAAGATGTCCTCGTTGATGGCATTCACACCCTCGATCATCTGGCGGCGCATGTCGCGGGAGACCCCGGGGGGATCGGACAGGTAGAGCACGGGGTCGCCGTGCGACCGCAGGGCCACGCCTTGGTGTTCGGAGGGCAGGGCTCCGGCTCCCCAGAGACGGGAGAAAAGGGCCTGGGCCTCCTTGCGCCCGGTCCAGGTGGAGTTGAGCACGACAAACGATGGCAGGTTTTCGTTGAGACTGCCGAGCCCGTAGCTGAGCCAGGCTCCGAGGCTGGGTCGGCCGGGGATTTGGTTGCCGGTCTGGATGTAGGTGATGGCTGGGTCGTGATTGATGGCCTCGGTCCACATGGACTTGATCAGCGAGATGTCATCCACGATGCCCGAGGTATGGGGCAGCAGTTCGCTGACCCACGCTCCCGAATTCCCGTATTGCTGGAAGTCGTAGATCGACGGGGCGATGGGAAACCGTTCCTGTCCCGAGGTCATGGTGGTGAGCCGCTGGCCATCGCGCACCGACTCCGGCAGGTCGGTGTCAAAGAGCTCCTTCATTCTGGGCTTGTAGTCGAAGAGATCCATCTGCGAGGGCGCGCCGGACATGAACAGATAGATTCCGCGCTTGGCCTTCGGGGTGAAATGGGTGGCGCCGAGTTGGGCGGCCTGCACGGCCTGTTTGCCCGCCAGGCTGGCCATGGCCGCCCAACCGAAGCCTTTGGCCATCTTGCCGAGAAACTGCCGGCGGGTTTCCAGATTTACGTAGTATTCGAACGGATTCACATCGGGTCAGGAACGATTGAGAAAGCTGTCCAGATTCATGATCTGGCTGGCCACCAAGGTGAGGGCGGCCAGGCGCGCGGGGTCGGCCGAGGCTTCGACGGGTGACCACCCAACTTCCAGCAGTTTGGTGGCGTCGTCAGGAGCGGAACTGAAGGTGTTTTCGAATTCGGCGAAGGAGGCTTCCAGCACGGCTTGGTGTTCGGCCGGAGCCGTTCGGCCCAGGGCGCGGGCATACATGTCGGCGATCAATACCGCGGGCTCGGATGAGAGTTGGGCGGAAAGTGTGTTTTCCGCCAGCTTGCGGGCGGCTTCGATGAACTGGGGGTCGTTCATCAGGGTCAGCGCCTGCAGCGGTGTGTTGGTGCGTTCGCGGCGCACCGAGCAGGCCTCGCGGGAGGGAGCGTCGAAGAGCATCATGCTCGGTGGCGGAGCCGTGCGTTTCCAGAAGGTGTAGAGGCTGCGCCGGTGCAGAGCCTCGCCCTCGTCTTCAAAATAGTAGGCGGTATCACTGCGCGAATAGGCCACGGCATGCCAGATGCCCTTGGGTTGGTAGGGGCGCACCGGTTCACCTCCCATTTTTCGGTTGAGCAACCCGCCGACAGCGAGGGCTTGGTCGCGCAACACCTCCGCATCCAGTCGGAAGCGTGGCGCCCGGGCCAGAAAGCGATTGTCCGGGTCGATGGCGAGTTCGGCCGGGTCGATGCGGGCGTCCTGTTGGTAAGTCGCCGACATCACCATCTGTTTGAGCAGCGCCTTCGTGTTCCAACCGTTGGCTTGGAATTCCAAGGCCAGCCAATCGAGCAACTCGGGGTGGCTGGGGTTGGTGCCCATGATGCCGAAGTCCTCGGCGGTCTCGACCAAGCCGGTGCCGAACAGGTTTTGCCAGAAGCGGTTCACAATCACCCGGGCGGTCAGGGGGTTGTCGGGAGCGACCAGCCACTGGGCCAGGCCGAGACGGTTGGCCGGTTCCTCCTCCGGCAACGCCCCGAAGACCTCCGGCAGATTGGCGGTGACCTCTTCTCCCGGCTGGTCGTAGAGACCGCGATTCAGGATGTGGGCGGTGGCTTCGCCCTCTGCTTCCGCCGTCACCAAGGTCACTGCGGACCGGCCGTAAATCTGGTCCTTTTGCAACAGGTGGATCTGGGCCAACTCCCGCTGGGGCAAGGTGACCGGGTCGACCACATTAAAGTAGTATTCCTGCAAACGGGGGATGTCCTTCTCCCCGCGCTCTTCGGCGGGTTTGGACATGCTTTCCCAGAGCGGGATGATGTTGCGCATGTGCTCCAACATGTGGGGTAGCAGGAGCCGGTCATGAATCTGCACCCGGCCAACCCGGGGAACAGGGGAGGACCGCTCGGCCACCCGCGGTTCGATGACCATGTCGGTGGTGGTGGCGAAGTCTCCGGACAAGCGATCGATGGTCAGTTCCGGATCCAGGTCCAGCCGCACGTTGTTGTGGATGATGTCGATGCCCCTCGCCGTGCCGGAGCCGTCGTAGAGCACCGAGCACAACAGATTACCCCATGGCAGGGGACCCGCTTTGGCGCGGGCCAATGTGGTGACAGAGAGCAGGTTGCCGGTCGCCAGCGAGTGAATGAACTCCACCCGGTAGCGCTGCAGCAAAGGCTGGGTGTTCGGCCCGGCGATCAGCCAAACCCGATAACCGCGATCGCCGTCGAAGCGTGAAAACATCAGCCTGTCTTCCCCCACCGGTGTCTGCGCACCTTGGAACCCCACCGAGATGGTAAAGGAGTCATGCCAGCCCGGGTTGAGGGCGTTTGCTGCGGGGGCGAAGGACTTGGCGGTGGTGAATTTGGTGGCATGGGGGTAGGTGCCCTCCATCACCTCCAGGAACTTGGCGAGGTCGTCCCTGGCCTTTTTGGCATCGGCCGTGAGCTCCGCCTCATCGTCGGCCTCATCCGCGGAGGTTTCCTCTTGGCGAACGTAGACCTCGTGTTGGCCAAACGGAGCCTCGATCCAAGGAAGGTCCTCCTGCGCCACCCACGTCTCGAAGGCTTCCTTGCGCTGTTTCTTGAGCTCCGCGAAGTGTTCGTCGTCGGCCTTCACTTGGGCGGTGATTTCATCCCAGGCCGCCTCGTCTTCCGGACGCGGAATCACCACGACCGGGTCTGTGTCATAGCGGTTTCCGTCCATGACCGGTCCCTCGAGGTTGTTGAAGAACGCCGCGAAACTATAGAAGTCCTTTTGGGACAGGGGGTCGAATTTATGATCGTGGCACGAGGCACACCCCATGGTCAGGCCCAGGAACACGGTGGATACAGTGGAGGCGCGGTCGGCCACGTAGATGGCGCGGTATTCCTCGTCGATCGCGCCACCCTCGGAAGTGGTGGGATTGCAGCGGATGAAGCCCGTGGCGATTTTTTGCGACCGGGTGGCCTCGGGCAACAGGTCTCCCGCCACCTGCGCCACGGTGAACTCGTCGAAGGGCATGTTTTGGTTGAAGGCGTCCACCACCCAGTCCCGGTAGGGCCAGATTTCGCGATAGTTGTCCAAGTGCAGCCCGTGGGTATCGGCGTAACGGGCGGCATCGAGCCAGAACCGGGCCTGGTGTTCCCCGTAGGCGGGGTCAGCCAGCAGGGAATCAACCAGGCGTTCATAGGCCGCCGGAGATTCATCGGCGATGAAGGCGGCCACCAATTCAGGGGCGGGCGGCAGCCCCGTCAGGTCGAGGGAAATGCGGCGCACGAGAGTGGCCTTGTCCGCCGGAGGATTGGGTTGCAGGCCTTGGGCCCGATGTTCAGCGGCGATGAAAGCATCGATGGCGCCATGGCCCCAGTCCGCGGTGGGAACCTCGTCGGCTCGGGGGGCTGCAAACGCCCAATGATCCTCCCACTCGGCCCCGGCGTCTATCCAGCGCCGCACCAAATCGATCTCTTCCGCGGTCAGGCTCTTGTGCGAATCGACCGGCGGCATGATCTCGCTTTCCGATTCACTGATGAGGCGTTGGTAGAGCGGGGAATTGGCCGCGTCGCCCGGGATGATGGCGGCCTCGTATTTGCCGTGCGGCTCAAAGGCTTTGTCCTGGATATCCAGCCGCAGCTCGGCCTCGCGGGTATTGGCGTCGGGCCCGTGGCAATGGTAGCAGTTGTCCGACAGGATCGGCCGGATGTCGCGATTGAAACGGACCGCTGGCTCAGTGGCGGCGAGCGTTCCGGCCACCAGGGAAGTGACCGCCATCAGTCGCAGGAAAAGGGGATGATTCAGGGGCAAGATCGGGTAGGGGGCGAAAGCGGGTAAAATAAAAGGGTATGCGTCCGAAAACGCGACCCCGGGGATGAATGGAATTGTTAAGCGTGAACCACTGCTCAGGGAGCCATGACCAGCTTGTAGACCACGGCGATTTCGGATCGCACGGCATTGCTCGACTCAATGTGGATGCCTTGGTCGTCCCGGGACCACACCACGGCGTCGTCGGAGCCGATCAGGGAGATGAATGCCACTTCGACGTCGGCCCCGATGGCATCCGTTCCAAAGACGGTCAGGTCAATGACTTCGCCTTCGGCAGGTTGGCCGAGCACAATGGCGTAAACGGTTCTGCCGTCCTTGCTGCGGGTATAGCGCTTGTCTTGGGAGGTATAGACCGCCGTGGTTTTCATGCCGCCGAACCGGCCCTTCTCCCAGCCGGTGGGGCCTTCGCCGTGCACCAACCAAGGGCGGGTGGCGTAGATCGATTCGCCGTGCACATCGAGCCAGGCCCCCATGCCCAGCAGGACTTCGCGCTGGTTGTCCGGGATCGTGCCGTCGGCCTTGGGCGACAGGTTGAGCAGCAGCACGCCGTTCTTGGACACGATGTCGATCAGGCTGTGCACCACCATGGAGGTGGGCTTGATTTTCAGATCCTCGGTGTAACACCAACTGCCCATGCTGATGGTGTCGTCACTTTGCCAGAACTCGGGCGAAATCTCCGTCTTGCCGCCCTTCTCAATGTTGAAAACGGCCACCCCGTCAGGGAAGTCATCCTGCTTGTAGGTGGTGACGACTTCCTGGCCCTTCCTGGCGCCTTCCTGGTAATAGTAGCTGAGAAACTCGCGGCGGTATATCTCCGGCACTTTGTCCAACCACGAGTCGAACCAGATGATGTCGGGCGAGTAGTTGTCGATGACCTCCTTGAGTTTCGCCAGCCAGATCTCCTCGATCCAGGTCACCTCGTCCAGATTGCCGTAGAGGTATTTCAGCTCGGGGTCGTCCGATGAGGTTGGCATCCCCTCAAGCGGTGGGTAGTGGCTGTGGCGAAAGAAGCGCCAGTCGGGATAGGCATGTTCCCAGTTCTCCGCCAGGTTCGGGCGTTGCAGGTGGCGGGCATGATGGAAGGTCGCGATGAATTTCATGCCTTCGCCGCGGATGGCCTCCGCCAGTTCCCCGGTGATGTCCCGCCGCGGCCCCTTGTCGAGGACGTTCCAGGGAGAGGTCTTGGTGGCCCACATGGAGAATCCATCATGATGCTCCGCAACCGGCCCGGCGAATCTGGCGCCGGCTTTGCGGAACAGTTCGGCCCATTCGGCGGCGTTGAAGTGCTCCGCTTTGAACATGGGCACGAAGTCATGGTAGCCAAACTCCGTGGGATGCCCGTATTTCTCCAGGTGGTGTTGGTAGTGCTTCTGGTTATCAAAGTGCATCCACCGCGGATACCATTCGTTGCCGAAGGCGGGCACCGAATAGACCCCCCAGTGAAAATAGATGCCGAACTTGGTATCCTGGAACCACTCGGGTTCGTTTTCGTATTTTTCCAACCCGGACCAATCGAGCCGGTATGCGGCGGGTGGCCCCTCGGCGGCGGAGAGCACGAGGGAAACGAGAACCAGCGGGAACAGTTTTTTGATCATAAGAATTCAGGGGCGGTGGAGGGGCCGGCCGCCTGCGGGGCGGTGGGATCGGCGCCGTGGTGGGCCGGCCATTGGGCGGGGGGCAGGCCAAGGCCGCGGCGGGTTTGCCAGCCGGAATGGTCCCGGCCGGTTTCGCGCAGGATATAGGCATAAAACGGGCTCACCGGGGCGGCCCCGTTGCGGGATGTGAACACGGCGTCCACCTCGGTCTTTCCCGCCCGCAGTTCCACGCGAAAGGTGACCTCGTGTGCGTTTGTCGGGATGGGTTGGGACTGCTCGTGCCCCTGGATGCGCAGGGTGGCCCGGTCCACGGAGATGGCGTCGCCCACGTAGGCGGCGTTGATGGGCTGGTCGGCTTCGGCCGGCCAACGGCGCAGCGACACCTGATACCAGCCGGGTTCGGCAACTTCCATGACCCACTTTCCGGTTGGTTTGAACCTACGTGCGAAGGGCCGCAGGATGTGGCTTTGGTTCCAGAAGCCCTCGGTGGTCCAGTCGTGCGAGTTCAGCACAACCGGGTTGGCTTGATTCGCGCCGACGATGGGCAGGGAGGAGATGTGGTGATCCTGTGAAACGTCGGCCCACCAAGCCTCATAGGCCGCGCTCATGGCGGCAAATTGCTCCGGATGCGTATCAGCGACGTTGTGCTGCTGCCCGCGGTCCTGCGCCACGTGGTAGAGTTCGGTTTGGTCGACCAGCCGCCAGCCGTCGGTCAAGACCGCATACTTGCGGTATTTGACAGGATCATACACGCGCTGGCTTTCGACCACCAAGTGGCGGGGTTGCCAGTTCGAGTCGTCGCCGCGGAGCAGCGCAGCGATGCTGGTGCCGTCCATCTTCACCGCGGGCGCCGCCAATTCGCACAGTTCGATCAAGGTGGGCAGGATGTCGATGTGAGCGGTGGTGTGGTCAACATCATGGCCTCCGGCCAGGTCGCCGTCCGGCCAACTGATCAAAAACGGCACTTGATGCCCTCCATCGTAGTTGGAGCCCTTGTGGCCGCGCAGGTTGTCATTGAACCAGCCGATGGCCTGGCCGAGAACCGGGCCGTTGTCGCTGGTGAAGATGAAGATGGTATTGTCGAACAGTCCCTGATCGCGCAGGAAGTCGGCCAGTTGCCCGACGTTCTCGTCGATGTTTTCGATCATGCCGTAGTAGCGGCCGGTGGCCTCCGTCATCTCCTCGCCGGCATGCTTGTAGCCCCGGAAGCGGGCGTAACTTCGTTCCGGCGCGTAGAACGGACCGTGGGGGGCATTGGTCGATACCATGACGAAGAAAGGCCGATCGCCAGCCGTGCACTCGTCGATAAAGTGCATGGCCTCGCGAAAGAACACGTCGGTGCAAAAACCGGTGAAGGGCTGCCAGCGGCCGTCGACTTGGTAAGTGTCGTCGAAGTAGTCGTTGCCCCAATAGTCGGGGCCCTGCCCGATGCCGCCCGCCGCATGGGTCACGGTCTTTTCGAAACCGCGATCCTGGGCGCGGAAAGGATACAGGTCTCCCAGGTGCCACTTGCCGAACAAACCGGTCCGGTAGCCCGCGTCGCGGAGAACCTCCGCCATGGTGACTTCCCGCCGTCGCATTTGGTGCCGCCCGAGCACCGTGTGCCACACGCCGGTGCGGTTGGAGTAGCGCCCGGTCATGAGTGAGGCCCGGGTCGGGGCGCAGGTTGGGTCCACATGGTAGTCATTCAGGCGGACCGAGTTGGCGTGGAGGCGGTCGAGGTGCGGGGTTCGCAGGATGGGGTGGCCGGCGGCGCCCAGGTTGGGATAGCCCTGGTCGTCGGTGATGACCAGGACGACGTTGGGGCGGTCGGCCTGGTCGGTATCGATAACTTGAATACCGGTGATCGTGATGGTGTTGCCGTTGGTAACCGTCAGTTTGTGCGGACCGCCGGCCGCCAGGGCCGGCAGTTGCACGCACCACTTTCCCTTGGCCGGAAGCGTGCTCTTGGTGTGGCCGGCGAGTTCCACGGTGATCTCGCTGGTCACGTCACAGGTGCCGTGAATATGCACCGGGGAACCGCCCGGCAGCATCATGCCATCGTGGAAGGAGGCATCCAGCCACACCTCTGCAGCCAGGGAACTGCCGAACAGGCAGAGGGCAAGGAGTCTGGCCAGGAGATTCATGGTGGAACGGGTGGCCGTGCTTAGTTCAGCGGTGTCACGCCTTTCTTGAGGATGATGTTGCCGTATTTGGCGGTCTCACCGGTCATGACCACGGCATGGGCGCCTTTCGCCCGTTCGTAGAATGCGAAGCGTTCGATCCGCTCGGCGGGCCGCGTGTCGGGCCAGGTTTTGCGGATGGCATCGAGGTAGCCGGCTTCGACTTTGGGGTCGAGTTCGTCGCCCGGCACCGGGGCCATCATGGCGATCGGGCTGTCGACGTATTCGTCAAGGGCGAACAGCGGCATGATGCCCTCAAGCAGGGGGACGATTTTCAGGCCGTCAGCGCGCAGCACGTTGTCGTTGACCGACTCAGCCGGGAAGTGGGCGTCGGCGAGCACGATTTCCTCCCCATGGCCCATCCGGTAGAGGGCGTTGAGGAGTTCCGGGCTGAGAACGGGGGAGATTCCGATGAGCATGGAAGCGGGGCTTAGTGGTTATGGTCGAACTTGAGTTCGTGGATCCTGAAGGTGCGGTAGGCGAAGAGGCCGATGAGCACGAAGCAGGCGGCGGGCAGCCAGAAGGAGGTGCGCACGCCATGGTCGGTGATCAGTCCACCCTGCAGCTTGGTGAGCACCGCGCCGCCCACGATGGCCATGATCAGGAAGGCGGAACCCAGCTTGGCCTCCTCTTCCTTAAGGTCGCGCAGGGCGATGCCGTAGATGGTCGGGAACATCAGGGACATGCAGGCGGAGATCAGCACGAGGCAGGCAAGGCCAATGTAACCCGGCAGGAATATTGCGCCCACGGTAAAGGCGAGGCCGCCTGTGGCGAAGATGAACAACAGCTTGCCCGGGCTCACGTAGCGCAGCAGGAAGGTGCAGATGAACCGGCTGGTGAGAAAGATCACCATGGCGGCGATGTTCCACTTCTGGGCGGTGCCGAGATCGAGTCCAACCTGCTCCATCCCGTAGTGGATGATGAAGGTCCAGCACATGATCTGGGCGCCGACGTAGAACCCCTGGGCCAGCACGCCTTCCCGGAAGTGGGGTTTCCGCAGCAGGCGTCCGGTCACGGCGAAGAAGGGGGCATCCCTCTCGTCGCGTTTGAACCGGGGCAGCTTGGTGATGGCGAACAGGAAGAGGAAGAAAAACACCACACCCGCGATCACCATGTAGGGTGTGCGCACGAAGCCGAGGTCGGCTTGCTGGAGGGCATTGAACTTTTCCGGTTTGGCGGAGCGCAGGCCCTTGAGGGCGTTTGGCACGGCGCCGTCGAGGACGCCCGGGAGTTCATTGGCAAAGACCGGTACCCCCTCGGCGTAGAGTTTCACCGTGTTGCCGTCGGCGAGGGTGACCTCGTCCCCCTTGAGCGTTGCTCCGGCGGGCAGGTTGCCGGCGTCGGAGACAAGATACTGCGTTTGGTCCGGATTGTTGGCCCCGAGCTGGGCCCGGAATTCGCCCACCATCAGGGCGGGGGCCAGCACGAAGGTGGCGACAGCCATGCCGGTCAGCGAGCCGATGGGATTGAAGGCCTGGGCGAGGTTGAGCCGCTGGGTTGCCGTTTCCTGCGGACCCATGGCGAGGATGTAGGGGTTGCAGGAGGTTTCAAGGAAGGCGAGGCCGTAGGTGATGACGTAGGACGCCAGGCAGAAAATCCAGAAATTGGCGCTGATGCTGGCCGGCAGCGTGATCAGGGCCCCGCCGCCGTAGAGGGCGAGTCCCAAGATGATGGCGGCCTTGTAGGAGTAGCGGCGGATGAACAACGCGGCCGGTATCGCCATGCAGAAGTAACCCGTGTAAAAGGCAAACTGCAGCCAGGAGGCCTGCGAGGTGCTGATGATGAACACCTGTTCGAACACTTTCACCAGCGGGTTGGTGAAATCGTTGGCGAATCCCCACAGGGAGAAGCAGCAGGTCGTGATGATGAAGGGAATGAGGTATTCCCGGGGAACGACCGGAAACTTCCGGTGGGCGGGGCCGGTGGAGGCGTTGGGCATAACGGTGGCTTGGGGTTGGGGAAAGAGAAGGGTCAAGCGCTGACGAGTTCCTCGTCGAAACAGACGGCGACTTTGCCGCACTTGCCGGAGGCCATCAACGCGTAGGCATCGCCCACCTGTTCGAGGGCGAAGCGATGGGTGACGAGGTCGGCCGGGCGGACCCCCCAGCGCACGAGTCGCTCAAGGAGCTCCTCCATGCGCCAGGTGGCCGTGACCCATGACCCAAAAATGGTTTTCTGATCGTGGATCATGTCGGGCGAGGGATTGAGGTTCATCGTGCCTCCCTCGCCGATGAGCACGATCCGGCCCCATTTGCGGGTGGCCTGCACCGCCGTCCTGCGGGCGGCATGGTGGGCCGAGCAATCCACGGCGCGCTCCACGCCATGGCCGCCGGTCAATGCCCTCACCTGGTCCACGTTGTCCGGCCCGGCCTTGAGCACGTGGTCGCAGAGACCCAGATCGCGGGCAATCTGCAGGCGCTCGTCGATGGCATCGGTGCCGATGATTTGCCTGGCTCCAAGGGCGCGGGACAATACGGCCGCCGCCAGGCCGACCGGCCCCAGCCCGGTGATCAGCACGGCGTCATTGCCGCTGATCCCGATTTTCTCAAGCCCCTCGTAGACGGTGCCGAAACCGCAGGCGACCTGGGCACCGTCAACGTAGCTCAGCTCATCGGGCAGGGTGAGCAGGTCCTTTTCCTCGGCGATCATGTAGGGGGCCATGCCGCCGTCGCGCTGCCAGCCGTAGGCGCGGCGGTATTTTTTGTTGGTGCACGAGATCATGTAGCCGCGGCGGCAGTCGTTGCACACGCCGCATCCAGAAATATGATACACGACGACCCGGTCGCCGGGCTGGTAACGACGGCAGCCGGGCCCAACCTTTTCGATTTGACCGCAGGGCTCGTGCCCGGCGATCACGCCCTGGTATCTCTCGGGCCCCTGGCCCAGGTGCTCGTGGTAGATGCAGCGGATGTCGGAGCCGCAGATGGTGGACGCCTTGGTCCGAATGAGCACCTCGCCGTGCCCGGGTTCGGGAACGGTGAATTCCTTGAGTTTGGTGGTGCTGTCACCGGGCAGGATGGCACCGGTCATGCGGGTGCAAACAGGAGTGCTCATGAAGTGAAACGGTAATAAATAGTGGGGATTATTGGGCAATGGTGCCGTCGAGGTCCCACAGGTCCTCCCAGGACTGGTCGTCGCGCCACAGGAACACCTGGCCCTTGATGAGTCGGCAATTGCGGTCGATGCGGGACAGCGCCGCCATTTCGTCTTCGCTCAATGGTGCGGTGGTGAGGGCTTTCAGGTTGGCCAGCATGTTGCGGGGATTGGTCGAGAAGGGGATGGGGATTTGGCCACGTTGCTCGGCCCATTTGACACACAGGGTCGCGGGATGGAGCCCGTGCCGGGCGGCGATCTCCCGCAGCACCGGATCCTCGGTGTCGACGGTATCCTCTGCCGTTTTATCGCGGGCGGGGCGAGCCGGTGAACCGATGGGGCAAAAGCCCACGGGTTGGATGCCCTGGGCCACCACATACTCGAACAACGCGGGCTGCTGAAAGTGGGGGTGCAGTTCCATCTCGTTGACGACGGGTTTGATCTTCGCGTCCGGCAGCAGCAATTCGAGCTTGGCCTGGGTCATGTTGGAGGTGCCGATGTTGCGCACGAGTCCCTCCGCCTTGAGTTGCTCCATTGCGCGCCAGGTCCGCAAAAAATAATCGTGAAGGTAGGGCTGGGCATCGGCGGAACGAGAATCGACGTCGCAGCCCTTGGCGTGAAAATTGGGGAAGGGCCAGTGGACCAGGTAAAGGTCGAGTTGCTCCAACTGCAGGTCCGCAAGTGTCTGGCGACATGATGCGGCCACGTCCTCCGGGGCATGCTTGTCGTTCCAGAGCTTGGAGGTTATCCATAGATCCTCCCGGCGCACGAGCCCGCTGGCGAAGACCTCCCGCAGGGCAATTCCAATCTCCCGTTCGTTGCCGTAGACGGAGGCGCAGTCCACGTGGCGGTAGCCCACGGCGATGGCCTGTTTGACCGCCGTGGCGACCGCCTTGTTGGAGATGTGGTCGGAACCAAAGGTGCCGAGGCCGATGGCGGGTATGGTGTCACCACTGGAGAGTGTCCGCTGAGGAACACGGGCAGGGTCAATGGCTTCTGAGGCCGGAAAATTGATGATATTTGATGTCATCTTACTGGGAGGCAAAAAGGTTGGGCCGGCAAAAGGGCGGAGCAACGGAGGGGCAGATCAGGGGAACCACACGTGGGGTTTTACGGGGGATATGGAGAAAATAGGCTATTTCGCGAAAAATGAGAATGGCTAGACATGACCAGTTATTGGATATTTTTGACATTTGAGGGTGGATTTTAAGCATTCGGATCATGGCTCAGGCGCTGCCCAGTTTCATTTCCCGCCAAGTCCAGGACGCTTCCTATTTTTTCCTGAATCTGAGTCCGGCGCCGTCGGCGGGATTTGTGGTCACCTGCGGGGGACAGGAAAAGTGCGCGCCGGATTACCGCTTGGTGCGGGAGGAATTTGGTTATCTGGGAATCGAATACGTGGTGGCCGGCCGGGCCCACGCTCGTCTGGCCGGGCGGGAGTTCGAGCTCCGCCCCGGCAGTTTGTTCGGCTACACTCCCAATACCCGCTTGGTCATTGAGAATCGCGGCGTTCAGCCGCTGACCAAGTGCTTTGTGGATTTGCATGGCCCCAGGGCCGAGCAGTTGTTTGCGGCGAGTCCGCTGGGAGAGTTGCGGGCGCTGGACTTCGCCGGGGTGCGGTGGATCGAGGAGACCTTTCGGCAGATGATCAAGTTTGGGGAACGGGGCGGCCGGAAGGCGGAGCGCTCGTGTGTCCTGCTGGCGGAGCTGCTGTTGTTGCAATTGGAGGAGTCGGAACAGGAGCAAGGGGGCTGGGAGACACCGGCCTATTTGAGTTACCGAAAATGCCGGGAGTTGATTGAATCAGATTACCCCCGGCTCGGTTCGATTGCCGAGCTCGCCGCCGAGGTGGCCCTCGACCAGGCCTACGTTTCGCGGCTGTTTCGGCGCTATGACGACGAGCCGCCCTATCGCTTGCTGGTGCGCTTGAAAATGAATCATGCGGCCCGGCTGTTGTGGCGCGGCCAGGTACCGGTGAAAGCGGCGGCGGCGGAGGTGGGGTTCGAGGATGCGGCGCACTTTTCACGGGTATTCAAGCAGACCTTCGGGGTCGCGCCCGCTCACTTCACCGGTTCATTGCAACGCGGTCCCGGGGTTTAATTGATCAAGTTTGAGGCGGGGTTGAGTGGGGTGGATCGGCGGCGTGATCGTGGGGCATGAAGATCGCGCTGTATTTGCGGAGGATGGCGTTTTGCCTCGGCAGCTTGGGAATGCTTCCCAGTGGGTTTGCCGGTGATGCACCGCCTACTTGGAATGAGCTGCGGCGGAACCATCCCCCGGCCTGGTTGGATGCCGCCAAGTTTGGTATTTACTGCCATTGGGGTTTGCAATCGGTCCGGCGGGTCGAGGGCAACGGGGAGCTGACTTACCGCGAATTGATTCCGCTGTTCACGGCCGAGAATTTCGATCCCGAGGCGTGGGCCGATTTGTTTGTGGCGGCAGGGGCCGAGTTTGCCGGGCCGGTGGCGTGGCACGGCAGCGGTTACGTGCATTGGGACTCGGCGCTTACGGAATGGAATTCCTCGGCGCTGTCCCCGCATCGCGACATCGTCGGTGAACTGGCGGTGGCGATCAAGGCGCGGGGCCTGAAGCTGCTCACCTCGTTTCACACCGGTTACCATTACGGATTTCCGCACTGGGAGGGAGACCCGGAATACAATGATCCCCGCTACGAGGGGCTCTACGGGGTGGTCCACGATCAGGACGCAACCGACGTGGTGTGGTGGAAAAATCACATCGAAAAACAGATCCGGCTGCCTGAGGCCCAGATGGCTCGCACCGTCGCCCTGATGCAGGAGGCGGTGACAAAGTATCAGCCCGACATCGCCTGGGTGGATACCAGCTTCGGGGGCACCACTCGCCCAAAAAACAGGGGGAGGTATGTCGGTGGCAAACTCATGCCCGATGTCGACATCTACCTGCCGGGCCTCAGCGGTTTTTGGCAACGGGCCTTCATTGCTTCATTTTTCGAATCCGGGCGGGCACGGGGCGAGGAAGTTGAATTCGTCTACAAGACCAGGGATGTTCCCCCGGGCGTGGGCATGCGCAATGTGGAGAACGGGTTGATGGGCGAACTGACCTACGATCCGTGGATGACCGATATCGACATGATCGTGCACGAAGGCGGTGACCATGCATGGTTCTACACCGCAGGTTATCGGATCAAGGACGCCAACTACCTGATCGACCTGCTCTGCGATGTGGTCAGCAAAAACGGCCGCCTGCTCCTGAACGTGCCGCCCATGGCAGACGGGAGTTTTTCGGTGGAGATCCAACGTGAGCTGACAGTGATGGGGGATTGGCTGCGGCAAAACGAAGAGGCGATTCGCGGCGCAATGCCGTGGTTTGCCTATGGGGAGGGACCGTCCGAAGTGAAGACGGGGCATTACTCCGACTCACCCGGCGACAACCGGTTTGGCGCGGGCGACGTGCGCTACACGGTAAATGGCGATGCGGTTTACGCGATCCTGTTGGGGTGGCCGGGCGGCGCGGAGACCATGCGATTGCGCATGCTCGGTTCGCGCGGCCGAGTGCTTGAGGATGAGATTCGCGACGTGCGGTGGTTGGCCAACGGCGAGACGATCGAATGGTCTCACCAACCTGATTATCTTGAGATCCAAATCCCTGCGACCCAGGTCGGTCGGTTCGCCCACGTGATCAAAATCACCCTTCGCTAGAATTGTCCGGCTGGACAAAATTCGCCGGATGGTGACGGCCCGGGATAGCAGGACTATTGTTTCGTGAGTTCGATGCGTTCGACTTTGCCCACGAGGAAAAGGTAGCTGCAGAAACCCACGATCGATACGACGGCGATGTAGATCAGACCGGATTCGAAATTACCGTCCCGGGCCAGATAGCCCACGATGATCGGCAGGCTGATGCCGGCAAGATTGCCGATGAAATTGAACACGCCGCCGACCAGTCCCATGCAGCGAATCGGGGCGATGGACGAGATGAAGACCCAGGCGATTGATGCGAGGCCATTGCCGAAAAGCGCGATCGTCATGAACAGGATCACCATGGCGGTGCTGTTGGTGTAGTTGGCGCCGATGATGGAGGCACCCAACACCATGCCGCACAGGACGGGAACTTTTCGCGAGGTCCCGGCGGAGACGCCGCGTTTGACCAGCTGGTCGGAAAGAAAACCCGACAGCAGCACACCCACGAACGCGCCGAGTGGTGGAATCATCACCCAACGTCCCATTGATTCCAAGGTCAGCCCGCGCGTGTCCTTGAGATACGAGGGAAACCACGTGAGGAAAAAAACGAACAGCGATCCAAGGCAGAACTGGCCGATATAGACGCCCCACAATTTGCGGTGCTTGAACGCCTCGGCGAAGTCACTCCAGTTGAATTTATCCTGAGAGGAATCCGTCCGGGCTTCGCCGCCGTTATGGATCAAGCCTCCCCCCTGTTCGATGGTGTCGAGTTCCTCTCGACTCACCGTCGCATGGTCCTTCGGGTCGCGGTAGATCGCATACATGGCGAAGGCCCCAAGCATGCTCACTGCGCCGGTGACGATGAATAGGCCGCGCCAGGTGACCGTGTTCATGAGGTAAACAAATACCAGGGGCATGAGCGCCAGCACGAGGAACTGGGCCGAGGTGTAAACGGCGATCGCGGTGGCCCGTTCGTTGGTGGGAAACCAGCGTGTGACCATTTTGTTGTGCGCGGGATAGGAGGGCGCCTGGAACAGGCCGAGCGACAGGCGCAGCCCGATCAGGGAGAACAGGGAATTGGCGAAGCCCTGCAGGACGGTGATGGCCGACCAGCAGAACATGATGATGGCGTAGAAGGGCCGGGTGCGGAACAGGTCAGCCGCGGCGCCACCGGGGATTTGCAACCAGCCGTAGGTCCAACTGAAAGCCGAGAAAACCAGCCCCATCTTGACCATATCGATGCCGATATCTTCCCGCATCGTGGTTCCGGCGATCGAGATGTTCGTCCGGTTCATGTAATTGATCCACACGCAGCCAAAAAGAACGGCCAGGACGATGAATCGTTTTTGAGTGCGGGGCATTTGGAGGGAAACGAAGTTTTCCTGCCCAAGGCGGACAGGCTCTCAAGAAATTTGAACACTGAATGCCGCTCGTTGTCGGGCATGAAGTTTACCCGCCTTCGGCGGCGCCAGAGGCGACCAGGGCCCGACCCACAAGCAAGTTGCTCGTCCTCATGTGGGTCGGGCTTTACGCCCGACAGTCTGCGTTGTGGTGAAAGTTGCGGGGAAGTGGGATTGATCTGAGCTCTCTGCGGAATCTGCGGTTAAAATATCTGAAGAGGGCAGGTGGGTCTCAGATCATTCTGACGGGCGCTGATTACAGAGAAGCAAATGCGGGGTGGTTCGGTAGAGTTTCACCGTTTCAAGGCACCGGCGATTTCGCTCGTTGAACGTCCCAGCACAGTTTGGACGATGGCCGTGGCGAGGACGGCCGCGACCAAGGGACAGTCTGGGCGCTGCGCCAGCGCACCGGTTCAGGGTTTTGGGGTGACTTTCAGGGTGAAGGCGTGCTTGCCGGGGGCTTGGCGTGGCAGGGTGACATGCAGGCCGGCGTCGTCCTGGCTCCAGGCCAACTCACTACTGGAGCCGAGCAATGAAACCGATCCTATGTGTGGCACCGCCTCGCTCGTGAACGAGCGCACGGTTATCCTTTTCCCGCTGCCGGGCCAGTCGAGCAGGATGGCGTAAAGCACATCGCCCTGGGTGGTGAATCGGATATCATCGGCGTTGAAGTCCGTGCGGTTTTTCTCTGCATCGTTGTGCATGGTGCCGTCTTTCACCTTGGTGGCACCTTCACCGAAGGTCTTCCAAGTGCGTGATCCGTAGATGGCCTCACCGTTGAGCTGCAACCACTCGCCCATTTCGAGCAGCATGTCCTGTTCTTTTTGAGGGATGGTGCCGTCGGGTTTGGGGCCGATGTTGAGCAGCATACAGCCGTTCTTGCTGACGATGTCGACCAGGTCGTCGATCAGCGAGTTCACGGTCTTGTATTCGTGGTTGGTTACGTAGCCCCAGGAAGTCTTGGAGACGGAGGTGTCCGTCTGCCAATAAAGGTCACGGATGTCGGCCAGGCCGCCGCGCTCGATGTCGAGCACGCCGGCAGTGTCGGGAAAAGACTCACCACCAAAGGCCTTGTAATTGATCGCCACCATGTTGGGGAAAGTCTTTCCACGGTTGTAGTAGTAGGAGGAAAAGGTCTGCAGGTGGGCGGAGAAGGGAGGGGAGGCGATCCACCAGTCAAACCACAGGATCTCCGGCTCAAACTTGTCGACGAGTTCGGCGCAGCGCAGCAGCCAGTCGTCCAGAAAGGCCTGATCCGGAATGGTTACCCCCGTTTCGGATTCGTCGCGATCGCGGGCCGGGCCGTAGAGGGCGCGGTAGCGGTCATCGTTGACGTCGGCACCGGGGATCTCGCGGCCTCCGCCGTAGAACCACCAGTGCTCTGCACGGTGGCTGGAGACTCCAAAGTGAAGGCCGGCTGCGCGTACGGATTCGTTTAACTCGGCGATGATATCGCGCCTTGGTCCCATTTCGGTCGCATCCCAATGGGTGTAGTCTGAGGCATACATGGGGAAGCCATCATGGTGTTCGGCGACAGGCACCACGTAGCGGGCACCTGCATTCTTGAAGAGTTCGGCCCAGGCGTCGGCGTCAAATTTCTCGGCCTTGAACATGGGGATGAAATCCTTGTAGCCGAAGTCGGGACCGTAGGTCTTTTGGTGGTGTTCGTAGATGCCGCGTCGGCTACCCTTCTGGCGATACATTTCGCGGGGATACCACTCGTTGCCGTAGCCGGGCACGGAGTAGACTCCCCAGTGAATGAAGATGCCAAACTTGGCGTCCTGATACCACTCGGGAATCTTGTAGTGGGCCAGGGAATCCCAGTTGGCCTTGAACGGCCCAGCATTGGCTACTTCCCGAATCTCGGCGAGCTTGATATCAATGGCGGCGTCTCGGGTGGCGAACAGCACAGGAGTGAGAATGAACGCGATGGAAAGGCCTACGGAACAGAATCTGGATTTCATCGAGCAAGAACAAGGGTGGGTTTGCGGCATGAAGGGCGCCCCTTCTGCCCGGCAGAAAAATCGAAGGCTAGATGGAGGCCGCGGGAAGCCAAACGCGCCCTCCACTTAAACATTTGAGGGCCTTTCACGGAGTGCGGGAGACATTGTGTGGTCCGTGAATCGACTGATCAGACGGAGCAAGGTCAGTCGGGGGAAGCAAAGTAACGCTCCGGGGAATACCACGCTACAAGACACGACTTTCGGGTCGGATGAACCCTGCCAATGGATCATGTTTCCAAGGGGCAAGGCTGCGATTCCGGGTGGTGGGCAAGCCGGTGCGAGAGTGCGGTTGACGGTTTTTCATCCCTAGATTTCGCAACGCGTGGCCACGGCTTTGCGATTGCGAGCACCAGCGCAGGTGACTTGGCTCCGCGGCGTGTTTTGTCGGCCCCGACTTGGTGATTGGTGGCGTCCCTGGTGGGGCTTCCTGCTTGTCGTCGCGCTGCTTCCGACTTTTGGGATGGGCCAGGATACGTCGACGCTAGGCACGTCGCAACTGCAAGACATCGCTTCGTCTCATATCGAACGATCGGCGTTTTCGACCGCCGTGCCATTCCTCACCGAACTGAATCGCCGACTGCGCGAATCCGAAGACAGCGCAGCCGTGCGAGCCCGGGAGCAGGTCCTGTTCTTTCTGGGAGTCGGTCAGCTTCAGCAGTCCGATTTCCATGCGGCCGAGAACGCCTTTTCCGAGTTCTTCTCCCTTTTCCCCAATTCCGATCGAATTGCGTCCGCCCGGTTGTATCACGCTGACAGTTTTTTCTACCGACGCCGCTGGGCCGATGCACGAGATCAATATGCGGTTCTCGCCCAAGAGGGCTTGCAACGGGATTTGGCTGTAGAGCTGCGCGCTCAGTTTTGGGAGCGTTACGCCGACACTGTTTTCATCGAGCGCGATTGGGATGCCGGGGGTTCGGTATTCCACCAGTTTAAATCAGCGCTGCTCGACGTGCCCGGTTTGATTTCCGCCGATGAGAAACGCGCCAAGGCTTCCTCCTATCTGCTTCAAGCTGCGATGGCTCAGGATGACTTCCCGGCCGCACTTGATCTCCTTCCGGAAATCCACCCGCGCGCGGGCAACGTGCGATTTGATCTGGCACTCAATCTGGCACTGCTTCGCGGCGGAGACCGGCTCTATGAAGCGCAGCGGTTGGGAGAGGCGCTTTACTTTTACGAGCTCGTGTTGAATCCCGATGAGCTTCTCACGTTCTGGCAAAACCAGATCAGCCGCTTGCAGGCTGAACTGAACCGGGTGGCAGGCGTGGATTGGCTGGCCGACCGCCGGCTGCTCCTGCAAGGCGAGCTGGCCCAGGCAGAGGCGCGGGTGGCAGTGCTCGATCCCATGATCGCAGCCGAATCGGAGGATGAAAACCGTGTGCCGGATTACGGCCCGGCGCTCACGTTCCGCATTGCCCGCTGTTACATGGCCCGGGAGCGTTTTTTTGAAGCGTTTTGGGCGTTCGAACGATTGGAACGCGCCGCCCAAACCTCTGCCGACAGCGATGCCGCGGGGTTCGCGGAAGAGGCCCTCTACGGCCAGGTCAAAATGGCTGCGGCGACTCAGTTTGAGGACCGGACCCGGCGTTTGGCTCGTCGTTATCTCCGGTCGGCACCCTACGTGCGTTTTATCGGTGATGTGGCCTACGAGCTGCTTGAATCCACGAAACGGACGGAGGACGAAGGAGCGGTTCGTGAGCTCACGGGCATCTATCTCGAACGCGTGCGGTTGGACCCACAGCTGCAGGAAGCTCCCAAATTGATTTACTTGGTCGGGGCTACGCTGATGGAGGCAGAGGACTTTCGGACGCTCCGCGAACAGTTGGCCCCCATCCTGGAGGAGTATCCCGATCGAGGTTTTAGCGACGGGCTGCACTATTGGTTGGGTTTGGCGGACATCCTTGCCGGGGACTTTCGCAATGCCCTCGATCATTTTGAAAACATCGTGGGCCGCTACCCCGACGGAGGTTATACCGAAGACGCTCATTACCGCATTGGAGTGGCGTGGTTTGGCTTGCAACACACCACCCGAGCGCAGCGGAAACTCGAGGGCTTCCTCATCGATTACCCGGATAGTCGACTCGCCTGTGAAGCGCACGCGTTGTTGGGCGACATTGCCGCATCGGACGAGGAATGGACCACCGCACTCGACGCTTATGCCGATGCGCGCGAGGCCGGCGCTTGGCTCGACCCACCCAATCTTCCCTACGTCAACCACGCGGTCTTTGCCGGCGGGGACATTCTGGCGGCGCAGTCCCGGTGGGTGGAGATGGCGGAGTGGTATGAATCGTATCTGCGCCGTTGGGGGCGTGATGGGAAAGCCGGCGACGCTTTGTATCAGCTGGGTCGAGCCCAGATTGCGCGGGGCCAAGCCGAGGAGATGCTCGAGCTATGGATCGAGTCGATCTTGGAGTTTGGCAATGACCCCGGGGACACAGGCCCGGACCTCATGTTGCGGGAATTCGCCGCCCACTTTCGATCAGCTCGAGGCCATGATCCCAAGGACGTTTTGCAGGATGCCCTCGCCATCGCCAAGGCCGAGGACCGGGTCACCCTGCAGCTGCGTCTCAGCAAGATCTTGCGTGAACTCGATCCTGCGTCGGATGGCTTGGTCGCATTGTCGCCGGACAATGAAGAGGCTGCGAGCGCGGCGGTCTTGCTCGCGGCAGCCCGCGTGGCCTTGGCCGGAGACCCGGCTCGCGCGGCAGCCCTCGCAGAGTCGGCGGTTTCCCGCGACGGTTGGGGACCGTTTTCTGCCGATGCCCTGGCGATCCTCGCCTTGGCGCACACGGCCCAAGACAACCACCGCAATGCGATTTCGGCCTGGGCTCAATTGGTCCAACGCTTCCCGGATTCCGAGCACGCGGTTTTAGCCTGGTTGCGCCAGGGGGATTTGCAGCGGGAGCGCGGGGCGAGTGCGGCGGCGGTTTCCGCCTACCGGGAGGTTTTGAAAGTGCGGGAGTGGCGAGGCGAGGCGTGGGCCGAAGCCAATTACAAGATTGGCCTGACTCATTTTGAAGCCGGCGGCTACGAGGCGGCTTTTGGATTTAGCCAACGCGTCTATGTGCTTTACGGGGCGGTGACCAAATGGGCGGCGCAGGCCTATTTGATCAGTGGTTTGGCCCTGGAGAAACTGGACCGGGTGGGTGATGCGATCGCCACCTACGAAGAGCTTTTGGCCGATGTGCGTTTTGCGGAAGAGCCGGCGATCGAACAGGCACGGGAGAGGATACAAGCGTTGGGAGGTCTGTCGTGAGCACGCTACGCCGTTGGGTCGGTTTGCTCCTGATCGGAGTGGCGGCGGGGGAGCCCTTGACTGCTGCGGTCACGGCGCGTTGGGGCGGTGCTGATGGCCGCGAAATGGAGGTGCGTGGTTTTGATGCAGATGGACTTCTGCGTTTGGCTCCGACCGATGGCTCGGCGGGAGAGGCTCGGATCCGGGCCGAAGATGTTGACGGATTGCTCTTTGAGCTTCCGGCGGTGTTAAATGAAGCCAAACGACGGGCATCGGTCGGCCGCCCTGCTGAAGCGGTGTTCATGCTCCGCCACCAACTTGACGAATGGGTGCCCTACGCGCGGATGGAGAGCTCCAATGTCGCCGCGGCGGTGCGGTTCTACCTGGGGTTGCTGACAAGCCAAGAGCTATGGCCCGAGGCGATTGCCGTCGCCACCGCCCTGACCCGTTGGCCGGATGAGTTGCCGCTGGCCCACGAGATCCTGCGGCTGGTGCATGCCTTGCAAGCGGCGGGCCGGGTTGAAGATGCCGCGTGGTTGCTGGCTCGCATCCCCCAGGGGGTCATGCAGGACCGATCCCCAGTCAGGCAGGCCGCAACGGTGGTGGCTCACGAACTCCGGGCGGCGGGGCACTGGAGACATGCCGAGGCGGTCTACAGCCGACTGCGGGAGGCGAGCCCGGCGGCCGCGTCCGCTGGTTGGGATGTCTTGATCGCTTACTGCCAGTGGCAACAAGGCAGTCCCCTGATGGCGGCGGCCTGGGTGAACAACTTCAAACCGGATCGTGCGACGCTTGGACAACACGAGGGACTGAACGGTCTGTTGTCGGGATTGGTTTGGTTGGAGAAAGGCGCCCATGCCCGCGCCCTCGATGTGTTGGGACAGACTTTGCTTAATACGACGGCGGCGAGCGAATGGCGATTCGAGATAACCCGGACTCTCGCCCAGGCATATCGACTATCTGGATACACCAGGCAGGCCGACTTGATCGAGGCCGACCTCGCTCGTCTGCGGCCCGTCAACTCCTAGCCCCCTGATCCCCTCTTCTCTTCCTTCGCTTATGAAACAGACCTCCTCGTTTTTCCCGTGGTTATCCCTCACCCGATGGCTGCTGCTCTTGTTGTTGGTGCCCACCCTGATGTATGCGCAGGAGGCGGCGGTCGGAGGCGGTGATGTGAATTTGGGCCAGTTGTGGCGGCAGGGCGGTTGGGCGATGTATCCGCTGGTCCTCTTCTCGGTCGCTGCCTTTGGTTTGATTCTCTATAACGCACTGAGTGTCCGCGAGCAGCCGCTTTTGCGGCCTGACGTTGTCGTCGAACTCGATCAAGCGCTGGGGCAGGGGGATGTTCCGGCGGCACAAGCCATCTGTGAGGCTCAACCCTGTTTGGTCGCCAACATCACCCGGGCTGGTCTGGTGCGTGCTGACGGCCCCAATTTCGATGCACAGGCGGTGGAGAAGGCGATGGAGGAGGCCTCGGTGGAAGAGGTGGCCGGGCCATTCGGCATCATCAGCTACCTTTCCATCATCGCGACCCTTGCCCCGATGGTGGGAATGCTGGGCACGGTGTCGGGCATGATCAAAGCGTTCCGCAACATTGCCCTGGGAGGAATGGGTCGTCCCGAGTTGTTGGCCGACAATATCTCGGAGGCACTCATCACGACGGCGGTGGGCTTGGTTGTCGGCATCCCCGCGATGTTTGCGTTTTTCTTTTTCAAAAGCCGCTACGCGCGACTGACCTCCCGGCTCGCCCGCATCTGTGGCGACCTGCATCACAGCCTGGCGCAGGCCAAGACGACCCGAGCTTAAGCGCAACCCACATGAAGATCGCCGGCCTTGGGGGCGAAGACGCCCGCTTCGACATGACTCCGATGATGGACATCGTTTTCCAGCTCATCGCGTTTTTCATGATCGTGGCGACGTTCGTCACTCGCGAAAAAATCGAGGTGGATCTTCCCTTGGCGGTGAACGCGGCGATTGCCGAAAACCAGCAGGGGCGCATGTTGATTTCGGTCTCGGCCGACGGGCAGGTTTGGGCGGGCGCGCAGCCCGTCACCCTCGATGAGTTGGCCAGGCAGGTGCGGGCTTGGCATGATGAGGAAGCTGCTACGCGGATTGTGATTCGTTCTGATCACGCGAACACCTACGGTCTGATCAAACAGGTCATGAAGGTCTGTCGCGACGCCGGTATCGCGGACATCATTTTTTCTTCGCTGCAATCGGAAGGAGGAGGTTAGAGCAATGAAGGGTTTTGATCCCACGGCCGGCGAGGACACGGGCTTCACTTTGGATTCGATGTTGGATATCGTTTTCCTGCTGTTGATCTACTTCATGGTCACCGCGGCTTTTGTGCAGGAGGAGGCGGATATCAGCATGTCGTTGCCCGGCCGGGTGCAACAATCCGAGCCCCTCGACATGCCGGAGGAGCAGGTGCTCGACATTCGCGCGGATGGATCGGTTTGGCTGAACGGCCAACCATTTGATGATCCGGCAAGTCGCGACCTGCCCCAATTGACCCGGGTCCTTTCCCGGTTTCGGATGGCTGCGGCTGATGCGAAGGTTCCCGCTTTTATTGTGGTGCAAGCCGAGGACAACGCGGCGCATCAACGCATCATAGATGTGCTCAACGCCTGTGCCGTAGCGGAGATCTCCCTGGTGTCGTTCAACCTCGAATGACTTCATCCGTCGCAGCTTTCCGCCGGCCTCGCGGCACGCTTTTTTGGGTGATTGTCATCAGCGCGGCGGTGCATGTGGTGGCGGGCCTTGTATTCGCTTCGTGGCGAATCTATCGCCATACGCAACCTCCGGAAGCCACGTTCACTTCTCCGCCACCTCCGCAGCGGATTCCACCAGCTGACATGGCCTACCGGGTGCAACTACAGCAGCTGCAGCGTCAAAGCAGCCGCCCACCGGATCGCATTTCCGGCCAGGCCGACTCGTTGCTGAATCGTTCGTTTGATCAACTCGAAGCTCCGGGCGGAGCGTTTGGTACCTCCGCGCTGGCCGGCACCCCGGTCGTGGCGGGGGCGGGCGGCATGGGTCGCGGACTGGGGCGCCTCAGCGATGGTGGTGGCGGCCTCTCGTTTGGAATGTCCGCAGTTGATTTTTTTGGCATAAAAAAACAGGGCGAAAGGGTGGTGTTTCTGGTCGATGGCGGGGCATCGATGGTCGAGCCCGAGCGCGGTGATTTGCCCGGCTACGACCGGGTCAAAGCGGAACTGGTCGCCATGGTGGAGCGACTGTCGCCCGGCACCTTCTTTAACATCATCGTGTTTGGCCGTTCGCTCGATGTCTACGCTCCGCGCATGGTGGTGGCGACCGCCGACAACACCTCGCAGGTGGCGGAATGGATCGGCCCCTATTGGCGCTTGCGTGAAGGCAAAATTGAGCGCCGCGGGCCGTTTCGCAAAAACTACGAACCGCAAATGATCGATTGGAACGGTGCGGGAGGCAGCTCCCGGATGGACTTGGCTTTTGCCGCCGCTTTGGAGATGCGGGCCGATCTTGTTTTCATGATCACCGATGGCACGCCCTCGATTCGCCAGGGACGTTCCTCATCCGATGAGCAACGCTGGCGTCAACGGGTTGAGCGCTACGAGGAAGAACGGGCGCGTTACGAGGCGAGCCAGCGGGGGCAGCGCGAGATGGCGGGATACGAAGAAAAGCGGGCGGTGTGGCGAGCGGAGCGCGATCGCATCATTGCCGAGCGCGAGGCACGCGGACTCCCGCCGGTGGTGCGTGAGGGCGGTTCACGCGGAGCTCCTTCCCGTCCCGGGCCGTCGCGCCCCGGTCGGCCCACGACTTATTACGAAACGGATGAACTTGTGCGCTTTGTCCGGCGTCAGGCCCGGGTGCTTTACGAAAGCTCCGGCAACGATCTGCCCAGCATCAATGTCGTCGGCTACTCACCCAATGCACGCGGCTCGGCCATCATCGAGACCCTGGCCGATGTTTTCCCGGGCGGCAGTTCGCGGGTCATCGGAGCCTTCGATGCCGCTACGACTCATTGAGGCGGGTCAATTTTGTGAGGTTGGAGGTTTTAAAAGCTGCCTGATTGCGTAGGATTAAGTCCTATGCCTACGGTCAAAAAACTCCTCCATACTCGCATGCGTGTTAATGACATCGATGCGACGGTGAAATTCTATACGGAAGCCCTCGGGCTGACGGAATCCCGCCGCCACACGTCCCCCCGGGGCGCTCAGTTGGTGTTTTTGCAAACGCCCAACAGCGACGAGGAAATCGAGATCTGCCAGATGCCGGACGGCGCACCTGCGGTTGAGGTGCAGGAAGACCTCATGCACCTTGCCTTCGAGGTGGATGACCTTGAGCAGTTTGCCGCCGAGGCAAAGGCAGCCGGCTACGAACTCAGCGACGGTCCGACCCAAACGGGCAGTGGATCGGTTATCGCCTTCTTCGATGCACCCGAAGGCTACGAAGTCGAGTTGATCCAGCGGCCGAAGCAGTAGAATGACCAAAGAAAACGCCCCGTTCAAATGAACGGGGCGCAGCCGCTTCGCCAAGGTTTGCCGAAGCGGTAGTGCAGGATCAATCCGCGCACCCCGGGTGGGGTGCGACCGGCGATATGTCCGAGGTTCCGGGTTACCTGCTGTTTCAATCCGCGCACTCCGGATAGGGTACGACCAGAGCTAGGTCGTCTGTCGGCTTAGTCATATGTTTCAATCCACGCACCCCGGGTGGGGTGCGACTTCGGAGCTTAATATTTGGGCGCAGTGGTTATACGTTTCAATCCACGTACCCCGGATGGGGTGCGACCCATGCGGCCCTTTCACGGCCGTGTTTTCACGGTTTCAATCCACGCACCCCGGATGGGGTGCGACGGTGGCGAGTGAGCCGATGCCGGAAAGCTGGAGTTTCAATCCGCGCACCCCGGATGGGGTGCGACCCCAGTCGGCCCCGCTTCCTCCGGTGGTTTCAGTGTTTCAATCCGCGCACCCCGGATGGGGTGCGACTTTCACTTCTGCAACCAAGACGATGTAATGGAGTTTCAATCCGCGCACCCCGGATGGGGTGCGACACGAATAGGCCGGGTTCGCTGGCTTTGTTCGAGTTTCAATCCGCGCACCCCGGATGGGGTGCGACCGACCTGTCGTGGGACTCGCAAACCTGGAGCGGTTTCAATCCGCGCACCCCGGATGGGGTGCGACACCTCCTTCCGCATGATGATTTCAGCCATGCGGTTTCAATCCGCGCACCCCGGATGGGGTGCGACGAAGTTCACATATAACCCCCTCGTTTCGGCGGTGTTTCAATCCGCGCACCCCGGATGGGGTGCGACAATTTTTGATGTCCAGTTTGCTATCGGTGAGGGGTTTCAATCCGCGCACCCCGGATGGGGTGCGACGACCCGCCATCCGCCTTTCCCCATATTTATGGAGTTTCAATCCGCGCACCCCGGATGGGGTGCGACCGATATGCGGCAAGTCCTTTAGATCATCGAGTGTTTCAATCCGCGCACCCCGGATGGGGTGCGACGCCCGGTCCTGCTCTTTGGTACGCTAAACCAGAGTTTCAATCCGCGCACCCCGGATGGGGTGCGACCTGACGGATAACGGAATGGGTTAGTTACTGTAAACGTTTCAATCCGCGCACCCCGGATGGGGTGCGACCAGAGTTCAACGTGGACCCCGCACGCTCTATCAGTTTCAATCCGCGCACCCCGGATGGGGTGCGACAACTCCCGATGTTCTACGGGCAGGACATTCTCCGGTTTCAATCCGCGCACCCCGGATGGGGTGCGACCAAGGTCGGCCAGGAACTCGAGGCCGTTGTCCGTTTCAATCCGCGCACCCCGGATGGGGTGCGACCAACCGCAACCAACAGGGCGGCCACGACCGCCAGTTTCAATCCGCGCACCCCGGATGGGGTGCGACGTGGACTTTATCAGTCCGCAATAGTTAACGGTGGTTTCAATCCGCGCACCCCGGATGGGGTGCGACCCTGGCCAACTGGATCGATCGCAACCCCAGACAGTTTCAATCCGCGCACCCCGGATGGGGTGCGACGCACCGAATCCCGGACAGTTACGGGACTGGTGTGTTTCAATCCGCGCACCCCGGATGGGGTGCGACAGCCGCTATGAAAGATGTTGACTGTCAAAGAACAAGAGTGGCTTTTCCGCGAACCTATGTCCTGGGGTCGAATCGTTCAGACCGCCTGGTAGATCGACTTTCTTAACTCAATGTTCGAAAGCGAGATATGGATGGCGCGAACCCTTGGTGATGGGAATGGGGGCTCGAGGTTCGCAATCGTGCTTTCAGGCCATCAGTGGACCGCCAATGTCGTAACCAGGTTTGGCTCCGTGGTGTTCCACGCGCCTTCGCCAGTTGTTGCCAAGGTGGTAGAATCGCAGGCTGTCGGTCGCCGGGTCGATGATTTCGAGCAATTCTTTTTTCAAAAACACCAGATCGGCGGGTGGGAGTTCACATTCGAACACGGAATTCTGCACACGCTGGCCCTTGTTTTCGCAGGCACGAGCGACGTGGCGCAGGCGTTTGGCACCATCGGTGGTGCCGGTGGCGACGTCGTAAGTGATGAGGACATACATGGATTGAGGGCGGGTTAACGCCAAAGAAAGGCGGGATAGGCGTCGAGGTCGCCGCGCAGGTGGCGGGTCAACAGGCGGGCTTGGAGGTGGGGTACGAGGCCGAGGGTAACTTTTTCGTCGAGAAAGGGATGGATGAGTTCGTCGTTTTTGCGCTCCTGCCAGGCAACGAGCACTTGCTTGCGCGCATCGTCGCGGAGGCGAACAGCACCCGTGGGCTCGGTAATGAAGTCGGTGGGTTTGAGTTGTTGCCGGTTGAAGAGCGTCAGGACAAGCCGGTCGGCAAGGACGGGGCGGAGCTCTTCCATAAGGTCGAGCGCCAGTCCGGGGCGACCGGGACGGTCGCGGTGAAGGAAGCCGACGGCGGCGTCCAGACCAACGGCCTCACAGGCGGACCGAACATCATGGGCCAGCAGGCTGTAGAGAAACGAAAGCAAGGTATTCGGAGGGTCCAAGGGGGGACGGCGGCTCCGTTGGGTGAAGCGAAAGCTGGGTTCGGGATGGGTCAGAAGGTGGTTAAATTGTTGGAAATAGGAATCAGCAGCATCGCCTTCGATGCCGCGCAGAGCGTCGAGATCGGGTGCTGCGAGGGTGGCCTCGATCCGGTGAGCGAGGTGGGCGGCGGCCTGTGCCAATGATTCCGCCCGGGGGGAACCCGCTGGTGCATGATCGCGCTGGGCGCGTTGCAGGATGAGTCGAGAATTGGCGATTTTTGCGGCTATGCAGCTTCGGGCGACAGTGAGGCTGGCATTAGGATCGTCGGCAGCGCGATACTGGGCGCGGCGCAGGAGGACGTTGCCGGGGGCGTAACGGTGGCTGGTGGCGAGGAGGCGACCATGGGGGTCGCAGAACGAAAGGGTCACGCCGCGGTCCGCGCAGGCAGCCATGAGTTGAGGTGAAGCCCCGATATCCCAGCCGAAGGTGACGATGCCTTCGAGATTGTGCAAAGGCACCCGAAGCTTGGTTTCTCGGGCAATTCGGACCGCTACGGTTTCACCATCTTGAAGCAAGTAGGCCCCATCAGTGGTGACATAGAGGGTGTTCAGGTGTCGACGCATGACGAGGGGTTTGACTCGAGCTAAAGTTGAGAACGGATCTGCCGGCGAAACCACCCTTCGGCCCCACGGGAAAAGCGCAGAGCTTGGGGGAGGCAGAGGTCGAGGAGAGAACAGTTGTCACATTTGGGCTCGCGAATCGCGGGCGGAGTTTTTCCCGAGGCGATCAATTGGTGAAGCTCACGGGTGGCAGCGTAGGTACGGGCGCGCAGGTTGTCGTCAAAGGTGACTTCAGTGCGTCGTCTTCTTTGCCCGTAGTAAAGGGCACCTTGGTTGATCGTCGTCCGGCGCATTTCCTCCAGGCACAGAGCCTGGGCGCAGAGCTGGATGCGGTCGCAATCGTTGGCCTTGGGTCGGCCGCGTTTGTATTCGACTGGTAGAAGGGTGCCGTCACGGTGAAATTCGACAATGTCGGCGACCCCGCGCAGCCCGAATTGGCGGGAACTCAGATACAGTGAACGCATAATGCGCACGCCGGGGCGGGTTTCGTGTTTGGGCTCGTGAGCACGTTCATGAAGCACGCGGCCCTGGGCGGTGAGCTGGTTCTCGGCCCAGAGCTGTTCGTTGTGGATCAGGGCGCACTGTCGCGGGCAGAAGAGCAGATGTTGCAGCGCCGAGATGGGAAGAAGATCAGCCTCGGCGTAGGACATCGCGTGAAGGGGCTACCAAATGGTTTTGACGGGGAAGTGGGCAAACGCCTCATCGACCGTCACCAGGGTGAGGTCTTCGAGGTGCGCTTGGGCGGCCAGAAATCGGTCTGCAGGATCCCGATGATCTTGCGGGAAGTTGCCCGCCAGAGCTGCGTGCCGCGGGCCAAGAGCCAGCGGTTGCCAAGATTGTTCTGCCAAGGTCTGTCCCCAGTCGGGGGACGATCCCAGGGCCAATCCAAGGCGTCCAAGTCGGAGTTTGTTTTCGATTTCCCAGATGGAAACGGCACTCACAAAGACTGGCATGTCCCCTTTTGTGATCGCGCGCCGGGCACGCTGCGAAAGTCGGGGATTGGACTCCAGCCACCAGAGGACCGCATGGGTATCAAGCAGCAGTCTCACGAATTCAACGGATCAGTGGGGGAAGGCACGAGGCCGGCGTCGGCATCGTCCAGAGGTTTCAACGGCTCGTCGGGATCATCGTAGGAGAGCAGTCCTTTCCAGGCTCCCGGTTGGCGATTGGCTTGAGCGGGCACGGGCGCGAGTCGCGCGATGGGCTTGCCTGCCCGCGCGAGCGTGATCTCTTCACCGGCCTCTACTCGGGCGAGCAGCTTGGAGAGGTGCGTCTTGGCTTCGTGGATGTTGACAGTATCTGAGGACATGCCGATTACTTAGCTAATCTAATGGACTAAGTCAATGGTGGTGGCCTGAGCTTCTCAGATCCGGCGATGGAGGGTGACACCGGTGGGGAGGTTGGCCTCGTCGATGGTCAGGTCGTAGTCGGAAAATGCGCGCGGCACCTCGACACCGGGCTTCTTGGTCACGGTCACGCGCTCAAAGAGTTTGTGGGAAGGGGCATTGCCAAGGGCGGAGTCGTGTTCGAAAACGAGCAGGGCTCGGGGAGCCATTTCTCCGCGGGCGGCGGAGTGATCGTGATCGAACATGTTCTCGAGGCTTTCGAATAGCAGTTCGAGGTCTTCATCGGAAAAACCCGTTTGTTGGGCGAATGCCGCGCTGACGAAACCGTGTGCTCGATACAATCCGTAGGGGACGATTTCCTTGCGCCCCATGGTGCGGTTGCTGCCGTCCTGCTTTTCGGATTCTTCGACAGTCGTGACTGCCATGCGGGTGAGTGATTGCTCCTGAGATACGATGGGGTCGATGGAGGACGCGAAGGCAAGCTGGACGGGCCCTCGCACCTGGCCGCAGTTGACTCCCGTGGTCATGACGGCTCCGAACATACGGATATCGAAATAAGTCTGGCACATCCATTGGCGGGCTTGGTCGGCGATCCGGTTTTTTTCTTCGGCTTTGGTCTTCTTTTCGATTTTCAGACCCAGCGCGTCGTAAGCCCTTTGGTGGGCATGGTTGAGGATTGAACGTTCTTTCACATAGATGTCGTATCCGTCTTCGGGGGAGCCGTCGGTTTTGGTTTGAACCAGACTGACGTAGTTGCGGATTTTTCGCTTCAGGCAGACGTCCGAAACCCACCCGTGTTGAGTCTCATAGTCCATGCGAGGGGAATTGGCGTTGTCGGGATCGCCGTTGGGGTTGCCGTTTTTGACATCGAAGAGGAAGACGAATTCGTAGCGTTTTTGGATGGGGGATTTCATGGGGATTTAAATCAGGCGTTGGCAGTTTGGGTTTCTTTGAGTGGGGCGATGAGGAGCGTGTCGTTATAAGGGTCGAGTCCGAGGTGCTCCAGCCAAGCAACCCGATCTTCGCCTTTGCGCTTGTTCCAGTGGTTTTGATGATGAAAACCCACGGTGAAGAGGGCTTGTTCCTTGGTGCTAAAGGAGGACGCAACTTCATCGATTTTCAGAGCGCGAGTTATGGTTTCGAACTCGTTGTTGAGGCGGATGGCGAGTCCAGTGGCCTGCGCTCCCTTGTTTTTTAAGGCGGCCTTGTAGTGGCGGACATAGCTTTCGTTTAGACGCGAGTAGGTCGCCAAGGGGCGGGCGAAGAACTTGCTGTAAAACTTCGTGGTCAGGTCGGAGTTTACGGTGCGAGGAAGATTCGCGAGGCGTTGCATCTCTCCGAAGCAGGAGAAAATGCGGCCTAGCAGATAGGCGGATTTATCTTCTTTTGGATTCATGGCTCGGTGGAGGCTGGTTGTTGTGAATTCATGATTGCGGATGAGGTAGGCTTTGAGGAGGGCAGCGCGGACATCGGCGCGGAAGGACGATCTCCACGAGTCGTCGTGAATTTCCGCTCGCGCCCGTTCGAGGGCTTTATGGATCAAGCTCCCGGGGAATGGGTATTTTGGACCTTTGTGAATCGCCTGGAAGAACTGCACCGCGAGGGGGGGCGAAATGTTGTCGGTCTTGCCATCGAGCACAGTGGTTTCGAGCAGTCCTCGAGTGCTATAAAGCGGGGGGAGGTCCTTGCCTTTGGCGGGTCGGGTGATCGGTTCGATCTGGAGGCTTTGGTAATGGAAATTCAGATTTTCCCAGAGTTGAATCGCCGTCGTTTCGAAGTGGTCGCGAACGATGATCCGCCCTTTGAGGCCGGTCAAAGTGAAGGCGTGAAAGGGAGAAGCATCGTCGCGCTGGGGCTCGATGCCTTTCCACGACGAGGCGAGGAGATTGCTGAAACTGCCTTCGTGTTTATCGAGATGCGTCACCCAAAATCCTTTGGGCCAATAGGCGATGGCGGTGTCCTTCGCGATGTGTTCGTGGCGCTTGGGCAGCTTGTTGCCTTCCTGAGTTTCGAAGGCAGGGTCCATCAAGCGATTCAGTGCGGTCGCGATGGACTGTGATGCGTAGGGACTGATGGGGGCGTTCTCACCTCCGTCCCATCCGTAGGAGTCAAAGGATTTTTTGTTGAAGGATACCAGACCGGTGCCAGCGCGTCCGGGGCCTGGAATTCCTTTCACCAGCGGGAACAGGGAGGCATGGGTAAAGGTTTGACCAGTGACGAGGCAGGTCTGCCGGGGAGCGTCTGCCGGGGGTTCGGGATTGGCCGCTTTTTCCCAATACGCCATGATGTCCGGGTGCTCATGAACGTAGTGCTCGATTTCAGGCAGCACCTTGAAGGCAAACTGGTCGTTGGATGCCACGCTTTCCGGCAGTGGAATAGGCAGTCCGTTGGCGCGGATTTCGCGCAGGAACGTGAGGATTGCGTCGAGGGCGCCAACTTGAGTTGCCGCGTAGCAGTCGACGATACGCTGAATGAACAAGTCATGCTTGGCCTGTGCTTTTTCGTCGGTCTGTGGTGTTGCGTCGGGGCTGCCCGGAGGGAGGCCGAAGACGTAGTCGGCCTTGTCGACCAGAAAGTAGGCGTAGGCTCCGCTGGTTCTACCGGCTCCCGTCTCGATAACAAACTGACGGGGAATCAGCAGACGGCGCGTTATCTCTCTACGTCTTTTTTCTTTTCCTGACGCCGTATACTCGACGGGCCCGAGTTCCTGGTTGGAAAGAAAATCTGTTCCGGCGAGCGTGCCATCAGGATTGAGCATGACCGTCCATGCCACGGGCTTCATTTCGAAGGAGGGGTTGGAGATCAGCTTCTCCTCCTGAGCGAGTTGATAAAGCGTGTTCAGCATGACTCGACCGTGTTTTGGAGGAGTGTCTGGTGGGCGGCGTCTGCCGTGGGAGGGACAACCAGCGTTCCGTTTTGCAGGCTGGCATGGAAGAAGACCGGCGAGTTGCGGTCCTTGAGGGGGGACGCTGCGTAGTCGATGTCCCAGAGCATGATGCCAAGGTCCTTGCTATCAGGGATCGAGGGCGGGAGCTCCTCGAGCAGATCGAGATTTGCGATGCACTCGCGACAGCCGAAGTAGGGCTGTTGGAAGCATTGTCCCTTGGTGAGTCGGCGAACGAACATTTCGTGAAATTTCCGCGTGGTGTCGCCGGTGCTGGCGCGCTCGGTCAGCGTGAAGTGCGCTTCGATGACGTAGTCGACGTTTTTGAGCGCGACAGTGTTGCGCATGACGCGGTCTCGATCGGCCAGCAAGGATGGGGCGGTGCCTCCGTGCTGGATCACACTTTGGCCGGGAGCAGAGGCTTTGCTGCCTACCTCATTGCGACGAAACGAAGTCCACTCGATGGGCTTGAGCAGATGGATTTTGTCTACGTGCCAAGCCATGGCCGGTTTCCAAAGGACGGCTTCGATGAGGCCGCGTGCCGCACTGGGAGTAATGCACGGGTAGCTGAAACGTTCTGATTTGAACTCGGGCCGTGTAAAAATGGCGATAGGGCCTTGGGCGCGGATGAGGTAGGGGGGGCTTTTCATCATTTGAAAGAGGTTATCTGCTACCGAATCAATCATGGCAGCCGAGATAGGGCATTTCGCGGCTGTGGAGTTTCAGACCCAGATCGTCGTCGTAGATTTGATCGAGCATCGTCGGGTCGATAGCGTGAGAGTATCCGCCTTCCAGTAGGGATTCGGCGTAGGGCTGCACGGATTCGAAATCACGCTGAGATAGGCTGATTGAATAGGGTTGGAGTGCTCGAAGGTATTTTCGTCCCAGTGGTCTGCTCCATTTGATCGCTTCGCGGACTTCGGAGAGTCGCTCGCATCCTGTTTGGTCCCATGGAATGACGACGGTGTAGGGTTTGTAGTCGTCGATGAGTTTGTAGCGATGGGCCACGTCCTCCAGATTGCGCTCTTCGTAGGCGGGAAGGACGTCAGCAGTGTCGAGTCCACCTCCGGTTTGGTAGAGCAATTGAAAGTAAAGATCGAACCGGGTGGCGTCTGCTAGATGCGCGGGAAGGTCATTGCCGAGCGCAATGGATGCGGCATCAGCGCTCCGCTTCAGGTAACCGCGGAGTTTTTGATCGGATAGGAAGACGATGAATTTTCCACCATCAGTGAATTCTCCGCTCCGGTTACATCTGCCTGCTGACTGGGCCAGCGAATCGAGTCCGGCCAATGCGCGAATGACGCATTGATAGCTATGATCCACGCCACACTCGATGAGTTGGGTGCTGACTACCGTGCAGGGTTTCCCAGCGGTTAGGAGATTTTTGATGGAGCGAAGTTTTTGCCGACGATGCGCCGCGCAGAGATTGGTCGACAGGTGAAAAAGGTGATCTTCAGAGGGCGAAGTTTTTCGGACTTGCTCAAAGGCAGCGGATGCCTCTGCGCGGGTGTTCACGATGATGAGCTTCTGCTGGCTTGGCTCTTGAACGAGAAGTTTGGCCGCGGAAGTGGCATCAATGGGGGCATCCAGTTTCCAGCGGATATTGATCCGTTTGGCCGTGAGTTCCGCGTGGAGGTGCTTGGTGTGATCCGGGGTGAGAATCGGGACGATGTCGGCAAACCCGAAAGGAAACTTAGCGCGCCGGTCGAAGGCGGGTTGAGTGGCCGTGGATAAGACCAGCGAACACCCGTAGTGCGACACCAGCTCGTGAAGCGCGAACAAGGTCGAATCGAGGAAGGGTGGGGGCAGGCACTGGGCTTCATCAAGGATGATGACGGAGTTGGCGATATGATGTAGCTTTCGGCAACGGCCGCGCTTGTGACCGAACAGCGACTCGAAAAACTGAACGGTTGTCGTGACGATGATCGGAGCATCCCAGTTTTCAGCGGCCAGTTGTTTTTTTCGAACCGACTCATCCTGGGAATCGGCTTCGTCGAAATCATCGAGATTCGAGTGATGTTCGATCACGTTCCGGGCGCCGAGGTATTTCCGGTATTCTGCGGCGGTCTGTTCGATGATGGTCGTGTAAGGGGCTACGACGATGACGCGCTTCTGGCCGTTGTGGTGACAGTGACCGAGAGCAAACGACATGCCGGAAAGCGTTTTGCCTCCGCCCGTTGGCACATTGAGTGAGAAAACAGCGCGAGGTTGATTGGCGGCTGTCTGGCAGGTGGAGAGAATCGCTTCTCGGTGGCGGTTGATGGGAAGGTCCTTGGTTTTCGCTTCGCGAGAAAGTGCCAGGAGTTTTTTGTCCAGATCGGTTTGGAGCTGCGCGATGGAACTGTAGTGGTAATCGCGTGAGTTTTGGTTTTCTAACGCTTCGGTTACCAAGGAGTCGGCATCGACGAGGCAGGAGAACAGCATGCGAGCAAAGAACGGGAGCCTACAGCGTTCCCCAACCGTTGCGCCGGACAGGGAGCACCACTTCGGTAGCCGTGGAATGGTGACCTGCTGAAGCTTGCGTAGTTCAGTAGAGTTGAGGTCAAACCGAAGTGGCTCGTTGTTTTTGATCCGCTGCAAGAGGGCTGAGGATCTACCTGAGCCTTGGTCACGAAAATTGGATAGACCCGCGTGATGTCCGGCAATCGCTGCTGCGATGGGATAGTGGTGGGTGTCTTTTGCCGCGTTGGCATTGAAGAGCATTTTGGCTAAAACCGCTCCTGCTCCAGCGTGCTCGATCGAAAGATTCTCTCCTTCCAGTTTCTTTTGGAACGCCGGCGCAAACTTTCCCAAGTCGTGCCAGAGGCCGGCGAGGTAGCCCCATTGGCGAGCGGCTTCACGATCCGGCTCTTGCGGAAACATCGTCGCAGCGAACTCGCCGCAGAGATAGGCAACCTTATTAAGGTGGCCGTGGTCTCGGTCGAGATTGGCGCATTTTTCGCAGTGCCCTCCCATCAACCGTTTGCACTCCGGCGTGAACAAGGGTTCCCATTTCTCTGGGTCGAGGAGTCGACCTTGCTCGTCGGTTGCGGTGTGGGCGTAGAAGTTCACGGCGGAAGCAGTCTAACATTACGAGTGGGTCACTGAGTGTCCCATACTCACGAGAGTCTCCGAAAATGTAATCTCCTACTGTAACGTTGCTCCCTTGGTTAATATTTCCACGAACTGGTGAAAACCGTTCGTTTTTTCAGCGTCCGCCGTGGCGGCGTTCCCACGCGAAGAGAAACTGCTGGGCGAGTCCGGCGGCCGCGCCAAAGTGAATACGCCCGAAATGGGCGACCTGCGATGGTGTCCAGTTGGTGAGCTGGTAGTGGCGGGTCATTGCCTTGATCATCCAGGTATCGACCGGAAACGCCTCCAGGTGCCCGAGGCCAAACAAAGCCACGCAGTCGGCAATCTTTTCGCCTACCCCCGGCAGCGTCATCAGCCGCCGTCTGGCTTCGGGATAGGGAACCGCGGCCGTCTTTTCCAGCCAGCCCGGCTGCTGCTTTAGGTAAGCCGCCGTCTGCGCAATGTAGCGCGCCCGAAAACCAAGCTGGCAGGTTCGCAATTCCGTTTCGGGAATTGCCGCCAATTCCGTCCACGTGGGCAGGGCGCGGAATGCGGGTTTGTCACTTAATACGTGACAAACCGGGGAGCCGTGGCGCTCGGCCAGCAAGGCCAGCATTTGTTTGATTTGGATGATCTGCTTGGTCGCGCTGCACAGGAAGGCCAGGAGCGTTTCGCCAAAGGGTTGGCGGAGGATCCGCAATCCGGGAAAAGTTGTCATGGTTTTTTCCAGATGGGTGTCGCTACGCCAAGGCAACGCCTCGCGGGCCTGCTCGAAGGTCCTGTTGCCCAATCCGAGATAGTGGACAAGTTCTTCCTGGGCGCGGTTTGTATCCCGCGATGCCAGATTGTACCATTCAAGCCGGGTGTCGGGGCCTTGCCTGAGGCCGACGGCGTTGCGGGCCCATTGGCCGATCCAGGAACCATCAGGTTGCTGACACCACCGAAATGCCTGACCACCGTCGAGCAACTCGGCCAAGACGTCGGCGGAGGGCGCAAAATCATTTTCCAGCGGCCGCCAATCCGCCGTGTGCGTGTTCATACGATCGAGGCCTTGGCCGGATCGTAATTAACGAACGCGTCCTGCATTGCGCGATGCACTGCCGCCACCCGCACCTGCACGTCGTCGAGGTATTCGTGCAAGCCCGAGGCAATCAGGGCCGGAATATCGGTCTTTTCGATGTGCTCCCGCAGGCCGTTGATTTCCCGCACCGCGTCGACGTGAACCTGGGTGTCCTTGTTGGCGCAGATCTTGGCCAAGGCATTGTCGGCGGCGTTGACCGACGCCAGGATGCTGCGGGGGAACTCCCGGTCTCGTATCAGATAATTGATTACATTTTCGAGCCGGAGCTGACCCCGCTGCGTGCTCCGGAACGCCTCATAACCTGAACACGATCGCAGGACCGAACCCCACTGGATGACGTCGAGCACCGATCCCACATGATGGCGGTCCGGCAGGATCATGAAGTATTTGATGTCCAGAATGCGGGAGGTGTTGTCCGCGCGTTCGAGGTAGCGGCCGAGCAAGTAAAACCACCAGGCCTCGTTGCGTGGCGCCATCGACTCGGCCACGGCATAAATCTGCTGAATGGCCAACTTGAGGTCATCGATGTATTCGCTTGAGCCAGACTCCGCGTAGTCCCGGTAGTCGTGCTTTTTGAGCCGGAGGTAGAGCGTGTTGAGCACCTGCCACATCTCACTGGAAATGTGGTCGCGGATGCAGCGGGCATTTTCGCGGGCCGTGGCCACGCACGACAGGAGCGATGAGGGGTTTCTCGCGTCGAACAACAGAAACTGCACCACGGACTCCTCCGTGACCGGCTTCTCGTAGAGTTCGAAAAACTTCTCCTCTTCGCCGGAGACATAGACCAGCGGTTCCCAGGAGCGGGGGTCGTTGAAGTCGCGGTGGGATTCGAGATCCAGCACGAGCTGGGCATTGACATCGATCAGGCGCAGGGTGTTTTCGCTCCGTTCCAGATAGCGGGCGGTCCAGTAGAGAATGTTGGCGACTCTGCTCAGCATGGGGTAAGAAAATCAGAAATCAGAAATCAGAAACCAGAGCGAGGAATGACGAAGTGCGGGTTAGCGTGCATGCGTCACTTTGCTGGAGCGGTTTTTCGAAATATCGACGAGAAAATTAGGTTCAATTCGTGTGCCTCTTGACTGCCCGCCGCTGCCTTCTGCCGGAGATTCGGAACGGCTTTAACAATCATGCGAAACCAGTATTTCGACTCCCGGGCCTCCTTGCGGCAAAGCGCGATCTTGTGACGGAAATCCTTCGGGCTTTGCGCGTCATCTGCTTCGCAGTAGTTGGCACCTACACTGGTGCCTGCTCTGACAAGCTGGGAGATCAGCGGACGAGTTATCGAACTCTCGGGGACCGACATGCAGAATTCGATGGCGGCTTCCCCAAACTCTGCAGTGCGCTCCTCCAGATCGTAGTCTCCCGGGTTTCTCACGGTGATTTCCTCATTCTTAATTCGGATTTTGATTTTTGCTTACACCGAGACTTTTTCGGGTTTGAGGGGCGGGGCGGTTCCGGTTTCACCGTGATCGTCGGCCAGCACCCACGTGTCTTTGGAGCCTCCGCCCTGGGAGGAATTGACCACAAGAGAGCCCTTGCGCAACGCGACCCGCGTGAGCCCACCAGGCACGATTTTCACGCTTTCCCCGTTGAGAATGTAGGGGCGCAGGTCCACGTGGCGGCCGCCCATTTCGCGACCGCAAAGCGTCGGGCACCGTGAGAAGGACAGCGTGGGTTGAGCAATGAAGTTGCGCGGGTTGGCGACAATTTTTTTGGCAAACTCCTTGATCTCTTTCTTGGTCGAATGAGGACCGATGAGCATGCCGTAACCGCCGGCTTCGTTGACACTCTTCACCACCAGTTGGGGCAAATTCTCCAGGATATATTTCCGCTCATCGTCATCGGACGTGAGATACGTTTCCACGTTGGGTATGATCGGTTCTTCACCGAGGTAGAACTCGATCATCTTTGGCACGTAATAGTAGACGGCCTTGTCGTCGGCGATGCCCGTGCCGATGGGATTGGTCAGGGCCACGTTACCCTTGCGATACGCCTCGAAGAGTCCCGGCACACCCAACAGCGAGTCCTTGCGAAACACGGTGGGGTCCAGGAAATCATCGTCGATGCGCCGATAGATCACGTGCACGGGCATCAGCCCGCCCGTGCGTTTCATGTAAACCCGGTCATTCTCGATCACAAGGTCGCTGCCTTCCACGATGTCTATGCCCATTTGGCGGGCCAGGAATGCGTGCTCGTAGTAGGCGGAGTTGTAGACTCCGGGTGTCAACAGCACCACGTTGGGCTCCGGCACATGAGCGGGGGCCAGCCAGTTCAACAGGTCCAGCAGGTCGGAAGTATAACCAGCCACCGGCCGCACGTGATAGTGTCGCAGCAGGTTGGGGAAGACCCGTTTCATGATCTGCCGATTTTCCAGCACGTAGCTCACTCCTGAGGGAGTGCGCAGGTTGTCCTCCAAGACCCGATAGATTCCGTCAGCGTCCCGAATCAAATCGGTGCCGTTGATGTGAACGTGGCGATGGCGCGGGAGATCCATGCCCACGAGCTCCTTGCGGAAATGGGCACAGCTCTCCACCAGCTCGCGCGGCACGATGCCTTCGTTGACAATCCGCTGGTCCGAGTAGATGTCGTTGAGAAATTGATCGAGCGCGGTCATGCGCTGCTTCAACCCCTGCTCCAGGTGATTCCACTCCGCCGCCGGGATGATCCGTGGCACCAGATCGAAAGGGAAAATCTTCTCGGTGCCGGATTTGTCGGAGTAAACGGTGAAGGTGACACCGCGATTGATGAAGGTCTGGTCAGCGTCTTTTTGGCGGGCCAACAACTCCCCCCTGTCCGCCATGTTCTGGTAGCGTTCGAGTAGCCGACGGTAGTGCGGCCGCGGAACCCCCGGAGCGGAAAACATTTCGTCGTAGAATCCGCCGAGGTCGTAGTTGGAAAAAAAGTCAGCCATGAAATCAGGAAGCGGAGTCGTTCCAGAGATAGCTGGCACTTTGGACCAGGATGTGGCCCGTGGCATCGAGGATGGTGATGCGCCAGGCGATGGGCGCTTCGGTCTCATTGGTCCAGTCCGATCCCGTCAGACCAACGTGGAGTGCATGGTTGCCTTCTTCAATTGGTGTGGTGAAGGAGTGCACTTCGGCGGTGGTATCTCCTTCGCGCGCGACCTCGAGGCGGATCTCCACCGTGGAATAATGTTGGCCAGCCTTGGTGCGAATCAACCAGTAGTAACCGGACCGCTGGCCGGCCTGGGAACGAAGGGCGGCTTCGGTCGCGGCATGGGGGGCGCCGCCAAAGTATTCCCGCAGGGCGGTGAAACTCTCAGTCGTGCGAAAACCGGGCCACACGCGGACGATTTCGATCTGTGCACTGAGGGCAGGAGCCAGCAGCAACAGCAAGAGTCCGAGCGTGGGGCGAGTGAGCTTCATGAGGGAGCCGCACTCCTAGTCGATTCCGGGAGCGGCGGCAAGCCCCGTGCAGGATGTGTGCCGCGTCGACCTACGGGGCGAGGCTGACACGCTGGTAGCGGTGGAAGCCCAGCAGGGCGGGTGGCCAGCCTTGGACCTCCGGTCGCTTCAGGTAGGCTTGCGTGCCGTGGTAAATCGGTGCGATGGGCGCATCGGCCAGCAGCATCGCCTCTGCTTGTTGATACAGGGCGTAGCGTTGAGCCTCGTCGCTGAGGGCGGCGGCACGTTGCAAGGTCTCGTCGTAGGTGGAGTTGGTCCAGCCGGTGTTGTTGTTGCCGCTGAACGAGAGAAACAACTCGAGAAAGGTGTAAGGCTCCACGTAGTCACCGATCCAACGGGCGTTGGATATGTCGTAGTTGAGGTGAGTCTCTTGGTCGAGCCACACCCGTTGCTCCTTCATGGCGATTTCAACATCGATGCCGAGTTCGTCGCGCCACATTTGCTGCACGGCCTCGATGAGCGACTGGTTGATCTCTCGCGCTCGGGACATGATTTCCATCACGGGAAAGCCGGATCCGTCGGGAAATCCCGCTGCCGCCAGCAGGGTGCGGGCTTGTTCGGGGTCGTAGGGCAGGCTCGCTTCGGCAGTGTAGCCGGCCGTGTCGGGTGGGGTCAGGCGACTGGCGGCTTGTTCACCGCCTTGGAAAACATGGGCCGCGAGGGATTCGCGATCAATGGCCATGGCGAGCGCCCGGCGCACTCGCACATCATCGAGGGGCGGGCGAGTGAGATTAAAACGAATGAAGCCGGTGAGCACGAACGGATCGATCCGCAGAAGTTCGGGCGAATCCCGGCGATACGCGTCGATCTTCGACAGGGGAACTTCCGATGTGATGTGAAGCTGCCCGGCTCGAAAAGCGGCCTCCTGAGTGACCGCGTTTTCGTAGGGGTAAAATGTGACACCGCGCAGCGCCACGGCTTCGGCTTCACGGAAGTGCGGGTTGCGCTCGCTTTTGATATGGCTTTGCGGCTCCCAGATCGTGAGCCGGAAAGGACCATTGCCGACAATGTTCTCGGGCCGTGTCCAGCGGTTGGACTTGTCGGCCCGATCCCCGACCCGATCGATCACGTGCAACGGAGCCGGATAGGCGACGGGCAGGGTCAGAATCGACGCCAGCATGGGGGTCGGTTGTTCCAGTTCGATTTTGAGGGTCAGATCATCGGGCGCATGGATGCCGAGGCTGGCCGGGTCGCGGATTTCCCCCGCATTAAAGGCGGCAGCACCTTTGATCGGATAAAGCACGTAGGCATATTCTGAAGCCAGGCGGGGGGTGAGCGCGCGCACGAAGGAATCACGAAAGGTGGCGGCCGTAAGCGGCTCTCCATCGGACCAGCGCAGGTTGGGTCGGATCTGGAAGGTCCAAGTCAGCCCATCGTCCGAGATCGACCAGCTCTCGGCGCACGCTGGCACCGGGCGGGATGTTTCTTCCTCCACGGCGACGAGTCCTTCGAAAAACGCCAGGACCACCTGCATGTCGGTGTAGGCGGAAACGAGATGGGGGTCCAAATCCCGCGGCTCGGCGCCGATGGCCACGTGCAGGACCCCGTCACGGTTGCCTTGATCGACCCGCGTTTCCCGCTGAGCGCAGCCCGCCAGCAGCACCAAGCCCGTTATCCCCAAGAGGAATCGAATTGTCGAAATGCAGTGATCGGGGAGCGGATGCATGGTTTGACGGAAGAGTTCGAGCGGAGGGGAGCAAGCCCCGGAGTGGAAATCGGACGGATCGGGCAGGTTGTTCTACTGCGATCCCAAGGTTGCGGCCCTTCACATTGTTTTTGCAATTCGATGATTGAGCATGCGTTACGCAGCCCGTTGAATCCCCGGTCCGAACGAGTCCTCCTATGAAATGGTTTTATGCACAAAACAGTGACCGCCATGGGCCGGTCGAAGACTCTGAACTCACCAGCCTGGTCGACCAGGGGGTGATCACCGCGGAGACGTTGGTTTGGCATGAGGGCATGGAAAACTGGACGGCCTACGGGGAGGTGGCCGTAGCCGAGGGACTTCCCGCTGCCGGGGAGGCGCCGGCGGAAGATACCGCGATCTGTGCGGTGGACGGAAAGCGCTACCCCAAACGCGAGATGATCGAATACGAGGGCCGCTGGGTAAGTGCAGCCAACCGCGACACCTTTTTCCAACGTTTGCGCGAGGGCGTTCCGCTGGACACTGACAATGTGGTGCCGGGGCCCTACGGCTACGCCCGGTTCCTCACGCGGTTTGTGGCGGTATTTCTCGACGGGATCATTCTTGGGGTGGGCGGCATGATTGTCACTGTGCCGATGGCCTTCCTGATTACATCAGCGATGCAGAATTCGCCGGAATCGGTGCTCCTGCTCCAGGTCCTCAACAACGTCATCAGCATCGGCATTGCGATCATCTACGACGTCTTTTTTATCCGCAAATACGACGCCACCCCTGGCAAGATGGCCATGGGCATCAAGGTGTTGCGAAGCAATGGAGAGAAGCTCTCGGCCGGACGCATCATTGGGCGGTATTTTGCCAAGTGGGTAAGTGCGATCATTCTCATGATCGGCTACCTGATGGCTGCTTGGGACGATGAAGCCCGCGCCCTGCATGATCGGATTTGCGACACTCGTGTGATTCGCTCCCGTGCCGGCTGATCGACCGAAGTCGCTCCCCCGATGACCCCGAGTTCACTGGAGCGCATCCACTGCCCCAAGTGCTCGAAGCCTTTGGATCCCACTTCCCACGATGGGGGGAACGAGGCCACGTGCATTTTTTGTCAGCAAAAGATGCAGCTGATCACGTATCCAGCGCTCGAAGCGGAATCGGCTTCTCCCAAGCCCACCGCAGCGAAAGTCGAGGCGGGGGCCACCTGTTTTTATCATGACGAAAACGAGGCGGTGCACACGTGCTCGCACTGCGGACGTTATCTTTGCTCGGTGTGCGGCATCGAGGAGACGGCAGGAGTAACATGCCCGAGTTGCATATCGACCCAACGGGCTTCCAGCACCGAGACGGTCAGTTCGCGCATACTCTATGATCGTCTCGTTCTGGGACTGGCTTTTCTCCCTCTGCTTATCTGGCCGTTTACCATCGTCACCGCGCCGATTGCCGTGGGGGTGGGCATTTATGGCTGGCGCCGGCCCCGCAGCCTGGTGTCGCCCGGACGCATTCGGATGGTCATCGGCATGGTCTTTGCCGTCATCCAAGTGGGGATCTGGGCCTTTTTCCTTGGGGCACAGATTTTGAGTTAGTCCACGATCCGCGTTTCCATGGCCAAGCCTCGTTCTGAATTCACTCGCCTGAGTCGCCCTCGTTCCGGCCTCGGCACTTACAGCAGTTTGTGGCGGGGAAGCGATTATCTTCTCGTTGTGAGTTCCACCGGATTCAACGAGTCCTACCAGCGATTCTATTTCAAGGATATCAAGGGGTTCATCGTCACCGAGTCCAAGCGCTACTTCTACTACAATGTTGGGTCGGCGATATTGTTGATGTTGTTCTCGCTTCCCCTGGTCGGAAAACTTGCATCAGGCATGCCCCTGGGCCTCGCGCTGGGTGAGACCATTCCCATGATGTTTTTTGTGATCCCCGCCTTCCTGGTGCTGGTCGTCAACCTGATCAAAGGGCCGAGTTGCAAAGTCGCCATCGCGACCGGTTTGCAGACCCCTGAGCTGAGGCCAGTTGGCCGCAAGCGGGCATGGCGAAAAATCCTGGCCAAAATCGACGGACCGATTCGTGAAGCTCAGGCGAACCTCGTAACGATCAGCCCGTCCGCGCCTGCAGAATCAAGCGGTTCACCTTCGATGTAGTCCGGCATGACCACTCCGCCGCTGCCCGACCCGATTCCTCCGCTCCCATCCGAGGGGGCGGATTTGGAAGTCGGCGCGGCACCACGCCGAGCCCGGCGTTGCCGGCGGCACCAGGATCGTGAGGCGGTCGCCCAATGCCTGGGCTGTGGCCGTGGCGTATGCCGGGAGTGTGTGGCGGAACACGAGGGCAGGATTTATTGTGCTCCCTGCCGCAACCGTTTGATCGAGTCCACCCGCGCGGCGGCGGCGGGACCGCGTCGCCGATGGGGACCGGCCCTTCGGCGGATGACCGGATCGATTGCCGCGTTTTTGGTCGTATGGTTGTTGGTTCTGATGTTCGGACGATTGGTTCTGCGCATCCCGACCGAGACACACGATGGAACAATGTGGGAGGAAGTCATGGTCCCGGCGGGAGGCCACGAGTGATGGCCCAGCCCGTTGAACCGAGCCCTGCCGCGGTGAGTGGCCCCCGCGGATTGGCACTGGTGGAGGAGTCCATCCAATTCCTGCGCCAAGTCCCCCTCTCGTGGTGGACGCTGTATCTGGCGGGCACCGTGCCTTGGGTGGTGGGTTGGTTTTGGACGTGGTCGCGCTGGGTGTGGATGCAACCCGGACCCGGCGAACAGGCGTGGTTGGCCCTGCTGATGGTGGGACTGTTTTTTTGGCTCAAAGGCATGCAGGCTGAATGTGCGACCCGGTTGTTGGCCTGGCGGTATGGACGGACCGCGGTGCCGTGGTCCTGGGGCCGTTGGTATCGGAGGGCCCACGCCCAATTTCGGGTGCATGCCTGGGGTTTGATCGTCCTGCCGTTGCTGGCGCTGGCGACCATCCCGTTTGCATGGGGCATGGCGTTTTACCAGAACCTCACCGTGCTGGCCGATGAGAAGGATGCGGTGGAGCAGGCGCAAAACCGCTGCCGGGATTGGCCGATGCAAAACCACCTCGGCTTGCTGGGGATCTCGATCGCCGCTGCGGTCGTCTGGATCAACCTCGCATCGTGTTTCTACGCGGTGCCATGGCTGGCCAATCGGTTTCTGGGAATTGAAAACCTCTTCGCTTTGCGGGGCATTGCCTTGCTCAATTCCACATTTTGGTTGGTGGTGACGGCGATCGCCTGGCTTGCCGTGGATCCGCTGATCAAGGCCTTCTACACCTTGCGAATCTTCTACGGCCGATCTCGGCGTGAGGCGGGTGATCTTCGGGTGGAGCTCTCCGAAGTTCTGCGCAAACGCGGGATCGCCATGCTGGTCCTCGGAACCCTGATGTTCGGGGCGTGGGCCAACCCGGCCGAAGCGGATTCGGATACCAACGTGCAGCCGAGCAACGAGGTTGCCACCGCGGCACCGACTGATGCGGAGATCGTGGATGCGTTGGATCGGGTTTTGAGCCATCCGGATTTCACTTGGTCGCTGCCGCCACCTCCGGCTGATGAGATCGCGAACGCCGAGGACAGCTGGGTCGATCAAGTCATCCGGTCGGGCCAGGATTTGGTCAAAAACGTCTGGCAGACCCTGCGGCGCTGGGGACGGCAGTTTTCAGAATGGGTGGACAGTTGGTCCAAGTCTGATGCTTCGCCGGTGGTGCGCGACGAGGACCCGGACAACGCTCCCGGGGAGGGATGGAATATTCTGCTCTATGTCATTCTGATCGCGATTATTGCACTTTTGGTGGTGCTTGTCTGGGTCGCGATTCGACGCGGGCGAAATGCGGCGGGCATGTCCTACCTGGCCACGGCGATCACGGCACCGGTGGTGCCCGACTTGACGGACGAACGGGTGCATGCAGCGCAGTTGCCGTGGGACCGTTGGTTGGCCATGGCTCGCGAGTGTATGGAAAAGGGTGACTGGCGGCTGGCATGGCGTGCGTTGTTTCTCGCCCAACTTGCCTGGCTGGGAGCCGAGGAGTGGCTCGAGCTCAATCCGGCGAAAACCAACTTGGATTACGAACGCGAGCTGATGGCCCGGCTTCCACCGGATTCCGCGCTGGCGGCGACGTTCCGCACCCGACGCCGCGGGTTTGAAGGCGTGTGGTATGGACGCAGCGACGTGGATCCGGCAGCCGCTGAGCAATGGTGGTCTGAACTGAACGATGCGGAGCCGTCAGTGATGGCAACGGCGACGGGAAACGGAGGTGATGCATGAGTCGTTGGAGGCCCGTGGTTGGGATCATGATTCTCATGGCGGTGCTGGCATTGGCGGTGACTCAGATTTATGAGCGCCGGCTCTCCCGGGACTTGTATCCGCGCTATTCAAGCCTGCGGGCGGATCCGGTCGGCTTGCGGTTGCTGCACGACACCGTCGATGAACTGCCCCGGCACAGCGCCTCCCGGTGGATGCGACGTTTTGACCTCTTACCGGCCAAACCTGAACGCACGATCGTGGTGGCAGGTCTCGACGTTGGCTCTCATGGGGATGGCGTGCCTCTGTATGGGGATGGCCGACGTGCGCTCGAACGTGCCGCTCTGGCCGGCGGGCGCGTGATCATTGCGTTTGAACGCATGCGCTATTTCGCTCCGTGGCAGATTGCGGAGCTTCCGGACGACGTGGATCTGATGATCCAGGAAGAGGAAACGGATGCTGAGGCGGAATCGGAGGAAGAGCATGACGATGAGGTCACCGGGGCCGAAGATGTTTTGGAATTCCTGGAGGAAATTCAGGGAATGTCGTTGGGGTTCGAGGTAAGATATGAATACGTGCAGGACGACCGGGGTATGGCTCGTGCGACGCCCACCGCGCTACGGGCGCAGTTGCCCGCGTTTCTCAACTGGCGCACCCACGCTTATCTGGTTCCGACTGTCGACGCGGACGCGGCTTGGCAGACCCTTTACCGCTTTGGCGGCCGTCCGGTGATGATGGAGCGCTCGTGGGGCCGCGGCAGTATCGTTGTGATGACGGAAACCTATCCTCTCAGCAATGAGGCCCTGCACACGGCGGCCGATCCCGCCATCATCCGCTGGTTGCTCGGCCCTCATCAGCAATTGCAGATGGTGGAGACGCACTTGGGGGTGGTGGAAGAGCCCGGGATTGCGGCACTGGCCCGACGATACGGTTTAACCGGGGCCCTTATCGTGCTGGGCGTGTGGCTGCTGTTGTTTGCCTGGCGAAGAATGGCGTTGTTTTTACCCGCCCCACCGGAATCCCGAACCCTGGAGCTCACTTATGAATCCACGGCGGGATTGGAAGCACTGATGCGCCGCTCGGTGGCCCCGGACGACCTGGTTGCCACCTGCGAGGAAGAATGGAAGCGCACCGCTTCGCCCGGCGATCGCGACCGGGTTGCCCGCGAACCTTTCAACAGCCCGATCGAAGGCTACAACCAGATTACCCGCTCGTTGCGCCGACGCTGATTTCAACCACCAACCTTGATTGTATATGTCCAACCCTGTCCTTGAGAAACTCGTCCCCACCCTGGAGGCAGCCCGTGCCGAAATCGGCAAGGTCATCATCGGCCAAGAATCAGCCATCGAGCTTGCGCTCGTGACGTTGCTGACCCGGCAACACGCCTTGCTGGAAGGTGTTCCCGGGGTGGCAAAGACGCTTTTGGTGCGAACGCTGGCGGCGGTTTTGGGCGTGCCGAGTGGACGGGTGCAATTCACGCCCGACCTCATGCCCGCCGACATCACCGGCACCAACGTCTTCAATCTGCGCGACAACGATTTCACCCTGATCAAGGGACCGGTCTTCACCTCGTTCCTGCTGGCGGACGAGATCAACCGCGCCCCGGCCAAGACGCAGGCGGCGTTGTTGCAGGCCATGCAGGAACGCGAGGTGACCATTGATCGGGATACGCACGCGCTGGACGAAAGCTTCACTGTTTTTGCCACCCAGAACCCGGCCGATTCCGAGGGCACCTACCCGCTGCCGGAGGCCCAAAAAGACCGGTTCATGGTCAAGATCCACATGCAGGCGCCGAACCGGGAGGAGGAGCTGGTCCTGGCCCGGCGTATGCTCGGAGTGGATACGCCGGAAAACGTGCTGAGCGGTGGCGGGGTGCAACCGGTGTTGGCCGCGGGCGAACTGGCGGGCCTGCGACAGGCATTGAACGCGGTGATGATGCGGGAGGAGGTGGTGACCTATGCCGTGGACCTGGTGCGGGCCACCCGGGAGCATGAAAGCGTGATGGTGGGCGCAGGCCCCCGGGCGACGCAGGCGCTGCTGCTGGGCGGGCGCGCCAAGGCCGCCTTGGCCGAGCGCGATTACGTGACCCCGGATGATCTCCGGGCGCTGGCTCCGGCTGTCCTGGGCCATCGGCTGGTGTTGCGGCCGGAGTTTGAGATCGAGGGCCTGACCATCGATGAGGTCTTGGAGCGGCTGCTCGAGCAGGTGCCCGTGCCGCGTTGAGGTTGCGTGCTCAATTTTTGGAATTTGTCCCTCCGCGCGATCATGCCAACCGACCCATCCGCACAACCGACCCCGGCCGCATCCCGGGGTTTTGCGGTGGTGCCCGGACGTCGCTTGCTGGTGGTGGTCGGAGGGGTGATCGGGTTTGCCCTGGTGGGCGCGGCCTGGCCGCAAGGCGGCGGCACCTGGCTGCTGCTGCTTGGGCTGGTGCTGCTCGTGGCCCTCGGCGATTTGTTGTGGAGCCTGCAGTCGGTCAAAGCGCCCGGCGTGTCGGTGCCCAAGGTGGTGCGTTTTACCAAGGATCGTTGCGGGCACGTGCCGGTGCGTTTGTCGCGATTGCCCGGCACCCCCGACCGGATGCGTTTCGGACTGTCCTTGCCGGCGGGGTTCGAGGATGAGCAGGACGAGATCAAGGTGGAGTTGCCCGAGGAAGAGCATTCGCGTTTGCAGTGGGCTTCGGTGCCCGGGGCGCGGGGACGATTTTCGGGACTGCAAGCGGCGTGCGAGTTGGGCTCCCGGCTGGGGCTTTGGGAACTGCGTGAACGCCTGCAGCTGGACTGTGAGTTGCGGGTTTACCCCGATCTGCTCAAAGAGCGCAAAGTCATGGCGGCGCTGTTTCTGGATCGAGGCCGCTTCGGCATGAAGGTGAACCGCACGATTGGACGGGGGCGGGAGTTTGAGAAACTCCGCGAGTATCAGCCGGGCGACAGCTACGACGAAGTCGATTGGAAGGCTACGGCCCGCCAGGGTCGTCCCATCACCAAGGTATTCCAGGCCGAGCGCACCCAGGAGATTTACGTGGTGCTCGACACCTCCCGCCTGAGCGCGCGCCCCGTCGATCTGGATGGCGTGCAGGCGACCGTGTTGGAGCGATACCTCACCTCGGCGATGGTATTGCTGTTGGCGGCTCAGCGGCAGGGGGATCGATTCGGTTTGGTCGCTTATGGGAATCGCGTGAACCGGTTTCTCCGGGCGGGAAATGGCACCGCACACTACAGCAGCTGTCGAGAGGCCGTGCATGCGCTGCAGCCGCGGCCGGAGACACCGGACCCGGCCGAAATCGTGCGGTTCCTGCGCACCCGTTTGCGGCAGCGCGCGTTGCTTTTCTTTCTGACCGATCTCAGTGATCCGGTATTGGCCGGGGAGTTTGAGAAACACCTCGGGCCGTTGGCCCGACAGCATCTGGTTATGATCAATCAAGTGCAGGCACCGGGAGTCAGGCCGCTTTTTCAAGGCGATGTTGAAACGGTCGACGAAATCTACCATCACCTTGCCGGTCATCTGCGGTGGTCGGATTTGCGTTCCGTGGGCCAGGGGCTGCGCTCGCAGGGAGCCCGGGTCACACTCACCGACGATGAGGCGTTGGCCGGTCAGCTGGTGACCGAGTATCTTGAAGTGAAGCGGAGGCAGGCGTTGTGATTGTTGATCTCGGAAAGTTCATCGAACAGGAGCGTCCCGGGTGGTTGCGGCTCGATGCCTTGTTGGAGCAACGGGCAAAGGATCCGTGGACCCCGCTTTCGCTCGAGGAAGCGCGCGAGTTGGAACGGCTCTACCTGCGGGCTTCGGCGGATCTGGCGCGGATTTCCACGCAGTCCGCCGAGCCGGAGGTGCAGCAATACCTGGAACGCCTGGTCGCCCGCGGTTATGCGGAAGTGCATGGAGGAGAGGCCAAGCGGGAACGGTTCCGGCCTTGGCTTTGGTTGCGGCTATCGTTCCCTCGCGCTTGGCGGCGACATGCCAAAGTGTTTTGGCTCGCGACCGCCTTGATGTTGATTGGATCGGCATTCGGGGGAGGTGCCCTGGCCTTCGATCCGGAAGCCAAGGCCGTGATCATGCCGTTTTCTCACTTGTTGGGTGATCCTTCGGACCGGGTGGCGGAAGAGGAGGCCAGCCAGCGCATGTCCAGCGACCGGCAGTCGTCGTTTGCGGGGATGCTGATGACCCACAATACCAAGGTCACGTTCACCGCCCTGGCGCTCGGTCTGACCTGGGGCGTGGGCACGGTGGTTTTGTTGTTTTACAACGGCGTGATTCTGGGCGCGGTGGCAGTGGATTATGTGTTGGCGGGGGAAACGACGTTTCTGCTGGCGTGGTTGTTGCCGCACGGTTCGGTGGAGCTGCCGGCGATCCTGGTGGGAGGGCAGGCGGGTCTGATTCTGGCCGGGGCTCTGCTGGGACGGGGGCAACGCCAGCGGCTGGCCGATCGATTGCGGGCAGTGGTGGGCGATGTTGTCACGCTGGCGGTGGGGGCGGCTTTGTTGTTGGTCTGGGCGGGCATCGTCGAAGCCTTCGTCTCGCAATACCACGAGCCGGTTTTGCCCTATTCACTGAAAATTGGCATGGGTCTGGTTCAGCTGGCTCTTTTGGCGTGGTATTGGGGTTGGTGCGGCCGGGAACAGGTTGTCACGGCAAAGACCGAAGGGGGTGGGGCGTGAACGAAGTGCCGCGGGTCAGCCGGGCAGAGCTGAAGTTGCGCACCCCGGAAGGGGTTTCGTTTTCGCTGCGCCTTGCCAGTCCGCTTCTGCGCCTCAACGCCCTGGTGGTCGATTGGATGGTGGTTTCCGTGGCGTGGAGCATCATTACGATCCTGCTATCCTTGCTGGAGATCCTGGCCGGTGATCTCGCCCGCGGCCTGGCCTTTGTGTTGTATTTTCTCCTGTCGCAGGGATACCGCATCTTCACCGAGTGGGCTTGGCAGGGGCAGACTTTGGGCAAACGCCTGCTCAAGATCCGGGTAGTGGATGTGCGGGGGTTGCGGCTGACCTTTGCGCAGGTTTTTCTGCGCAACATCCTGCGATTCGTGGACATGCTGCCTTTCGCTTATGCGGTGGGCGGGATCACGGCGTTGGTTTCCGGCAAAGCGCAGCGTCTGGGAGATTTGGTCGGCGGCACCCTGGTGGTGTGGGAGGAGTCCGATCCCGTGCCGAACCTGGGTTTGCTGGGTGAAAACAAATACAATTCGCTACGCGGGCACGCTCCGTTGGTTGCCCGCTTGCGCCAGTCGGTGTCGCCGGCCGAGGCCCGGTTGGCCTGGCAGGCCTTGCGGCGCAAAGACCAATTGGACGACGAAGCGCGACTGATCCTTTTTCGCGACCTGGCGCGGTTTTTCCGAGGCGTCACCAAGTTTCCTCAGGAGCTGACACAGGGGGTTTCGGACGAACAGTTGGTGCGTAACGTGGTCGATGTCCTGCTGGTGAAGTAGTTTCCTGGATCCCAAAACCGCGCCTCGTTTCTAAGAAACGAGAGACCACTGCGTAGTAAAAGTGTTGTTCAAATGACGAACCTGCCCCCAGCAGATGAAAACGCAGAGAATTGGATCGCTGAAGCGGTGCGGGAGCACCAGGCCCCGCTCCATCGCTATGTCGCCCGGTTACTGGGCGGGGATTTCGACCGGGCCCGAGACGTGGTGCAGGATGGGTTTGTCCGACTGTGCCAACAACCCGCCGCCGAGGTCCGCGGTCATGCGGTGGAGTGGCTCTACACCGTCTGCCGCAATCGGGCGGTGGATGTCATGCGAAAGGAGGGCCGGATGAGAGCCTTTGCCGACGGAGAAATGGAAAATGTCAGTGCGATCGATCCCCGACCGGGACGCGCGATGGAGAAAGCCGAAACCCGGGCGGCCATCATTGAGCTGATCGATCAGCTTCCGGCCAACCAACAGGAGGTCATCCGGCTGAAATTCCAAAATGGGTTCAGCTACAAGGAGATCAGCCGCATCACCAAACTCTCGGTGAGCAACGTGGGATACTTGATCCATATGGCGGTGAAACAACTGCGGCAACAAGTGGCCGCCCAACAGATTTGAGAAAAGGAGTCCGACATGAGTGACACGAAGATCAATCCCGACGATCCCCGGCTCACGGCCTATGCCTTGGGTGAGCTGGAGGGTGAAGCAGAGGCGCTCGTCGAGGCAGCCATTGCCGCCGATCCGAACCTGGCGGCCGAGGTGGAGAATATCCGCGCCATGGCGGGTGACTTGGCCGATGCACTGGGTGAGGAAGCCTTGCCCGAGGTCGAGCCCGTCGAACTGTTTGAGCCGGAAGGCAAGCGCATCGAGTTTCCGTTGGGGCACCGGAAGCGGAGGCGCTTCCCCTATTACTGGGTGTCAGGATTGGCTGCGGCTGGTTTTGCCGTGCTGATTGTTTTTCAGAGTGCTGAGTCGCCGATCGCAGGCCGGGAGGGTGTGGCAGGGCCGGCTGCGACGGCAGCCAGTCAGGCTGGACAGAGTGTCGTGGCCTCCACCCCGGAAAGTGAGCGCACCCGCACTCCGCTTCGGGTTGAGATCGCGCTGCCCGAGGCCGGTGTTTCGGGACCGGCACTGGTCGATGCTTCAATTGCCCCTGCGGCGGTTGTCACCGACGAATCGGCAGAGCTTTCGCGGTTCGAGGTGGATGAGTCGGGTGATGATCGTGCCGGCTCAAGTGAGAGAGTTCTGAGTGCTGATCATATAGTGCAGCTGGAAGCCGCCCAGCAACCCGATGCCGGGCTTTCAGCGTTACCCGAAGGCCTGAGCGCGACCCGTCCCCTGTCCATCGACTCCCCCGGTCTCTCCCGGGACAACGGGCAACATGTAGCGCAGTTTGGAACCGTGCTTCGTATGCAAAATGACATCCAAACCGGGAACGAAGAGCAGGTCATCGAGTTGAGTCCGTTCACCGTCGCGTCGGTAAGTGATCGGGCCTACGCGTCAAACGCAGCGTCCGCCCCAGCCCTTCGTTCGCGGTTCACGGCTCGCTCAATGACGACCGTTGAAACGGAGGGTTACGCGGCGATTGAGGAGCACGGGTGGATGCAGGTCGCCCATGCGCCACTGTCGACGTTTGGGGTCGACGTGGATTCGGCGAGCTACGCCAACGTGCGCCGATTTCTCCTCAACGGCAACCTGCCGCCGATGGATGCGGTGAAGGTCGAGGAACTGGTCAATGCCTTCACCTATGATTATGCGGAGCCTTCGCCCGGAGCCGAGACACCCCTGCGGGCCAACCTGGAGGTGGCGTCGGCCCCGTGGGCACCGCAGCACCGCCTCGTGCGCATTGGTTTGAAGGCCCGGGAAACCACCGCAGCCGGGCGGGCTCCCGCCAACCTGGTCTTTTTGCTGGATGTTTCGGGATCGATGCACTCCCCGCAGAAACTTCCCCTGGTCAAGGAGGCCATGCGACTGCTGGTGGGGCAGTTGCGCGAGGATGACCGGGTGGCAATTGTGACCTACGCCGGACAGTCCGGACTGGCGTTGCCCTCCACCCCGGTGCGGGACGGCCACACCATTCGACGAGCCCTCGACGCCCTGCGGCCCGGCGGTTCCACCCATGGTTCGAGCGGCATCCACCTGGCCTACGACGTGGCCAAGGCGAACTTTGTCGAGGGCGGGGTCAACCGCGTGATTCTCTGCACGGACGGAGATTTTAACGTCGGCACAACGGGGCTGACGGAGTTGAAAAACCTGGTCGCGGAGAAAGCGAAGTCGGACGTATTCCTCACCGCCCTCGGGTTTGGCACGGGCAACTATCAGGACGACACCCTCGAGACCCTGGCCAACCGGGGCAACGGCCAGCACGGCTACATCGATTCGGTGCGCGAGGCCCGCCGGCTGCTGGTTGAACAGGTGAGCGGCACGCTGGAAACGGTGGCCCGGGACGTGAAGATCCAGGTGGAGTTCAACCCGGCGCAGGTGCAGGCGTATCGTCTGATCGGATACAACAATCGCCGCCTGGCCGCGGAGGATTTCAACGACGATGCGATTGATGCCGGCGAAATCGGGGCCGGGCACACCGTCACCGCCCTGTATGAAGTGGTGCCCAGCGGCGCCCCCCGCCCGGCTTCACCCGGCGGCACCATCGACGCCCTGCGCTACCAGACCCTCGACCCACCGGAAGTGCGCCCGGACCATGCCCACGAGCTGCTGGTCGTGAAGCTGCGGGCCCAACCTCCGGAGGGCGGCGCCAGCCGCCTGCACGAGTTTCCCCTGGTGGATGCCGGCCGCTCGTTTGCGCAGGCCAGTCCCGACTTTAAGTTCGCGGCGGCCGTGGCCGGGTTCGGACTGCGGCTGCGGGAGCGGTCCGAATCCGCGTACTACAGTTATACGGATGTCCGGCATTGGGCCGAGGCAGGCATCACCATCGATCCCGGTGGCTACCGGGCGGAGCTGCTGGCGCTGGTGCGACGGGCAAACGAGCTTTCGCAGATGTAGTGGAGTGGGCCGGTGCGGGTTGCTCCCACTCCCGGCTGCACGGATGGTGGCACGCGGGGTGGGGGTCAGCCCTGCGTAAGACGACGGGGGCGGCGGGAGAAGATGAGGCCGAGGCCAAGTCCCACCAACAGGAAGGTGGAGGGTTCGGGCACCGGGGTGAAATTCAGTACGATGATATGGCCGGTGAGGAGAGAATCGCCCCTGTCGGACTCGAGGCTAAGCGACCAGAACCCGTCGGCGGACATGTCCTGCAGATCACTGGAGAGCGACAGGTTGAAGACCAATTGATCAAAGCCCGTGATCGTGTTTCCGCTGTAGATGATCGCCCAGGATTGGGCCAGAAACGGGTCAAAGTTGTCGGGCATGCTCCCGTCCTCGCCCAGCAGGGTGATGGTAAACGGATTGTCGGAGGTGGCCGTGATATCGAGGGTCTCCGCAAACATGAAGTCGGCAATCACTTTATCGTAGTGGTCGCCCTCGCCGATCTCGACCGTGAGATTGCCGAGCTCGCCAAACTCCACCTCATTGTCGAAGGCCAGGTTACCCACGGAAAACCCGGGTGAGATGCTGCGGCCTTCGGTGATCACGAGGCTTTGGGAATTTGCCAGGCGGCCTTCGCCGCGAATTTCCCCGCCCCCGGAACCGAATAGCAGGTTGGCCGACACAGGGCTTTCCCATTCCCCGAAGTCGCCGTCAATGCTCAGGGACCCGTTGTTAAGAATCACGGATGGACCGATGGGGCCGTTGCTTGCCCCCAGGGTTCCGTCCCAATCAATCGTCAGATTGGCACCATCCGTTACGAAAACGCCTCCGGTAAATGTATTGTAGCCGCTCAGTCTCTGCGTGCCTTCGCCCTCGATCACCAGGGAACCGTCGCCCTGAATGGTGCCCGAGAAATCAAAGAAGGAGCCGCTCATCTCAAGCGTGAGCGTGGATCCGGAGGCGATATTGATGGTTCCGGTGGAATATCCCAGTTCGGCGACTTCAAAGTAGTCGGTCTCCAAGAGGCTGATCCGTTGGTATTGATCGAGGGAGTTTTGATCGTAAAGCCCTCCTGCGGTCGGATTGGAGGTGGTGAAGTTGACGGTTTGGCCGGACCCTCCGCCAAAGCCGATCGGACCTGATCCTGCCGCGGTGTCGCTGTTGATGTTCACGGTGCCGTTGGTCACGTAGAGGCCGCCCGACCATTCACTGTTGTCACCGGACAAGTTCAGGGTGCCGTAGCCGGTCTTGTTGATCCCGTTGTAGCCCTCGATGTCCCCGGCTAGCGTGAAGTTGTAGTCGGCACTGTTCCATTCGACTTCCACATTCAGGGCCCCGCCCATGTCGATGGGGTTGGTGATTTTCAGACCGGCGGCATCCGGTGCCAGGGTGGGCAGTTCGTCGCTGTCGTACGCAAAGAAGGACCGCGGAGAGGTTAAACTCAGTCCCCCAAAAATGTCTTCACCGGAGGCGATGGTAAGCGTGCCCGTTCCCAGCGACGAGTTGTTGCCCAGCAGCAGGCGGCCGGCCTGCAGTTCAGTGCCTCCTGTATAGGTATTGGTTCCCGACAGACGCACGGTGGACTGAACGATGTCGCCCTCGGCGGGACGGTCGAAGGCCGTCGCCTGGACATCGTAGTCGCCGATGACCACGTGGAGCATTTCCCCACCGTCCGTCAGGGTGGTGGAGACATCCAACTGGCCGCCTTTGTAGCCGGCGAACCGGTAAGCATCGGCGTTTTCCGGTAAGGTGATGACGCCACCAAGATCAACCCACGTGCTGGTGCCGAGGTAGAAATCAGGATCGGTTGCGCTGAAGCTGCTGAGGTCGATCGGGTCGTTGATCACCCGCTTGGTTGAGCTGTCCTGCGAATCGAAACCGATGATGCCCTGGTCGAGGGTTGTGTCGAATTGGCCGAGGTAGGAGGATATGCTCCGAGTGGTGTCCTGTAGTCCAATATAGCCTCCTTGACCGGGCTGCAGCAGCGCCGCGACAGGCAATGCACCCGGGGCATCACCAAAAACCACGGCAGAATGCTCCGCGGTCACCGTTCCCGTGAAAGAGTTTGCACTGTTGTTGATGTAAACGGTGGTGGGGTCGTCTGAAGTCGAGGTGACGTCGATGCCGCGCGGTGTGACTGTCGAAATGGCGACAACGATCTCCAGGGGGCTGGTGGACAGGGGTTCAGAAATCGCAGGGTCCTCCAGCAGACTGCCGACTAACAACGTCCCGCCGCCGCCGCCAAACTGGTAATTGTCTCCGGCCGGAGTGATTGTGCCCGTTAGTTCTGCGCGGGTGGCGGTGCCTATGCGGTCTGACTCGAAGCCGGAGAGATCGATAGCCCCGGAGTAAGAGTTGGTGACACCGATCAGGGAGGGATCGGTGTCAAAGCCGATGGTCCCGCCGAACTTCACCGGGTCGAACAACGCCAGGAAAGCCGCCGTGGCAGCCAGTCGATCGGCCGCTGAGTCGATCATTAGACCGATGTAGGTTTCTTCACCGCTGGAAGTGAATGTGCCGGCCGTGGGCAGGGCGTCGAGGTCGCTGAAGATCGCCACCCCGTCCTCGACGTGCAACCCGCCTGTGAAACCCGAAGCTCCGGAGAAGATCACCGGTTCGTCCGCATTCACGGTCAGCGAGACACCGGTGGTCGATTCATTGATATCGCCCAAAAAGTTCAGCAGGCCACCGTAGTTGTTGATCTGGGTGTCGGAACTGAAAGTGACCGTGCCTTCCAAGTTCAGCTCGTTTTGATCGTCATCATCTTCCCGTGTCTCCAGGTGGCCGTGCACGATGATGTCGTTTCCGATGTTGCGGTCACCATCGACCGCGATGATGCCGGCGGTATTTGATCCGGGGGCTTCGCCATCACCGATTTCGATGACTGCATCACCCGCGCCGCGATTGTGGCCCAAGCCCAAAAACCCGCTCTCAACCACCAGGTTTCCCTGTAGATTTCCCGAGGAATTATCGCCGCTCAGCAACAAGGTGCCATTGCCAGTGAGAAATATACCACTGCTGAGGCCGTTGGTGATCAGGCCTTCGATCTCCAATTCCACCCCGTAGCCGAGGTCAATTTCCGTGTCACCATCAGTCACAAAAGTGATGCCCTGGCTGAATTGAATTTCGCTATCATACTCGCCGCTATCGGCCTGGATTAAGTCCCGGAGGGTGATCGAGACCTTAGTCGCTCCCGGGGAGAAGCTGTAGTAAACCTGTTCGTCAAAGACCAGGGCGCTGAGATCGAGTGAGGTATCCACGTTGACCTTGACAGTCTCCATGTCGAAATCGTCGCCGAAGGCGCCGGGAAAGAATACTCCGGCCGTGCCGTCGTTCGCAGGAATCGCGGTATCCTCCCAATTGTCGGAGTCGGTCCAGTAGTCCGAGGCGGCTCCATCCCGGTCGGACTCCCATCGATCGGTGATGGTGGGCGTGGGATCGGTGGCGAAAACGGCTCCGGCGGACCAGCAGGCAAGTAGGGTAAGACACGCGACGCGCATGAAGGGAGCATATGGAGAAAACCTTACCGGAAGGCAAGAGTGTGATCGATTTGCAAAAGCTCAGACTGTTCAGGCTTTCGCGAAGCCGGACTCGTCGATTTCCAAAGCTTCGACCGCATAAATTCGTTCACCTTGCTCTCTTCCCTTGACCTGTACCGTGCCGAGATCCCGGGCCGTCAGACGGGCAATTGGGGCCACCGCACCGTAGGTTGCCTCACTGATAATCAAATCCGTATTAAACTCAGGATTACGGGTTTGCGATTGTAGACGGGCAGCCAGGTTCACCCCGTCGCCAATCACAGAGTAGTTCAGGCGGTTGGCCGAACCAATGTTTCCGGCGACCACCCGGGCGGTGTTGATGCCAATTCCGAATGAGAGGGGAGCCAGTCCTTCGGCGGCGAGTTCTCGATTGAGCTTACCGAGGGCTTCACGCATTCGGAGAGCTGCCTTGATGGCCCGGAGGGCGCACTGGGTGCTGGGCACGGGCGCGCCAAACAGGGCCATGACTTCATCGCCGATGAACTTGTCGATGACTCCGCCTTCGGCTTCGATCGCTTCGGTCATTCGGTCCAGGTAGCGGTTGAGCAACGATACCACCTCCTGCGGTGGCAGGTGTTCGCTCATCGTGGTGAACCCCCGCAGATCGGCAAAAAGCACGGTTACGCGCCGCTCCTCCCCGCCGAGTCGGGAGCCCTCCCGCATCATTTCGGCCGCCACCTCGGGCGAAACGTTTTTATCCAACAAATCGCGCACTTGGTCACGCTCCGCGAGCCCGCTGCTCATGGCGTTGAAAGCGTTGGCGAGCGCGCCGAGTTCGTCCTCGCGTTTGAGGTTGAGGGGCGTCTGGTAGTCGCCGCTGGCGATCACGCGAGTGTGGCGCGCGAGCTGTTGCACCGGGCGGCTGAGCCGCCGGGCAAAGCCCATGCCGACTATCGCCGCCAAGGCGATTCCCCCGAGGCTGACGACCAGGATCCAACGTGACAGCCGGCGGGCCGGGGCCAGCTTCTCATCAAGGGAAAACTGCAGGATGATGGCCAATTGTCCGCCGTCCTCCATGGCGTCGGTCTGCAGCAACACCTTGTAAGTATCGTCGGCCAGCGGCACGTCGTAGATCTGGTTTTGCTCATGGGGCATCTGCAGCCAAGACGCTTCAAGTTCGGCCCGGGAGTCCGCGTCGAGGCTGCTGGCCACGATCGTCCCGGCGCGGTTGGCGAAACTGACCTCCACGCGGGTTTGGGCGTTGAGCTCCGCGGCGAAGGCCTCGTCGATTTGGAAACCCACCACCCACCAGCCCACGATCGTGGGTGCGCGGATGGGCACGGTGACCATCGAGTAAGGCTGGCCATCGATTTCGAGGTAACCGTCGGCCTCCGCTTCCTCACTTTCGTCCGCCCGAAAAACCAGCTCGGCAAACGTGTCCTCGTCGACTTCCGCAGTTGAAACGATGGTGACGCCATCGAGGTCCACCCAGGCATTGAGATCGGCGTTGATCCGATTGCTTGCGCTGGTAAACGCCGACTGCAGCGTGGCGGGGTCGTCGGCGGAATCAAAAAACAGGCGCCGGAACGCAAAGTCACCGGCCACCGCTTTGGCACTCGACGCCAGCAGGTGAATCCGGGCCGCCGTGACGCGGTTGAACGCTTCGGATGCGTTGATCAGGTCTGCGTCGATTTCCCGGCTGGCCTGCTGGCGGTTGACGTTGGCGACGATGAGAAAAGTGGTCACCTGGGCAACCGCGACGACGCCCAGAATAAGGGTGAGGAGCGCGGCCCGGAAGCTGCGAAACCGGATCATGCGCAGTCCTCAGTAGGAAGCGCCACCACTGCTCGGAGCCCGGCGGATCCGCCGGTCGGGCCGCAGTCGAAGCTCGATCGTGACCTCGTTCAACTCGCCTTCACTGAGAGTGATCGTCCGTTCATCGGCCTGGCGCATGCGTGGATGCCAGGCACTTAACTGGTAGCGGCCCGAAGGAAGATCGGCCACGCTGACCACCCCATCGGCCTGCGACGTGCCGAACCACGGAGTATCGACGACCACGATGTAGGAGAGCATCCAATCGTGAATGTTGCAGCCGATCGGCACGAGGCCCGGTTGATCCAATACGACCGACTCAGTCTCGTCGCCGCCGTGCAGGGGGATCTCGAACTGAGCCGGTTTTGACAACGAATACACGTGGTGTTGCACCGCGTCGCGATTGGGAAACTCGACTTTTGTGCCCTTGCGCACGGCGATTGTGTAGGGATCAAACTCTTCGTCGATCTGTTCGACCGTGGCCTGCAATTCGTCCGGTGTTGGCGGCGGCGCGGGAGCGTCGAGCGGTTCAAGCCAGATGACGAGTTCGTCGATGGGACTGCCTTTATGATCCGTCGCGGCGACTCGCACTTCGGCGGCGGTCACAAACATCGAGAACGCGGGCAGGAGGAAGAGGGCGAGCAGGGCGAGACGTTTAAAACGCATGGATATAGTTCAGGCTGAAGATCTGATTGCGGTAGACATGGCCGCCCGCCCGCGATTCGGACGCATCGTAGCCGAGGGAGACGGCCGAGCTGGCGCCGATGGCCCGCCCGAAGCTCACGTTGATCCCGCGGAGGTGGCCCTCGTCTTGGTAGGGAAACCAGTCTCCGCCGAAGATGCCGTCCCGCCATTGCGGTCCCTTGCCGGAAAACTCCGGAAAGCTCTCCCGGCACCAGGACAACTGGGTGCCTTCGGCGTAGCGCAGGCTGCCGCGCAGGCGCCAATCGGCGGTGATGTCGTAGACGACGGCGGACGTGACCGCTCCCACCGTGCCGGAGTAGACGTAACGCTCAGCATCGAACCGGCGCAGGTCGCCCGTCAGTGAAGCGGACAGCAGGGGCGTGAAGCGCTTCTGCAGGGAGATCTCGGCGTGATACCCGTTGCCCGACCATTCGGAAACGTCGGCGATTTGATGCAGGCCCTGCAGGCGGACATCGAGTTTGGTGGCGTAGGGTCCGAGGCCAAACTTTCGCCGCAGTCCGACTGCGGCATCAAGGTGGCTGAGGTTGAGCCCGGAGTATTCAAGCCAGGCGGCGGTATCGGCGCCGAAGGTCATGGTTGCCTGCCAGTCCCGGGTCAGCACTCTCACTTGCGAGAACTCGACGCGGGCGGTGACAGCGCCATCAGTCTGTTCCTCGCGGATCGAGTTGGAGACATTGTTGTTGTAGACGTAGCCGACGTCGACCTGCGGTTTCCACGTCTGGGCGACAACCGGCGTGAGGCCGAGGGCGGCAAGTGCGGATAGCCAACGGACGTTTTGCAATCCCCTCATGAGTTCTTCAGCAGCGGCTCCAGCACGGCCCATACGGTTTCGGCCACGCGCTGGTGGCCGGCGATATTGGGATGAATGCCGTCGGGTAGGTTCATTTCAGGGACGCCGCCGACATCTTCCAAAAGAAACGGAATCAACGCGGCGTTGTTGGCTTCTGCCAACGGAGCAAACAGAGCATCAAAGTTGGCGGCATATTCCCCCATACTCGTGGGCATGCGCATGCCGGCGACAACGATTTGCGCCTGCGGGTTTTTGGCGAGCACGCGATCGATGGTCTGTTGGAGGTTGTTGCGCAGCACATCGAGAGGCAGGCCGCGCAGGCCGTCATTGGCACCGAGTTCGAGCACAAACACGTCCACGGGTTGGCGCAGCACCCAGTTGATTCGACGCAAACCTCCGGCAGAGGTTTCTCCACTCAGCCCGGCATTGACGACGCGGTAGGGCAACTCGGCGGCGTCGATTTTATTCTGAATGAGCGCGGGAAACGCCGATATGGTGGAGTCGTTCAGGCCGTAACCGGCGGTGAGACTGTCGCCATAGAACAAAATCGTGGCCCGCTCGTCCGCGCGGATTACCGCTGCCAACGCCATCAGGACCGTAGAAAATAATGTAATACGAAGGGGCTTCGCCATTTGCACAAAGGAAGACGCGGCATTTGCTGCGCGGTTCCGTTCATGAGTGTGCAATCCATGTTGAAAGTCGAGCACCTGACCAAAACCTACCCGACTGCGAGTGGGGATTTGACCGTGCTGCATGAAGTGAGTTTCGACCTCCCGGTGGGGGAGACGTTGGCAATTCTGGGCCCTTCAGGAAGTGGCAAAACGACCCTGCTCGGCCTCTGCGCGGGACTTGACCAGCCTTCAGCCGGCTCGGTGGTGGTGGCGGGTGAAGCCATCCAAACCATGGATGAGGACGAGCGGGCCCGGGTGCGCAACGACCACGTGGGTTTCGTTTTCCAGAACTTTCAATTGGTGCCGACGCTCACGGCCTTGGAGAACGTGCTTGTGCCGTTGGAATTGCGGGGCGAGGGCGGTCCTTCGGCCGAGGTTCGCGCACGGGAGCTGTTGGATCGGGTCGGCCTGGGGGACCGTTATGACCACTATCCCGTGCAACTGTCCGGTGGTGAACAGCAACGCGTGGCGCTTGCCCGGGCGTTTGTGAATGAGCCCAAAATCCTTTTCTGTGATGAACCCACCGGTAACCTGGATGGGGATACGGCGCATAAAGTCGAAGAGCTCATCTTTGGTTTGAATCGCGAAAAACAGACCACCCTGGTGCTGGTCACTCACGATCTCGAATTGGCCCAAAAGTGTGGCCGCGTCCTAAAACTCCGCCGCGGCGACGTGGTGGAAGGGTGAGGAAATTTGCCCACGGAACACACCGAAAACCCGGCAATGAACCGACTGGTATTGGAGTCAGAGACTTACGAGGTATTGGGCGCATGCTTCGAGGTCTATAAGGAGAAAGGGTGCGGGTTTTTGGAGGCGGTTTACCAAGAGTGCCTGGCTATTGAGTTCCCGCTTCGGAATATCCCCACCGCGCAACAGGTTGCCATTCCCTTGGCCTACAAAGGGCAGCAGTTGGCAAAGTCTTACGTCGCAGATTTTGTGTGCTTTGAGAAAGTTCTGGTGGAAATCAAAGCGGTTTCTGCACTCACCAATGAGCATCGCGCTCAGATACAAAACTATCTTCACGCCTCGGGACTCAAAGTTGGTCTCCTGGTGAATTTCGGTCACTTTCCGAAAGTGCAACACGAGCGATTCGTGATTTAGAATTCTGTGTTTTCCGTGTCTTCCGTGGGTTCAAAAAATATTGTTTTCATTTTGCGCATGGCTTGGCGGGATTCGCGGGCTTCGCGGCGGCGGTTGGTCATGGCATCGCTCTCGATTGTGCTGGGCGTGGCGGCACTCGTGGCGATCGGGTCTTTTAATGCCAACCTCAAGCGGGCGATCGATGACCAGGCCAAGACCTTGCTTGGGGCCGATTTGCGGGTCCAGGGACGGGCCGCGTTTTCGCCCGAGGTGAAACAGCGGCTCGACGAACTGGGCGGCCGGCAGTCGCGCGAAATCGCGCTCTCGACCATGATTGTATTCCCAATGGCGGAAAATGCGACGCGCCTCGCCACGCTGCGGGCCCTTGAGGGCGGTTATCCGTTCTACGGCGTGTTCGAAACCGTGCCGGCCGACGCTCCGGCCAAGCTGGCGGCCGGAGGGCGCGTGGCCATCCTGGAAGAAACCTTGATGGCCCAGTTCGGTGTCTCCGTCGGAGACGAGATCAAGCTGGGCACGCAGTTTTTTGAGGTCGTCGGAGCTTTGCGCCAAATCCCGGGTGATTCCGCAGCCGTGGCCATGTTGTCGCCGCGGGTCTTTGTGCCGTTCAGCGAGCTCGAGGCCACCGAGTTGCTCGGTCCCGGCAGTCTGGCCCGGCACCGCCGCTACATCGTTTTTCAGGATGAGACCGACCCGTTGGCCGTGGAAAAAGAAATGCGCGCTGAATTTGCGGGCGAAAACCTGGGCTACGAGACGGTTGAGGAACGCAAACGTGAACTCGGACAGAGCCTGCGCAACGTGTATTCGTTCCTGAGTTTGGTGGGGTTCGTGGCGCTTTTTCTGGGTGCCATCGGGGTGGCGAGCGCGATCCATGTGCACATCCGCCAAAAGATCCCAACGGTCGCGGTGCTGCGCTGCCTGGGAGCCAGTGCCCGCACGAGTTTTGGGGTTTACCTGATCCAAGGCATGGCGCTCGGCGTCGTGGGGTCGGCCCTCGGCGCAGCCCTGGGTGTGGTGGTGCAGATGAGCCTGCCCCAGCTGGTGAGTGGATTGCTGCCCTTCGACGTCGATTTCTTCATCGCCTGGCAATCCGTCCTCCAAGGCGCGGGCGCCGGGCTGGTGGTCTGCGGACTGTTTGCGTTGCTGCCGCTGCTGGCGGTGCGGCGCGTGTCGCCACTGATGGCCATTCGAGCCCAGGTCTCCACGACCACGCGTAAATTCGATCTGTGGCAGTGGTTGATCTGGGGAGCGATCACGGTGTCGGTTGGCGGATTCGCTCTGCTGCAGGCGCCCAGCAAGCGAGTGGGATTGGGTTTTGTTGTAATGCTCGCAGTCGGATTCCTGGTCTTGGCCGGATTGGGCAAACTCGTTGCCTGGGCGGCCCGACGGTTCACCCCCCGGCGGGCCCCTTACGTTTGGCGGCAGGGCATCGCGAATCTGCACCGACCGAACAACCGCACCGTTCTGCTGCTGCTGGCGTTGGGCCTGGGCACCTTTTTGATCCTCACGCTCGTGCTCACCCGCACGACGCTGCTCGCACAGATCGAGGGCTCCGGAGGAGACGATCGGCCCAATCTTCTCTTCTTCGACATTCAGGACGATCAGATCGATCCCCTGCGCGAGATTCTCGATCGGGAGGAGGCTCCGATGCTGGCCGACGCACCGATCGTGACCATGCGCCTGGCCAAGCTGAAGGGCCGCCCCATCAGCGAGGTCCTGCGGGATCCGAACTCCACGATTCCCAGCTGGACCCTGCGGCGCGAGTATCGCTCCACGTTCCGTGACACCCTGAACCCGCGCACCGAAAAGGTGGTGGCGGGCGAGTTTGTCGAACGCGTGCCCGAGGATATCGAGGTGATTCCGATTTCATGGGAGGCGGGCCAGGCCGAGGAGATGGGCCTGGGGCTGGGCGATGAAGTGGAGTGGGACGTGCAGGGTCTGCCGATGGTCACACGCATCGCCAGCTTGCGCGAAGTGGAGTGGCGGCGACTCGAACCCAACTTTTTTGTGGTGTTCCCGGCGGGAGTGCTGGAGCCGGCCCCGAAATTCTACGTGGGCGCATCGCGCGTGGCTTCCCCGGAGGACTCGGCGCGCGTGCAACGGGCGGTGGTTTCGGCCCTGCCCAATGTATCCGCAATCGACATACAGCTCGTGATGGAGACTCTTGATGGGATCTTCTCGAAGGTTCAGTTTGTGATCCAGTTCATGGCGTTGTTTACGGTGGCGACGGGCATTATCGTGCTCGCCGGAGCGGTTATGAGCGGCCGGTTCCAACGGCTGCGCGAAGTGGTGTTGCTGCGCACCCTCGGTGCATCCGGACGCCAGCTGTGGCAAATTCAGCTGGTCGAATATGCCGTGCTGGGGGTGTTGGCGGCGTTGGTCGGCTGTGGCCTGGCCGTGGTCAGCAATGAGTTGCTCGCGCGATTTGTTTTCCAGACCGACGGTGTGGTGACGCTGCCGATCCTCGCCCTGGCGGTGTTGGCGGTGACCGTCATCACCCTGGTCACGGGGTTGCTGGCCAACCGCGGGGTGACCAATCATCCACCGCTCGAGGTCCTGCGGCAGGAAGGCTGATGACGAGGGGCCCGATCAAGGCCTTAGTTCTTTTCGCGATGCAGTGACTCGTCGACTACTGACGCCATGGCAGTTTCGTCGAGAATCCCTCCCAAAAACCGTTTGATCTTTCGGGTAGCGTTGGCGGGATTCTGGACCGTCTCAACATAGTCAATGGTGGTGAGCGGGATGTTCGCATGGCTCAGCATCTTCAGCGTCTGAATGCTCTGAACCAGCGCCACCCTCTCCGAATCAGAAACGTCAGTCCCCCCTTGGTCATCCTGTAGTCGGGAGATCATTTTATGTTGGGATACCACGATTTGATGCACGGGTCGGCGGCAGAAGATTATGCGGTAGTTTTCTCCCCTGGGCAGGGCGCGCAGCAATGGCGCGATGATCTTCACTGCCTTGCCTCGCGCCCTTGGCATCCAATGGTCGAAACCCTTGCCTCTCTTAACCGGCTCGAATTCAAAAAACCCCCGAGGATTGTTGACGTCAGGTTGCCGTTTCTCATCGGCCAGAATCCTGAACCCACCGGCTTGCAGCATTTGCATGACAAGTGAAGTGCCGCTGCGAGGCAGACCGGAAACGATGACCACGTCATTTGAACCCGGTTTGGGCAATGTCTCTGCCCGACTCTCGACGGCCAAGAAAAGCTCCGCCAGTTTTTCTGCCAGCGCGCTCTGATCGACTTCGCCTCGAATCGGAGTTTCTAATGACCTCCTCGCCGCGGTTGCGAGGCTTCTTCGTTTCAAAGCCCGGTCCGCCTGAGCCCGGCAATCTCTCGCTTTTGATGCGCCGTCTTCCATTCGTTTCGACCGGGAGTAGAAACGGGCGAGACGCTGCCACGCCTCAACGAAATCCGGGTCTAGTTTAACCGCCTGCTGCAGTGCTTGCAGCCCCCTTGCCGGTCGCTTGATGCGCAACAGCGCGCAGCCGTAGTAGTAGTGGCCCCAGGGATTTTGGGGAGCCAACTTGATCACTTCCTTGGCGTGAGCCGCGGCATGCCAGAAGTCTCTTTGCAGGATCGCGGCATAGGACAGCCCGATCAGGCTCGGTTCGTGCAGGGGTTCGATATCGAGAACGCGTTGGTATGTCTGGTTGGCGTTCGACCATTCCTGCCGGATGACGTGCAGCCGTGCCTTCAGGCTGAGCAGGTTCAAATCGTCGGGCCAATGTTCCAAAACACGATCGGTTCGGTCGAGGGCCTCGGGGTATTTTTCAGCCAGAATGAGGCTGCGGATCTGCAACTGCTCCAGGGTTTGAGGATTGGTGCTCACCGTTGAGATCCGGCGGTGCATGGACCTTTGTTCTTCTTGGGGAATCTTCTCGCCGGCTCGTCGACGTTTCTCGAGGGCCTCGGCCGCAGCCTGGACCGACCCTTTGTTTTCCTCAATGTAGCGCAGTTTCGCAGCCACGGTGGAACGGATCAGTTCTGCGGCCTTGTCGTTTTTTCCCATACGCTCCCAACAGGTTGCAAGTTGGAGAGCGAACCGAAACTCGCTGGGATTCTCGTCGCAAAGCCGATCCAGAATACCCGCCGCCTCGGAAAACTGCTGCCCATCCATGTGAGCCCGCGCGAGGTTGTAGTCGAGTTCCCGCTGCGTTTCCTTTCGGGCAATCTCTATTTGTTGATCAGGGGGGTCGATGTAACCCAGCTCGACGAGTTGACGGAGATTCCGGGCGATGTCCTCTTCGGAAAGCCTGGTGGGCGGGGCGGTGGATTCAGTCCCCGGGGATTTGAGATCCCAACTGGGAATCTTCATGGGTGGATTGCGCCCGGGATACAGTGTGCCGATGACTTCGCCGTCCATGTCTGCCCCGACGGGCAGGCCAAAGTGGTGCAATACAGTGGGGGCGATATCGAGCAGTCCAAGACTGTCCAACTCGAGGTTCGCGGGAATCCCGGGACCGTTTGCCACGAAGATTCCCTGGGCGCGGTGCTCCACCGCCGGTCCCGCGGGTTCGTTGGGAACTTCCAAGACCCGTTGTTCATCCGGGTGAAACCCGTGGTCCGAAATTAGCATGATCGTGGTGTTTTCACCGGCTAGTTGCAGCATGGTCCCCAGCATCATGTCATGAAACTGGTAGGCACAGGTCACGACCTGATGATAGCTCTCAAAATCGTCCTCGCGAATTCCCGGTTGGTGGTGGGGGTGAAACTTCATGAAACCGTGGGAGAAGTGGTCGATCGCATCATGATAAACCGCCATGAAATCCCAGGGTTCCAGAGCCATGATACCCGTGGCGACGGAGTGAATGCTGGAGCATTCCGCCAACAGGCGGGCAACGGAGTGAACGCGCTGGTCTTCCCTCCAATTCATATGGGTTATGTTGGGCAGGAAGGGTCCCAGATGGTTTTCAGTGAACTCGTCAGGATGAACGCGATAGGAGGCTAATTTGGCCTGCAAACGGCTTGGCTGCACCGTTCCTCGGGGAAGTCCTTTGGCGAGATCCTCCTTCCTGGTGGGAACTCGCTGGTAAAAATTGGAGACCATGACGCCGTTAATCGGTTCAGCCGGATGACTTGGCCACCATCCCACGACGTTGGTTTTTAGTCCCTCCTGGCCCAGGACATTCCAAATCGCTTTCGTTGTTCGGGAATCACCACTGATGGGACGAATCGTTCCCTTTTCGGGGTCGACCTCGGAAAATCCGTGGATGCCGTGTTTGTAGGGACGTTTTCCGGTGGCTATGGATGTCCATAACATGGGCGACAAGGCGGGGTGGAGCGTTCGCAGGTTGGCACGCGCGCCGCTACCGATCAAATTCGCCAAATGCGGCATCTTTCCCGCTTCGATCAGGGGATCGATGACTCTCCAATCCGCAGCGTCCCAACCGATCAGCAGCAGTTTGGGAGGTTTGGTGGCCACGGCGGTGGAGGTGTTCCGGCACCCCAGGGGAGTCGAGCTGGAGGTGTTATCGGACTAATCGGACTGAGTTGTTCAGTCAGTGGAGTCAGCGGTGACGACCTGTTCTCTCCGGCGCCTCCGTTGCACGGCGACCGCGCCCAGCGCCAACGCTCCAAGCCCCAGTGCCATGTCAGCCGGTTCGGGAACAGCCCCCGCGGTGATTGCGGTATTGGCAGTCCCCTCCAAGGCCCATTCGTGGATGGTAACCGAGCCCGACGAAGTGCTGATGCTGGCCCAACCATAGTAGTTATCAGGATTTGAAGCTTGACCCAAAACAAAGGCATAGAGCGTCGAACCCGAGGTCTCGTCGAAGAGAGCGTAATCGCCAAAAATGAGCGCGGAATTGATCAAACCTCCGCTTCCGATGGAAACCGCGTTCGCGGGGCTAGTTCTGGTGCCATTAGTGGAAGTGGCGTTGAACAAAAGGGTGCCCGCAGCGTAGGACGCGAGCAACTGATTCCCAACTTTCGGCCAATAGACACTCACGCTGCCCACAGGGGCGAAACTAAATTTCCAATAACCGTTGGTGGTGAGGGTGGTGCCCGAAGTGTAGTGCACGATCTGACCGTGAAGGTCGGATTCGGAGAGCAGCAGGGGAGCGGCGGCGACAGCAGTGTAAATCGTAGGCTTTTTCATGGGGAGAACAGAGTGCGTCTAGGCCATCAGGCAATGGCAGGTAACAGTCACGCTTCTGTCCTGAATATCAAACCAGATTTTCGTTAAAGAAATTAATAAAACATTAATAATCAATAAGATGAAGAATAAGTGAGGTTTTAATGAATAACACTGCAACTTGGTCCGTCTCAGCGGTGTTAGTACCTTGAATCTCCCGAATATGAATACTTCCTTACTCCGATTCGCGGGCACGGCTTTGGCGGTGTCCAGCCTGCTTCTCTTTTCCGGCTGTGTGGTCATTGATTCACACACGGAATCCAAGACCTACGGCACCCTGGTGTCCGACGAATCACTGGCCCGCGTCGCCGTGGGCGAGACGACTTCGGCCTGGTTGTTGGCCACCTTGGGTGAACCGGCTTCCCGTGAATTCGTCGATGAAAACACCGAGGTGTTTCGCTACAGTTCCCGCCAGCTTACCCGCATCGATTCCGAGCTTCTGTTTGTGCTCGATGCCAGCAGCCGCCGCGAGGTGAAGCGGACGGTGTTTTTCGAATGCGTGGACGGGGTGCTCGCACGCTATTGGGTGGAGGAAACTGATTCGAAATACAGCTAGCCCAACACGATCGTGTTGGGGATTGCCGCCGGGCGGTCTCCCCGCTGGGGTGGGCGGCCAAGATGAATTCGCCCGCCCGCATCGTCTCGTTTCATTACACGCTCCGAAATCCTGAGGGACGTGTGCTCGACACCTCGCGCGGAGGCGACCCCATCGTTTATCTGGAGGGTGCGGGCATGGTCATCGACGGTCTTGACGAAGCCCTGCGCGGCGCGAGCCCGGGCGACAAGGGCATGGTGCATGTGCCGGCCGCCAAAGGCTACGGCGAGCGTGACCCCGGGCAGGTGCAGGCGGTGCCGCGTGACCGTATTCCCGTGGAGGGAGAGCTGAAGATTGGCGACCAATTCCAGACTGCACCCGATCCTGGAGCCCCGGTTGTAACGGTCGTGGAAGTTGACGAACATAGCGTCACACTCGACGCCAACCACCCCATGGCGGGAGTGGACCTGAGTTTTGAGGTCGAGGTTCTCAATGCCCGGCCCGCGACCGAACAGGAGCTCACCGCAGGCAAACCTCTCCCCATAGAGGATTAAGTTTTTTTACCGCAGATTTCTCAGATTGACTCAGATGGGATGGTTTCGGGCTTTGAGTCCGAACATCGACAAATCCCGGAACCCGCCGGAGTATCGGAGTATGAATCCAGCCGAGAACAATTCCGAGTCTGAGTTGAGCGGAACAATAATCGGTGCGGCGATGAAAGTTCACCGGACTCTAAGGCCCGGTCTCGACGAGAAACTCTACGAAAACGCCCTGGTAATCGAGTTACGAAAACAGGGGCATGTTGTGGAGCAGCAACGTGAGTTCGATGTTCGTTATGATGGTCACCTTATTGGCATACTGATCCCTGATCTGATCGTCGATGAGAGAGTGGTGGCTGATCCCAAAGTGGTCACAGAGTTCAACGATGCTCACATTTCCCAGATGCTCGGATATCTTTCGATTACAGGCCTCAGCTTGGCTCTTCTCCTGAACTTCAAACACGCGAGTTTGCAGATAAAACGAGTGTCACGTCGGGACTAGGATGGGTTGGCTCTTCCTTTTGCCAATCTGAGTAAATTTGAGAAATCTGCGGTTTCCAAAATCCACTCATGCGTAACGAGGTTTTTATTGCCGGGCAGGGGATTGCGGGGTCGATGCTGGGGTGGGCCTGTGAACAGGCGGGGATTGCGTTTCAAGTTTTCGATCCGGGACACAAGGCCGCGGCTTCGCGGGTCGGTGCCGGCTTGGTGAGTCCATTGACAGGGCAACGGCTCGTGCCGACCTGGCGCTTCGCGGAATGGCGTGATGAGGTGTTGGCAATTTATCGCAGGCTGGAACAGGAGTTGAACATTCGCCTGGTGCGCGAACTGCGGGTCGAGCGGCGTTTTCGCGATGACCGGCAAAGGGATGTATTCCTGTCGCGGATCGATCGGCCCGAGGTCGCGCCTTGGATCGAATGCGTGAAGCCGGCCGCCTTGTTGCTGCGCGGTGCGCTGCAGGTTGATACGGGTTTGCTGATTCATCACCTGCGTCAGCGGTGGCTGGGGCAGGGCCGGCTTCGGGAGGTGCCCTGGTCGGAAGCACCTGCGTCCTCTGCCTCGCCGGTGATATGGTGCACCGGGGCAATGGCTCCGCCGGGAGTGGCGATTCCTTGGGAACTCTCGCGGGGAGAAATCACCCGGGGGGTTTTGCCGGGTTTGGTGCAGGACACGGTGCTGAACAACGGGCACTGGATCCTGCCATGCAGTCGAGATCAGGCTCTGGTGGGGGCGTTGTTTGACCGGGGGAATCTTGGCGCGGGAGTGACGGCTGCCGGCCAGGCGGAGCTCGCCGGCACCGTGCAAAGACTGGTGGGACGCCCGATGCATTCGCCGGTGGGGGAAAGCGGATTGCGGGTCAACGTGCCTGACCGCAGGCCCGTCGTGGGATGGGTGGACAAGCACCAACACGTTGGGGTATTCGGCGGCTTGGCGGCCAAGGGGGCGTTGTGGGCTCCCGTGTTGGCCCGGCAGTGGGCCGGCGATGGTTTGCGGGGAAGCGCGATCGAAAACGAGGCCCGCACCGAGAGGTGGATCCGCTCATCCGACCGGCGGGGCCACTCATCCTAACCTGCTCCGAATTTGACCAAACTGTGTTTTGGTGGGGAAAAGTCCGTTTCCATTCTATTTCGCAATCCCATGTCTGACGACTCCTCCAGCCTCCGTCCTCCTGCCAAGAAGAAGAAAAAGAAGAAGATCCCGCTTTGGATGATCATTGTGGGTGTCGTGCTCGTGATCGGCCTGACCGCGGCGGCCGCAGCCAAGGGCCGATCCGGGCCCAAGGGCACCAAGGTCTTTGTTGAAGAGGTGATGCGTCGCGATGTGACCCAGTTCGTCACGGCAACCGGGAAGATTGAGCCCGAGGTGGAGGTGAAGATCGCTCCGGAAGTATCCGGTGAGATCGTCGAGCTGCCTTTCGCCGAGGGTGACAGCGTGACGAAAGGCGAGCTCCTGATGCGGATTCGGGACGAGAATTATCGTTATCAGGTCGATCAACGTGAGGCTGATCTCGCGGCGGCGCGCGCGGCGGAGATCCAGAATCGCGCTCGGCTGGAACAAGCGCGGGACGACTTGGAGCGGAGTGCTGACCTGCACCAGCAGGAGTTGATCTCTTTCCAGCAACACCGCCGCACGCGCACGGAGTTCGAAGTTGCTCAGGCCAACTTTGAAAGTGCCCAGGCCCAGGTGCGCCGGGCGGAGGGTTTGCTCAGTCAGTCGCGTGATCTGCTCGATCGTACGTCCATTTTTTCACCCATGGATGGCACGATCAGCCGGTTGCCGGTGGAGGTGGGTGAGCGCGTCGCGGGCACCGGGCAGTTTAACGCCATCGAAGTCATGCGGGTGGCCGACCTCTCCAACATGGAGGTGGTCGTGCAGGTGAACGAGAACGACGTGGTCAACGTCCGGGTGGGCAATCCCGCCCGCATCGATGTCGATGCGTTTCCCAATCGAGAGTTTCGTGGCGAGGTGACGGAAATCGCATCCACGGCGGTGGTGACGGGCGCCGGTTCCCAGGCCGAGGTGACCAACTTCGAGGTGAAGATTCGAATCGAGGCCGACGGTGAAACGCTGAAACCCGGCATGAGTGCCTTGGCCGACATTGAGACGGCCACTGTTCAGGATGTGCTGGTGGTGCCGATCCAGTCCGTGACGGTGCGCAGCCGTGAAGGCGACAAGACTGTTGAGCAACTTGCCGAGGACGAAGAAAAAGCCCGCCAGGAGCGCGCGGGGGAGGGTGCCGCCACCGCCCGCAACATTACCGAAGAACGCGAACGGGAACGCCGCCAAAAGGAATCCCTCCGCCGGGTGGTCTTTGTGGTCGAAGATGGCAAAGCCAAACTCCTGGATGTCGAGACCGGCATCGCCGACACGACCTACATGGAAATCAAATCCGGCGTCGAGGAGGGGCAAAAGGTGGTGAGCGGGACTTACGCCGTCATTACCCGCACGCTCGAGGACGATATGGACGTTAACGTGCAAAAGAGGCGCGGTCGCGATTCCGACGATTCGGCGGACGAGGAGTGAGCCTGATCGACTGATCCACCATGTCTGAAACTGCTCCAAGTCCCGTCGCGCCGCGTTCACTGCATGCACCCGGCGACATCGTGATCGATATTCGTGACGTCACCAAGCTCTACCGCATGGGCTCGGAAATTGTCTATGCGCTGCGGGGGGTGACCACCAAGATCCACCGCAACGAATACCTGGCCGTGATGGGGCCTTCCGGGTCGGGGAAATCGACTCTCATGAACATGCTCGGTTGCCTCGATACCCCCACCGCGGGGCATTACGAGTTTGCCGGCGAGGATGTGTCGCAGATGACCGACGACGAGCTGGCGGACATCCGCAATCGCGAGATCGGATTTGTGTTTCAGAGCTTCAACCTGCTCCCCCGCTCCGATGCCCTGCACAATGTTGAGCTGCCGCTGATCTACGCAGGCCTGCCGGCGGCGCGCCGCCGTGAGCAGGCCGAGGAAGCGTTGGTCTCGGTCGGCCTGAGCGATCGCATGCATCACAAGCCCAACGAGCTTTCCGGTGGCCAGCGCCAGCGCGTGGCCATTGCCCGGGCGCTGGTGAATCGTCCTTCCATCATCCTGGCCGACGAGCCCACTGGGGCGCTCGATACCAAAACAGGAGTAGAGATCATGGATCTCTTCGAAGAGCTCTACGACCATGGCAACACCATCATCGTGGTCACCCACGAGGAGGAGGTGGCCCGCCACGCGCGCCGCATTCTGCGTTTGCGCGACGGCCTCATCGAAGCCGACGAACGACCCAAGGATAGGTAATGCGACGCCTGGTTTATGAGTTTTGGGAGGCGGTGCGGATTGCGTTTGCCCAGATCCGGGCGAACAAGATGCGTTCCGGGCTCACCGCCCTCGGGGTCGTGATTGGAATCGTGGCCGTCACGTTGATGACGACAGCCATACTTGGCATCAACAAGGGCGTTGATGAAAGCTTCGCCGGGTTTGGCACCGATGTCCTCTACGTCACCAAGTTTCCCTGGGATGGAGGCGACCGTGATTGGCGTTTCTACCGCAACCGCCCCGACATTCGCACGTCTTACGCGGACCGAATCAGTGAGTGGATCCGGGAAACCCCCGACAGCGCCCTGATGCGGGCGGTCGCGGCGGACAACACCGCGGTAAACGTCTCCCGCGGGGAACTTGAGGTGAACGGCATCTACCTGTTGGGCACCTCCCACGAGATGGCCTTGATCTCAAAATCCGACATGATGGAGGGACGGTTCTTTAATGAGTTTGAAAACCAAAGCGGATCGCGGGTTGCGGTTGTGGGTTTCGACATCGCCGATGCGCTCTTCCCCAACGAATCCCCGATCGGCCAGAGCATCATCATTCGCAACTCGCCGTTCCGCATCGTTGGTGTCGCGGAGCGCCAGGGCAGTTTTCTGGGGCTCTTCAGTTGGGATTCCGGCATCCTGATTCCCATTCGTGCCTACCGGCACAGCATTCACGGCCGGGACGAGGGCGATGTGCGCGTGCAATACGATGTCATCCGCGCGGACGAAGCCCGCGACGAATTGCGCGGACTGATGCGGCGTATCCGTCAGCTTGAGCCGGAGGAGGAGGACGATTTTTCCATCAATGAATCCGCGACGATTCGCGAGCAGCTTGATCCGATCAAAAACGGCATCGCCACCGCCGGCCTGGTCATCACCGGTCTGGCGCTGTTCGTAGGGGCCATTGGGATCATGAACATCACCTATGTCAGCGTGAAGGAGCGCACCCGGGAGATCGGCACGCGCAAGGCGCTGGGCGCGCGGCGCCGTTCGATCCTGATGCAGTTTTTGGTCGAAGCGGTGTGCATCTGCATCGTGGGTGGGATCATTGGCTTGGCGGTGACGTGGGGTCTGGCCGGGACCATTGCCGCCGTCGCGCCGTCTTTCCCGATCGTGTTCTCGCCGGCCGTGGTGGTTCTGGCCGTGGGATTGGCGACCGGCGTTGGCGTCGCCAGCGGTTTTTTGCCCGCGCTCTCCGCCAGCGCCTTGGACCCCGTCGAAGCCCTGCGATTCGAGTGAGCCCATCGCGGATTTATGAATGTGAATTGCGGATTGTTCTCATGGACCCCACCGAATTGAAGGCACGCACCAAGGATTTTGCCCTGCGGGTGATGAAGCTGGTGGATGCACTGCCAAAGAAGATGTCTTCCGATGTAGTCGGTCGTCAGTTGCTGCGTTCAGCCACTTCCGTTGCGGCCAACTATCGAGCCGCTTGCCGAGCACGATCAAAGGCGGAGTTCACGGCGAAACTGGGCATTGTGGAAGAGGAGGGAGACGAAACCGTTTTTTGGCTCGAATTGCTCATCGAGTCCGGCGTGGTCCCTGAACCCAAGCTCAGACCGCTGCTCATGGAGGCGAACGAGCTTACGGCCATTGTTGTCGCATCGATCAAGACTTCCCGGTCGCGCCGCTTGAATCCGCAATCCCAAATCCGTAATCCGCAATGATTCTCTGGGAAACCATTGTGCTGGCTTTCCAGGCGCTCAAATCGAACAAGCTGCGTTCGACGCTCACCATGCTCGGCATCGCGATCGGCATTTTCACCGTGATCAGCGTGATGACGGCGGTCAGCGGCGTGAAAACCCGGATCGAGGATGGCCTGAATGTGCTGGGCGCGAACAGTTATCAGATTTCCAAGTTTCCGTTGATCAACTTCAGCGACCCGCGCCAACGCTTCGGCAATCGTCCGGATATTCGACTGCGCGATGCCACGCGATTCAAGGAGCTGATGGCCGAGGATGCCCGGGTCAGCATGGCCATTGGCCGCGGGGGGCGGCAGGTATTTTACCGCGACGAGAATACCAATCCGAATGTGCAGTTCATCGGCACCGATGAAAACTATCTGACCAGCTACGCTTACGAGGTTGCGTCGGGCCGCCCCATTTCCACCGAGGACGTGACGTTTGCCCGGGCGGTTGTGGTCATCGGTGAAGACGTGCGCAAACGACTTTTTCGCAATCAGGATCCGCTCGGCGAAAACATCCGCATCGATGGCACTTCTCTCACCGTGGTGGGGGTCTTGGAGCCCAAGGGTTCTTCTTTTGGCCAGAGTCTGGACAACCGCATCGTGGCTCCGATCACGCGTTGGTTCAGCACCTACGGCCGGGCCGGGCGCTCGATCACGATCAACGTGCAAGCCAACTCGGCGGAGGAATTGGACAATGTGATGGAGTTGGGAATCGGCGCCATGCGTCTGGTGCGCGGACTCGAGCCGGAGGACAGCAACAACTTCGACACCACCACCAATGACTCGCTCATCAAGACTTTCGACCAGGCGCTCAATACCGTGGCGATCGGCGCATTTGTGATCAGTGCCATCGCCTTGCTCGCCGCGGGGGTGGGGGTGATGAACATCATGTTGGTGAGCGTGACCGAACGCACCCGTGAGATCGGCATTCGCAAAAGCCTGGGTGCGCGCAAGGTGACAATCCTCATCCAGTTTCTGGCTGAAGCCGTGACGTTGTCGCTGTTTGGGGGAGTTGCCGGAATCCTGCTCGGAATCGGCGGCGGCAACCTTGCGGGTCAGCTGCTCAGCGCCGCGGTCGTATTTCCGGTCGGCTGGGCGACCGCCGGCCTCATCGTTTGCAGCGGCATTGGCATATCCTTCGGCCTGTATCCCGCGTGGAAAGCGGCATCGATGGATCCGATCGAGGCCCTTCGCTACGAATAGGCGAGGTTACGATCTGCGAGTCACGATTTGATCCGATCTACGGTGGCTCGGCTGAATCTGCCTTCGTAAATCTGAAATCGTAACTTTAGCTCACCCGCCGCGACGGATTTGTGATCCCGCGAACCGGATGGACAGCCGAAACACCTTCTTGGTCCGGTTGGTGATTTCACCAGTCTTAAGGTCGAACTTCTTGGGAACTTCAATCCGGTGTTGGTCCACCACGGCATAATAACCGCGTTCGGAAAAGACATCGATCAACATGGCCAGGGCGAGCGGATCGTGCAGCAAGGAGTCCTCGGTGTTGATGTGTGAGACTCCGGAGATGGCGTGTCGCCGCACAATCGGCATGATCTTGCGGTCGATAAAGCCCACGACCCGGGAAAGGAGCTCACCGTGTTCGAGTTGATAGCTGTCGAGCCGCTTCACCATCTCCTGCCGCGCGTGGATACTCAGGTCACTCGCCACCGGGATGGACCGAAGCGTATCGTGGGTCGCGGGGTCGAGTTCAAGGGAGCTTTGGTAGGAGAGCTCCTGAACAATGTTCTCCTCAACCTCCTCAATCGTGCCCTGGGCGTTGATGAAGTGGTAGTGGAAAATCGACTTCAGTGACTGGAGCGCATCCCAGGTTTGCTCCTTGAAGACGCGGTAGCGCCGCCGGGCCAACTCACGGTCGTAGTCGGTCGCCCGCTCCTCCCAGAGCTCGCCGGTGCCGGTGCGCCGCACCTCGTCGTTGTGGGCCTTGGTCAGCTTGCCGCGTTTGAGCTGGCGTTCCACCGAGACACGTTCCTCCACAAACAACACCATGATATGCACGGTGGGCTGACGGAAATGGATCCCCAACGGCGTATGATGAAACTCGGCCCGCAAGGCATGCATCTTGGATACGAGCTGTTTGAGCGCGTCGACCTGCACCTCCGTCCGGGGAAAGCCGTCGAGAATGCAGCCATCGGCGTATTCCGGTTTGAGCAGTTCGCGCAGGAGAATGCCCAGCACCTCCCGGTCCCCCACCATCATGCCGGCATCCTTGATGCGGCGGGCCTCCGGGGTGTCGAGCAACGCGCTCACCACGATGGGCGGGCAGGTCAAGCCGCGGGCTTTCAGGATGAAGCCGGTATTGGTGCCCTTACCGGCACCCGGGGCACCACCCAGGAGAATGATCTCCTTGGGAAAACGAAGGTTGGAACGACCATACTCGTTTTCAAGATCGCGCCAGACGTCCTTAAAAATCAGCGCCGCATCCTTGATCTCAAGATCGGAGGGCTGGCCGGTGCGTTGCTCAGCGGCAAGGTCCGGACTCTGGGGAAGGATCGTTTCGGATTCGGGCGACATGGGCTAACGGGTTATGCGAGGCGGAGCGACTACGAATGTCCAGCGCAGGCGACTCCGGAAGTTCAATTTCGAGGGAACCCCGTTAACCGAGACGGGTCAGAGTTGGAGCCGAAAGGCACCCGGGGGAGCCACCCCGGGAGTTAGTTGAAGCTGGACCTGACGGGGCTGCCTCTGGTGGCCCCGTCTTGGTTTTGGAGCGGGGGGATGGAAAGCAACCACGGTTCGTTTGTCTAACTATTTCCACTGCTACTTGTGGCGGCCGTGTCGAACGATGTCCCAGATGATGTAGAATCCGACCATGGCCGACATGAGATACCCTACGATGCCGAGTGCCGGGTAGCCGAAGAGCAGGGGTTCGATGCCGGTCGTGACAATCATCGACGAGCCGATGATCAGCGAGCCGGAGACCAGCCCAAGGGTGATCCGGTTCGACGCGGTTTCGATTGAGTTGTCGAGATCATCGAGGCCCCGGTGGTCGAGATTCACCGTGATTTGGTCGTGTTCGAGCCGGCGCACCAGGCGCTGCACGCTGGAGGGCAGGTCCTGCAGGCTGGAGAGGGTGCCGCGCAAAAACTCCCGGGAACGCCGCGCCACGGCCCGGGGCCCGGTGCGTTCGCGGAAGAGTTGTTTGAGCACCGGTCTGGCGTGCTGCCGCAGGTCAAACTCCGGGTCGAGCGCCCGGCCCACTTCCTCGATCGCCAACACCGCCTTGGCCATAAGCGAATAGTCCCGCGACAGCGGGATGCCGTGGTCGCCAAAAATAAACAACAGTTTGAGCATCGCGCGGCCGATCTCCTGGCGGCCAATGGCGAAGTTGAGCTCCTCGCGCAGCGCGAGCGTCACGTCCTTTTCCATCTCGCGCAGATCGGTCCGGGCTCCGGGCGGAGCCAGTTCGCCGGCAATGCGCACGATGCTTTCCGCGTCGCCCTCGACGGCGGCGATCCAGAAGTCGGCGAGGGCATAGCGCAGACGGCGAGTGAGATGCCCGGCCAGCCCCCAGTCCAAAAAGCACAACCGGCCGTCCGGGGTCACCAGCACGTTGCCCCCATGGGGGTCGGCATGAAAGAACCCGTCGATCAGCACTTGCCGCACGATGGAGCCTGCGCCCTCGGCGGCGAGTTCACGGGCCCGCTCCGGGCCAACGACGTCGGGCCCCACCGGTTCACCCTCGACCAGGTCCATCACCAGGAGTTTGTCCGTCGTGTAGTCGGAGAAGACCTTGGGCGCAAAAACATGCTCCGGCGAAGGGTTGCGGGTGCTGAAATAGGCCTGGTTGCGAGCTTCGTGGCGGAAATCGATCTCGCGCTCCACGCCGTCGTGCACGGCTTCAATCACCGAGGGAAGGTCGTAGGGGCGCAGCGCACCGATTCGCTGATGCAGTTGCTCCGCCAACCATTCCGCCAGGTCCAGATCCGCGCGGATCGAGCGGGCGATGCCCGGGCGCTGCACCTTCACCGCGACCGGTGTATCCGATTCGTGGATGCGCGCGCGGTAGACCTGGGCCAGGGAGCCGGCCGCGAGCGGAGCCTGTTCCAGCTCCACGAACACATGGTCGGGGTCGGCCTCCAGTTCTTCGGCCATGAGCCGACGGATTTCGTCGAAGGCGACGGGGGCCACGTCGTTCTGCAGCTTCCGCAACTCCAGAATGAGGGGATGCGGGATCAAATCCGGGCGCATGCTCAGCAATTGTCCGAATTTCACCCAGGCCGGCCCCAGCTCTTCCGCGGCCAGGCGGATGCGTTCCCACTTGGATTTTTTTAACGGGGCCGGGCTTTGAAAGCGCCTGGCCAGCGCTGTCGGCAGATCGAGCTGGTTGATGAAGTCGGCGAAGCCGTGACGCGCGAAGACAGTGAAGATCTCCTTCGCGCGGACCGCGTTTCCGAGCAGATCAAATGGTTTCACGGTTCGCCGTTACGGGTGGGCGGCTCAGCCATGGCGGCCTCCAACACCCGCACGCGCTCTTCCAGAGCGGCGATGCGTGCCTCGTGATCGGTGGTCTTTCGATCCAGGACTGCGGCGATGCGTTCGTTCAGGTCGGCCGCCAGTTCGTCAAACTCCTTGCGGCCCTGTTCGGCGATTTTCTCTGCCATGATCCTGGCGTCGCCGGCGTTGACTTTGCCTTGGCGCACAAAGTCGTCGAGCGTGCCCTCGATCTTGTCCTTGGTGATGACTGCGGCGCCCACGCCCGCCAGAAGGGTTTTCTTTAGCAAGTCGATCATAAGGATTTCAGGTTACGGAAGCTGACGAGGCCGCGCCAGTGTAAATCACGCTTTGCGGCCGGGTTGGGCGAAACCGTGAAAGGTCTCCCGCAGGAGCTCAAGGAACCGGGTCGCGCCGGTCGTTTGGTAGCGCTGCAAGTGGCGCACCACCACAATCTCGCGCGTGGGAGTTTGACCGGTCAGCTGGCGATACACCAACCGTGAATGGTCGTCCGGGCTCTGGGCAAGCTGGGGCAGGATCGCCACACCCAGGTTCAACGCGACGAGTTCCTTTAGCATTTCGACCTGGGCGCAGGTATGGCCGATGTGGGGCTGAAACTGATGGGTTCCGAAATATACCTGCACCTGCTGGGTGAGGGTGCTGCTTTCGCCGAGCATGATGAACGTCTGTTCCGCCAGGTCCTGAATGGTGAATTTTCGTTTGGTCGCCAACGGATGGCGCCGCCCCACCGCCAGGACCAGCGATTCGGTGAAAATGGTTTCCGTGGCGAGTTGAGGCTCATCCACCGGCAGGGTGACGATTGCCATGTCCAGTTCTCCATGGGCAACATCCCGGATCAGTTCAGTGCGAAACGCCTCCTCGGTATTGATCCGTAAATTCGGCAGCCGCTGCTGGCACCGCTCAATCAGCCCCGGAAGCACATAGGGTGCGACTGTGGGAATCGCACCCACCGAAATGGACCGATGGATTTCGGGATCGTCGCGAATCTCCCGCGAAACATTGTCGACTTCGAAGAGAATCCGGCGAGCCCGTTCGATAAACAACTTGCCAGCTTCGGTTGGCACCGCCCGACGGCCGAGTCGATGGAACAGCTTGTGCCCGAGCTCTGACTCAAGCTTGGCAACCTGCTGGCTAAGAGAAGGCTGGGCGACATGGGCTGCAGCTGCAGCCCGGGTGAAATTCCCGCTTTCGGCAATGGCGAGAACATATCGAAGCTGAGTAAGTTCCATAGATAAAAACTATGAAAACCATAGAAACGGTATATTTCAACAATTGGAGGCGGTGACGTATAGTCTTGGCGTCGCCCGATGTGCGGGTGGCACCAAGAGAAAGAAACCTATATGAACAACGAACTCCTAAAGAACGTCCTGGTTGGCGGCTCGATCGCCGGGCTGGGAGTGGCCGTCTCCTTTGCCGGATCGCTGGCCATTCACGCGATCCTCAGCGCCTACGTCATCGTATCCGCCTTGGTATTGGCGGCCTTGGACTACAAACGTTAATCCGAGTCTTTTGCGCTGTTAAGCAGCTGCCAGATTCGCCCATTCCCCCCGACGCGGCCCGGAACCCACCGGGCCGTTTTTGTGCCCGGCACACTCGGGTTCGACCTCGGCATCGCACTCCGGCCCATTGTCACCATTATGGTGACAATGGGCCGGGGCGACTGGGTTGGGGAAAAAACTCCGATTCGCGGATAAAGGTGGGTAGCGACGGTGCTTGAGGGACAGCAGTTTTACTTCTGTCCGATTCTCCCGCTGCGCTCCCTGCGCACCCATGGGTTCCCGAGCCTCCGTAGTGCCGGAACCGGCAGCGATGGCAGGATCCAGGGGGCTTTGGGCGGGGGCCATCGCCGCTTCCGATGGCGACGGGAGTCATCTCGAAGCGCCTGGCAGCGCGGGACGATCGGCCAAGCTGGGCCGTCACGTCATCTGAAAGAAGGGTAACATGGAAAAGTGTAGCGTCGGCAGACAAAAGCACCTGACGGCAGCTCTTTTTTCACTTTCTCTTCTCCCAAACGCAGCCCGGGTCTTCAAGGCCCGGGCTGTTTTAATTTACCTTGGGTTTGGTTTATTGGGACCAGACAACACCGAAGGATCCGCTCAAATCGATGTCTTCCCACTCCGCCACTCGTTCCGAGCCCGTCCAGATCGCCCGAAAAGGCTCCCGGGTGATGTTTTCGACTCGGGCAAAAACTGACCAGGAACGACTGGCGCGGAAAACCACGGCGGCGTCCAGTTGTTGGCGAGGTAATACCCGGAAGTCTTCGGTGCCTTCACCGATTTCATCCAGATAACCACTTCGGTGTTGAAATGTCAGGCGTGCCTGCCAGCGCCCGGCAAACCAGTCCAAGTCTGCCCGGAATAGGCGGTCGGCTTGTCCAGCGAACGGCAACTCGCGCTCCAGATCGGCCTGAGTGGCGGCGAGGTAGGTGGCTTCGCTGTCCGCCCAAGTGGCGGAGGCATTAAAGTCCACTCGGTGAGCTGCGCGAGGTTCGCCCCAGAGGGTGTGCTGGTAGGCCAACTCCACTCCGGACACCCTGGCGGTCGGTCCATTCACGAACTCCCGTAGTTCGTCGAGTTCACCGTCGGCATCAAAATCAGTCAGACGCCGCAACGCATAAATGAAGTCGCGTATCTCTTTGTGGAACAGGGCGACCTCAAACCTGCCCCATTCCGGCCGTTCGTAGGCTGCCGAGACATCAAAATTGTGAGCCGCCAGCGGGAGCAGCGTTGGGTTACCGGCTTCGATCTCATCATCCTCGATGAAAAGTCCCGCCTTGGTTTCCTCAAATCCCGGGCGGCCCAGGGTCTGGGTATAGGCGGCGCGCCATTCCCACGCAGCGGTTGAGTGGAGGGTATCCTGCGATCGTCGATGGAAATGAATCCCCGGCAGTATCCTGCTCACCGATCGTCCGACGGTGACCGGGCTCGATGTTCCGGTCGATTCGTCAAAGCTCTGGCTACGAGACAGGAAGTCCGTGTCTTCCCACCGGAGTCCCGTGGTCAGGGTCGAGTTTGACCACACCCAATCCGCCATGGCATAGGCGGCGAAAATGTCCTCATCCGAACGAAAATCTCCCGCGACAGATTCTCCGAGTTCGCGCTCTCCCGTGAACGCATTGCGGGCGGCTCGGAACGACGAAAGGGAGTCTCTGGCCACGGAGGGCAAGGGCACCAAAGGATGGGTGAGACTCTCCGGGGAAGTGCGCAGGGTCTCGAACTCAGGGGGACCCTCACTGAATTCGATGACCTCAACCTCGTTCTCTTTTTGTTTGGCCTGAAAACGTGCCCCGAACTTGATGCGTTGGAGTGGACTTTTGCCTGTGAATTCCTGGGCCAGATTGAGCCACGTCGTCAAATTGTCCTCATCACTCCGACGTATTTCTTCCTGAATATCGTCGAGTTCAAATCGGCCGGCGGAGCTGCTGAAAATGCCCGCGTCTTCCGCAAATCGCGGGAGCTGCCGGGTGGGCAGCCGCATGGTCAAACCATCCGGCACGTCGTCCCACTCGTAGGCGAAGTCCGTGCTGTCCTCGTCTTCCGTCGCAGCGGAATAGTTGAGGGCAAAATCGACCTGCCACTCCCCCATCTCCAAGTCTCCGCCGAGCGCCCAAAGTTGCAAATGGTTGCGGGTGTCGCGCTGCCGCAGCTGGCGGGTCACTCCCACGTCATCTTCATCGTCCGATGCATCGTCCTGATAGCGGAAACCGGTCTCGGAGGCAAAAAGCGAATCGGCCTCCAGGGCGTCTTCGAATTCGAATGATGCCCGCTGCCGCCACAGGGTGTCATTGAAGGCGTTGTAACTTCCGCGCAGATACAACGTGCCCCGTTGCGGCAGTTGCTGTTCCCAGTTGAACGCGCCGCCCCAACGCTCGGTTTCACCGTCAAAACTGTCGAAGTTGATTTCGTCAGCGGGCAGGAAACCTCCGTCACGGGAAACGTATGGATCAGACTCAACCGCCAATACGCGGCGTGGTTGCAGCCTATGGCTGCCGCTTAAAAACAACCCCGTGTTTTGCGAACCGGAGATTTGTCCGTGGCGAAAGTAACCCCCGGCGCCGGCGTCCCCGCTGGCACCATCATACAATCCGTCCAGGCCGATTTCGGTGTATGCATCGCGATAGTCGAATGCGCTGGGACTGCTGAAGTTGATCGCGCCGCCAACCGCGTCGGCTGGTTCATCCGGCATCAGCACCTTGGTGAGTTCAATTTGCTCAAATCCCTCGAGCTCCAACCCATCCAAGCGCGCCGTTCGAGTATCAGGAGAACCGGCGGCAACGGCTGCCCCATTGATCGTAACGGCGTTGTAGGCGGGATCGATGCCACGGATCACGACAAAGCGGGCATCCCCGTCATCCCGCAGTGAATTGACTCCCGGCACACGGGTGAGCGCGGTGGCCGCGTTGCGTTCACCCCACGGGATCAATTGGGGGCGATCGAGTTGGACGCGTGGACCCGCCACCAGATCCTGCAAGGCCGAGACTTCAACCCGTTGTTCGGGCAACTCCTGAGCCGATTCAATCCCGGACCGGGTTTGTGCGGACGAGAGCGGATTCAACGCGAGGAGTAATCCGATGGCGGTTGGCCAGAACGGTATCTGCGAATTTGCCCGGTGGGGGCCGGTATGAGAGATTGTCGGGTGATAAGGTGCGGTCATTGGATCCAAGGAAACGGATTCTTTCGTGGGAGAATGGACGCACGGGATCAAGGCGCGTTGAAATGTTCATCAAATATTCATCTTATGTTCATTTTAGATCTGTTATCACTGTATCGTCCGCTCAGCGCTTTTTCGCTCCTTTGGCTGATCCCCGCACCGTGAACTGGTGTCGCGCGTCGAGTCCTGTTCTCTTCTTCGAGTCATGAAAAAAATCGTCCTCTGCTGCCTGTTGATTTTCCCGGGGATTTCCCTTTGGGCCGATGAGAGCGAGGGGGGCGAAAGGAGATACGAGATCATCCCCTGGGTTCGTCTGCCGCCGGCCTGCCAGGACGCGGTGCGTCGGCTGGGGGACGATATCAAATTGGTCCGAATCGAGCAGGGGTGGGAATACGGGATCGAAGTCTTTGAGGTGCGCATGTTGCGCGACGGTCTGCCGTTGAAACTCGAGATGACGACCGAGGGACGCTTTCTCGAATTCGAGGAAACCGTGGCGTTGACCCAGCTCCCTTTTGCGGTGCGGGAGCTGGTGGAGAAGTCACCGGATGACAAAACCGAAGTGCGAGCGAGCGCTGTTATCATTTATGGTTTCAAAATTGAATACGAGGACGGGCGGCCGCCGCTGGTGGTCGATGCTTCAGGCAACCCTCCCAACTTTGTGGAAGACTAGGCCATGCGGATTTTGATTATCGAGGATTACAAGCCCACCCGCGACTCGCTGGAGGCAGGGTTGCAGCAGGAAAACCATGCGGTGGAGTCTGCCACGACGGGAACGGATGGACTGAGCCTGGCGCTGCGGAATGACTACGATGCCATCGTGCTTGACGTCATGTTGCCCGACCTGGACGGCTGGCAGGTATTGTGTCGTCTGCGCGAGAACGGATCCGAGGCTCATGTCCTGATGCTGACCGCCAAGGATGAGGTCGAAGACAAGGTGCAGGGATTGGACTTCGGTGCGGACGACTACATGACCAAACCCTTTGCCATGGACGAACTGAAGGCGCGACTACGCACGGCGGATCGCAATCGGTTTCAGCAAAAGAATCCGGTGCTTAATGTGGGAGGCGGATTGGAGATCAACACGGCGAACCGGCAGGTGAGGATGTGGGGGCAGGAGGTCAAACTTACCCCGAAGGAGTATTTTCTGCTCCACTACCTGGCGTCGCGAAAAGGCGAGCTGGTGACACGCACGGATATTTGGGAAAACGTCTATGACTATTACTCCAGTGGCACCAGCAACGTTGTTGATGTCTACATCCTGCGCGTGCGCAAGAAACTGGAACAGGCTGGAGGCGGAGGATTGATCCAAACCCGCCGTGGTCACGGTTACTTGTTGCAGGCCGATTAATGCTAAGGTCGCTCAAGTGGCAGGTCGGGGTCGGAGCGTTTGTGGTATTGGCGGCGGCAATCGTAGTGATGGGCGGGTTGACCTATTGGTGGGTCGAACGGCAGCTGGTGCAGCAGTTGGAGGATTCCCTCCGGCTCACCGCCCGGGCCGCGGCCAGCCACGTGTCGCTGGAACGGGGGTTTTTGGAGCTTTACCACGAAAACCTGGCCCGGATCGAGGCAGGGGACAAGCTGGTGGCGTTGCAGGTGCTCAATCGCCGGGGAGGTATCGTTTTTGGACCCGGGATTGAGTATCCAGAAATCAATTACAATGAATCGCCGACTGCGGGGGAGCGGCTGTTCACCGCGGAGTGGGAGGGGGTCCCCGCGCGTTGGCTGGAGCTGACCTTTGCCCCGACCGACGAGTATGCGATTCCCGGGGAGCCACCGGCCGATTACCGGGCGAGGCTTGTGGTCGCGCGCAGTCGCGTCGATTTGCTCGCCACGTTGGCGGAGCTTCGCCGCGCCATCGGCGTCGCGGCGATAGGGGGGGCGTTGGGAGGTGCGGTTTTATTGGTGGCGATGGCGGTTTTCGCCACCCGGCCGATCGATCGCCTGGCCAGGGCGATTCGACGGTTGGACCACGATCGCATGGGACCTCACATCAAGGTGGCGGGCCTGCCGTCCGAGTTGCGGCCGGTTGTGGCCGAGGTCAACACGTTGATGGAGCGGCTGCGTCTGGCATTTGATCGGGAGCGTACGTTTTCCTCCAATGTCGCGCATGAACTCCGCACGCCGTTGACCGGCCTGCGTTCGACCTTGGAAGTGGTGTTGTCGGCTCCGCCTTCGGCGGAGACTTCCCAGCAGGCTCAGGAGACCTGCCTGGAAATTGTGCGGCAGACCCAGGTGCTGGTGGAGAAGCTGCTGCGCTTGACCCGGTTGCAGTCTGGTTTGGCGGAATCGGATTTAAACGCGGTGGAATTGGGCGAGTTGGTGGAGCAGAGCTGGAGCTCCTTTGCGAATTTGGCTGAGGAACGGGGACTGCAGGTTACCCTGTCCCTGCCTCCCGGAATCGTGGCCCGCGTGAACGAAGACTTTCTCCTCGTGGTGCTGAACAACTTGCTGGAAAATGCGGCCAACTATTGTCCGGAAGGGGGAGACGTGCGGGTCTCGGTGGAAGACTTGAGGTCGGCGTCCGGACCCAGGGTGCGTGTTTCCAACACGGTGCAGGACTTGGACAAGTCCGAGGTGAACCGGATGTTCGATGCGTTTTGGCGCAAGGATGTCTCCCGCAGCGCCACCGGGGTGCATGCGGGATTGGGGCTCTCGATCAGCCGGGCCATGGCACGACAGTTAGGCGCGCGACTCTCCGCCGAGTTGTCCTCGGCGGAGTCACCCAAATTGGTGTTCACGCTTCAAATGCGCCGTGATCAAATGACCGCGAACCAGTCAAAGGTCCTGTGAGCCATTCCTGGCGTTAGGGACTCGGATCATAAGCCTCCACCAGCACTTCCCCATAAGTGCCGTCAACGCTTTCAACCTTCACGGTATAGCCACCGGGGGAAGGGTAGGAAACATGCGGTCATGCAGGACTGATTTGTGGAAGGTGTCACCTCTCGCTGCATCCTGGCGAACAGAGGTGGAGTTCTTCAAACCATCCGGCGCGTGGGCCGGCGGGCAAGGGTGAAACCAAGGCCGGCAACCCCCAGCAGAATGGGGTAGCTGGAGGGTTCCGGCACAGCGACGAACTCCACCTCGGTGAGCATGATCCACTGATCGCCCGGGGTCCAGGTGAGTCGAAGACTGTCCGTTGTGACGTTCAGTCCCGTCACGGTTTCCATCACTATGGT
>JANQKV010000067.1 GCA_028280945.1 Opitutaceae bacterium
TGAGGAATTGATCAAACTCAATCCAGAGTCTGCCGATAGGATGATTTCCTTTTTGCAGGACCAAGCGGAATTCAAGAAAATGGGAAAGCCGAACAAAGCTGTGCAGGCAACGCCGTAAACGGCGTGCCAGATCTTCGACGTTCGCCTGCTCAGTTGGGACGGTTCTGATCGAAAGATCGACGGTGATTGGTCAGGCGATGGTTGATCAGGCAGGATGAAGGGATGTCTGAGTTTGGCTGGAGGGAAAGGACGAACTCAGGCCAGAAACTGCAAGGGTTGCGCTTCGACAGCAGTGAGTCGGTTATTTCTTGGTAACGTTATGGTTCTGTCGAGTTACAGATAGGTTATCGCGAGTAACGTTTTGAGTTACTCACAGACAGAACGATTTTTCCTACGCCTCGAGCTGCGGGCGCTTCGGGTCAGGCCAGTCGACGTGGAAGAACTTGCCGCGGGGCTGGTCGACGCGCTCGTAGGTGTGGGCGCCGAAGTAGTCGCGCTGGGCCTGCAGCAGGTTGGCCGGCAGGCGGGCCGCCCGGTAGCCGTCGTAGTAGGCGAGGGCGCTGCTGAAGGTCGGGGCCGGGATACCATACTCCGCGGAGAGGGCCACGACTTTGCGCCAGCTGTCCTGCGCGTCCTGGATGGTCTTGTTGAAGTAGGGATCGAGCAGCAGGTTCGCCAACTTCTTGTCGCGCTGATAGGCCTCGGTGATCTTTTGCAAAAAGGCCGCGCGGATGATGCAGCCGCCCCGCCAGATCTGGGCGATCTGGCCGAAGTTGAGCTTCCAGTCGTATTCGTTCTGGGCCTCGCGCATGAGCTGGAAACCCTGGGCGTAGGAACAGATCTTGGAACAGTAGAGGGCGTCGCGAATCGCGGCGATGAGGGCCGCCTTGCCGCCTTTGAATTTCTTCTTCGGCCCCTTCAGGATCTTCGACGCCGCCACGCGTTCTTCCTTCACCGCGGACAGGCAGCGGGAGAACACGGATTCGGCAATGGTCGGCGCGGCGATGCCCATGGAAAGCGCGCTATTGGCGGTCCACTTGCCGGTGCCCTTTTGGCCCGCGGTGTCGAGCACGACATCAACAAAGGCTTTACGCGAGGCGGGATCCTTTTGCTGCAGGATGTCAGCGGTGATTTCGACCAGGAAGGAATCGAGGTTGCCCTTGTTCCACTCGGCGAAGATCTCGCCCATCTCCCTGGCCTTGAGGCCGAGCAGGCCCTTCATCAGGTCGTAGGCCTCGCAGATCATCTGCATGTCGCCATATTCGATGCCATTGTGGACCATCTTGACGTAGTGGCCGGCGCCGTTCTCGCCGATGTAAGCGGTGCAGGGCACCCCGCCCTTGATGGGCTTGCCGGGCTCGGCGCCCTCGAGGGGCTTGCCGGTCTTGCGGTCGACCTTGGCGGCGATGGCCTTCCAAATGGGGGCGAGCTCCTTAAAGGCCTCCTTGTCGCCCCCGGGCATGAGGGACGGGCCGAAGCGGGCGCCTTCCTCACCACCGGAAACCCCGGAACCGATGAAGCGCAGGCCCTTGGCGCGAAGTTCCTTTTCGCGGCGAATGGTGTCGGTCCAGAGCGCGTTGCCGCCGTCGATGATGATGTCGTTTTTATCGAGCAGGGGGACGAGGCCGTCGATGACGGCGTCGGTCGCGCGACCGGCTTGGACGAGGATGATGATCTTTCGCGGCGAAGACAGCGACTTTACAAATCCCTTGAGGGTCTTGCTGCCCTCAAGCCCACCGGGGGTGTCGGGATTGGCGGCGACAAAGGCGTCGGTCTTGGCCGTGGTGCGGTTGTAGACCGAAATCTTGAAACCGTGATCGGCGATGTTGAGCGCAAGGTTTTGACCCATGACGGCGAGGCCGATGAGTCCGATATCTGATGGAGCTTTGGGCATGGCGGACTGCCAAACTGGCACGAATCGGGGGCACAATACCAACCCGAAATCCGCAAACCGGTTAGCGTTTTGCGCACGTCACCTTTTTGCCGCACTCCGGATCCAGCGGCCGGAAACGAACCCCTAGAACGTATCCTTACTCGGGAAGAACGGCGCGATCAGGTTGATGTAGGGCGTGAGGAAACGCGGTTCATTGCGCTCATAGATCCACTGAAAGCCCACGGTGCTGAGGCTTACGATAATGATCATGGCGAGCACCATTTTGTTCATCTTCGCCGCGTGCCGCACCAACATGATGGCCAGCCAGCCCCCGGCGATGAAAATGAGCGTGTTGATCCAGAAACGGGTCGGGACCGCCTGCAGCTTTTCCAGAGTGGTGGTGGCAAGAAGGAGCAGCATCGAACTTTTCAATACAAGAGCCTGCATGGGCACAGACGAGGAGAATTGAGTCTTCGCAAGCAGTTTGACGCTTTATTTGCCATTGACGTTCAGCTTCCCCAGCTTGCGGGGATGGCTGACGAGGAGCGTCCACAAATGAAGAAACCCAGTTTCCCGATCAGCGATCGGTTGCTGACCTATTTGCGGCAGTATCGGCGCGAGCGGCAACTGCCGGTCTCTTACGATCGCCTGAATGCGTTTGAGGAATCCTGCCCGTTGGTCGACGATGAGGGGGAGTCGACGCTGTGGGACAGCGTGATCTACAGCCGGCTGGAGATGAGCTCACTCCACGACGACTTGAAACGGGTCTACGCGCAGCTGCGGACGGCCGGTGACACGTCGGTGCTGCAACATGTCTACGTCGACCGCATCGACTACTGCTCCTTTGGCAATTCCGCGCCGTTTCGGATCCGCATTGTTAATGCCTACAACGACAACGCCGACTATTTCTACATCAAGCGGGGGGACGCTTCGCGGGTCTACGGACTGGAGCTGGAGCATTTGCTTTCACCCAATCGCATGAACTATTTCACGTGCGGCAACACGCTGGTGGAGGAACACGTGGCGGGCATTCCGGGCAACATTTTCATCGAGAGCTGGCTGGGCCGCAAACGGTCGGAGTTGAACCCGGTCCGGGTGGCCAAGGAGTTGGTCAAATTTAACGAGCGATGTTTCATTCGCCTGCTCGGCGACATGCGCAGCTACAACTTTGTGATGGTGGTGACGCCGGATTTTGAGGGAGCCCAGCTCCGGCTGCGGGCGATGGACTTTGATCAGCAGAGCTACGAAGGCCGGATGAATTTCTATCGCCCGCAGTTCTTCCCGGAGAATCGCGAGTTTGCGCTCTACTGCATCAAGCACCTGCAACAGGAAACGGCCCATCAATACCAGCGCGAGGAGCAGGTGGCCATCCTGCACCGGGCGGCGATCACCGAGGAGAAGCTCGGCATGTTGCTGGAAGCGATGGCGCTCGATGAGATTTCACCCATGGAGCACCGCGAACAGTTGCGCGAAGCGTTGGCCGAACACTTCAAACGTGATGCTTACCTGAAGTGCAAAACCATGGGTGAACTCGTGCGGGAGAACCTGGAAACAATCCGGATCAAAGCGGCATCGGCGCCCCGGGGCACCATGCCGCCGATTCTGCACTAATGCCTGCAGGGAGAGGCGGTGCCCTGGAAAAACTCAGGCTTCCGCCATGGCCTTGAACTCGCCGGCGACGGCCTGCAGGGAAGCCTTGGCGTCGCCGTAGAGCATGCGCGTATTGGGCAGGAGGAAGAGTTGGTTTTCGATGCCGGAGAATCCGGCGCCCTTGCCGCGTTTGAGGCAGATGACGGTGCGGGCTTCGTGGGCGTTGATGATGGGCATGCCGTAGATCGGTGAACTCTTGTCGCGGGCGGCGGCCGGGTTCACCACGTCGTTGGCCCCGATCACGATCGCGACATCCATCATGGGCATCTGCGGGTTCACCGAATCCATTTCGACGAGCTGTTCGTAAGGCACGCTGGCTTCCGCCAGGAGCACATTCATGTGGCCCGGCATGCGGCCGGCGACCGGATGGATGGCAAAGCGCACCTCGGCGCCGTTCTCCTCCAGCATCTCGGCGAGTTCGCGAACAATGTGCTGGGCCTGCGAGACGGCCATGCCGTAGCCGGGCACGATCACGACCTGGCGGGCGGCCTCAAGCACGGCGAAGCTGTCTTCGGCAGAGATGGGTTTGAGCTCCCCTTGAATCTGCCCCTCGCTGTTGCCGGCAGCGGCGGTCGCATCGGAACCAAATCCCGAGAACAACACGTTGGCGATCGACCGGTTCATCGCCTTGCACATGATGATGGTCAGGATCACGCCGCTCGTGCCCACCAGGCAGCCGGCCACGATCAACACGTTGTTGAGGATGACAAATCCCGCGGCGCAGGCGGCCAGGCCGGACAAGCTGTTGAGCATCGAGATGACCACCGGCATATCACCCCCGCCAATGGGCATGACCATGGTGATACCCAGAACGAAGGCCACGGCGAGCAGGGCGTAGAATGCCGACGGCCCCATTGCGCCGACGCCGCTGTTGATGACAAAAAGCGCGCCTGCCACCGCCAATCCGAGCACGAGCATGCCATTGACGATCTGTTGGCCTCCAAAAAGCACGGGTTTGCCGGAAAGCTTGCCGGAAAGCTTGCCAAAGGCGTAGAGCGAACCGGTGAACGTCATCCCGCCGATGAACACGGCGAGCACGATGACGGTGCTGGTAAAGGTCGAGAGTGGTTCACCCGGTTTGGCGTATTCGGCCCAGCCGACCAGGAGGGAAGCCAGGCCGCCGAACCCGTTGAGCAGGGCGACCATCTCGGGCATCGATGTCATCTTGATCAAGCGGGCGCAGGCAAAGCCGATGACACCGCCGACTGCCAGGCCGGTGATGATCCATTGAAAGGTGACCACCTGGCGGTCGATCAGCGTGACGACCACCGCCAGGAGCATGCCGAGCGAGGACAACATGTTGCCGCGCCGCGCCGTGGCCTGGCGGCCGAGCATCTTCAGGCCGAAGATGAACAGGATCGACGAGACGATGTAGGCGAAGTTGATGAGCGTTTCGGTGTTCATCAGGCGTCGCCTCCCTTCTTGCCGCTGTCCTTTTTCTTGAACATGCCGAGCATGCGGTCGGTGACCAGGTAGCCGCCAATCACGTTGATCGTGGCCAGCGCCACCGCGGTGGTGCCGAGGATGGTCGTCAACATCGAGCCGTCATCGGCGCCGGCGGCCAGCAGCGCGCCGACGATGGTGATGCCGGAGATCGCATTGGATCCCGACATGAGCGGCGTGTGCAGTTGGGAGGGCACCTTCGCGATGAGTTCGAAGCCCAGGAAAGCCGCGAGCACGAAGATGAAGAGGAGAAGCATCAGTTCCATGGTGCAGAGGGGTTAGCTGGCTGAAGCGTCGGCGGAGGCCGGGGCAAAACGTTCGTGCACGACGGCTCCGTCATGCGTGATGAGGGAGCCCTGCATGATCTCGTCGTCGCGATCGATTTTAAGGGTCTTGGATTCGTCGTCCCAGAAGTGCGTGATCCAGGCGGCGAAGTTGGCCGCGAGCACCTGGGTGGCGTGGGTGGCCACCGTGCACTCGAGTGACGTGTGGCCGAGGATGGTAACGCCGTTGTCGGTCACGATGTCCTCCCCGGCGACCGCGCCCTCGACGTTGCCACCCGTCTCCAGGGCCATGTCGACGATCACGCTGCCCTGCTTCATGCCGGCGACCATTTCCTTGGTCACGAGGATGGGGGCCTTGCGGCCAAAAACCTTGGCCGTGGTGATCACGATGTCGGCCTGGCCGCAGACTTTGGCCATGCCGGCCTGTTGTTTGGCGATCTGTTCGGGAGTCAGCTGTTTGGCGTAACCGCCGGCGGTTTGGCCGGTGTCCCCCAGGTCGATCTTCACGAAGCGGGCGCCGAGCGACTTCACCTGCTCCTCGACGACCGGGCGCGTATCAAAAGCTTCGATACGGGTGCCCATGCGCTTGGCGGTGGCGATGGCCTGCAGGCCGGCCACCCCCGCGCCGATGACAAACACCCGGCACGGCATGATGGTGCCGGCGGGAGTCATCATCATGGGGAGCGCACTGCGCACGCGGGCGGCGGCTTGCACAACGGCGGCGTAGCCGGCGAGGCTGGCCTGCGAACTCAACGCATCCATTTTCTGGGCGAGGGTCGTGCGCGGGATCATCTCAAGGCTCACCGCGCTGACCTTGGCCTCGGCAAATTTGGTGAGCAGGTCCGTCTCGTTGAACGGATCGAGGAAGCTCAGATGGAGGGCGCCGGGCTTGAGCGCGGCGACGTCGGCTGCGGACGGCTTGCGCACGCGGAGCACCAGGTCAGCGGCGGCCAAAGCGGCGGCGGGATCTGCGACGATTTCGACACCGGCTTCCCGGTAGTCTTCGTCGGCATAACGGCTGGCGGAGCCGAGGCCACTTTGGGCATGGACGGTGAGTCCGAGTTTAATGAGGGCGGCGGCGGTCGTCGGGGTGAGCGCGGCGCGCAGTTCGCCGGGAGAAGTTTCAGCGGGGACGTAACAAATCATGGCACGTGAGTAGGAAGGCCGGGGTTTTGGCAGGGGAGACTTCACTGGGTATTATGCTCAATCACAACCCCCGACATTGCCCTTTTTTTGGTGATTTTATGCCCCGTGCTGTCTGCCACCGTCCCAATCTCAATGTTCGTATTACGAACATTGGACTTCGGGGAACAACCTGATGGCGGTTGGCCGGTCAGGATTCGAGGACCTGGGCCAGGACCGGGAAGAAGTTTTCGGGATGGAGATCGGACAGCATGTGTTGGGCACCCGCTTCGCAAAGGGCGTCTTGTTTTGTCCCCGTGCCGATGAAGCGGATACCCAGTGACCGGGTGGCGCGATAGTCCCAGGTGCCGTCGCCGACGTAGACGGTTTCCGACAGCGGCCGACCGGCGCGCTCGGCGGCGAGGGCTATGGTCTCGGCTCGGGTGGGGCGATCAGAGCTGGTCGCCATTGGCACGCCTCTCCAGGGAATCCCCGCGATGTCGAGCTTGAGGGAAATTGACTTGGTCCAATCGCCCGTGGCGATGGCGCGATCGTAACTGCGTCGATCCAGTTCGGCGAGGAGTTCCACGGCGCCTTCAGTGGGTCCGAACACACCGGGATTGCGTTCGATCTTGGCGGCAAGAATCCCGGCATAGGCCTCCGCGATGTCTTGAATCACGGGCAAAGGCTCGGGTTCGCCCGCCTCCATGAGGGCGGCACGGATGACGGAGTGGGCGGTGACGTCGTTCAGGCGGTCAAAAAGGCTGAGATCGAGATCAATGCCTGTCACCTCGTGATAGGCTGAACCGAATGCTGCCCAGTCGTTCGATTCTCCGCCCACCAGGGTGCCGTCGACGTCAAAAATGAGGAGGGGCGTGGCAGCGGAGTGGTTCATGATCCGGGCGGGGGAGACGTCGCGGCGAAGTCGCCCTTGGTGGCGCAGTTGATCCACGTGGAGGCACCGGTAGAGTAGTGTTCCTTTTTCCAGATCGGCACGCGGGCCTTGAGCTCGTCGATGATGAAACGGCAGGCGTCGAAGGCGGGTCCACGGTGCGCGGCGGCTACGCCGACCCAGACGGCGAGCTCTCCAATTTGCAGATGCCCCACCCGATGCACGGCCTCCGCGGCGAGCAGGTCAAAGTGCGCGGTCGCTTCGCCGAGGATGCGCTGCCCCTCGGCTTCGGCGAGTTCGGCATAGGCCTCGTATTCGAGCGATTCAACGGATTGCCCGTCGTTATGATTTCGCACCCACCCCTCGAACGTCGCGCAGGCTCCGGCTTGGGGATGGGCGAGAGCCGAGCGGAAAGGCTCGGGGTCGATCGGGTCCGTTGAAATTCTGAAGCAGGGCACAGGCAGAGGGCGATGATCCTCGTCGATTATGGCAATTCGTAAACCTCAACCAATGCTTCTCCGGCAGTTCCGTCTGCTCCGTTTACCTGAGCAGTGTATAAACCGGGCTCCAGATAGATCAGGACGGCGGCATCGCTACTTCCGGAGTCAAGGGGGAAAGCTCCGATTGACGATGCAATCTGTCTGATGTCATCCGCATTTGCGTTGTCCGACCAGTTGTCGTTGGTGGCAGCCAGGGTTGATCCACTGAAAATACGTAATCTTGGATCGGAAACCGCATCAGCCACTCCGAAGTCCCGCAGTGTTGGCCCCACCCCGCGAATAAGCAGTCGCTTGGGGCCATCCCCAGAAACAACAAAACCTGCGATGAGAGTGTCCTCATCGCTACCTGCGAACCCGCGAGTCGACAGATTTGATAAGCGAGGTCCGTCGGCTTCATCCGGAAAGGCATCGTAGACTTCCACAAGAACAATCCCGCCGGTGCCGTCGGTGCTCCCCACATGCATGGTGTAGGGGCCAGGCACCAGTTGAGCAGCCAGGGCAGCATCATTGCTGCCTCTGCGAAGCGGGAATGCACCGAGCTGATTGGCCATAGCGTCGACCGTGATTCCCATGATTCCTGCCCACCAGTTGTCGTTCGAGGTCAGTTCTGTTTCGCCGCGAAACAACCGGAGATACGGATCCGAAAGCGAGCTGGCCACTCCGTAGTCCGCCAGGGTGGGACCCACGGCTCGCACCAGCACAAACTTTCCCCGCGTGCCGCTCACGACGAAACCCACGATGATCGAGCCATCTCCGCTGATGCGTGCCCGGGTGGACAGGTTGGAAAGCCTTTCAGCGGCGCCATCATTCCCGGGAAAACTGGTGAGGAACTCGTTGGAAATTTCGACTGAGGCCGGCCGACTGGTCACCGTCGTGGAGCCGTTCGTGATCGTGACAGTGTAGATTCCCTGTTGGGAGTCGGCCAAGTTGGATAACTCGAGACGGAAGGAGGTCGCTCCCGGAATAGGCGTGCCGTTGAAGTTCCATTGAAAACCAAACGGACCGGTTTGGTTGACGAGAGTGGTGGAAAGCTCGATGTCGGCGGATGGCCCGACCCGAAAGCTCACCGGATGATAGCCGACCTCCAAGGGAACGGATTCAGGATCACGGGTGACTTGCACGGTATTCGACCATATGCTTCCCGCCGCATTGGTGATCTCCACTTGATAGGCTCCCAGCGCCTGCGAGGTGTCTCCACTAAAGTAGATCTGGCTTTGGGTCGCCCCTTCGACAGGTTGATTATCGCGATACCACTGATAGGAAATGTTAGCAGTGGGAAAGTAGTTTTGCGCCGATACTGAAATGAGTCGGCGTTCGCCTTCCGGCTGCGGATTCTTGAGCGCCACCGGCCGAGGTTGTTCCAAAATTTGAGGTAAAGCGATGACGGGAAGCGTCAGTTCAATAGGTGAAGAATCGGTGGATCCCAGAGCATTTGAGACTCTTGCGAAATAGGTCGCCGCATCATTTTCGCCAACGTTCTCGATTCGCAGTTCGGGTTGATCGGCTCCGGCGATGGCATTGCCGTCTTTATACCATTGGATCCCCATGGGTGACGGACTGACAGCAGTGATACGAAGGGCGTGAGCTTGTTCCCGGGCGATTGTCGCGCTGCTCGATTGCTGCAGGATGGTTGGCGGTGAACTGGAGACTTCCGAAACCTCGATAGGTGCAGAACTAAAGGTGCCATCCTCCGTCGTCACCGTAGCGACATAGGTTCCGAAATGCTCTGTCAAATCGGCGACCCAAAGCGACAAGTCCGATTGTTCAGGCAGAGCGACTCCGTTCCGTGTCCAGGTGACGGCGGTTGGCACATCGCGTGTTTGTATCGAAGCCAGCGAAAACTCATTAAGACTCCAGCGCTGGTAATATGAAGAGTCGTAGGTCAGACCCATGGACCCCGACTGCGAAACGATCATCGGATCGGGGTTCCCTTGAGAGATCACGGCCACTTTACTGGTAACACTGATTTCCCCGCGTGTCGCCGTTACGGAGTAGGCTCCGATTTCGTCGATGCCGAGGTAAGAGTTGGCGGCACCCGCGATGGGACTTCCGTCTCGATACCACTGAAACGTTACTCCTCGGTGTGGTCGGGTGGTTGCGTTGATCGAAACCGATTCACCCGGGAGAAGATGATAACTCGATGGATGGCGGGTGATCTGCAGCGGAGGCTGTTGCTCTACCGCAACCGTGAACAGACCACTGCTTGCTTCGCCCCCAGGGTTGGAAGCGATGCATTGGTAGGTGCCTGCTTGGGCAACAGAAATGCTCTCCAAAACGAGCGAAGCCTCATGGGCACCGGTGATGGGCTCGCCATTGTGATACCACTGCAAGGAGGGCTCCGGTTTGCCTGCAACGCTGACGCTTAAGTGAATGCTGTCGCCCTCGTATCCGAATTGGAATTGGTCGGCCGGACTCAGGAACGACGGGGATTCCCCCGGATTTTCAACGACGGTGGCAACATGCTCGGTAACCGTGCCGGCGGCGTTGGTGACCACAACGAAGTAGTCCCCGACGAGATCTGCAGGTTCTCCGCTGAGGTAGAGCGAAGCGGATGTGGCGTCCGGCAGCACCACTTCACCCTTTCGCCATACATAGGTTTTGGGTTCTGACCCGGTGACCGTGTGGTAAAGGCTGACGGACTCACCCGCGAAAAGCGATATGGCATCCGGCGATTGGCGTGAGCTCACCGGCGGTTCGATCGCGGCTGAACCCACCGTGATGATTGCCGGTGCGGTCGTGAGGATCCCGGCGTAATTACTGATCGAAACCTGGTAGGATCCGGAATCGCTCTCTTGCATTTGAGACTTCTCGAATCTTGGGCTGGTGGCGTTTGGGATGGGGGCTCCATCCTTTAGCCACTGGTAGGCAAGGGGCTGTGTGCCGCTGGCGAAGACATGTAGAACCAGATTCTCACCCGGTTTGATATTCTGGTCTTGTGGCTGTATTCCACTTTGCAGGCGAGGGGGGGTGAGCGATCGGCGTGCAATCAGAAAATCGAGGGAGTCAGTCGTTCCTGCGATGTTGCGGGCCCGAATTTTGTAAGTGCCCAAATCCTCTGACGTGATCGATTGCCAGTAAAAACTGGTGCCGAACTCCCCTTGGGAATCCACCTGTGTTGCCAAGACGGTCGTTCCCCGCAGAAGTTCATACGTCACTGGAGGGGTGCCCTGAGCATTAATCGTGACCGTAACTGAGTCTCCGAGATAGGCTTCTTGGCTTTGTGGTTGATGAGAAATCGTTGGAAGCTGGGCTGATCCGGGAAATCTGGGTGTGACAGTGAATCGAGCCTCATCGCTGCCGATCGCGTTGCGGAGTCGGGCAACGTAGTCGCCTCCATCCTCATCGCGGGCCGAATCGACATGGAAACGGCTGTCGGAACCAGAACGAATCAATCGACCATCCTTATACCAATCGATTTCCAAAGGCAGAGACCCTTCCCATCGAAATTCGAGGGTGAATGGCATGCCCGGGATCAATTCCACATCAGGCGAGCTATAAAGGATACGCGGAGGATTGCGTGGGCTCACCACAAGGTGAATCACATCACTTCGCACCCGCCCCTGATCGTTGGAGACTTCAACTTGGTAGTGTCCATTGTCGGTCCAGCGGTCCGTGGATGAAATTAGCAATGTCGCGTTTGTCTCTCCTTCAATCGGAGAGTCATTCCGGAACCATTGAAAGGCCAGCGGCTGGCTCCCCTGGGCGATGACTCTAAGTTCAGCTGGTTCGCCTTGAATGGGACGATATGTCGATTCGCCAGGCTCAAGAGAATCGATGACAGGCGCCGATTGACCAAAGGCATAGTGGGTTGTCGTTACCATCAATCCGGCCAACAGCGTCCATCTTATGAGATAGGCGATTTCAACCAAGCGAAGATAGTAAAATCTGCGTTGCATGATCAGTGTCGGGATCGGCGGACTCTTGGTCCATAGTGCCCGAGTATCGCTATCAAATCCACTTCGGCTCAACAACTATGGCTAGCCGTTTATTGTTTAATACTTGTCGCAAGCGCCGTGGCCGCTATCCCCCGGCCACCGGGGGGATGAAGACAATCTTGTCACCGTTCTCGATGGGTCCTGGCCAAGGAACGAATTCGCCGTTGATGGCGGCGCGAAGGCGGTCGGCCGGCAAGGTGAAGTCATGTGCTTCCGCCAACTCCCGGTAGAGTGTCTCGGCGTCGGGTGCGTTGGTCTCGCGCGTTTCTTCCGCCACGCCACGTTGCTCGCGCAAAATGGCGAAATACTGGATGTGGACCGTCTTCACGCTTCGTATTCGGCAGCCGGGTCGATTTCGGCGGCTTGGTGGTCGGTTTTTCCACCGGTCTTCTCAAGCAAGCGCGTCTCCTTGATCACGATGTCGTGAGACACCGCCTTGCCCATGTCATAGAGCGTAAGGGCGGCTACGGTCGCCCCGGTGAGAGCTTCCATTTCGACGCCGGTCTTGGCGGATACCGCCACCCGGCAGTGAATTTCGATTTCCAGCGAGCCATCCTCCTGCAGCGCCCGGGGGTGCAATTCGATCGTGCAATCTTCCATCGGCAGCGGATGGCAAAGGGGAATGAGGTCACTGGTGCGTTTGGCGGCCATCACCCCCGCCAAGCTGGCGGTCTGAAAGACAGGCCCCTTTTTGCCGACGATTTCCTTGCCTTGGAGGAGTTGGGCCAAGGCCGCCGGCAGGTGCACAACGGTCCGGGCGTGGGCGGTGCGCCGGGTCACCGCTTTGCCTCCAACATCGACCATTTGCGGGCGGTTTTTGTCATCCAGGTGCGAAAGCATGCCATGATCTTTGGACTCCGGTTGGCAAATTACGATTTGAAAGGCGCTCCTCAGGTCCAACGCCAGAGGCGGGCGCGGGTGCCGGCGGGAAACTCGGACTGATCGGCGGGCAATTCCACAAAACCATCCGTCCCCAGCAAACCCCCAAGATCCCCGGAGGTGTTAAACGGCGCGGGCTCTGCACCGAGCCGGCCTTCGGCGGAGGTGGTAACCTGAACGGGCATCATCAGGGAGAGGGGTTTGGCAAACGTCACGTTGGTCGTGAGCACCACCGTCTCTGCCTTGGGCTGGAGCGCACCCGCCATCTGCCTCAGGGCCGACAAAACATACCGGTGCAGGCAGGTATAAGTGGAAACGGGATTGCCGGGCAGGGCGAAGACGGGGGTGCGACGCGGGGTCGTGCCGAACCACAATGGCTTGCCGGGGCGCTGGGCCACGCCGCGAAGCCTTTCGATCACACCGAGTTCGGCCAGGACCGTCGGCACGTGGTCGCGTTTTCCTTTGGAAACTCCGCCGGTGAGCACCGTGACGTCGAATTTGGCCAGAATGTCGCGCAACGCGCTTTCGATCTCGGGACGATTATCGCGGAGATGAAATCTTTCGATCCGGCCGGCCAAGTGGCTCTGGTCCAATGCCGCCCGGATGGTGTGATCGTTGGATTTGCGAATCTGCTGGGGAGCGAGGTTTAAGGCGTCGACTTCCATCAGTTCGTCTCCCGTGGCCACGACAGCGATGGAGGGACGGGCCGCGACTTGCAATCGGGCTGCTCCGATGGTGGCCGCCACCGCGATTTCCTTGCCGGTGAGCAGGGTGCCGCTCGGCACGAGTTCGGCACCCGCCGCGAAATCGGAACCTTCCCGGTGGATGTTCTGACCTGCTTCGACAATGGCACCGGAGGCCAGCGTGATCCGATCGCCGTCGCGGGTGACGTCTTCGTAAGGCACAACGGCGTCCGCCCCTTGCGCCACGGTTGCCCCGGTTGCGATCTCCACGGCCTGGCCCGGCGTGGTGATCTCCTGGGCAATCATTCCGGCCGCCTGATAGGACGTGACGGTCAAAATGGCCTTGGGGTTGGCAATGAGGTCGGCTGATCGCACCGCGTAGCCGTCCATGGTGACGCGATCAAATGCCGGCATGGGCCGATCGGCCACGAGCACTTGGCGCAGGACGCGGCCGTGGGCGTGTTCCAGGGTGCAGTCCTCAGCGGGCAGAGCGCTCAGGTGTTGGGCAATGGTTTTGGTGGCTTCGGCAGGAGAAATCGGCATGGGGTGGGAGAGTGGTTAATCCAAGGCACCCCGGCTGTCAGCGCAACCTTCGGTCGGCAAGCAGGGGTGGATTAGTTGCGCAAGAGTTGTCACCGGGCGTTTTCACGTCATGCAGTAAGAGCTCGTGTCTGTTTTGCACCCACAGGATACCCTCGGCCGCCCGTTGCGCGATTTGAGAATCTCGGTCACCGATCAATGCAATTTTCGGTGTCCCTACTGCATGCCCAAGGAGGTATTCGGGGCGGATTATCCGTTCCTGCGTGATCCCCAATTGATGACAGCCGACGAGTTGGTGGCGATTGCCCGAGCCTTTGTGACCTTGGGTGTCACCAAGCTTCGTTTGACCGGTGGTGAACCACTGCTGCGGACGGATCTCGTGGAAATCGTATCACGCCTCAAGCAGGAGGCGGGTGCCGAAGAGGTCGCATTGACCACCAACGGTTGGCTGCTTTCGCGCCATGCGGCCGGGCTGCGCGATGCCGGGCTCGATCGTTTGAATGTTTCGGTGGATTCGCTGGATGCCGCGACCGCGGGGCGGATGAACGGACGTGGGTTGGACTCGCGGCGCGTCCTTGCGGCGATCGACGAGGCGGTGGCCCTGGGGCTGCCGGTGAAGGTCAACATGGCGGTCCAGCGCGGCATCAATGATCACGAGATCGAGGACATGACGGCGTATTTCCGCGCGCGTCGCATTACCCTGCGTTTTATCGAGTTCATGGACGTTGGCACCACAAACGGGTGGAAAGTTGACGAGGTGTTGCCGGCGCGGGAAATCGTGGAACGGGTTCATCGTCGCTGGCCCATCGAGCCGATCACTCCCGCCTATCGGGGTGAAGTCGCCGCCCGTTACCGGTTTATCGATGGCAGCGGGGAAATTGGCATCATTGCATCGATCACGGAACCCTTTTGCCGCGATTGCCACCGCGCCCGGCTGTCGGCGGACGGCAAAATGCACACCTGTCTTTTTTCGGCATTGGGGTGGGATGTCCTGGGCAAGTGGCGCGGAGGTTGCTCCCACGAAGAGCTGGTCGGATACATTGCCGGCATCTGGGGGCGGCGGGTGGACCGATATTCGGACGAACGCGCTGAGCGCGACCCCTCAGCCACCACTTCGGCGAAGCCGGAGATGAGCTACTTGGGGGGGTAACATCCCCACCTCGGCAGTAGGTATTAATACCTCCACAAAATCTATTGTTTGAAATAGGGTGAAAACCCTAGATTTGAGGGGTAATGAGTTTTACCCGTCAATCCTCCATCATTTTGGGCCTCATTTTGGCCACTGCCAGTGGGTCTGCGCAGGTTGTGACGGAGAGTTTTCGGAACGCCACGACCACCAACCCCAATTGGGTTTTCTCCGGCAATACCTACACGCCCAACCTCACAGGCGGAGGCATCGATGCGGATGGCGACGGTTGGCTCCGCCTCACATCGACCGGTGGCAACCAGGCCACCAGTGCCTACCTTAACCAGGCTTTCACCGCCGCCGGTGCCACCGTGTATGCGTCGTTTGAATACGCGACCTGGGGTGGCAACGGTGCGGATGGCATGACCTTTTTCCTGTTCGATGGCAGCGTGCCTTTTTCGGTGGGAGCGCCCGGTGGTTCACTGGGCTACGCCAACCGCAATGCGGAGGCGGGCATGGCCGGCGGTTACATCGGCGTGGGCATCGACGAGTTTGGCAACTTTTCCTCCACCAGCGAAGGCAAGACCGGCGGTCTGCGCGGTGGGTTGATCCCGGATGCGATTGCGGTGCGCGGCTCGGAGGCCTCGGGATGGGCTTTTCTCGGCAGCAGCGACACGCTGGCCACGTCGATTGACACTCCGGGGGTCGGCACACGGCCGACGATCGTCAACGAGGTGCAAATCCTCCTCACCGCGACCAACCAACTCACGGTCACGCTTCAACAAGGCGGCACCAACCCCCAGACGGTTTTGCAAATGGACCTTTCGGCCTACACCCGGCCCGAGACGCTGATGCTGGGTTTCGCGGGCTCGACCGGTGGCCTCAATAACATTCACGAGATTCGCAACGTCGAGGCTTCGACCATCGTCGCCAGCTTGTGGGACAACCAAGGTGACAGCACCTGGGGCAACAACAACAACTGGAATCCCTCGGTCGTGCCCAACGTCGGCTCCGACATTCTGTTCGACAACACCTTCGTGACAACCGACCAGACGATCGACGTCGGTGCCAACCGCAGTGTCCGTTCCGTCTCTTTCGATGCCCCGTTCGACTACACGCTGAACAACAACACCATCACGATCGACAATCAGGGGGTTTCCGGCTTCTCCGGCATCGCGGCCTCCCAAACCCGGGGCACGGGCGACCACACCGTCAACTCCGACCTGGTCGCCAACAACGACATCACCATCCGCAACAACAATGATGGTGCGCTCACCCTCACCGGTGATCTGAACCTCAACGCCAACAATGTTACCTTCGACGGCACCGGTGCGCTGACCTCCGACAGCGGGATTATCTCCGGCACCGGTGGAGTGATCAAAAACGATTCCGGCACGGTCACCCTCTCGGGCAACAACACCTACTCCGGCGGCACCGTCATCAATGACGGCACGCTCAACGCCAACAACAGCAATGCGCTCGGGACCGGCAACGTGGATCTCGCGGGCGGCACCCTGGGCTCCACCAACAGCAGTTCGATTGCCAATACCATTTCCCTGACCGGCGATTCCGGCTTCAGCGGTATCACTACCACCGGCACCATCACTCAAACCGGCGACCGCACCGTGGATCTCAATAACGCCACGCTGGCCGGCAGCTACAACATCGGGGGCAATGAGTTCACCACCCGTGTCGGTGCCGACAGCACCATCTCGGGTGTCATCTCCAATGGCAGCCTTACCAAGGAAGGCGCGGGCGACCTTACCCTTTCCGGCTCGAACACCTACACGGGCAATACCACCATCAACGACGGCACCCTCTCGCTCGGGGGCAGTGGCGTCATCAGTGACTCCAGCGACGTGCTCATCGGCAGCAACGGTACCCTCAACCTCAACGGGTTCTCCGAGCGCATCGACGACCTTCAAGTGCTTGGCGGCGGGGCGACGCTCGACTTTGGGTCCACGTCCGGTGCGAACGAGTTTCTTTTTGGCACCTACACCGCACCCTCCTCCGGCGTCCTGGTGATCAACAACTGGGAACAGGGTGTGGACCAGCTTGCCACCCGTATCGATGGCCAGGACGTGAGCACGATGTACCTCTCCGGCTATGGCGTCGCCGAACAGGTGGGCGGACAGGTGTCGGTTGGCACCCTCGGCAACGGTTACCTCATCACCCCCCAGGCCGTGCAGTTCAAGGAATGGGACGGGAGCACGGGCAATGACAACTGGTCGACCAACAACAATTGGACTTCCCCGGGTGAGCCCAGCACCACCCAGATTGCGCTGTTTGGCGACCTTGGGGTGGGGCGCCCGGATGTGGACCTCAATGCGTCCTACACCATCGCCGGCATCCGCTTCGATACCGATGCGACCGTCAATTACGACATCACCTCCACCACCAGAGATATTACCCTGGCGGGGACCGTGCCCTACATCCAGCAGTTCAGCGACTTTGATCAACGCCTCGGCTTCGACGACCTCTTCCTGCAGAACAACACCGTCGTCGACATCACCGGCGCGGGTGACCTCACCATCAACGCCGACATCAAGGACTCGGGTGGATCCCGCGCGTTGATCAAGGACGGCACCGGCACCGGCAAGCTCATCCTCGACTTCAATTTCTCCACCTACTCGGGTGGCCTCTTCGTCAACAACGGCATTGTCCAAGCCCGGGACGACGTTTCCCTTGGCACCGGCACCGCCAACATTGCGGATGGCGCGACCCTCGAGTTCTCCGGCTCCTTTGGCACGATCGACGAAAACATCAACGTGACCGGTTCCGGGGTGGGTGACTTCGGTGCACTGCGCAACGTCTCCGGCACGTCCACACTCTCGGGCACCATTACCGCGACGGGCGACACCAAGATCACCGCCGATTCCGGGGCCACGTCGAACTACACCGGCAACATCACCGGTTCAAACGTCAACCTCACCTTCGGTGGCGAGGGCGCCCTCAATATTGATCAAATCACCACCGGCGCCGGCGGAGTGACCGTGGAAGCCGGCACCACCACTTTCCAAAGCGGTGACGCCAACACCTACACCGGTCTGACTTCCGTCACGGGCGGCACCCTTTCACTGGACAAGAACGATGGAGTCACCGCCATCGGCACGGGTGGTGCCGCCATCAGCGGCACCGGCACACTCCGTCTCGACAGCAACAATCAGATTTCCGATGCCGCCGCGGTCATGCTGTCCGACTCCGCCACGTTCAACCTGAACGGCAACAGTGAACGCATCTCCCAAATCGACAGCACCGACGCCGGCACCACCGTCGCGCTGGGCAATGGAGGTGACCTCACGGTCGGAGCGTCCTCCGTCATCTACTCGAATTACGAAGGTCAAATCACCGGCAACGCTTCCAGCACCTTCAACATCGACGGTCTCGGCACGGTTTACCTCGCCGGTGACAATTCCGGCATGGCCGGCACCATCAATGTCGACTCCGGCACGCTCAACGTGCGTGGCAACGACAACGTGCTCGGCACGGGTGATGTGGTGATCGACCCGAATGCCACCCTGCAAATCCAAGGCGGCATCGAGACCTCCCCGGCCAGTGTCACCCTTGGTGGCACCGGCACCACCGGCAACGGCGCCCTCCAGAACGTCGCCGGCGACAATCGCGTCGCGGGTGACTTCACCCTTACCTCCGACACCACCATCATTTCGGACGCCGGCACGCTCCGCCTCGGTGCCGACGCCAATGGTTCGGTCTACGAGGCCGGCAACCAATTCGCCTTGGGCAGCAACAACCTCACGCTCGATGGCGCGGGTGACACCATCCTGCGCGCCGACCTGACCGGCACCGGCAATCTCATCAAGGACGGCGACGGCACCTTCACCATGGCCAACGGCACGAATTCATGGACCGGTGACACCCAAATCAACGACGGCGAGATGGTGCTCGCAACCTACTTCAACGATGCTCCCGGCGTCGGGCCCTTGGCGGATTTTGGTATCCGGGGAGACATTACGGTGGGCGACGGCACGGAAGCGGCGGGCACGGCTCGCCTGACCTTTGGCACCAACGAAGCCGGTGGCGCCACCGACTTCTCCAACATGCTGGCCGGCGGCGTGAACCTCACCGTCAACTCCGACGGCACGGTCGACACCCAGGGCCACACCGCCTACGTCCAGGACGTCACGCTCGACGGCGGTTCCATCAACGCCGACAATTCCGGTTCGACCGGCAACAACCTCTTTGTCACCGGCAACATCACGTCCACCAGCACCACCCAGGTTGCCACCATCGACGGCAAGGTCGACTTCAACGCCGATGCCAACAAGACGATCAACGTGGCCTCGGGCTCGACGCTCGACATCAACGCGCGCATCCAAAACGGCGGTTTTGACAAGACCGGCGACGGCACCCTGATCCTCTCCGGCTCCAATACCTTCACCGGCCAGGCGGACATCTCGAATGGCATCGTCCGCATCGACAACAACAACGCCCTCGGCGCCACCGCCGGTTCGACCAACGTCGACAGCGGCGCCCAACTCCAACTCGACGGTGTCACCGTTGGCAATGAAGCCCTCACGCTCAACGGCAGCGGCATCGGTTCCGACGGCGCCCTGCAAACGGTGACCGGTTCCGGCGCCAATTCATGGGCCGGCTCGGTGACCATTGCCTCGGCCACGGAGATCCAAACCAACACGGGTTCCACTCTCGCCATTTCGGGCAACATCACCGGCTCGGGCCAGACCCTCAACGTCGACTCGATCGGCAACACCACCTTCTCCGGCAGCAACACCCTCAACACCCTCAACAAAAGCGGCGTGGGCGACCTCACCGTGCAGACCGGCACCAACACCATCTCCACGGTCAATGTGAATGAAGGGTCGTTCACCACCGCCACGTCCAACATCCTGGCGGACACCCTGAACCTCAATGTCGGCGGTTCCGGCACGTTTGTCATGGGACCGGGGATCGAGGACACCATCGACCAATTCAACAGCTCGGGCGCCCTCGACATCGACGGCATCCTGACGATGAACGGCGGCACCATCTCGGGCGGCACCGGCGTCGGCTCGACCGGCGAACTCATTCTCACCGCGAACAACACTTTGAACATCTCGGGCGATTACGACTTTGGCGGCACGCTTGAGCTCAATTCCACCACCACCCTGGCCCTCTCCGGTGACGGCGCACAGATCGACCTTGGAGGTCTGCGCGTCACCGGAGACACTGTCATCGACTTCGGGGCGGGCGAAGCGGTGGAGTTCAATCTCGGTTCGCTGGAGATCGCTCCGGGGGCGACGATCACGGTCAACAACTGGATCGGATTCCAGGACCTCTGGACCACCGGCTCCTTCGTGGGCGGCGATGGCGCCGTCACGATCGACGAGCGCGACAACAATACCGCGCAAATCACCTTCAACGGATTCAGCCCGTCGGACACGATCTGGCTGACCTTCGACTTTGGTTCCAACGAGATCACCGTGCCCGAGCCTTCGACCTACGGCGCCGTGCTCATGGCCTTCAGCCTCGCTCTCTGGCAGCTCCGCCGCCGCCCGCGCAACCAGCGGGCCTGAGCTCCCGCGACATCGGGGACCGTCCGCGACTCGAAAGTCTCACGGGGCGGCCACCCGTTCGGCCAGTTCCCGCAGGCGTTGCCGCAGGGGCTCTCCTCTGGTGGAGAATTCCCGCTGCAACTTCTCGTATTCACCCCGGCCTGCCGCCGTTTCGATTTTGATCGGCGGGTAGCCCAAGTCCTGCAGGTCGTAGGGGCTGGCCCGCATGTCCACTTCGCGGATGTTTCGAGCCAACTCAAAACATGTCAGCAGGAGGCTGCCGGGCGTCGCGGGGCTTAGTTTGTAAGCCCATTTGTAGAGGTCCATGTTGGCGTGCAGACAGCCGGGTTGTTCGAGCTCGATCGTGGTTTCGCGAGTCGGCTGGTGCCGATTCAGCGGTCGGGCGGGCGGGGTAAAGAACCGGAAAGCGTCGAAGTGGGTGCAACAGCCGGATCCCTGTTCAACGATCTCCGCCAACTCATCCGGCGGGAAACGCAGTGGGTGGGCGTTGTGCCGGATTTCCTCGGGGGATTGCCGGTAGACCATCGCCCATTCGTGCCAACCGAAGCAGCCGAAGAAGGCGGGACGGGACTGGGTGGCGGCAAGGAATTCCGCCAGCCAGGCGGCGAAGGCCCGGCGTTTGGCGGGCAACCGCTCGACGGCCAGTTCCACACCGTCGCCACTTTCTTGATACTCCGGCCAGCGCAGGAATTCCCGCGCCGCCTGACCTTGGAGGACGACGCCGGGACCCGGGTGCCAGCGACGGAGCGCGGCCGGGCGAAACGAATAGTAACGAAAAAGGAAATCCTCCACCGGATGCCTGCGCCCGGTTGAAACCCGCCCGCGGTGGCCCGCCACCAGGAGGTCCACGCGCTCTTCGTGGGCCCGCCGGTGCGCCTGCCATTCAGCGGCGGTCAGAATCTCCGATGGGCGGGTGGCAATCATCAGGACGCAGGTTGCCGCCGAGCCCTCGACCGGGTCAATGCGTTCCGCGTTTCGCCAAACTTGCCCGGAAGACACTCCCGATTGTCGTTGTGCCGTGCGCTAAGGCGTCGCCCTTGCCAGCAGCTTTCTTACGCCCGCGATGGGGGAGTCCTGAATCACCGCCAGGGGAAATGGGGTGCGGGGCACCAGCATGTCGACGACGACCTGATGCGTCATGACGGGCCCGGTCAGCCCGGCGGGCAGGGCGTCCAGCGGGGTCTCCGGGAAAAGGCGGGCGGCAACCTCGGTCGCGAGTTCGAGCAAAGGCCGGGCCGATTCCCGCACCATCGCCATGGCCATCTCGTCACCCTCGGCGGCCAGGTGCAGGACGGCGGGGGCCAGCGACGCGATCACCTTGTTGGGGGCGGAGTTCTGGTAAAAATACCGCGTCAGGCTTGGCGTATCAAAAATACTGATACTTTCACCGTGATCCCGGACCAGTTGCCCGATGCGGGTCGGTTTGACCCAGCCTTGCAGTTCGGCCAGACCGCGGGAGATGGCCCGCCGGCCCAGATCGTAGCCACTGCCGGGATCGCCAAAACGCCAACCCAGGCCTCCGGCGTAGTGCACCTCCCCGGCGGGGTCGCGGGCAGCGACGAACGATCCCGTGCCCCCGTGCAGGACCAGGCCGGGTTGGCCGGCGGTGGCCAACTCCAGCACCGGCAGGGAATCCTTGTGGGCGCTGACCCGACCGAAGTCCAGCAGGGTGCTGGCGAAGTCGCGCCAGAAATCCGGCGAACCCGCCATGTAGAGTTGAGTGATCGAGATCGGTTCTCGGTGGATTTGCCCCAGTGCTTCCAGCATCACCGCCCGCGCCTGCTCCTGGCCCACGACATTTGGATTGCAGCCCGGAGCGACGTGGTGGGTGACGATGTCGCCCTTGTTGTCCAAAAGGATCAATTCTGTCTTGGTTCCCCCGCCATCGACGCCGATGCGAAAACTGCCATCCATGAAAAGCAACTATTGGGAGAAATCTGTCCGGAGAGTCAAAAAGTAAAGGTGCCGGGGCAATGTGGTATGATTTGCAAAATTCTTATAATTAGGAAGTTGAGCGTCAAAAGTGACTTTGCTTGTGCTTAAGTCATGAAAGCAGCTGCATGCCTCATTTTGGGCTTGGTTATCGGCGCGGGTGCCTTGCTTGGGGCAGGACCTGCCCGCTCAGCCGATAAGCTTGCTGAGCCGGGTGCGGTAGCACTGAGAGAGCTCAATGTTGGCTTCCATGCCTCCGGGCAGGTTTTGACTGCGCACCACGGGCAGCTCGTGGCCGTGGTCCCGCAGCCAGGTCATGGCCTCCAGCGCCAACAGGTTGAGCAGGGTTGCGCCAATCAGGGTCGAGGTCGGTCCGGCCTTCGCTGAAGCTCCGGCGGGCAGGCCCGCGAGGTTTCCGTCGTTCATTTCCACGATCGCGTCGCCGGGAACTCCGAGGTTGTCGAGCACGTGGTCGGCAACCGCATGGAGGTTTTGGCCACCCGGGTGCACCGTCTTTGTGGTCGTGCTCATGGCGAGCGAAGTGAGGCCGACGACGGTGAGTCCCTTCTTTTGGGCATAGAGGGCGACTTCGATGGGAGACGCGTTTTTGCCGGAGTTCGAGATCACGATGACCACTTCACCAGCTTTCAGGCCATGGGTGTTGTCGTAACGCTCGGCGAGGCGCGTGCCGTAGCCGACAACATTTTCCGAAAACCCCATGCCGGGATCGAAGATGCCGGATACGGGCATAAGCCCGCCCGCGCGACCGATGATCTCGCGGCCGATGATTTCGCTGTGACCACTGCCGAACGTGTGAAGCACACCGCCTGCGGCGATGGATTCTCCGATCAACGCACCAACGGTGTGGAGGGTGGATCGATTGGTCTCACGGGCGCGCACCAACATGTCCTGGGCGGTGGAAAAATAGTCTTCAGCGGGAGTAGCCATGGGGAAGGTGCTCAGGGGGTGGCAGTCCAGCGGCCGTAGACGCCGCAGGGAAGAATTTTACTGTCGGCCTCGACCGGCAAACCCACTTCGCCGCTGGAAACGTTGCCGCCGCGCGAGCGCATCAGTTCAACAAGCAGGTTGTTGATCACGGTGGGGGAGAGTCGGGCCGTATAGGCATTGATGAGAAAAAAGAGCGGTTCCGCGGACAACAGTTCACCGCATTCGCGCAGCAGTTCCCAGAGGTGATTCTCCAATTTCCACATTTCGCCGCCTTTGCCGCGTCCATAGGTGGGCGGATCCATGATCATCGCATCGTAGCGCCGCCCCCGGCGAATCTCCCGCCGCACAAACTTCAGGCAGTCGTCCACGATGTAGCGGATCGGCGCCTCCGCCAAACCGCTGAGACCAGCGTTTTCGCGACACCACTTGACCATGCCATCGGCGGCATCGACATGGCAGACGTTGGCCCCGGCCTTGGCCGCGGCGCACGTGGCGCCACCCGTGTAACCAAACAGATTGAGCACCGAAATTTCTCGACCGGTTTGCCGGGCATTTTTGATCAACTGCGAAAACCACTCCCAATTGACGGCCTGCTCCGGAAAGAGCCCGGTGTGCTTAAATGAAGTGGGCGCAATGCGAAACCGCAGTCCCAAAGGCTCGTAGGCCAAGTGCCAAGAGTCGGGCAAACGGTTTGCAAACTCCCATCGGCCGCCTCCTTTGTCACTGCGATGATAATAGCCATCCCATCCCAGCCATTCCCGCTCGTCGCTTCGCGGCCAAATGACCTGGGGATCGGGCCGAACCAACGTGTGTGGTCCCCAACGCTCCATCTTCATGCCGCTGCCCGTATCGAGCAGTTGGTAGTCGGTCCAGCGATCGGCCAAGGCCATGGCGGGGGAGGAGATGTGCATCGTTCGTTTCGGGAAGGTGACACAGTGGACTCGACTGTAAATGAATCTTGGCTCCCAAGTATTTTTCCCAACATACAAAGCAAAGGATTGACATTATAACTAGGGTAATACCCCTAGCCATCAGCTATGAACACAACCTCTTTTCTCAAACTCAGCTTGGTTTTCCTTGCGTTGGTTTTGGTGGCGTCGGCCGACGTCATTGAAACCAAGGACGGTGCGCGTTTGGTCGGCACGGTGAAGGGCATCAACGACGGCAAGATCACCCTCAGCACCTCCTACGCGGGTGACATCCAGGTTTCCCAAAGCGAAGTCGTGAGCCTGACGATGGACGACGCGCTCGCCATTCGCCTTGACGACGGCACGACAATTGAAGGCACCATTGCTCCAAGTGGCGAAGGTGAGGTCGAGATTGCCGGATCGCGTGGGTCAGTTGAGACGCCGGTCACGGCGGTGGCCGCGACGTGGGTACCGGGAGGCGAAGATCCCGCGGTTGTCGCCCTGCGTCGCAAGTGGTCCTACGAGGCTGCCCTCGACGTGACCGGGAAGTCGGGCAACTCAGACAACTTTGGTTCGGCTGTCAGCTTCAATGCCACCCTTTCCGGTCCGGACGACACGCTCCGTTTTTACACCGCCTACAATCAGCAGGAGTCCGAAGGGGTCACTTCCGCCGACGAGTTCCGCGCCGGTGTCGACTACGCCAATCAGTTCAACTCCAACTACTCCTGGTATGTGCGCAACGAGGCGGGCTTCGACAACATCAAGGAGATCGACTTCTACAACGTGGCGGGTGCCGGTTTTGGTTATACGGTGATCAAAAAAGACAACCAAAGCCTTACGCTGCGCGGTGGTCTTTCGTTCCGCTATGAAACCTACGGCGATGCGCTCACCGAGGACCTGCAGAGCGCCGGTATGGACTTCGGCCTCTCCCACACCTATGACTGGGAGAACGCCAAGATGCGCAACTCTCTGACCTATGTGCCGGCGTTTGATGACTTCGGCGACTTCCGCGCGACCCATGACACCCACATCGAATTGCCGCTCAAAAGCAGCGCTTGGCGGGTGCGCCTGGGGGTGTCGAATGACTACCGCAGCGTGCCGCCGGCTGGCTTGGAGGAACTCGATACGACCTGGTATACGCGCCTGGTCCTCAGCTGGGACTAAAGCAGCTTCCCCGGAATTTTCTCACGCCCCGCGGTCTCATGTTAACATGAGGCCGCTTTTGTTTTGGGGAGTGTTTGTTGCGATGTCCTGTGCTGGTTTGGGCGCCAAGGCGGACAAGATCACGCTGCGGTCTGCTGCTCAGTCGGTGCCGTTGCTGGAATTGTTTACCAGTGAAGGCTGCTCCAGCTGTCCGCCGGCAGAGCAATGGTTGGGAAAGCTGCGCGATCATCCCGGTTTGTGGACTGAGTTCGTGCCGATCGCCTGGCACGTGAACTACTGGGATCGTCTGGGATGGCCGGACAAGTTCGCTTCGGCTGACTTCACCGCCCGGCAGTATGCTTATGCCCGGCTCTGGCGCGCCCGCACGGTTTACACGCCGGGATTTGTGCGTGGAGGCGAGGAATGGCGGGTGCGCGATGGTGAGTTTTGGGCGCCGGGCCAAATGGCGGGAGGTCAGCTTCAGGTCGAAATCATCGGAGATGAACTCACGGCGCATTTTGAATCTCCGGACGACAAAAAGCGGAAGCTGCATCTCCACGTCGCACGCCTCGGAGGCGGCATCGAGAGCAAGGTGCGCGCCGGCGAAAACCGGGGGAGAAACCTGCACCACGAGTTTGTCGTCCTGGCCCGGGCGGAATCGGAATTGGTCGGTGGCAGGGCGACGTTGCTTTTGCCTGAGCATGACTTCAGCGCGGACGTCGATCGAGAGGCCGTGGCTGTGTGGGTGAGCGTCGACAATTCACCGGTGCCGCTCCAGGCCGTCGGTGGATGGCTGTCCGAAGATGACTGACGGCGCCTTGCCTAAGCCCGGTAGACATCCTCCCAGCCGACCCGGGGCGGCGGAGCGGAGAGGAGGTCGTTGGCGATGGGGTGGTTGGTGAACCGTTTGGTCCGGCGGTCGAATTTCAGGTTTCCGCCCAGGCGTTGAGCGATGATTCCGAGGATGAAGACCTGGGACAACGGCCCGGATACGGAAAAGGGCGAGCGCACCTCTTCCTGGCCAAGACAGGCGAGGCAGAAATTGGCGAAGTGATCGGAGTTCTTCTGCGGGAACCTCGGCAGGGTGGGGGCGAGCTCACGCATGCGTTCCGGTGGGATGATCCGCAGCGTCGCGCTGTGGGTGCCGCCCTTGAACACCATGTCATCGCCGTAGAGGAACTTGCCGTTGGATTGGCGCTTCGGGTTCGGCCCTTCCTCGGCGGGAAGCGGAGGCAGGTTTTCCACCCCGTCATACCACGTCACGTCGCAAGGCGGCTGAACCCCCCGGGCCGGGAAAGCAAACCGAATGGTGGAGGCTTGGGGAAAGATGAAGTCGTTGGGGCCGTCGCGTTTTACCGCCTCGATTTCGGAAGGAAGCCCGAGCTCAAGAAAACGATGGGCGGTATCCAGGATGTGGGGCGCCCAGTCGCCGAAGGCACCGCTGCCATAGGCATACCAGCTTCGCCAGTTGCCGGGATGAAGCCTCTCACTGAACGGGTGCAGGGGGCGACCCGCGTGCCAGAGGTCCCAGTCCATGCCGGAGGGCACCGGAGTGCCGGGATCAAAGCTGTCCACCGTCCAACCGTGCCAGCGGCGGGCTGAATTCATGTGGGCGTCGATGCGGGTAATGTCCTTGATGATGCCGGCCTCATGCCAGGATTTGAATTGGAAGTAGTTGGCACCGGAGTGGCCTTGGTTGCCCATCTGGGTCACGACCCCGGTTCGCTTCTCCGCGTCGATCAGCATCTCCACTTCTTCAAACGTGTGGGCCAACGGCTTTTCGACGAAGACATGCTTGCCGGCCTTCATGCAGGCCATGGCCACGGGGAAGTGCGAAAAGTCGGGGGTCGCGATGGCGACCGCATCAATGTTCTTCCCTTCCTTATCCAGCATCTCGCGGAAGTCGCGGTAGATTTTAACCGAGCCCAGAAACGCTCTGGGCTCAGTGCAATGCGGGCTGTCGGGATCGACTTCCGCGGCGGCGACCCACTCCACGAGGCCACTCGAGTCGAAGGCCTGCATGACCTTCCAACCTCGGTTGCCGATACCCACGATGGCCATGCGCACTTTCTCGCGTTTGGGCGGAGTGGCGGGCGGAGGCACGCTGATCGATCCCGAAATCGAGGCCTGGCAGCCCGCCAACAGGAGGGAGGAAGCCAACGCGCCCTGCCGCAGGAAATCTCGGCGGGTCGCGTTTTTTGCGCAAGGAGTTGAGGTTGGCGACGGCGGGGTGGAGTCAGGGGAAGTCACAGCAGTCCATAACAGACACCTCTGCCGCGAAGCTCAATCACAGGATAACTTACACCTAACGGTTATTTTGGATCAGTTGCGCGCGGGCCATGAGGTAGGCCGCGATGTGATTACCCTGGTGAAACCGACCGTCGGCGATGGCTGCATCCAACTCGGCGACGGTGAGCTGGTGGATTTCAATTTCCTCGTAGGCGTCGTGCTCGGGGGCGGTCGTCAACTCCACGCCTCGTCCCAAATAGCAATGGAACTGGTTGGTCTGCCGGGCCGGGTTGGGGTAGAAGGATGCGGTGTGGCTCCATTCGCCACCGGTGGCGCCGCATTCTTCGCGCAGTTCCCGGCGTGCGCCGACCAGCGGGTCCTCCCCTTCGTCGAGCACCCCGCCGGGTAATTCCAAGGTAAACTGTCCGGTTGCATGGCGATACTGGCGGACAAGGACGATGCGGCCATCAGCCAGCACGGGAATCGTGTGCACAAAATCCCGCACCGCCCAAACATAGTAAGGCTCGATGATTCGGCCGTTGGCGAGTTCGCAGGTCTCGGCCCGCAAGTTCATCCAGGGATCATCGATGAGTTGGCGGGCGGAGAGCGTTTTCCAGGGTTTTAACATAACGGTGTATTCAAGGCATGGTGACGCCTGCATCGCGCCAGTGCCGGGCCACCACTTCGCGCATGTGGGGTTCGCTGACGAGGAAGTTCTCGTAAGGTGCCGGCCCGGGGAACCACTTCCACAAAAACGCGCCCACCAGGTCGTCGTGCGGGATTTCCACGGCTTGCAGGGCCCGGTCCAGACACCGGGCCTGCAACTCCGCGCCCCCCCTCACGGCCATCGCCGTCGCGCCAGGGCGCGCGGGCGGCGTTGAGGCCGGTATCGTAACCCAGTTCCATGAAGACGACCTGGCGATATTGGGTGCGCGCATAGGCCAATACCTCACCCCGGATTCGCGCCCAGGCCCGGTCAATCTCCTCGGAGTCCGGCACGCGCTGGTGTTGGGTGACGGGGAAATATGCGGACACCGCGATAACATCCAACGCGTCCCAAAACGGCACGCGTTGATAGTCGGGCCAATTCGCGGCGTAAGCGAGCGGGGCGTTGATGTGTTCCCGCACCTCGGCAATGATTTCCCGCCAATCCTGCTCATGGTCCTCGACGGTTTGGTCGAGTTCGGAGCCGACGGTAAAGCCGTCGGCATCAGCACAGATGTCAGCCAGACGGGTAATCCATTCGCGGTAATCGGTGAAGAAACGGTCCCACTGGTCATCGGATTCGAACTGAATGTCACCCCGCCAGCTCCACCCGGCCCGCCACGGCGCCACATGCGGGGTAATGCAGATTTTAAGGCCGAGACGGTGAGCCTCTTCGATGGGCCGGGTCAGCCAGCGGGGAGGTTCCGGGTCATTGCTCCAACGGCGCCAGCGCAGGCCACCTTCCCGTGTCACCGCGGCGTAGGGGTGAATCTGCACCCAATTCGCGCCCAACGCCTTCACTTCCTGCATCGCCTCGACCATTGCGTCGGTGCCCCACTCCTGTCCCCAGGTTTGACACGAAATCACGATTCCCCGCACCGGTTCGGCCTGCTCGGACGGGGCCGGCTCGGCCCGGCCGAAGAGACCACCCGCCAACCCGAGGACAACCCCTGTCAGACGGTTGAGTTTGTTCGTGAGGTGACCCATGCGGCTTACGCTGCGAAATCGACGGAGCGGCCGCGACTGAAATTGTCGCGCGTGCTCCCCCTACTGGAGACAAGAGGGCCGCGGAACTTTGACCGGGAACCCAAGGGATAAAGCCGGAGTCAAAATTGACTGGTTCCGTCACTTGACCCGCTGCGCTGCGTCTTAAAGACTTTCCTCTCCGTGCACCGCTTGATTCGCCTGCTCTCTCTGCTCCTTGGCCCGCTCTTGCTGGGCACGGGGCTGGTGATGGCTCAGCAAGCGCGAAATCCGTTTCGTCCCCAGGAACCGGAGGCGGTGGTGGAAGCCGAAACCGTGGTGGACCAGGACGCCGAGCTCCAGTTCTGCGGCACATTCGGCGACGGGACGAACAAGCGCTTTTTGATCTACAATGTTTCGACCCGGCAGTCCTCCTGGCTGCGGCTTAATCAGGAGGGTCCCGACGAACTCTTTGTGGAAAGCTTCGACGCCGAGCTCAATGCCGTGCGGGTGCGGCAGGGCGGTCGCCAACTTACGTTGGGGATGGAAGCCGCCCGTGTGACAGGTGGACCGGCCGTGGCCTCTGCTCCCGTCGCCTTGGTCGGCAACTCGCAGGATCTGCAAAGAACCGTAAAAGTGAACCCGACTCCGGCTGACGAACGGCGGCGGCTTGAAGCGGTGGCGGCGGAAGTTCGGCGGCGCCGTGCCGCGCGTGCAGCCGCCGCGGCGGGGAACCCGGCTCCCGCCGCTCCCTGACGATTGGCGGTGGCTTTTCGTAACCACTTACTGGATACATAAAATGAACCAAGCTGGCAGGGACTTGGCGGGGAAGCCCCCACCGGGGTCGGGTTGCCGGGATTTCCCCTCTGAAAATACCCGCATTTACCTCTGAAATTCGTATTGCTTTCGGTATGCGGGGGTCTACACCGGGAGTCCGTTATGGCTAAACGCAAACCCAACGCTGCATTCATGAAACCGGTCACTCCTGACGCTGCCCTTGCGGCGGTCGTTGGGTCGAAGCCGTTACCCCGCACGGAGCTCACCAAGAAGCTCTGGGTCTACATCAAGGCTAATGGTCTCCAAGACGCCAAGAAGAAGACTCAGATCAACGCCGACGAAAAGCTGCAGGCGGTCTTCGATGGAAAGAAGTCGGTGAGCATGTTCGAGATGACCAAGCTCGTCTCCGGACACGTTACCAAATAACCACCCCAACCAATTGATTTCTTCAAGCGCCGCGGGTTTCCGCGGCGCTTTTTTTGTCCGGCGGGCCGGACCCGGTTCATGAGTCGAGTGCTTCGGTAATCCGCTTGGTGGCCTGCCGCATGACCTCGAGTCGGGCAAAGCGCTTGTTGTTGGCCGGGATCAGGTTCCAGGGGGCGTAGGAGGTATCAGTGAGCGCAACCATGTCACCCACCGCGGTTTCGTAGGCAGACCACTGCGCGCGGTTGCGCCAATCCTCCGCGTTGATCTTGTGCTGCTTGTAGGGGGTTTCTTCCCTCGACTTAAATCGCTCGAATTGAACGTCTTTTGATATTTGTAACCAGTATTTGACTACGATGCTGCCGTGGTCGTGCAGTTGTTCCTCAAAGTCATTGATCTCGGTGTAGGCCCGGCGCCACTCGCGGGGAAAACAGAAGCCTTCGATCCGCTCCACCAATACCCGGCCATACCAAGAGCGATCGAAAATCACGACCCGGCCGTCCCGCGGCAGCTGACGCCAAAACCGCCACAAATAATGGTGGGCTTTTTCTTCGTCGGTGGGTTTTGCCACGGATACGATGTGATAGTCCCTTGCATCCATCGCCGAGGTCAGGCGACGAATGGCACCGCCCTTGCCGGCGGCATCCTGGCCTTCGAAAACAAAGACGACGGTGCGTTTGGCTTCCGCGGCCCGTCGTACCGCCCGGTTCAATCGCCCGAGCCATTTCTCGCGTTTCGCTTCATAGGCGCTGGCCGACAGTTTCTGGTCCAGGGTGAGGTCCAGAAGCCGTTGTCGACCGTCGGGGCGCAATGCGATGATGCGGTTTGGTTTGGTCGGCGTTGACCCGTTCGCTTTCACGATTCGGCGGTGATGCGCCCGAAAGCGACGCAGGATGGTTCGCGCAAATTCCAGGTTCCGAGGCTTTGGTTCGGCCGATTCGACCACGTCCCAGCGGGCGCCGGGTCGATCGGTTTCGGCCAAAATGTGGTCAGCGGTGCGCGCCAGGCGCTGGTAGGCGCGATGGGCCCGCATCTGATGATCGGTGACACGCCACGCTGTTGCCGGGTCGGCCCGCAGGCGCTGCAGACGCTTGCCTTGATCGGATTTGGAGAACGCGAACCAGATCTTGATGACCAGGGTGTCGGCATCGGCGAGGAGTCGTTCGAAGTGACGGATGCGGCGCACTTCGTCCTCGAGCTTGGCGAGTTCCTTGCGGTTGTCGGTCTCCTCCCGCAAGGTGTGGGTATACCAGGAATCCACGAAGATGCCGATGCGGCCACTGGATGGCAGACTCCGCCAATAGCGCCACATGAAGGGCCGCTCGCGCTCCTCGCTGCTGGGGTTTTCCACCGCGATGGTCTCCACGTTGCGGGGATCAAACCAGCCCATCAAGGTGTTGAGCGCATCGCCCCGACCGGCGCCTTCCACGCCGGCAAGGATGAGCACAATCTTGGTGCGGGTTTGCTGAAGGTCGACTTGCAGCTGGATGAGCTCCTGTCGCACCCGGGAAACCTTGGCATCATAAGCCTTCTTGAGGAGCTTCTTGGGGGAACCCACGGCCTTCGACATGGGGACAAAGCCTGTTGGCCGGAGGAAGCGATTGTCGAGCCTCCGGATGCATTTCCAGCATGTGACTATTACCTTGGACGCTGATTCGGCCGTTCTAGGTTAGGCCGCCTCATGTCCATCGCTGCGCCTTCAACTCATCGCCGCCGGGCGATTTTCATGCTGCTCCTGGTGACGGGGTTTTGGGGCCTGAGTTTTCCGCTCATGAAAGGAGCGGGTTTGTTGGCGGCGGAACATGCGCCCACGGCGGGCACGTGGTTTTTCACCGCGATGATGTTGATGCCGCGCTACCTGATCGCCGCAGCGGTGCTGGCCCTCATTTTGGGGCCGGCCATGCGGGGGATCACGCGGCTCGAGTTGCGCCAGGGTCTGTGGCTGGGGGCTTTTGCCAGCCTTGGCATGCTGTTCCAGGCAGACGGCCTGCAATTTACCGAGGCTTCAACCTCGGCGTTTCTGTCGCAGTTCTACGCGCTTTTGATTCCGTTGTGGATCGCTTGGCGAACGCGCCGCAATCCCGGACGCTGGGTGTGGATATGTTGTGGGCTGGTCCTGGCGGGCGTTTCGATCCTGGGCCAGTTCGACTGGCGGGAAATGAAACTGGGCCGGGGCGAATCGGAGACGTTGTTGGCATCGATGTTCTTTATGGGCCAGATCCTGACCCTGGCGCGGAAGGATTTTGGGCAGAACCGGGTGGTGCCAATCACGTTCGTGATGTTTGTGGTGCAGGGGGGCGTGTTCGCCGTTCTGGCGATGTTCACGACACCTTCCTGGGGGGCACTGGTGGCCCCGGTGATGTATCCGGCATGGTGGGGATTCACTTTGGCCCTGACGGGGTTTTGCACACTTGGCGCGTTTCTCATCATGAACCGCTGGCAGAAGGAAATCAGTTCCACGGAGGCGGGTTTGCTTTACTGCATGGAGCCGGTGATCAGCTCAAGCATGGCGCTGTTTTTGCCGGGTTTGTTTTCGCATTGGGCCGGAATCGACTATGCCAACGAGTCGCTCACCGTCCATTTGTTGGCCGGTGGCAGTTTGATTCTGGTCGCCAATATCCTGCTGCAACTGCGGCCTCCCCCGCGGCAGGACTAGCGTTCGAATCGCCCGTCGCGCAAAAACGCGATCACCTGCTCGATCGGTTCGCGACGATACTGAAGCCATGTGTGGGAATGATGCAGCACGAGGTGATCGGTCATGCCTTCGAGTTTGGAGTTTTCGACGGTCACTTTGCCGTCACCGGGTTTCCCGGCAAGGTAGGCCAGCCAGGGATTGAGGGAGAAGTCGCCGGCGATGATGCCCAGCTCGGGTCCCGGTTTGGGCCAGGGACCGAGACGTCCCGGAATGCTGTCCGAACCGGTGCCCAATCGCCGACCGTTAACGCCGGTGAAGAGCCGAAACAGCGGCCAGTGGCCGATACGGTCCACGATGCGGGTTCCCTGATTGGGCGGTGCGATCATGACGGCCCGTCGCAGAACCGGTGGAGGACCATTCAAATCCACCCAACTCCGCAGAACGAGTCCTCCCATCGAATGGGTCACGAAAAACAAGTCCGGACCGGTTCGGAGGTTTACCTGGTGCTGACGCAGTTTGTCCGGCAACCAATCCTGCGCCAAAATCTCCATCGGCACCGTCTGCGATCGGTAGCTGAGATTCAAAACGCGGTAACCTTCCGACCGCAGCGCGTGGGCCAGCCGCAGCATGGCCCATCCTCCCAGGCCCAGGCCATGGAGCAGGACGGCGACGGGTTGCGGCGTCGGTGAGCCCATCAACGTTTTGTCCTGAGCGAAATCATGGAGCGCAAGGTAACGGAACCGAGGACAATGGCCCCGCCCACCAACGCCAACAGAGTGGGTTTTTCCCCCATCAGCAACAGCACCCACACCGGATTGAGCAAGGGCTCGAGCACGGGAATCAGCACAGCTTGGAGCGCGGTCACGTGTTTGATGGCCCGGGCGTAGAAGCGGTAGGAAAACCCGAGTTGGACGACGCCCAGGACGATCAGGGCGGTCCAACCGTCGAGGGAGAGATTTCCCGCACCCATGATCGAAGGCAGGCCGATCACAAAGGCGAGAGCGTTGCCCAGAATGATTGATTCCAAGGGAGAACCGTCCTTTTGCGCCCGCAGCGTGATGGTCATGGCGGCGAAGAAGATACCGGCGAAAAGGGCAACGACGTCACCTGCCAGATTGCCGACGGCCAGACCGTCCGCGAGGAACAACCCCATGCCGCCAATCACGACCACCACGGTGATCCAATCGAGCCGGGTCGTGCGCTCCCCCAGCACCATCGCACCCAGCAAGGCGATCCACACAGGCGCGGTATACTGGAGCAGGATGGCGTTGGCCGCGGTGGTCAGCTTGGTCGCGACACAAAAACAAACCGTGCATCCGGCGTAGAATATCCCCCCGAGGATCTGGATCCGCGACCAGGTGAAGTTCAAACGCTTGGCCGTAAGGGCGAGAAACAGAGCGGCGAAGAATCCCCGGCCGCCGGCGACGGCCAGCGGCGGCCAGTCGATGTGTTTGATCAGCAGCCCCGCCGTGCTCCAAAGCAACGCGGCGATGATCAATTGGCCGGTGGCATAACGCTGTTCGGTCGGGGTGCTCATCAAGGGCGGAACAACAGCGGGAGGAAACGCGCCCAGTAGTCCCGCCAAACTGGCCAACTGTGGTCGCCGGCGGTTTCCACGTAGATGTGCGGGATCCCGTGCTCGGTCAGCCAGGCGGCCAGGCCACGGTTGGGCTCGATCAGGAAATCATCTTCACCGCAGCCGATCCACAGGAGGCGAGGCGACTTGGCCGGATTGTCGCGAGTTTCCAACAAGGGCTGAAAGTGCGATTCAAACTGACGCGTTGCTCCACCGGAACTGAAGCCGCCAATCCAGCCAAACGTATCCAGATTATGACTACCGATGCCCAGGGCATGGCCTCCGCCCATGGACAGGCCGACGATGGCGCGGTGATCGCGACCGGTCAGGGTGAGGTAGTCGGCTTCGACTTGCGGCAGGATTTCCTCCACCACCTGCCGTTCCATGCGGGTGTGGTTCTTGGGGCCATAGTCGTCCCAGCTCATGCTGCCGTAAGGGATGGGCTCGGGGTGACCGTGGGGCATGACCACGATGGCGGGTTTGGCGTCGCCGGCGGCGATCAGGTTGTCCGCGATCACATGAGCCCGTCCGAATTCATGCCAGGCGCGGGCGTCGTCGCCGAAACCGTGCAGCAGAAACACCACCGGGTAGCGGGTTTCGCCCCGCGGGTCGTAGTTGGGCGGAGTGTAGACAAAGTAAGTGGCGAATCCCCCCGTGCGGGCGTCCGACCGGTAACGGTGTTGATGCACCACGCCGGCAGGGACATCGCGCTGGGCAAACGGCTGCGTGGCGTCGCCCACGACCTCGAAGGCACTTTCCATCAGCAGCCAGGCCTTGGCGTGCCGGTTGCGCGGATCCATCACCCGGGCGCCGTCCACATCAAAATAGTAGCTGTAGATGTCGGGTTCGAGCGGGCCGATCGTGACCGACCAAACGCCCGAGGCGTCTTGCGAGAGCTCGACGGGCGTCTGATCGGCGATGCCCTGCAGCAGCACCCGTTCGGCGGCGGGCGCGTACAGCTTAAATGTCACCGTCCCGTCAGCTTGAATCTCTGGTGAACGAAATTCGGTTTGGGCGGAGGCTGTGAACGCGAGGACAAGAAAGAAAAGTGCCGATCGACTCATGCTTGCGACCAATACACGGTCTGCAGTCGATATCGAGCAAGGAGCGGGGGCTCAATTCAGCGCATCCAGCACCATGCCCGGAGTGAGCAGTTCGGGTAGAATGATCGGCTCGGGATTCCCGGGCAGGTAAACCAGGTTAAACGGCACCGCGCTGCGTCCCCACTTGGCGAGTTCTTCGGTGATGGTGGCGTCTCGGTTGGTCCAGTCGGCCTTGAGCATGGCGATGTCGCGATCGCGGAAGACGTGTTGCACCTCGTCGGAACCAAAGACGATTTTCTTGTTGGTTTGGCAGGTCGCACACCAGCGGGCGGTGAAGTCGACGTAGATGGGGCGGCCCTCTGCTTGAGCCGCCGCCACGGCGGCCGGGCTCCATTTTTCCCACACCAATGCGTCGGGTTCGGGAGCACGGGGCCAGCCGATCGCCAAGCCCAGCACCAGCACAACAAACCCGCTGCCGAACCCAAAGCGGCGGGCACCGATTTTTTGCCCCGGGGCAGTGTAGCGACCATAGAGCCAGACGCCGACCGCCACGACGGTCAGGCCGAACATCACCATGAGCGAGCCTGACTCGGTGGTCTGGCCGACCAACACCCAGACAAGGTAGGCGACCGTGGCGTAGAGCGGAAAGGCCATGGCCTGTTTGAAGGTTTCCATCCACGCACCTGGTCGTGGGAGAATCTTAACCGCCGCCGGAAAAAGTGACAGCAACAGATAGGGGGTGCTCAAGCCCACCGCAATGGCGGTGAAAACCGCAAACGACTCCACCATGGGCAACGCCAGGGCGGCGCCCAGGGCCGGAGCCAGGAACGGTGCACTGCAGGGAGTCGCGACGACGGTGGCCAAAACCCCGGTGAAAAACGACCCGGAGAGACCTTCCTTGGCCTGAAGGTTGGCCCCCACTCCGGTGGCACTTAAGCCAAACTCAAACACGCCGCTCATGGCCATGGCGAAAACCAGCATCACCGCCGCGAGCACAAAAACGAAACCGGGGGACTGAAGCTGGAACCCCCAACCCAATTGATCGCCTCCGGCCCGCAACACCGCCAGCAATCCCGCCAAAACCCAAAAGGAAGCCAGGACACCCAGCGAAAACACCCATCCGTGCAGCGCAACCTTGCGGCGATCCTCGCCCGCCTGTTGCACGAAGCCCATGATCTTGATGCCCAGCACGGGGAAGACGCAGGGCATGAGGTTGAGGATCAGGCCGCCGACCCATGCCAGGGCGAGGGTGGCCATGAGTGAACCCGTGGCTGGGGCGGCGGCGGGAGCGGAGGTGACTCCGACTTGGCCGGCCGTTTCGCCAAAGGCCAGATCGATGTTCAGACCCGCCGCGCGTCCGGCAGCGTCCCAGGTGTTCGCTTGGCGCAGAACACCGACGAGCCGTTCGCCGTCGCCATCGTAATATTCGGCGACCGCCAACGAGAGTTCCAAAATGCCATCCGCGTTCGCCAGGACCTCTTGAGGTTGGTCGTATTGCACGAAGGCGTCGCTGGCGAAAAACCAGGGTTCGCTGATCGGAGTGGGCAGCCCCTCCAAACGGAGGCGAATGCGATCTTCGTCGCGGGTGGCCACCGCGGTGACTTCATCCGGCAGCGACGCAAGCGACTCCAACGCTTCCCTGATTCCCGATGCATGGGAGGAATCAAAATCGGCTGATTCGGCCACCACCGGCAGCGTGAGTTCGACCGCCGTGTCTCCGGGGATGCACACGTCGGCGCACATCAGCCAATCGGCGTGGCCTTTCAGGGTGACATTGCCGCCCACTTCCAGGTCGGCCGGGGCGGTGATGGGGATCGGCAGGTAGGTGACGTATTCGTAGCCGTTCCCCGTGATGGTGCCGTGGCTGTCGCGAATGATCAGCGGGGCCGGCCATTGAATGTCGCCCGCCGTCCAGCCTTCCGGCAGCTCCCAGGCCACACTGGTGGGGTAGCCGGTGCCGGGATTGATCCAGTAGGTGTGCCACTTGGGAATGTGCTCGAGTCGCAGGGCCGCCATAAACGTCTCGCCGGGCTGCACCGAGGTCTGGGCGGAGACCAGCTCCGCTTGCACCTGATCCTGGGCCGCGGCCGGAACGACGGCGATCAAGCTGAGCAGAAAAATTGAACGAAGGCGGGAAAACATGGGTACAGAAATGTGGTTGAGCTAGGTCCGAGGCGCAACGTTGACCGATTGTTCCCGTTAACACGGATTGGGTGGCCCGCGAAGCGGATCCTGCCCGGTTAAAACTCAGGTGATAAGCGGTTTGGACGGGAGTGCCCGTCTTGAGGTGGGACGGCCCCGAGGGGGGCGGATGATTGCTTTCGGATGTTCCGGCTGCAGCTTGCGGCACCGGAACGATGGTGCTCACGGGTTGTTTCTCCCGATTGCGCGATCCGTCTCACCCACTCGAGATCACGAGAGCCTCAATCTGAATGGGAGGTCCGGCGATCGATCGCGCGCCGCGTCACGGTTCGAGACCGGCCGGAACGGGATCGCTGGGAGCGGCGGGTTCATCATTGCGATCGCTGCGATCGATGGGGATGGCCATGAAGGCATTGCCCATCGAGAGGACAACCCGGTTGGAGTGAATCTCCTCCACGCGGACAAAGTGCGTTTTGTCTTCAAAGTCGACTGAGACCACGCGCCCTTCAGGCGTGGGCGATTGATTGATCACCACCAGGTCCCGGTTGTTGAATGTCACAATGCCGTTGATTGCCAGATTGTCGGCGATGGCGGCGAGCAGATCGGCGTCTTGGCGCGTGGGAGGCACGAAGGGCTGCTCTTCGGCACTTTCCTCCGGTGGTGGCAGTGCTTCGGTCCGATAGAACGGATTGAAGTTTGCGGGCAGCGGGGGAATGGGGAAATCGCGGTGACCGAAGAGGTCGTCGATCTTGCCATCGATTTCGTTTTTGCGGGCTTCGAGCTCTTCCCGGATCTCCTCCTGCGCCTCCAGCGACGAGCCTACCAGCGCAAGGATCAGGGTGCCTGTGATGATCAGTTCCGTCGTCTTCATAGGCGGCCAAGCAATTCGATGGTGAGGTCGAGGGAGAGGAGTTCATCCGCCCCGGTTTCGCGGCGTAGCGAAAACTCATTTACCCGGATCAACCGGGGGCCGACCTCAAGTTGACGGAGAAACTCGGTAATGCCGACAAAGTCGCCCGAGGCGCTGAGTTCGTAGGGGATGCGCAGGTAGTTGTCTTTTTCGCCGGGCGTGGGTGGATCCAATTGGCGAAGCTCGGTTAGGCGCGTGGCGGTGCGACCCTCGACGCTGTAGAAATACCAGAGGTTGTCGGCCAGGTTTTCCTCGAGCACCAGGTTGTCCTCGGTGCGTCGGACCGCGTTGCGAACAGACTCGAGTTCGTCCCGCATCATTCCCCGCATGGCGACAAGTCCCATCGTTTCGGTGCCTTGGCTGGTGATGCGCTCAAGCTCAACCTTGTAGGCGACCGTCTGGTAGCGGATGAACCAGATGGCTCCCAGGCTCACAAGAACCACCCCGATGCAAATTCCGACATAGGGGTTGGACCGGAAGAAGTCTTTGATTTTCTCAAGCACCGAACAGGCCTCCCCCTTCTTCGTTTCCGTCCTCTGTTTCCTTGGGGGTCATGGTGAACTCGAAGCTCAATCCGTCCTCCTCGTCGAAGCGCTCCAGGCCACTCAATTTGATTTCCTCGAAGTGCGGGCCGATGACCTCGTTATCAATCAGCCCCTTGACGTAATCACCGATGAGCCGGCTGGCCTGCTCGGAGTTGGCCTCCAGGGTGCCTCGCACGACGATCTCGCCCTCAAGCGATTCGATCATATCCAGGCTTACGATCCCGGGCAGGGTTCGACCAAGCTCCCCCACCAGGATCGTCAGGGGCATGGGGTAGTGCATCATGCCGTGGATCTCGTCGATCCGGGCGGTCTCCAACACATACTCGCGCTGCAGGCGTTCGACTTCCTTGAGTTCGGGCCCGGCGTTGTCCATCCGGGCCTGCCAGTCGCTGATGCCGGCCCGAACCACCCAGAGTTCATAAGTGGTCCATGACACCGCCAGGAGGGAGGCTGCCATGAAAAGGCTGGCGATGGCATTGATGATGAACCGACGACCGATGATCGAATCATCGGGAAGTTCGTCGGCCAAGCGGAAGTCCATCCGCCAGTCCTCACGGGGAGAAAGCAGGCTAGGACGTTGACTCATCGTTTGTCAGTGAAGCGTCGCCCACAAGGGCGAGGGTGGGCAGCCATCCCTCACCTTCGTTGGGCAGGGGTTCGATATCGAGTCCATGTTGATTGGCCCAGTCCATGAGGTCGAGGTGCGGGACGACGAGGTCGACCGCCTGGGCCAGCGACGGTGCCAGCCACGTGCGGGTGGCGGGCAGGTTGACGGGAAAGAGCGAACCCACAACCCGGCCGGTCTGGTGTTCGTAGTAGTCGAGGGTCAGGCGAAGGTGGCTGGCAAAAATGCGCAGCAACCGGGGGGCCCGGCGCACAAAGTCTTCGTCGGGGTTGTCCAGCGCCGCTCGAGCTTCCTCCACGGATTCGAGATTGAGGTCCTTTTGGGCACTCTCTTCCAGGGTCTGCAAGCCAAAGGGCAGCGGATCCTGGGGATGCACACCTTTGCGATCGATGAAATACAAGGTCGTCTCCCTGTCGCCAAACTCGCACACCGCCATGGCCGCGTCGGTCAGATCGTCGCTGAAGTGAGATTTCAGGGCGCCGAGGGTGGCGAGCGGGGTAAATTCCATTTGGCGCGGCCGAACTCCCCATCCCAGGAGGGTCTCCTGATGCTTGCGCACCTCACTGCGGGGCATTGCCACGATGAGGGCCGTGCAGGGACCGTTGGCTTGGGCCAGGGATGTTCCCTGGATGGCGTCAACGATTCCAATTTGCCAGCCTTCCTCCGGGTGACTGCGCGCGCGCCGATCGACCAGCGGGGCGATGGCGTCAAGTTTGGGGGGAGGCTCCCGCACGACCAAATCTTCGCGAAGGAGCATGCTTCCCAGGGGCTGCATGCCGCAGAAACCGGCAATCCATCCCGGACCTTCCTCACAGTTTTCCTCCAGCCAGGCTTTCAGTCCGGCCTCGTCCTCCGCTGCGAACTCCGCCGCATTCCGCACCTCTTGCAGTGATGACGAGCTTCGCCCGATCGATGCCACCCGGACAAAGTGGGTCGTCGTGTGCACAAGGATGGTGCTGCGAGGGGCGCGCTCAAACATGGCTGCCTTCCTGCTTACTCAACCCACCGGACTTGGCGAGTATGGGATGAGAAATATTCCGCCCTTTGGCGGGCCCGTTCATTGCGATGAGCCGAAGGCGTAGGCCTTTTCCACGCCGTCGAAGTGGGCGTCGCGCAGCGCCACATCAAAGTGGAAGTTGGTGCGATCATCAAACGTGACCCGGTTGGCAACGATGGCGCCATAGATGGTGCGCGTGGTGTTGTTGCCGTAAGCAAAGAAATCCGAGTTGGGAGCGTAGATGGCGCCATGAAGGGGACGATCCCCACGGAAAGTGATGGTGCGGGAGCGGGAGTTCGTGCCGATGATCGCAACGTTGGCGGGAACTTCAGAGAGGTTGATGATTCCCCGGCCGTCGAGGTTCACGTTGCCGTCCACGTGGATCTCCAGGGAGGCGCCGTCATTCACCACAATCGAGGCGCGGTCCCGGATGTTGATGCTGCCATCAACAATGAGGTGGGTCGGACCGTCGATGGTGATTTGTTCATTGCCACGAAGGTTGACGTTTCGGGCGTAGTAGAGGCGTGGCTCTGCCGAATTGCTGCTGCCCAGGGTCGTGTAGGGCCCCTCATAGAGTCGGCCCACGCCGCTGCTGGCGGTGGTGTCGAGATTGGGTTGGTAGGGGGTAGGGATGATCCGGCTGGAGTCGATGTTGATCCGGTTGTTGGACTCGGGTCCCTGCAGGGTGGCGCGACGGCCAAAGTAAGGAGTGCGGCGGGAGGCGGCAGCATAGCCTTTCACTTGCGCACGGCTCACGCTGACGTAGTCCCCGGCCAGGACGGCTTCATGTCCTTGATTGTCTCTCCCATAGGCACCTTGGCTCGAATCGTAGCTGTCAATGGTCCCTTCCCGGCGGAATCGGATCGTGTGGTTTGCGGTGATGGCAGCTTGGAAGGGGGCCAGGGGCTCCATCGTCGCGGAGAGCACCCGCGTTTCGATCGAACCGTCTTCCAAAAGTGTCTGTTGGGTGAGCGAAAGGGTGCGTTGGTCGCTGTCGGCGTTGAGCCCGGTGAGTTTAAGCTGAACGGCTTCCGAATCGATTTCGGGAGTTTCCACGGGTTCAGGCTCCGGCAACCGAAGGCCGAGGCGACGGAACAGGCTTGCGAAAGCGGACGGGATGCGGGGCGGGGGGCGCGGGGCGGGAGTCACGGTTACCGTCTCGTCGAAATCGATCGGCATGGATTCGGCCAATGTTGCCAAGTCCACACCGGTTACCGTCTTGCTGGCGTTGTCACCATCGAGCGACCAGCTGTCCAGGCTCTCGTTCGAAACGCTGTACAGCGTTTCCTCCAGGACGTTTTGACCCTCAATGAGTTCACTGGCTGCGGTGACCTTCTCGTCCACGCGCTCCAGCGTGTTGTAACTCACCGCCACATAGCTGGCCAGGGAAATGGCCAATACCGACGCAAAGGACAGTGCGGCCAACATGGTCGCTCCTCGCTCGGAATGATGACGGTTGCGGTTCATCAGGGGGGTTAGATGCCAGAGCCGGCCATTATCATGGCGGGCGAAACAAGTTCGTAGGTGACCAACGTGCCGGAGCCGGAATTGCCGGTCTCGGTGGTGGCGTCGAATTCAATTTTCTTCACCGCCGAAGGCGTGCTCGTCGTATTGGCGTTGGCGTCGGTGAAGGTAAACGTGCAGGCAACCACGTTGCGAAGCACCACGTAAGAGTTGCTTGAATCGGTCCGGGTCAGCTCGTCGGTGTTGGCGTCGTAGGCGTAGGTGATCGAGTTGGCATCGATGGCAAGGGTGAGGCCCGTTGAGCTTACCGCGGTGATCGCATCGGCATTGGCGACGTCTTTTTGCAAAGTGGCGGAAGCGATGCTGGCACGGGTCTGCAGGTCGCTGTTGTTGGCGATCCGCACCATATTGCGTCCCAGGAAAGTGAACCCCGTGATCACGCCGAGCGTGATAATCGAGGCCAGCGTCATGCCGATCAAGAGCTCGGCCAGCGTGAAGGCCTTGGCGGCGCGCTGTTGATCCTGGAACTTAGTAACCATAGGTAGCACTGAGTCCGTTTTTGGCGAAAAGAGCGTCTTCGCTCTCGGTGTAGGCACGTCCGGTGATGCCGATCCAACTGACGGCAAAAGTTACGCGGTAAAGGTCGGTTTGTTCCTCCACGACGGTGCGTTGGATCGTCATGCCTTTCGCCACATTGCTGAATCGGGTGGGCACGGTGAGCGTGCGGTTGGCCGGCAGGTTGGAGACGGTGTCCCATCCCTCCAGGCGCAACTCATTTACGTGGTGAGTGATGAGGTCACTCGCAGTGATCATCCGGTTGGAGCTGTCGAGCATTTGTGCTCCGGAAGTCACGGCGCTGAGCATGCCGGCAATCACAAAAAGCATCACAGTCGCCGAAAGCGCGACCTCAACCAGAGTGAAGCCGGCTTCTTTTTTGCGCTTGTGGGATTCAGGTTGGTTCATCGCTTTTCTGAGCTGTTACCAGTGTCCCAAAATCACCCCCCTAGAACAAACTGTGAGAATACGTAGGAGCCTGTGGACGGCCATTTTGGCGGGGTCTCATCCGACCCATTTCACAGCCGTTTGGTGGAGACAGTATGATGTCCGACTTTCCAATTATTAAGCGCTCGATTGCCTTATGGTGATAATTATCCCGCCTTTATGTGATACATAAAATTCTGAATAACAGAAAGTTAAGTGACTTTATGATCTCTGGAATCATGCGCTCATTCTGCCGTGGAAAATCTTAATAATCTGGGCAGTATCCCCTAGTTTTTTTCACAAATCTGGCCAAAATTTGGGGGGTTTCCCTCAAAAAAAAAATTCAATGAAGGTATAAAAAATCGCCTCATTACGGAGATTACGTAGCCTCAATGAGGCATTTTTACAATCTGGAGCCTTCCGGCTGAGCCTTTAAAACCCATGGTTTTGGCGGTCGGTCGGAAAGGGTTCGCGCTGCTCGTGTTCATCGGCTCAGTTGAGGAAATATGAAGCTGAGTTTTTCAGATTTAGAACCCCGTCACATTTACAAGTGGATGATTTCAATGATCGTCCCTCGGCCGATTGCTTGGGTTTCATCCGTCAGTCCCGCCGGAGTCACGAATTTGGCTCCTTTTTCGTTTTTCAACGGCGTGACCTCCCGTCCTCCGACCCTGATGTTCGTGCCGGTCACCAAGTTTGACGGCACCCCCAAAGACACCCTCCGCAACATCGAGGCATCGGAGGAATTTGTGGTGAATCTCGTAAACATGCCTTTGGCCGAAACGATGAATTCCACGGCGGAGGCACTTCCTTACGACGAAAGTGAAATGGATCACTTCGGCATCGAAGCAGCCGCTTCCGACCATGTCGCGCCTCCGCGGGTTGCTGCCGCTCCGGTCGCGTTTGAATGCAGGTTGATGCAAATCACCCGGATCGGGGAAGCGCCTGGCATCGCCAACGTGGTGTTTGGTGAGATCATCTGTGCCCACATTGCTGACGATGTGCTCACGGAGGCAGGTCGGATTGACCCCGCGAAACTCGATCTCATCGGACGCATGGGCGGCGAAGACTATTGCCGCTCAAATGATCAGTTCACCATCAGCCGCAAGTCGCACTGAACCAAGGGTGATGGCTCGGCGGCAAGATCGCGCTTCCCAACTTGCGGGGTCAGCCCCACGATAGTCCTCCGTGCCGCCGGACAACGCCTCGCCCACCCGATCCCTCGTCGAACCCGCCCTGCCGGCTTATCCGGGTGATTTTGACCCCACAACAGTGCGCGGCGGGTCGCGTGGAGTTCGACTCGCCAAATCCACCACCGGCCAGTGGTGGTGGGTTGACGCGGAAGGGGCAGTGGGGGTTTGCCGGGCGATTGCAGGGGTCGACGCTTCGGTGGCCAGCGAATCGGCCGATACGCAGGCGAGCCGCTGGGGTTTTGACCTGTTGATACCGCCCTGGGCGGAGGCGTTTGCCCAACGGGGTGCTCCCCATGTGCTTGATCTGGGCCTTTCGCGAATCAATCGCGGCGGACTCAGCGAAGAAGGGGTGATTCTTCCTGACGTTTTTGATCCAAGTTGGGAAGAGGCGGTTGATCAGGTTATTAATGGCGTTAAACCAACCCCTCAGTTGGTGGGCTGGTTTGGTGATCTCGATTTGAAATGGGGAGGGTGGGCCAGCGACGGGGCCGCCCTCGAACGTCCCGGTCTGCTGCAGGTGTGCTTGGGGATGGACCCGAGCAACCGGGCTTATCACGCGGCCTGGGAATTCGTATTGGCGCGGCACGCTGGCGAACTGGCCCGGATTTCGATGGCGTGGGGCTTGGAATTTGAACGCAGAGGACAAATTCGAGAGCTGACCCGCCAAGAAAAAGTCATCGACTCACCCGCCTATCGCCGGGACCTCGGCGGGTTTTTGCAGGAGTATTCCCAGCGCTATTTCACCACCGTTCGGCGGGCCTCGCGCCGGGGGAACAAAAACTGTCTGCTGTTCAGTCAGCTGGTGACTCCCCACCTCCCGCCTCAGGTGCTTGAAAGCGCTTCCCGTCATTGTGATGTTTTGGTCTCCTCCGTCCCGGGTATCTCGGAAGGATCCGTGCCTGAAGTCTGGATGGTTGAGGGTTGGACTTCGACCCAATTGCTGACGCCGTTGTCATTGGGAGAAAGCAATTTGGAGGCGATCATTCGCAACGGACGGGAGTGGCTGTCCTCCGGGCTGAGAGACCCTGCAGTCGTGGGCTATGTCTGGCCGAAGTTTCAGGGAGGAGACCTGGCGGCGGATGATCCGTTCACGGCCGGTTTGGTGGACGAGAATGGACGCGTAAACACGGTGCTTACCCAACCGCTGACCGCCTTTAATGCTGCTGCTGCCCAGATCCGAGCCGAGGCGTCGGCTTGACCCTTGCGCCGCGGACCCGGTTTGCCGACGCTCCTCTCTCCGCCACTTCGCGTCATGGAACCCCACCAACTTTCCGACTACCTCAAACCTCGCATCCGCACGGTCCGGGACTGGCCCCAGCCCGGTGTGAGTTTCCGCGACATCACCACGCTGTTCAACGACCCGGAGGCCTTTCGCGTCATGATCGAAGCCTTCGCGATTCAATGCACGCAGCTCGAGGTGGATGTTATTGCGGCGATCGATGCGCGCGGATTCATCATCGGTGGAGCGCTCTCCTACCAGCTGCACAAGCCCTTTGCCCTGGTGCGCAAGAAAGGAAAATTGCCCTACACCACGGTGGAGGAGAGCTACACCCTCGAATACGGCTCCGCCACGATTGAGATCAACGCCGATGCGTGCGAGCCCGGCCAGCGCGTGTTGATTGTCGATGATCTCATCGCTACCGGAGGCACCCTTCTCGCTTCGGTTAAACTGTTCCAGAAGATCGGTGCCGAGGTGGTTGGGGTCGCCGCCATCATTGATCTGCCCGAGCTTCAGGGTTCCCGGCGCCTGCGCGAACTCGGACTGCCGGTGCACGCCTTGTGCGCGTTTAACGAGACGGAGTAGGACCAACCATCGTGGGCGGGCAGCTAAAGATCTGGTGTAACACCGAACTGAATACAGCCACGCGGGAACGGCTGCGGGCCGCAACGTCTTCCCATGAGCTTTTCCTGGCCGACAAGCAGGCCGCCAACGCGTGGGAAGAGGGCGAGGTGAGCGAAGAGTTGCTGCAGGCGGACGTGGCGTTTGGCCAACCAAGCCGCGAAGCCTGCGAGCGGTCGAGCACCCTGCGGTGGTTGGCCATAAATTCCGCTGGCTTTACCAAATACGATGCCCCGGCCTTCCGGGAAGGCCTGCGGGAACAAGGGACGGTCTTTACCAACATGTCCGCGGTCTTTGCCGATCCCTGCGCCCAGCACATCCTGGGCATGATGCTGGCCCTGAACCGGCGGCTGCTCGATTCCTGGACAGACCAGCAACACCCCGTTCCCCGGTGGACCTACACGGAACGTCGTCGGCAGTCCCGGCTGCTCAATGGTCAGACGGTGCTCATTCTCAGTTACGGGGCGATAGCCCGCCGGCTGGTGGAATTGTTGCAGCCGTTCGGCATGAAGATCTTCGCGTTGCGCCGCCGGGCCTACAGTGAAGCGGGCGTGCACGTGATCGCCGAAGAACGGTTGAGTGCGGTGCTTCCGGAGGTCGACCACCTCGTCAACATCCTGCCGCAAAACGAATCCACCGATCGATATGTCAACGCCCGGCGCCTGGCCCTGCTCAAGCCCGGGGCCCGGTTCTACAACGTGGGCCGGGGCACCACGGTGGACCAGGACGCGCTGCTGGACGCCCTGCGCGACGGACGGGTCGGCGAAGCTTATCTCGACGTCACTGACCCCGAACCGCTGCCGCCCGAGCATCCTCTTTGGCGAACCCCCCATTGTTACATCACCCCTCACACGGGAGGAGGACGTTCCGATCAAACGGAAGCGGTGATGGAGCATTTTATAGCCAACCTCAACCGTTTCGAGCGGGGCGACCTCGACGGGATGGTCGATCGCGTGGACTAGAGGCTGATGAAGTTGTCCCGGCGCACGTTCCTGATGGGTTTGAGTGGAATTGGCGCACTGGGCGCGGCGGCCGGAGCCGGATTCGGTTACATGCGTTGGGGAGAGGCGGACTGGTTTCAGTCAACCACCACCTTGATTCGGACCGGTCGCACCGCCGAAGCCGAACCTCTCCGGATCCTGCACCTGTCGGACCTGCACGCTTCGGATGTCGTGCCGCTCTCGATGATTTCGCGAGCGGTTGAACTGGGTCTCAGGCAACATCCGGATCTGATCGTAATTACCGGTGATTTTTGGACCGATCGGTTTAACCGAATCAACGATTACACTGCGGTTTTGAAACCGCTCTCAGATCACGCCCCGACGTTTGCTGTCGCCGGGAATCATGATGGTGGCAGCTGGGCGGCGTTGATCAGGGGGTGGTCCGACCTCGATACGCTGCAGGAACTACTGACCGGGGCTGGGGTGACTTTTTTGCACAACGAATCGGCCACCCTGACCCTGGACTCGCGGCGCGTCACCTTGTTGGGGGTGGGGGATTGGTGGTCGGGCGATTGCAGGCCTTATCGGACGTTTGCGACCGCGGCCACACGCGAGGCGAACACGCTGCGCATCGTGCTGAATCACAACCCCGACGCGAAGACCGAATTCGCGGACTATGATTGGGATCTGATGTGTTGTGGGCACACCCATGGCGGCCAGTTGCGCATGCCTTTCACGGGCCGCACTCCGTTCGCTCCGGTGAGCGATCATGATTACGTCGCGGGCCTTAATCCGTGGCGGGAACGGCTCATCTTCACCACCCGGGGGGTGGGCAATCTTCACGGCCTGCGTTTCAACTGCCGTCCCGAGGTCAGCCTTTTGCTGGTCTCCTGACTACATGTCATCAGGATGAATACGCCCGCCGCCGCGTTTGGGTTCATGGGCCCGGCGGCGCCAGCCTGGCTTGTTTGCCACCGCTCGATTTGACTTTCGCCTGGCGGCCTTCGGGGCATACACCCCGCGCAGTTTCTTGAAGTGGCTGTAACGCTCGGGATCGAGGGTGCCGTCATCCAGCGCCCGCCGCACCGCGCATCCCGGTTCGTTGGTGTGCTTGCAGTCGGCGAACCGGCATTTGCGGGCCAGGGCGATGATGTCGGCAAAGGTTTCGTCCACGCCTTCGTCCGCCTCCCAGAGCTGGAGTTCACGCAGGCCGGGAGTGTCGATGAGCAGGGCGCCGCCGACCGTGCGCACGAGTTCACGACGGGTGGTCGTGTGCCGTCCCTTGCTGTCTTTTTCGCGCACCTCGCCCGTGGGGAGAAAATCCTCCGCGGTGAGAGCGTTGACGAGCGACGATTTCCCGACGCCCGAGGATCCCACCAGGGCCAGGGTCCGGCCGGGCAGGGCGAGCTCCCGCAACGGCGCCCAGCCGTCCGGGGCCGTTGTATTCGTAAGCAGGATACGAACCCCCGGGGTGATGCCGGCGAGCTCGGCCCGGATCGCCCCGGCATCTTCCACGACGTCGGTTTTGTTCAGCACGATCACCGGCTCGGCGCCACTTTCGCGGGCGGCCACCAGGAAGCGCTGAATGCGGGCGGGATTGTAGTTCCGGTCCAGGCCGCTGACGAGCAGCACGCAATCGACGTTGGCGGCAACAACCTGTTCAATCTGTTCTTCCCCGGCGGCCCGGCGGGAGAATTTGGTGCGCCGCGGCAGCACGGCGTGAATGTCGACTCGCTGCTCATCCACCCGGGAACTCACCGCCACCCAATCGCCCACGGCGGGGAATTCACTGGTTTTGGCATGTCGATGAAAGAAGCCGCCCCGGCACTCACCCAGCCACTCCTTTTCCTCGTCCTGCACCGCATAAAACTTGCGCCGCAATTCGCAGACCACGCGGGCGGGACGGCAGCCGTTTTCCGCCCAGGGAGCGAAGGCGGCGGCCCAGGTTTCATCCCATCCGTAAGTCTGCAAAAACGTCGTCAAAACAACGTATTAGCGCGGGTCAATCCGTGCGTGGCAACGGACAATCCATGCGTGGGCAAAACGCACTTTTGGGTCGATATTCACAGCATAATGACAACACAGCTCCTTACCGTTTCGCCGGCGGTGGTGCGAGCTGACCCCCGCAAAAAAACCCCCGCCGACACAACCCCCCGAGACCTTCGGGGCAATCACGATATCCGCCCCCGGCGGAGTCGTCCGACCCCGCCCCCGCGGAGGCCACAAAGGAAAGGTGATTGGCGGTATGAACCAAGCCGAACCTCCTCTCCCTGGATGGTCTACATCTGCGCTTTGTGCTCCGCGGCGATGCATGCGGTCGTTTTACTCGCGTTCAATGAACCCGAGGTCGTTGTCGAAACCGCGACTGCGACCACGGAGTTTGAAATCGAGTTGATGCAGATGCCTCCCATCGAGGACCTTGATGAGCCCGAAGAGCTTTTTGAGGAAGGATCAGAAGTAGAGGAACTCGATGAGGCCTCTTACGTGCCCATGCAGGCCGACGTTCCCTCGTTCAACTCCGAAGCGGTGTTTGAGCAGAAGATGGACCTCGCCTCCTTGTTGCCGAAACCGGATTTCGATTCCGCCAAAGTGGTTTCGATTCCGCCCAAGGTTTCCCGCAACCGCATGGATCCCACCAAGATGAAGGATCTTTTCGATCTCTCGGACCTGGATCGCGCGCCGGTGCCGCTGCTGCAGCGCCCGCCTCGCTTCCCGGCTGAGATGAAGAAACAAGTTTCGTTCGCCGAAGTTACGGTCGACTTCATCGTCGACAAAAACGGCAGGGTTCCCTGGGCCAAAGTGACCAGTGCGTCCCACCGCGGTTTCGAGGATGCGGCGGTCCTCGGGGTGTCCCGTTGGCAATTCAAACCGGGCACAAAAGGTGGCAAAGCGGTCAACACTCGCATGCGAGTGCCGCTCCACTTCCGTGTCGTAGACTGACCGACTAATTCGGTCCCCCTCCCAAGCCAACGGGAGACCCAACCAGCGCCGAACCGTTCGCGGTTCGGCGCTTCGGTTTTCCCGGACTCAACCGTTCGCCGGCGGCCGATACAGCAGGGCGGTGCGGCCGACGCTTCCCACCAAGGCGGCGCCGGTCGACGCGGCGAGGCCTTCGAACAGGGCCTGGCGGACTTTGCGGTCCGGTTCTGCTGCCCGAACTTTGACCAATTGATCACGCTGCAACGCCCGCCCGAGCTCCTTCAGCACCGAGTCGCTTGCGCCATGATGCCCGATTTGAATCGCCGTCGCCAAGGTCTGGCCGTGCGCCCGCAGGGCGCGGCGTTCGGCGGAGGTGAGCTCGGGACTGGACACGGATTGAAGGCAGTGGACCACGCGTTCGGCGTCAACGTCCCTCCGTCTACCAGCGCCAGGTCATGCCACCGCGCACAAAGCGCGGAGTGCCCAGATCGACCAGGCCGGAGACGGTCCGGCCGGAGACCACCTCCTCGTCGGTCAGGTTTTCGACGGCGAGGAAGACATCGCTGTTTTCCGTCCACCGATACGCCAGGCGCACGTCAAACGTTGTCGCGGCGTCCAGCACGAGGGTATTGTTGTCGTCCTCGAACGCATCGCTCACGTGGCGCACCTGGGCGTTGACCTGCCATTGGCTGGTTGGGGTCCAGTCGGCCCCCCATACCAGGGTATGATACGGTACCTGGGGGAGGCGGCGACCGGTGCCGTCGTCGCGGGCATCACTGTAAAGATAGTCGACCCGAAACTGCAGCGTGTCGGTCGCCTGCCAGTTTCCCCCGAGTTCGAAGCCCTGCACTGAGACCTGGTCCAGATTCTGGCGCTGCCGTCCGATGCCACCGCCGGGCACAAAACCCACACCAGGGACCACACCGGGCCCAAATCCGAGCGTCACGTTGGCCACGGCATCTTCAATCTCGGTGCTGAAAATCGTGGCTCGAAAACCCGCGTTTGCACTTTGCCACTCGATCCCGGATTCCACGCCAGTGAGCTGTTCGGGATCCAGCAATGGATTGGCTTCGGTGATCACACTCCCGACCCTGAAAGGACGGTAGAATTCGTTGAGGGTGGGCAAGCGAAACGCCTGGTAGGTCGCCGCGGTCCACCGCCACTGCTGGTCGATTTGCCAAACGAGTCCAAGGCGCGGATTGAACTCCACGTCCGAACGGTCCGGGTAGGACTCCTCGCGAGTAATCGCTCCGGTTTGACGGTTGCGCTCGATGCGTTGTCCGTCACGCAGAGCCCAGCCATCGAGGCGCAGGGCGGCGTCGAGACGCCAGGATTCGTTGAGGGCGCGGTTGTGGGTGGCGAATACGCCGCCGGTCAACTGCGACCCGCCGGCGCGGCGATTCCGGGTGAATTCGTCGCCGACGCGAAAGTAGTTTTCCCGGGTCTCGCCCTCCACCCAACGGCCGTCGATGCCAATCGTCGTGCGCGCGGCGGCTTCGCCCCAGGACGCCAGCCAGGATCCGCCCAGCGCATCAGCCGGCACCGCAAATTGATCCAGCACGGGTCGCTCCGAGGTGCGGGTTGCATCGACCGCGGTGAACAGGCTGCGATACTCCTGCGTCTGGGCGTAGGCCTGTAACTGCCAGTCCATCGTTTCGGTTCGACCACTGAGCTCCCCGGCGAGCATGAGTTCGCGGGTCCGGTTGGCCTGCAACGGCGTGCCGTTGCCCCGCTCTTCGTTGAAGCCACGCAGTGTCAGCCGGGCATGGATGCCGTTGTTCAAGCGGTGGCTCCAGCCTACCTGCACCATGCCTTGTTCAAGGTCGGTCGCCCGATCTATCGGACCGGCGCTCGCCGGCGCCTTGCGTCGAAACCCATCCGATCGAAATCCACTGAGATCAATTGTCCAGGTGGTGTCCTCCTGCACCCAGTCCGATCGCACCGCGGCCGCGATCGTGCCGAAGTCACCCACCTCTAAGCGGAGCGCATGGTGGGAATTCCGCGGCGACGGGTTCGCCACAATGCTGATGGTGCCACCCAGTGCCGCGCTGCCCCAGACCCCCGAGCCACCGCCGCGCACGATTTCCACGTTGTGGGAGGCGAGAGGGGATGTCTTGGCCCACGCCACCCACCCCCCGAAGGGATCGTTCAGCGGAATGCCGTCGACCAGAACCAAGGTGCGGCCGGCTCCGTTGGGGCCGATGTTGCGCAGGGAAACCCCCTGTGCGGTTGGGTTGGCGGACAGGCTTCCGGTGCGTCGAAACAGGCTGAAGGCCGCCGAGCGCTTGAGTTTGTCGTCAAGCGCGTAGGCGGGCGAAGCATCCAGCGCGGCATTGCCCCACAGCTCAACCTGGTAGGGCAGGTTCTGCCGGGGCAGGGGATCCCGGGCAACACTGACCACGAGGGGGTCGAGCACTTGCGCGGCGACGGAGCCCGCGCCCAGCACGGCTCCCAGACCCAGCAGGCGAGGCAGGCGATTTAGCGTAACGAGTAAATGGATACGGAAACTCCGGTGGAACATAAGGTGTGGTCGGGGGCACGATCGGGAGGAGAAAACCCCTGGTCAACCCAGAGGGCGGTCTCCTGCTGGAGGTCTCGGACATCTTTGAGCGGATAAGGTTCGTGCCAAACCTGACCACGGCACAGACGACCACGACGATGGGAAAACAACAGGTAACGTTCGGCGAGGAAGAACTCCAGGGAACCGGGCTCCGCGTGCCGGTCAGCTCCCTCGGGACACCAATGAAACCGACTCCGGCTGCCGCTGGATTTGCGCCGTGAAATGAACTCCCGGGCGGCGGCATGATCGGGTCGCGCGCCCGTCTGGAAGGCCGATACGTAATTGAGCCCGAACAGATTCCGGGCCAAGGCGACGGCGAGGGGTTGGTTGCAATCGAGCGAGTAAAACCAAACTCCCGGTCGCCCCGAATCGTCGTGAACGTAGGTCCGAAGGTTGAGCTCCAAAAACCACGAGAACCACGGCAGTGCGGGCAGGCCGCGGGGCCGCACGGCCTGCATCCAAAACGGCACAATTCCCAGCCAGGCTTGCCCGTCATGGGTATCGACGTGGAGGCCTTCAGGCAGGGTGGCCTGGATTTCGGCGGCATCCCATTGCCAGTGCAAAAACGCCAGGTCGGCCCAACGCTGATACATCACCGGCGTTCGCGACGGGCGCTCGCGGACGGAGAGGCGTTGATCAAGGGTGGGCGCGGGCATTTCCGCACCAGAGCTCAACTTGACGAGATTGCGAGTGGGCAGGTGCTTACGGTGATCGAACGGGCCGAAGTTCGAACCTTCTGCGTGGCCGTGTTTAAGCTGCAGGCAAAAAAGTGGTCCGTCTACCCGCAGACCAAACCAGGGCGAGCTGGAAGCTCCCGCTACCATGGTGGGGGGAGCTTCCAGCTCGCGCCATCGTTTCAGAGCTTTTTCAGGCGCACGGTGCGATACTGCAGTTCGGCCCACTCGGCCTGCAGCGAGATGTGGCCCGACTCGAGCGGCCGCCAGTCGCCGTCGGTATCACGAAACTTCAGGTCGGTGATGACATTCATCAGCTCGCCATTGAGATAAAACTCCGCCTTTTCCGCACCGTGTACGATCACCTCGGCGAGCTGCCATTCGCCGCGGGTCTTGGCCACCTCGATGGAGGTATAATTGGAACGGCCTTCGAATCCGTCCCGGCCGGTCTCTCCAAAGACAGTGGGCGTGCCCTCGGGGTCATAATACTGGTCGGTCGTGACCGAGGTGGCTTGCGTGGGGCCGAGTACCCACAGGTCGCCGGTCACATAAGGTGCACCGGGCTGGCCCTCGCCCAGCTGCATCTCCAGGCAGGGCGGCCACACCGCACCCACCTCGGAGTGGATGTGAAACAGGATGCCGGCGTCGCGCACGGCGGCATGGCGGGGGCGGAATCGGTTTTCCAGCCAGCGATACTCCACCTGCAGGTGAAAGCGCGAGAATGTGGCCTCCGTACGCAGATTGGCGCTGTATTGTTTGGTGCGATTGGGTGCGCCATCGTAGACGTGGATCGTGCCGTCCTTCACGATGAAGATGTCGTCGAGGGGCAGGCTGTTCTCGTCTCCCCGATCGCCCAGATGGGCCACCCAGCCATCGAAGGATTTGCCATCGAACAGGTCGATCCAGGTTTCATCCTGGCTTTCGGACGAGTCGGCAGCGAGGCGAGGGAGAAGCAGGGCACAGGCAAACGAAGCCAGAAGGGAGGGGGCGATGCGTTTCATGGTTGCGGTAAAAGGGAAAATTGACCGGCAAGGACGGAATCACGACCTTGGCCGCATGTCGTGCGTCCGCCAATTGATTTCGCTGATGGGATGCTGGAGTTTGGCGTGGGGAGGGATGGTGGTGGCGGAAACCGGCGACTGGCGGGACTTGTTCAATGGCTCCGATTTGCAGGGATGGCACGGCGACCCGACCTACTGGCGCGTGGAGGCGGGCGTTTTGGTCGGCGAAGTTACCCCCGATACGCTGCTCTCCCGGAACAGTTGGCTCATCTACGAGCAGGAGGAGTTCTCCGATTTTGAGCTTTGGGTGGAGTTTCGTGTCAGTCCCGAGGGGAACAGTGGTGTGGGCTACCGTTGTGACCGATTGCCTGATTTTCCGTTCTCCGTCCGTGGTCCGCAGGCGGACATCGATGGAGCGGGGCAGTGGATGGGCAATTGCTACGAAGAAAACGGGCGTCGGTTTTTGGCGCTGCGCGGCACGCGCACGGAAATCGCCCCGGGAGCTTTGCCGACCTTGCTTGAACGCTGGGCCTCGGAAGAGGAAATGTTGGCCGCAGTTGATCTCGCGGGATGGAATTCTCTCCGGGTGGTGGCCCGGGGAAACCATCTGCGCCAGGAGCTCAACGGAGAATTGATGTGCGAAGTGATCGATCGCGATGCGGTCTATGGCAATCGGTCTGGAGTAATCGGCGTGCAGGTGCACATCGGCCCGCCAATGAAAATCGAATACCGGTCCCTGCGCCTCCGGAAACTACCGCCGGATGCAGCGGCGCGGTGGTCGGAGGAATCCGGGACTGCGGTGCGACTGCCGCTCGAAGACTTCACCAATCCCACCACGTTGCGTCATCTGCGCGAATCCGCACCGAACGGGTAGATCAGCCGTCCGGGGTCAATCGTTACGCTCAATCGTCGTCGTCGGGCTTCTTGTATTCGCGGTGGCTGCTGCGTTGCTGGCTGCGAAGATCGGCGACGAGCTCATTGGCCCGGTCGTTGTCGCCCGCCTTGAGCGCGGCATGGAGCTCCTCCAGCATCGCGACAAACTTCTTCATCTCCTTCCGGTAGCCGGCCACAAACGCCGCCTGTTCATCGGCGGGTTGGTCGGCGGTCCACTTCGGCTCATATTCCGTCGATTTGCTGGCGGCCTGGAGCATCTTGGCCACGAGCTCGGCGGCGGACTCATTTTTGGCGGGATCGCGCACCTCGCGGCGCAAAGAACGGAACGCCTTGCCGATGATTTCCATCTGGTCCTCGAGCGGCGTGTGTTCGTGGGGGCCAGCCTGCAGCGGCACGACGGGCATCAACATGCTGATGGCGAGGACAAGGGTGAGCGGTCGGCGAAGGTTCATGGAGAAAGATGATGTTGAGGTCGGGTGTGGGTTCAGAGGTTCGCGAAGTTGGTGGCTGATGCGTTCGGGCTCAATGCCTTTGTGCCCGGACGGATTCCCTGGGGTGGGAGTCAGGTATCAAAGCAGTCGAGTGCGAGCTCGTGCCACTCACCCGGTTGAAGCTCACCGAGACTCAACTCACCAAATCGTTCCCGATGCAGCGTTTCCACGCGCCAGCCCTGGCTGCCAAACATGCGGCGGACCTGATGATACTTCCCTTCAATCAGCGTCAGGCGCGCTTCACGTGTGGAAACGATTTCCAATTGCGCGGGGGCGCACGGTGTCTTCTCGCCCTCAAGCTGCAAGGTGCCGCTCGCGAAGAGGTCGACCAGACTCGGATCCAGATCCTGGTCGACGGTTGCCCGGTAGACCTTGGGCACCTTGTGTTTGGGAGAGGTGAGCCGGTGAACGAGTTGGGACTGATCGGTGATGAGCAACAGACCGCTGGTATCTTTATCGAGCCGGCCGATCGACGTGAGCAGGGGATTGCGTGCCCGCCAGCGCGCCGGAAAAAGATCGTAGACCGACGGCCCCTCACGCGTGTCGTGCGAGCAGACCAGACCGATCGGCTTGTGCAGCAGCAGCAGCAGTCCGTCCGGATGGTCGAGTGGTTCTCCATTCACCAACAACGCGGAAGGGTCGACCTTTGTCGCCGAGTTGGTGGCGGTTTCACCGTCAACGCTGATTCGTCCGTCCCTGACCCAGGCCCGTGCGTCCCTTCGCGAACAGTACCCCAGGTTGGCGAGCAGTTGGTCGATTCGGCGGTGGGCCATGGCGGAAGCTACCCCACGGGGTAGCCGGGAATGCCGTCGATGCTCTCGCGATTTTTGAGGCTCCGATACTCGGCCAATTCGGCGGCCGATTTCTTTTCCGCCCAGCGGTCGAGGGTGTCGCGGGGTTTGACAAAGTCCATGAACGGGACGGTGAAACCACAGGAATCCGAGATGCGATTGGCGCGAATCCGAATGATCGAACGTGTTCCCGCGTTGGCGGGAAACAGCGGACGAAGCTGGGCGAAGTCGGCATGGTCCGGCAGGAGGACTTCACCTTCACCGTGGATGCGGACGATTTTGGGAGGGCCTTCGAACGCACAGAACATGACCACGATGCGTTTGTTTTCCTGCACGTGCGCGATCGTTTCGACCCCGCTTCCGGTCAAATCAAGGTAGGCGACTTCATGCTCGCTCAGAATGCGCAGGCAGTCTCCGCCCTTGGGGGAGCAGTTGACGTGGCCATCGGCGGCAAGAGGTGCCGTGGAGATGAAAAACACCCTCTGTTCGCCAATCCATTCAATCAGGGATGGGGTCAGGGAATCGTAGGTTTTGCCCATGCCGGTAAATTCGAGTCGTGAGGGCGTTGAAGCAAGGCCGTTGCTTGGCCCCATCCCTCGGTTGCGCGATTGTCTTCGGCTGGCTTAGCTCCTCTCACCCATGCGCTGGCTTTTCCTCATCCTTTCGCTGCTGTTTTGCGGACTGTCACTGCTGACCGTCGTGCCGGCGTGGCACGTGCTGGTGTGGCAGGCGGCGATCCTGGCCGGGGAGTTTGGGCACTATTTTGGCATCGCGACGCTCGTTTTGGCCTGCATGACGGTGGCCTACGGGGTGGTGATGGTGGAGGACGACCAACCCTATTGGAAAGCCGGTGGCGTTGCGGCGATTCTCGCACTGGTCGCGACCGGCTTTTTTTTCTCACCGACGGCTTTTGCCGTGCAGATGGGGCCGCGCCTGCCGGCAAAATTTGAAGCTGCCTTTGGCGAACGCTCGACTGGCCGTGCCCTCGCCCTGCGGCAGCTTTGGCTACCGTTTCCGGGCGTCCGGGAAACATCGGTGCAGTCCCACCTGTTCACGCCCCTCGATTGGCCGGAGCCGCTCAAACTGGATTTTTATCCGGCAAACTCCCCCGATGCTCCCGTTGTGGTGATGGTGCATGGCGGGGGATGGGACAGTGGCTCGCGGGACCAGATTTCGTATTTTAATCACTGGCTGGCGCAGTCGGGTTATGCGGTGGCGGCGATCAGCTACCGGCTCGCCCCGGCGCACCCGTGGCCGGCTCAGCGCGACGACACGTTAAAAGCCATCGACTGGCTCAAAGCCAATGCGGGCCGGCTCAACATCGATGCTTCCCGCATCGTGTTGATGGGCCGCTCGGCCGGCGCACAGATTGCGAGTGCGGTGGCGTATGCAGCCAACGATCCGGCGATCCGCGGATTCATCGGCCTCTACGGCGTGTATGACATGCACTTCGTCTGGTCGATTTCGAAGGAGGACGACGTGCTCAACTCGGTGAACTTGATGAACCAGTTTTTGGGTGGCGCGCCGTCGCCCGCCAACCAAGCCCACTACGACAGTGCCAGCGCGCAGGGTCTGATAACCCAGGGCCGCACCCCGCCGACGCTGTTGATCCACGGCACGGTCGATACTCTCTGTTGGGTGGAACACAGCCGTCGGTTGGCGCGCGATTTGGAATCAGCCAACGTTCCCCACATCTTTATTGAACTCCCTTGGGCGGTGCACGCCTTTGATTACAACCGCACCGGCCCCGGCGGCCAGCTCACCGCCTACACGGTAGGTTCATTTCTCAATCAGGTGCTGGTGGAGTGATAAGGTCACTTTGTTGTATCGCGTGGCTCGGAACAACGTGGCCTGCTTCGTAGAGGAAATCCGTCATCGAGGGAGCTTCACCGCCGCGGCGGGACAGGTGTAGATTTCCCCACTGGTCAAAGTGAGTGAAGCACATCGTCGGATCTTTTTAACTCTAACGGTAATCCTACCGTTAACCTACCGTTAAGAGGTCCAGCTCGATTCCATCGAGTCTTCCAGCCTGTTTTGTCCAATTGAAGAGGTGAAGGTCAGGCTGAGGTTGACCTTCACCGATTGGGAATTGCGGCGAGCTTGGTGCGACACAACCCTTTGATTTGAAACGTCTTACCGGTGGATTTAGCGGCAACAAGGTGTGTATTGTTATTTGGGAGGATTCTCTCCAATTCCAATTGTGGGTTCAGCGAGTGTATTCCTGTATACTCTGAATATTCATCTGTTGGGTTGAATTATATTTCAGTTAAGACGATTCCTGTTTTATTAATAAATTGAGGAATATACCCTATGTTAAGTTACTCTGACCCCCAAGGCATTAAGTGAGTAGCTATAGACTAAATATGAGAAGAGTTGGCCCTTTATTCAGGTCAACGGGACATGTAGTGAATACCTCATGCGGCATCTACGTAGAACTCAAAGACTTCTTTCACTCATACTCGGTTCTTTAGTTGGTGGTTTGGCCTATGCTCAACCTGCTCCGACGGATGCCCCGGCGGAAGACGTCAAGGTCCTTGGGATCGACCATCAAGAATACCTCGATACCCAAAGCGCTCTGCTCGACGCATTCGATGATCCTGAAATCAAGGCACTTACGCGACAGATTGAAAGATTGATCGAACGTCGGGACAAACTTCTCCTTCGCAAAGCCAAAGAGAGGCGACCGGAGCTTTCCACTCATCTCGATACCGTTGGGAGAGAGCGAGAGAAAAGCCGGAGGCCTGCAAATCCTGAGGATACCTCGCTGGAAACAGAGCCTGAGGGTTAGTGCCAGACAGTTTATATTCACCAAGGGAGATCGCCATGACCTCATTCGGGACGAGTAAACGCATGTCAAAATTGATGAATCGATCTTTGGTTCTTTTTGCGACAATAGCGCTGGCTATTATACTCCCAGTGGAGGTATTTTCTGCGTTAGCGACAGGAGGCAACGTGTCTACTGTGGGTGCCTATACGGTCCATACCTTTACCTCGAGTGGGACGTTTACGGTCAACCAGCCGATTGGTTCGGTGGATGTGGTGATAGTTGGTGGTGGTGGAGGTGGTGGCAATCAGCATGCTGGGGCTGGAGGGGCCGGGGGCGTGCTATCCATCGGTGGAATTGGTGTGAGCCAACAATCCTACAGCATAACAGTCGGTGCTGGTGGGCTGGGCTGCACGAATTATCCCAACACCGGAGGCAATGGCGGGAACTCCTCGGCGTTTGGTCATACGGCCGTGGGAGGCGGGGCGGGCACAGGTATGCCGGCTTGGGGTAACAATGGCGGTTCGGGCGGAGCAGACGGGTATCCCAGCGGTGGTATTCAGGGAGGTAACGGTACGGCTGGCCAAGGGTACCATGGCAACCGAATTGGCACGGGAAGCATCTTCAATGGCGGCGGCGGCGGCGGTGCCGGAGGGACGGCCAACGGCATACATGGAGGCCCGCCCATAACCAACTGGGCGGGAACCTTTGGCGGCGGTGGCGGTGGTGGTTTTGGTGGTGGCAACGGTGGCGGCGCCGGGGCGGGCAATGGCGGTTACCACGCGGGGAACGGTGCGCACGCCAGCGCCAACACAGGTTCCGGCGGTGGAGGCGGCGGCAACTATGATGGCGACGGTGGCAACGGCGGAAGCGGTGTGGTGGTCATTCGCTATCGCACTCCGGGAACATCTCCGTATGCGACCGGTGGCACCGAAACCACCGCTGGTGCATACACGGTCCACACTTATACCTCCGGTGGTTCTTTCAACGTAGCCAAAGAAGGGACCGTTGAGGTCCTGTTGGTCGGTGGCGGCGGCGGCGGTGGAGGGGGATTACATGGTGTGATGAACGGCGGCGGTGGTGGTGGCGGCGGAGTGCTCTACAATACGGCCGTCAATGTTACGGCCGGAAATCATACCGTCTCGGTGGGAGCCGGGGGGGCCAGCGGCACCAATGGCGGCAATACCACCTTCGCGGGTCTGACCGCCATCGGTGGTGGGCACGGTGCTCACAGTGCCTTAGCAGCGCCGGGCGCAGCAGGTGGCTCGGGAGGGGGAGAAGGCACTTCCCAGGGAGGAGGGCCGGGCAGTGGCATGGCCGGGCAGGGCAACAACGGTGCTTGGGGGTCTGGCGCTCCTCATTACCAAGGAGGAGGGGGTGGCGGTTCGCTCTACGGCGGTGGTGGTTATTACGGCGGATGGGGAGCGGAGTATTCAATCAGTGGAACGGCCACCCGTTACGCCGGTGGCGGAGGCGGTGGCACGAACGACTCGGTTGGCGGCTCTGGTGGCCTTGGTGGTGGAGGTCAGGGTGGCGGCGCCTCGGCACCTCAAGGTGGCAACGGTGCGGCCAACACGGGTGGTGGCGGTGGCGGTTCCGCTCAATGGAGCGGAACCGGAGGCTCCGGAGGCTCCGGTATCGTGATCATTCGATACCTGACCCCGGTCAATAATCCGCCCACCATCTCTTGGCATTCCCTACCTTCGGGCACGTTTCATATCGGGGAGAGCCTTTCGGTTCGGGCCACCGGAACGGACCCGGACGGATACCTGACCCGCGTCCTGGTCCAATACCAAGTCAATGGCGGCGCATGGCAGGATTTGTCCGACAACTCATACAGCGGGAATGTTACCTCGGCTACATCCAGTGTGAATGCCCTCACCGCAGGTGCGGTCGGAACAACATATCGATTCCAAGCCAAAGCCTATGATTTGGCTGGTTCTGAGTCCGCGTGGTTGGTCAGTAGTGTTTACACGGTGAGCAACACTCCTCCGGTGAACGTATCGATGTCGGTGGGAGGCCCTTATGCCTTTGGCCAACCTATTTCCGTTTCCGCTCGATCAACCGATATCGATTCGGATCTAAGGACCCACCATTACGTAGTGTCACATGCATCTCACTCATCCAATAACTGGGAGGGGACGGATTCATCCGGCCGGAAGTGGCAGCATTACATGAGTGTCGGAACCGCTCACAACGGCGATGCCACGACCAATGCAACGTTGGTGGATAACAACTATGGCAAAGGCAGCAGTCTGGTTCCTGGCAGTTATCGCCTGACGCTCAATACCCAGGATTCTCTTCCCAATTACACCTACAACGCGGCCTCGATAATGGCCTCGTTTACCATCAACAAGGCCACGCCTAATGCCTCATTCGCTTCCCGATCTTTAACCGCTCCGCACGTGATTTCCGCGGGCGATTTAAACGCGGTGTTTTCGAATCCATACTCCGGCTCAGTGACCGGGCCTTCAGGGAGCGCATCCTACAATGTTTCGGTGGGCACTTCGTTGGGACCGGGATCGCACACCATTACTGCAACCTATCCCGGCGATTCGAATTACAATTCGAGGTCAGTGTCCGCTACCTTCACCGTAAATGCCGTAGGCCAGTCCGCAGTTTCAGTATCGCCGTCGACGACGACCATCACGGCTGGCCAAAGCGTCACCTTCACAGCTTCGGGAGGCAGCGGCACAAAGAACTACACCTGGGGCGGATCGGCTTCAGGCACGGGCAACTCCAAAACCGTCACCTTCCCCGACACGGGCACCTATTCGGTGACGGTCTACAATCCTGCGAACGGAAACTACTCCCAATCCAACACAGCGACCGCATCGGTCTCGGTCAACGTGACCAGCCAATCCAATGTTTCAGTTACGCCGGCGTCGTCCACGGTAACGGCAGGGCAGAGCGTCACGTTCACGGCCTCCGGCGGCAGTGGCACGACGAACTACACTTGGGGAGGCTCGGCGTCAGGAACCGGGACATCCAAAACCGTTACATTTAACTCCGTGGGCTCTCAATCCGTCACAGTCTATAACCCGGCAAATACGAATTATTCGGTCTCCAACACGGCAACAGCCTCGGTGACGGTGAACGCTGCGGATCAGTCAACCGTATCCATTTCCCCCAGTTCCTCCACGATATCGGTGGGGCAAAGTGTCACGTTCACGGCGTCCGGCGGTAGTGGAACCTTGAATTATTCCTGGGGAGGCTCGGCGTCGGGATCGGGCAGTTCCAAAACCGTCACGTTCAATTCCGTGGGCCCCCAGACCGTAACGGTCCGGAATCTCGCCAATGGTATGTACTCGGATTCGAACACCGCGACCGCAACCATTACCGTCAATCTCAATAACCAGTCGGCCGTTACGATTTCGCCTTCCACCGACACCGTTGGCGTCGGGGATTCCATTACCTTCACGGCCTCTGGAGGTGACGGGTTTGGCGCCTATGTCTGGGGTGGCGAAGCCTCCGGCACAGGCACAAGCAAGACCGTCACGTTCTCCGGGTCGGGCTCGCGCTCGGTAACAGTCTACCGGGAGGCCGACAGTGAATACGCAGCGTCCAACACTGCGACTGCGACGATCAACGTCACGACAGGCATCACGTCTCCGGCCAACTGGAGTATTTCGCGCTCTGCCGCGGAGTCATTTGGGATCGAGACGGCAGGATCAAACCCCGTCTTCTCGATCACGAGTGGAAGTCTTCCAGCCGGCCTGAATCTGGATCCCAACACGGGGGTGATTTCGGGGACGGCTACGGAGAGCGGAACCTTCAATCTGGATGTTCAAGCGAACGATAGCCTGGGTATTTCCGATCAGACGATGACGATTGTGGTTAACCAGGAGTCTCCGGTTCCCGAGGTGGTTGATTTCGAGAGTGCCACCATCGGCAGCCTCGCCAATCAGCAGAATTGGGCGGTGCCACAAGGAAGTGCCGACGTCAGCACTGCCTCGGTGCAAGCGGGAATTCAGGCTGTGGAGATCCCTGGTGCGACGGATTCGTCCCAGATTACACGCTCGTTCTCGGGCAGTGCCGGACAGGATGTAGTATTTGTCGATTTCTACGTCCGACCTGCCGCGCAGGCATCACGTTCGGATTCGTCCATGCTTGATGTAAATTCGGCTCGGGTGGGTTTCGCCAGGTCCGGAAACGATACCCGAATTGAGGCGTTTGACGGTACGGGTTCAGGATCGGGCACGTGGGTGGATACCGGGTTGGTGAGAAGTAACGGCGGGGCCGACACCACCATTGACTGGCTTCGTGTGACCACTCGTTTGGATTTCGTCCAGGATCGTTGGGATCTCTACGTCGACGGCCAGATCGCGATGTACGACATGGGGTTTGTCGACGTGACGACGGGTGAACTCAAATTGCTTCGCATAGATGGGGCGACGGCGGGTTCAACCTTCGTAGACCAGTTGCTGGTATCCTACGCAAACCCGGCGTTTGTTGACGCTGACAACGATGGCCTGCCGGACGGATGGCAGTCCGCTCTCTGGGCGAACTCAAGTATCACGGTTACCGGCAAGTCGGCCGATCCGGATGGAGATGGCCTCACAAACCTCGAAGAGTATTTGCTGGGCACCGATCCGACCACGAGTGACAGCGACGGGGACGGTTTGCCGGACGGCTACGAAGTTCTCGAAGGCCTTGATCCGCTGGTTTCAAACAGTGGGCCCGGCGGTGACGATCCCTTGCCCGTCAGCACTCCACCGGGCGCACCGCTGTTCCTGATCAAACATGTGGATGGGACGGTTTATCAGGTGGACGAGACAACCCTTATAGCGGAGGAACAATGAAAAGGCTGAAACTCATCCTTTGGCTGGTTCCGATTCTCGGCTGTTTGGCTCTCGCCGTTTTCCTAATCAGACAGCAACCGGGTATGACTCATGACCCTGTGAGCTTCGAACAGGGACCTGGCTCGGTGGGAGATGGGAGGCCTGCCTCATCCACAACGGCGGAAATCGAACCAGCCGACGAACCTGAAAACGAGGCCTCCGCTCAACCCCAAATTGCCGAATTCTACATCAATCACACCGAATACCCCGAGCCAATCCTGGCTACAAATAGGATGATCAGTGCCCACGCCTCGCTTCGGACGTTTGAGGTCTCGAATCCGAATTCTACGCAAAATCGGCAAATTTTGGGAGCAATGATCCAGAAAGCACTGGCTGAACAAACAAAGGAAATCTCCGGGCCATGAAGAACGTAATCGTCATCGTATCTCTACTGACAGTATTAGCCCCAATTGCGGCTTTTTCCCAAGGGAACAACGGAACCGTCCCTGGAAAAACCAAAGGTGAGGATACCAATCAGCCTCATGGTGGCCCTAGCCTGAATGCCAATGAACGAGCCCAAACTTTGGCCGATCTGCGGGGGCAAGCGGGCAAACTCCCTGCATCAAAAAGAGTGGATCGATCGGGCTTAGCCGCGACTCGGAGAAAAAACGTGCGAAACCAAAATGCGGATCATTTCCGAACTACGGCCGCGACAGCTCGGCTACTGGTCGAATCATACGATGCGGCGGACCAGGAATCCCCGCTTTCTGCAGAGGAAAAGCTGGCATGGGCGGAAGCTCGCGGGCTTGAAGCCATGGCATTGTTCAATGCGGTGGAATCCGGAGATGGCGAACTTCGGCCTGAGGCGGTGGAACGAGCCAAATCAATCTATCTCGACAGAGACATAGAGAACTCAATCCGGTTCGAAGTAGCGGCGAAGGCGCTACACGTCGAGATGAGAGGGCGCAGGTTCTCCAATCGAACCGAGTATTTCACCGCATTCCAGGAACAGGCGGAAAGGCTTTATGCAGCTTTTCCAGCAGACCCCCGGTCATGGGATATGCTTCTGGTTGTAGTTAATGGCGCTCCAAAGGGCATGCGACCCGAGTTGATCGATCGTTTTTTATTAAAACCCTTGCCGGTGGAATACAAAGAACGAGCCAGATTGATGTTGGAGGCGGACCAAGCGGTCGGTCAGCCGATCGAGTTAAACTGGATAGACGTGGAAGGAGAACAAATCAGCTCCGCCAATTTCCAAGGATCGCCACTGGTTTTTTATGTATGGTCAGGATCTGCCCAGGGCAAAAGAACCGATCATGACGTTTTTTTAAATGCTGTTTCTCGATCGTTAAACTGGATTTCGGTGAACACGGACCGAAACAAACGTTTTGCCGCGGCAGGTGAACAGTTTCTTAAAGGAGCGGCATCATACTATTACGATAGTAGCGGAAAAAAATCCGGTCTCTATAAAGCGTTGAAGTCACCGAAAGTACCCTCGGTGGTGGTGCTGGACGCACAAGGGGTTTTCGTCGGGCGGGGCGATCCGAGCGAATTAACGCAACTGTTGGGGCAGGCTGGAAATTAAATACCGAGAAACCAAACAGATGTACGAAAAATACTCCAAATTGGGTTTTGCTTTCATAGCTGCCGTTTTCTGGGCAAGTGTATCGTCTGCAATTACGGCTGAGTGGGTTTCCAGTGGAACAGCTGATACTGCCGAAGACGGTTCTCAGTATACGATTACCGCTCGAGTCACCGCCGGAGCGGGAGAAATTGAAGTCTTCCAGATACTCAAAGGTTCAATTGTCGTCGCTGATCAGAGCTACAGTGGTCTCACCACGGACACAATCGTTTATACCACCACGGCTGTCGGGGTCGGAGAATCACAATACGAAATCGTCGCCTCCGATTCGGGCGATCCCGCAAACTACATCTACCCCGAGGAGATCGAATACGTATATCATACCGTTGATTATATTCAAGGAAGTGTGGCTCCGGCGATTTCAGCGTGGAGTACAAATCCTGCAATCGTGCACCGTGGTGACTCGTACACTGTGACAGTGTCAGCCTCGGATGCCGACGGTGACTTGACGAGTTTGGTCATGACTGATGACGGAGGCGGTTCGCAAACCCAGAACTGGCCCGGAGGAGTCTCAAGCGGGAGTTTGAGTAGAACCCTGCAGGCGAATGGCAACGTGGGAGATGTTATTACATTTACGGCAACGGCCACCGACAGTGAAGGAACCCAAAGCAACGACATCGACAATATCGTTAGTAAGACATTTCAGGTAGTTATTGCAGATGAGAACTTGCCAACCGCAACTTTTCGTAGCGCCGGGGGAGGTTCAATTACCCACGGAGAGGTGAGAAATGTACTAATTGGTGAGCAGTATGCGTTCGAGCTTCACGCGAGTGATGGAACAGATGAAAACTTAGAAAGAGCATATGCTCGGTGGTCCGCATATCGATTGGATTTTCAGGGCGTTGAACATCTCGTTCACGAATATACCGAGACTTTTTCTGTCGACGCAGTTAATGGAGCCCCCATCGCTGAAACGATCACTAGAATTGGCGGACAACCGGATAAGTGGAGGTATCGGTATTGGCCATTTTCAACTGATAAAAGTGGCAAATCCAGTTTTGGTGGCGGCCCCTTCCAACTCGGATTTAATCAAACCAATACCTACCCCAAGACAATTTCTATTGATACGTCTTTGCCTAATCAGCGGATCGAGGTTAACGATACCATCAACATCACCTCTGCGCTGAGTGACCGGGACGGCAATCTAACCTTGGCGACCATGACCAAGTTGGGCCCGGGTGACGGGGTTCCCGTTTCTCTGGGAGATCCCACCACCGGATCCGCCTCGGTACCTTCAGGCACGTCCAGCTACGTCGGGACATGGGCATTTACGCCCACGCAGACCGGAACTTATGTCTTCGAGGTTTACGGAACCGATCCGTACCCTGAAGCGGGTCAATCCATCGATGTGAAACAGGTCACCGTTGAAGTGGTCCCCGTCGGATTTCTCGATGACGATGGTCCACCTTCCGCCCCCGGAACCCCACAGTTGGTCGTCAAAGGTAGTGAAATTATTGAAATCCAATGGTCGCCTGCACCCGAAACGGACATTTTGACCCAGACGGTTTATTGGAATCCCCAAGCAGGGGGAGCTGGCGGCACCGCGAGCGTTTCCCGAGAAACGGCTTCTTGGCAGATCGGCGGACTTACTCCGGATACCCTTTATGACATTTATGTCACAGCCAACGATAAGCACTTTCATTCGACGGCGAGTGGTGTGTTGTCGGAAAGAACGAACCTTCCTCCGCTGGAGGCCGACATTGATGCTGACATTGTCACGCTGTATTCACCGGGTTCGGCACGGGTGTACTGGACCACGGCCAACGCCGATTCGGTAACCATTACATCGAGTCCTCCCGGTTTCACCTCAAGTGCCCTGAACGGTGATCAGACGGTGACTGGCCTGGGACCAGGCACACATACGTTTACCCTCTCAGCAGAGGGTCCAACTACTGTGATCACGGGTCCTGTCATCCGGACGACCTCCGTCACCATCTTGGGGTCAACCACCGCCAGTATTTGGGCGACCCCCTCCCAAATTATTTCGTCCGAGTCCACCACGTTGAATTGGACCACGGAGTACGCGGATACGATATCCATTACCGGTCCGGGATTAAGTGAACTGCCTTCTCCCATTCCCGCCAGCGGCAGCCATGTCGTGTCTGGACTGGATACGGGAGTTCACACCTTTACCATCACCGCGACCGGAGGGTCGGGCACGGTTGTTGATACTGAGGAAGTAACCGTCGATGCCCCCTCTGCCTTCAGTGCCTCGGTGCTCAATAGCTATGCACCGGGGTCGGCTCGGTTGATATGGGATGGCGATGATGCCACCTCGGTAACGATTTCCAGCTCACCGGCAGGCTTTACCTCCAATGCTCTTACCGGGAACACCGTGGTCGAGAATCTCGGTGTGGGCGTGCATACGTTCACCATGACGGCGGAGAGACCATCCGGCACGGAAATCTTGACTGACTCCGTAACGATTCTTGAAGCCAGCGATACCTCACTTACCGCGAGTGCTTCGGTTATTACTCTGGGCCAGACCGTTAATTTATCGTGGAACAGTTCACCGGATGATAGTGCCACCCTGGTGGGTCCGAATCTGGGCGGTTTGCCCAACCCGTTGCCTGCGACCGGCAGTTTCACGGTCAATGGTTTACTCCTTGGCGAACATTTGTTCACATTAACGGCCACGTCCGCGGCCGCGACTCTTACCGATTCCGTGATGGTCACGGTGATTAATGCGGACGGTTCAAGCGGGAATGGTCCTGGTCTGGCGCCCAATGCTGCCGATATCCTGGGAACCTTGGGTGGCGACCTCTCCGTGGACAACCGCGGGCTTGCGAACTACACTATTCCCCTGATGGTCCCGGCGGGGCGCTCGGGACTTCAACCTTCGCCGTCCGTCTATTACAGTTCGGGTAGCGGCAATGGCATCATGGGGGTCGGGTTTTCACTCTCGACCGGGCAATCGTCCATTACCCGAGGGCGCAGTATATATGCCCGGGATCAGGATCGCCTGGGCGTGGAGTTTACCGAAGCTGACAAGTTATACTTGGACGGCAAACGGTTGCTGCGGATCAGCGGCAATCACCTCAAGAACGGCAGTGAATACCGCACCGAGGTGGAGAGCTTCTCCCGGATCACCGGTCATGGCGTGCACCCGGAGAGCGGAGACGCGTTATACTTCAAAGTCGAAACCAAGGAGGGGGACATCCGTTATTACGGGAATTATCAGTCGGCCACCGATGGCGACGCGTATCAGCAACTCGGTGGCGAAAGTACAGGTCGTGCTTACGCCTATGCTTTGGCGCGGATTGAGTCCCCGACCGGCCACTATATCACCTATCATTACCGTAAGACAGCTACGTGGTCAGGTGAATACGTTCTCGAAACGATCAAGTATACGGGACACAACTCGGGGGATGCTCCTGCCGCAGAGTTAAGACTCTATTACAATCAAAGTCATATTACCGGGGACGTTGAGGGGAACTTCCTCCGGGATGATGCCCGTTACGGTTATATGGCGGGTCGCACCCGGCCCATGACTCAACGCCTCGACGTGGTCACTGCCGTCATGGATGGGGTGGAGACCCACCGTTATGACTTTACCTACGAGTATGCTCCCGGGACGCGGCTGACCCGACTCAAGACCATTGATGGCCTCGCCAAAGACAATAGTGACGGGTCTTGGAAGCAGATCTCGCCGACTACCTTTACCTGGCAGGATGGCAGCGCGAGCTTCGGCGCGCCAGGATCCGGGGGTGTCGGTCCGAACATCACCCCTGAAACCAATGACCCCCAAAAACTGTCGCGCTACTCCATGGGTGAGTTCAACGGCGACGGCATCATGGACTGGGTGCTTATCGATTGGACGGGCAAACAGTCCCGGACCCTTCAGTATGAGATCAGAGCCGGTTTTTCGGATTCTTCGCTCACGGCTAGCTTTGAGAACAAAACTATAACAGTTCCGGAAGTTGGGTTGCTTCCCAATAATTATAGTGGCTTGGACGGCATCCTTTTTGTAAAAACCGGGGACATCGATGGTGATGGGCTGACGGACTTGGTTTATTCAAACGGCGACGAATATTGGGCCCTGCGGTCAAACGGCGAGCGCTTCGAGGGGCTGGATGGGCACTCTGCTCCCACCCGGTTGTTCTCCAATGCCGAACTCGCAACCAAGGGGGCGCGCAGTATCGATCCGGATATAATTAATCCTGCTTCAGGCCTGTTTGAGCCGGAAAACAATCCTCGCAGAACGCTGTCATCCCATGTTGATCTGGGTGACTTTAATGGGGATGGGCGTGCTGATTTTCTACTGCATAATTCCGATTTGTATATTGCCTATTCCAATGGCACCGGTTTCGATAATTTCGCCAAGTGGGCCGACGTAAACGATGATTACCATCTCAACTATTACTATACATTGGATGTGCATGCCGAGGTCTTTGGCTGGTGGAAAAGGAATGTGGATAGTGATTTGCGGGGGCCGGCCGGTTGGTTTACGGATTTTAATGGTGACGGAGTCCAGGATTACGCCTATACTCTTCCGGAGCGACCCGATGCTAATATAATTCCCAATGCTGGGATGTTCTATGATCTATCGAACGCCGCTGGTAACTTTGTGCATAAGCTGCAACGAAATCTGTATGTATTGATTTCTGATCCGGCACCTGATCCGGCGAATAGTAAATTCCATTTGCGGACAATTCCCGAAGTGGTCTCGGGTAATCAGTATAAGAATTTAGAAAGCCCCCTGTATCAGGGGGAATCCGTTGCGTCGCTGACACTTCTGCCTTTGCAGGGCGATTTTAATGGTGATGGCCTGACTGATTTAATGTGCTTGGTCCCCCGGTATGTGGATGAGCCGGAGTGGCACAGTGGCAAGCGGGCGGCCGGCTATGTTTGGCGGCTCTTGCTGAGCAAGGGAACCACCCAGGAACATCACCACGCGATCCCCCAAGGCTCATGGGACTACGAGGTGATCGAAATGGCCGCGGAGCGGCATGGTTTTGACGTCTGGGTGGAGACGGCCACGGGTCAGACCGTGCGAACTTTTGCTGAATCCATGCGTGAAGACACGTTCAATGCTGAGTTCCTGACCAACCTGCTCAACCCGGGGGCGAGCCAGGTCGTCATTGAAGGCAATACCGATACCTCCGGTGCGGGCGCAGTCTCCGCCGTGGATATCAACCAGGATGGCCTGACCGATATGATCTGGCGTTTCGATGGCGGGGGAGCACAGAGCGGCTGGTGGGTGGCCTTGTGCCGCAACCAGGCGGGCCAAGTGTTCTTCGATCCGGCCTACAAAGCCTTCGACCTGGGCGAGGGTGGTCTCAACGGCCACCACAACGTCCACCTGTCCGACTTCGACGGGGATGGCATTCAGGATCTCTCATTTGGTCCCCGCCACCAGATCACCTACGAGGAACAATTGCACGCCCGGGGCCACTACATTGCAAAGCGCTCCGGAGCGAAGCCGGACCTGTTGGTGAAGGTCACCAATGGCCTGGGCCGTCAGACCGAGATTTCCTACAGTCCCCTTACGGAAGCCAACCTCTACGTGAAGGGCCAGGGAACGGATTATCCGATTGTTGATGTCCAGGATACGCGGACCGTGGTCTCCGACGTTTACCACGACTTCGGCGGCAACTTCGCGGGTGGCGAAAAGCAGCAATTCTCCTACACCTATGGAGGGCTGCGGAACGATCTCTCCGGCCGCGGTGACCTGGGCTTCCAAAGCTTCATCACCCTCGACCACCAGACCAATCTCTTCAAATACCAGTTCCTGGCGCAGTCTTTCCCGATGACCGGGATGACCGTGCGCGAAGAGACCTATCAGGCCGAAGCGGGGGGCAAATTCGACATTCTGAGTTCCCACGACAATACCGTGGTCTTTGATGCCGTGGAGGACGGCGGCACGCCGCTTGGGTCCCTGTGGCCCTATGTTTCCCGGGCCAAGGAGTACCGTTGGGAAGATGATGCCCTGCCCCTTACCCCCGATCCGGTTTCAGGACTGTTTGGGGTACAGGACCGCGCCAACGCGCATGTGGTGATCACCGCCACGTCCAAGTTTGATGGCCAGAGCACCGTGGTGGACAGTTTCCCGCCAGGGTTAGGGTTCTTCCCTGGCGACACGGATTCGTCGCAACCCACGAACATCAACGTGGTCACGGGCAAGGAGGATGTCTCGTTCGTGAGCCTGCTTCCCGGGGATATTTCCCTGGGCAACCTTGCGGAGCTCCACACGGATTATGGCGACGGTCACACGGAGACCGTTGCCTACACCTACAAGTCGGCACCCACTGCGCCGACGGCGAACCAGATGCTGACCGGACGGGTGGCCTCTGTCACCACCACCGCCGTTTCGCCCCACGCGACCACCAGTCCGGTGGCGGTCAAGAGCTTCGACTACGATGGCGATACCAGTCTGGTGCGGGTCGAGTATTTGGACAAGGACGGCACGGGCCTCACCCTCACGACCACCCATGACCGCGACGGTTATGGGCGCATCAAGTCCACTACGGTTGCGGGCGGCGGCACTTATCCCGAACAGAGCGTTGCACTGTATACGTCCTACACGGCCACGGCATGGGATGATAAATACGATTTACCCACCTCTTCGGCCAATGCCTATGGGCACACGACCACCCAAACGTACCACGATTGGCTGGGTCTGCCCACCTCGGTTACCGACACCAATGGCATCGAACAAAAAACTGACTACGATGCCTTGGGTCGGATCATACTCTCGCGACGCATTTCGGCGAGCACGGACATCCAGACCGACTACACGTATGCGGCCGACACCACATCATTCACGTCCACCGTGGACTCCGTATCCCACGCGCGAAGTGCCGCCTACAAGGTGACCATGAGCCCCGAGTATGCCCCGGATGTGATCACATTCCATGATCGCCTGGGCCGGGCCATCAGGACGCAGCGCGACGCGGCTGCCGGCTCCGTCTATGCCAATACCATCTACAACGACGAGGGCCAGGTCATCGCCGTTTCCAATCCCGGCACGAACACTTCGCCCGCTCATTGGACCACCACCACCTACGACGACCTCGGCCGGGTGGACGTGATCACTGCGCCCAACGGCACAACCTCCTCGCACAGCTACGACGGTCTTTCCACCACGGTCACGGTGAGTGGCAGCAACGTCACCCACAACCAGGTCACGAAGACCACCGTCAACGCCCGTGGCGAAACCGTTTCCATCTGGAATCCCGGCGATTCCACGACCGAGGCAGCCTCCGTCGCATTCACGCTCGACGGGTTTGGACGCATGGTAACCACCAGCCTGAAGGGCCAGACCGAAACGATCTCCGCGACTTACGACCGGTTTGGTAATCAAGCGACGCTGACCGATCCGGACAAGGGCGCGTGGTCCTACCGCAACAGCCCTCGCGGCGAAGTCGTCCGTCAGGAGGATGCGAACAGCACAGTCACGCTGTTCACTTTCGATGACCTTGGGCGGCCCAAGGACCGGACGACGACCCAGTTGGATGGCTCCGTCGAGTCCGCCCTATGGATCTACTTTGAACAGGGCAGTCCCACCACAACCAATTCGGTTGCGTTGCCCGCTTCGGGTGGCGGCTGGCGAGGTGCCATTCAATGTGAAAAAGTCACCCACTCGGGCGGTCCCTACACCTACGACGACTACACCTCGGCGAAATCCTATACCTATGATACCGATGGTCGGCCGAGCCTGGAACTCTACCATGTGGACAACAAGTGGTTCTACACCACCACGGACTATCACCCGAATTATGGACTGCCGACGGAGCGGTATTACTACTGGCGGCCGCGGGGAGGGGAGGATGTCTTCGACATCACCAATAACGCTGCATGGCGCAGCTTTGGATTCATCACCGCTTATGATGCCTCCAGTTACGTGACCTCGGTCTCAACCTCCGACGGGGCGACCTGGTGGAGCAATCCCACCTACGATCACTTGGACCGGCCCAGGGTGTTCACCAATGGAGGGCTCACAACCACGCGAACCTACCGGGCGACCGACGAACTGCTCACGGGTATCTCCACTCCGGGAGTGCAGTCGCTGGGATTTGATTACGACGGGTTGGGCAATCTGACCAGCCGCACGGGCACCGGTGGATCCGAGACGTTGACCTATGACGTAAAGAACCGGTTGGAAAGCTCCAGCAAACACGGTTCCTACACCTACAGCCTGCACGGCAACATCGAGAGCAAGACCCTGGTTGATGGCACGGTCGTGAACGATTATGCGTATGGTGAACGCAACCACGGCCCGCACGCGGTAACCACGGCCAA
>JANQKV010000070.1 GCA_028280945.1 Opitutaceae bacterium
GTGCTCTGCTCAATCGGAAGACTCAGACCGCACGCCAGTGCCGTGGGCATGCCCGCGAGCTACTCCACTTGATCTCACGGCTGAAGGGCAGCCAGCTGGCTGCCCTCCAGACCCTTGCCCACACCCTGCGCCAATGGCGCGAACCCATCGCCGCCATGTGGCGCCTCACCAAAAACAACGCCATCACCGAAGGCTTCCACCGAAAGATGAAACTGATCCAACGCCGAGCCTACGGCTTCCGCAACTTCCACAACTACCGCATCCGCGTCATCGCACAATGCGGGTAACCTCCCTCCCTAAAAATGCCTCTCCGCAGCAATCCCCCACTTTTTGGTGTAGACCCAGGCTTCGGCGGGTATCGAATCCTAGCAGGATTCAATACTGGAGCCGCTTATCGGAGTCGAACCGATGACCTAATCATTACGAATGACTCGCTCTACCAACTGAGCTAAAGCGGCGTCGCAGGATTGACGGAAGAAACCCGCCATCCCTTTTAGGGCAAGCCTCCATTTTTTCATGCCCGGTCTCTCCACCGATCTTTTTGACTACGATTTGCCTGAGCACCTCATTGCCCAGTCTCCCGCAACCCGACGCGATGCGTCCCGTTTACTGGTGGTCAATCGGGCAAAACGCATATTGGAGCATCGGGTGTTTAGCGATTTGGCCTCGTTGCTGGAGCCCTCGGATACCCTGATCCGCAACAATGCGGCCGTGTTGCCGGCTCGTCTCCGCGCCGAGCGACCGACCGGAGGCAAAGTGGAGTGCTTTTTACTCCGCCCGGAATCGACCAGCCCCGGCCGTGAATCCTGGTGGTGCCTGCTTCGGCCAGGCAAACGCCTCCCGATCGATGCGACGTTTGCGAATCCCGGAACTTTTTCGGCGGTTGTGCAGCAGAAGAACGAAGATGGTGTGACACTGGTCGATTTCGAGTTAACCGCGGGCGACGCAAGCATGAAGGCTGTTGCCAATCGCCTTGGTGAAATGCCCCTTCCTCCCTACATTGAACGCGAGCTGGAAGATGCCCGACGAGCCGACGATCTCGACCGCTACCAAACCGTCTACGCCGACCGCGCGAAACAAGTCGCAGTAGCCGCTCCTACCGCGGGCTTGCACTTCACCCCCGAAGTGCTGGCCGAAGTCGCAAAACGAGGGGTGGAGACGCGTGAAGTCACGCTGCATGTCGGCTTGGGCACTTTCCGGCCAGTCACCACGGAAAAAATCACCGATCACGATATCCATGAAGAGCTTTACGAAATGCCCGCCGACACCCAAGAAATCCTGTGGAATCCGTCCGGTCGGCGCATCGCGGTGGGAACCACTTCGATGAGGGCGATCGAGGATTGCATGGCGCGATTCAACCACCCTTCTCTCGCCCCTCGGGTTGAAGAAGCTGGAATCTTCATCTACCCCCCGCGGGAATTCGCCGGGGTCGATGCCCTCATCACGAATTTCCATCAGCCGCGTTCGACACTCATGTGCCTGGTTTCAGCCTTCCTGTCCCCGGGTGATCTGGAAGGCATCGAATGGATCCGTGAAATCTACGCCGAAGCAATTGCCCGCGAATACCGCTTCTTCAGCTACGGCGACGCCATGCTCATCGTGTGAGGCGCACTCGGGCGACTGGCCGGGCTGGTTGCAATTCGACCGATTCCGGACTGCTTGCGCGGTTATGCTTCAATCGCCTCGTCTGATCGTTCGGGTTCTCGCCGTTGTTGTGGTGGTGGGTGTCCTGTCATTTTGGGCCATGCGTGGGGCACACACGGGGTGGAGCATGGACAAGGTGCCCACGACCCTCACCGATGAAATCACGGGGCTGACCTATACAGCCTATGAGGACCGCTACGTCCCTGGGATAGAGATCCTGGGCGGAGGACTTCTCGCCGGTGCAGGACTGTTTGGTGTTTCTTATCTGCTGGGCCGCCCTACTCCCTCAAAATCTGATTAAAACAAATGCGCAAAACACTTCTCTCCTTCGGCACTGTGGCCGCTCTTCTCGCTGCTCCTCTGCAAGCCGCTGTCGAGTTCGACTTCAAAGATCCCAAGGGCGTCAACGCCATCTCCTTCCACCTCGATTCCCTGCTCGAGCCTATCGCTGGGACGGCCAGCGGCATCACCGGCACGGTGCATTTCGATCCGGCCAACCCGGCCGCAACCAAGGGCAAGATTCATGTCGCCACCAACTCCCTGACCGTGCCGAACAGCACGATGGAAGAACATCTCCATAGCGATGGTTGGCTCGACGCAGCTGGTTATCCGCAAATCAAGTTTGAGATTACGGGCCTCGATCATATCGAGTCCGACGGCAATACCACCAAGGCTCACGCCAGCGGCAGCTTCACGCTCAAAGGGGTCACCAAGGAAGTGACCGTGCCGGTCACGCTTACCCACCTCAAAGGCGCCTTTGGCAAACGCGTGAACAAACCGGAAATAGGCGGCGACCTGCTCGTGGTCCGGGGCGAGTTTTCGATATCCCGCACCGACTTCGGCATTCGCCCCGGTCAAAATGAGGACAAGGTGGCCGACCAAATCGATCTCACCATCGCCATCGTCGGCGGCGCGCCCAACGCCTGAACGAATCACAACTTCAATCGCCGAGGCCGGCCTTTTCCCGGGTCGGCCTTTTCTTTTTCACCGTCGCGAGTAACGATGAAGCCATGACTGAGGAAGAACTCCAGCAGCTTATCGATGATGCCACCTTCGACTACACGATGGGTGAGGAAGAGGATGCGGTGCGTAAAATCAACGCAGCGACGAATGCCGCTCCCAAGTCCTTTGCCGCGTGGCATGCCAGCGCCGAGATTTTCCTTAACTTAAAGCGTCTCGACGACGCCCTGCATGCCGCCGAACAGGCTCATCAACTCAACCCCGACGACTTGTTCATCAACACCACCCTTTCGCGTATCTGGGTCGGCAAAGGCGACAAGGCCCAAGCCGAGAAATTTGGAGCTCAGGCCAAGATGTTGGGCTGGAAGGATCAGTTAAAACAGGCTCCCGGCGAAGACGAGGGGCTCTCCTAGCGGGGTTACGCAGGCGATGGCAGGTTCATTGACAGAGCCAAATTCGAGCCCCTAGCCTCCGCCCGAATGGAAAGTCCCGCCTATACGTTGGAATTCGAAAAACCGTTGCGTGATCTCACCGCGCAGCTGGATGGACTGAGACAAAGATCCGAAGAAAACCAACTGGACCTTGGCAGCGAGATCGCCGCCATTACCGAAAAGATCGAAGCCACCCAGCGGAACATCTATTCCAATCTGACGCCGTGGCAGCGGGTGCAAATCGCCCGTCACCCCAAACGCCCCTACGCGTTGGACTACATTCAAGCCCTTTGCACTGGATTCACCGAACTGCACGGCGATCGGCAGTTCCGCGACGACCAGGCCTTGATCGGCGGAACCGCCTTTCTCAACGGCGAGGCGGTCATGATCATCGCACAACAAAAGGGTCGTGATACCAAGGAGAAGATCGCACGTAATTTTGGCATGCCCCAGCCGGAAGGCTATCGCAAGGCTCTGCGTCTGATGAAACTTGCGGAGAAATTTGACCTGCCCATCATCACTTTCATCGACACACCCGGTGCCTATCCCGGAATCGGTTCGGAAGAACGCCACGTTTCCGAAGCCATCGCTGTAAATCTGCGCGAGATGGCCATGCTGAGTGTTCCCACCATTTCCGTAGTGGTCGGTGAAGGCGGCTCGGGTGGCGCGCTCGGCATCGGAGTGACCGATCGTGTGCTCATTTTCGAAAACAGCTATTACTCGGTAATTTCACCCGAAGGTTGTGCTGCCATTCTGTGGAAAGATGCTGCTGCCGCGCCTCAAGCGGCCTCGGCCCTGAAACTCGACGCGCACACCCTGGAGAAATTTGGCATTGTGGATGAGGTCATTCCCGAACCGTTTGGAGGTGCTCATCATGATACGGCCAAAGCGGCGGAAACCTTGAGCTACGAGTTGCAAAAGCACCTCAACGACCTGCGGGGCTTGGAACACGACCAACTCCTCAACAGCCGCTACGAACGCTTCCGCCGACTCGGCGTCTACGCGGAGGACACGGTTGTCGTCTCCTGACGCCTCGCCCAAGGACCAACCGGAGTCGTTGTGGTGGCGTCGACACTGGGCGCAGGCCTTTTTCGCGCTCGCTCTCCTGATTCACTTTGGCCTGGTCACGCACAACTGGCCCCTTGGCAATCTATCGGGTCACGAGTTTCGCCAAACCCAGACCGCTCTGAGTATCCTGTTCATCCAGCAGGACCGGGATTATTCCCTGGCCTATCCGACGCCCCTATTCGGTCCGCCATGGTCGATCCCCATGGAGTTTCCCCTTTATCAATGGAGCGTTGCACTGTTGATGGAAACCACGGGTTGGAGTGTTCCCGTCGCGGGTCGAACGGTTACCCTGCTCTGTTTCTATCTCACCCTTCCGGGCATCGGACTTCTCCTGAAGCGTTGGGGGGCGGACAAAAACGCAACCTGGCTCACGCTGGGCATGATTCTTTCCACTCCGGTTTACCTGTTTTACGGCCGGGCAATCTTGATCGAATCGATGGCGCTGATGTTGGCTGTTTGGTTCTTGTTCGCATTCGCGAAGATCTGTGAGCGCGGCAGCATACGGTGGATCGTTCTCGCCACATTGCTCGGGTGCCTCGCTGCGCTGGTGAAGGTTACGACGCTGTTTGTCTGGTGCCTGCCGGCCGCCTTGGTCGGCCTAAAGTGGAGTTGGGAACAACTCCGCGAGCATGGGATCGGGGCTTGGATAAGAACGGTTGTCGTGGGTGCCGCCGTCGCGGTGCCAATTGGGTTGGCGAACTGGTGGTGGATCTCGTTTGCCGACGGCATCAAAGCGGCATCCCCGGGTGGCCAATCCCTGCAGTCTGCAGAAATGACAGCCACCAATTGGGGAACGTGGCAGGATCGGATTGATCCTGAATCTCTCCACCGCCTCGGCCTGCAACTCTCGGTGGCAGTGCTTCCGCCATTTTTGTTTTTCCTCCTACTGGCGTTGGTGGTGATCGGAGCTGTTTCCTTCCGAGGGCGGATAGTCGGCTTGGTCCTTTGGTTGGTCGCCACACTGGCAACTTTTCCCGTGCTGTATCATCGGCATGACTACTATTTTTTCGCGATTGCGGTGGCTCCGGTGGCTGCCTTGGCGATCGGTATCGCGGAGGGGCTGAAAAAACCCGGGATAAGGTGGTTGGCCGGGTCCATGCTAGCCGCAACCCTGGTCCTTTTCGGACACGGATATTACCGGAACTACGCTCATCTGCAGTGGCTCGTCAGCTACGGAGGCACTGGTTTGACCTATTTCATCAAGGATATGCTGCCGGCGGATCGGACGCTGATTGTCGTCGGCCAAGATTGGGCACCGGTGATTCCATACTATGCCCAACGACGAGCCTTGATGATAAGGGACCAGGTCGCCGGCGACCGTGATTTGTTGCAAACCCATTTAGCGCAGCTGGAAGCGAAGGAAGTCAGCGCCCTCATCGTAACAGGTGATCCTGGAAAGTATGAAGAGACCCGTGAACTTGCGGCGAAAAAGTTCCTGCTCGATCACACTCATTCCCTCCGTCATCACAACACGCGCGTCTACCTGGCCACCGATATCCGGGAAGCCACCCTGAATCGCCTCCGGGAGAACCAGAACTATTCTGGCGTGACCGACATCGGAAGCTACCGCCCCCCTCCTCCTCCGGAGCCAATCATCGCCGACCAACAGATTCACCCTGTCACCGCCAAACAAGCGGAGAGTACTTTCGTCGAGTTTTCTCCGCGGCCCACCCGATACCGATGCCAGTTCGGCTTTGCCCGTGTGTCAGAGGCCGGAAAGTCGTTGTTGGGGTGCCACCCTGACTCAGATCTTTGGGTCCCGATGGATGGGCATGCCCGGGAAGTTCACTATGGGCTGGGACTTGTTGCCGATGCTTATGCCGATAGCAGTGTCAATGCTGACGGAGTGCTGTTTGCAATTCACGGCATCGACCAACACGGCGTTGAATCTGTGCTGGTTGAACATGACATAAACCCAGTCTTAAACGTGGCTGATCGGGGCATTCTGAACTTCTCCACGGAAGTCCCTGCGGAAGTTGTGGAACTGCGCTTCAGCACCAGGGGAAAATCAACCCTCAGTTACGACTGGGCGTTTTGGGGCCAGGTAACGTTGAAGTGATTGTTATCAACCCCGGGTCCCGCGACCTAATCAACTGTCAACAACTCGCATCGGCTCGCGCGCTGCTTGGTCCGGTCATACTCGACCAAGACGGCACATAACCGGACATCCTCCTCGGCGACTGCAAATCGTCGCGGCATCCCATCGAGAAATCGGCCGACGACGGGCTCGATCTGCCGCCCCAGAACTCCACGGTAAGGCCCCGTCATGCCCACATCGGAAATATAGGCTGTGCCCAGCGGCCGGACTTCCGCATCGGCGGTCGGCACATGGGTATGTGTTCCCAGCACGGCAATCGCTCGTCCGTCCAAGTGCCAGCCCAGCGCGACCTTCTCCGAGGTCGCTTCAGCATGAATTTCAACCAGAGCCCCGTCGGCCACCCCCGAACCGACGGTTTGGTTGAGAAGGGTGTCAGCCGTTTCAAAAGGGCACTCACCTTTCATGTTCAGATACGTGCGCCCCAGCACCGTAAACACGGCGAGACGGAAACCCTTCTTTTCCAAGATCACATGATCACGCCCCGGACAGGCTGCCGGCAGATTCGCCGGTCGGCAGACCGTGGGGAATTCATCGATCTCATGCTCCCAACCGCGCTGGTCCCACACATGGTCGCCCAAGGTAATTGCGTCGATTCCCTGCTGGAGCAGTGTTTTGGCTATCGCTCCGGTGATCCCGGCCCCGGCAGCCGCGTTCTCGCCGTTGGCGACTACAAAATCCAATTGGTGCTTTTCCCGCAGTCGTGGCACCCACGCCGCCACCTTGTCGCGCCCGGGTCGTCCCACGATGTCGCCGATAAATAGAATGCGAATCACAGGCGTGACGCTGCGTCTCAAACGTCCGTAATCCAACCGAAAACGGCCGAAATACTGGCATCCGTCTTTCGCTTTAGACACTTGCCAGCCGCGTTTGACGCTCGCTTAAGTCGTGCCTCTTTGTCCACAACCCAGCCAGTCATGAAAGCATCCACTTCACCCACAGACTTCCCTGCTCCCGAGATCGGACCCGAAATGAACGGTGCCGACGTCGTGGTAGAAAGCCTCATTCGCGAGGGCGTGGATGTAATCTTCGCGTATCCCGGCGGGGCTTCCCAGGAGCTGCATCAAGCCTTGGCCCGCACGGACAAGATCCGCACCATCCTGCCTCGCCACGAACAGGGCGGTTCCTTTGCTGCCGAAGGCTATGCCCGGGTGAAAGGTGAAGTTGGAGTTTGCATGGCCACCAGCGGCCCGGGGGCAACCAACCTCGTCTCCGCCATTGCCGACGCTTACATGGACTCGATTCCGCTCGTTTCCATCACCGGCCAAGTCTACTCGAAGTTCATCGGCAAGGCCGCCTTTCAAGAGACCGACTTTTACGGCATGACCCTGCCGGTGGTGAAACACTCTTACTTGGTAATGGATGCGGCGGAGCTGCCCAAGATTATCAAGGAGGCCTTTCACCTCGCCCGTTCCGGTCGCCCCGGCCCGGTCGTGATCGACATCCCCAAGGACGTGCAGCAGGCCCGGCTGCGCCCGGTCTTCCCGGCATCGGTTGAGTTCGCCAACCCCACCATCGCCAACGTGCCCCAGGCTTCCGACGAAGACCTCAAGAAAATCCTCGAACTCATCTCCCTGGCCAAACGCCCCATCATCTACGCTGGTGGCGGCATCATTTCCGCTGACGCTACGGAGGCGCTCAAAACCTTTGCCCGGTCGACCAGAATTTCCGTCGCCACAACTCTGATGGGAGTCGGTGCGTATCCAGAAAACGATGATCTGTCATTGCACTGGTTTGGCATGCACGGCGCGGCTTACGGCAATTGGGCGGTGGACCAGGCCGACCTCGTGTTGTGTCTCGGCGCCCGCTTCGACGATCGCATCACAGGCAACGTCGACAAGTTTGCCGAACGCGCCCGGATCGTGCACATCGACATCGACGCCTCCGAACACAACAAAAACAAGCCGGTCGAGTTCCCCGTCGTATCTGATATCCGCTACGCCCTTGAGCGCCTTAATGAACTCATCGAGGCCAACAAATTCCAGTCACCGGATACAAAACCATGGCAGGAAAAACTCGCCGGCTGGAAACGCGATTATCCCTTCAGCTACGAGGAAGGTCCGCACATCACTTCCCAGGAAGCGGTCAAGGTGCTCTATGAGCTCACCAACGGTGAAGCGATCGTCACCACCGGCGTGGGTCAACACCAAATGTGGGCCGCCCAGTTCTATCGTTACGATGAGCCGCGCTGCTTTATCAGCTCACTCGGACTCGGTGCAATGGGGTTTGGTTACCCGGCAGCCTTGGGGGCGAAAGTTGCCGCCCCCGACAAACACGTGATCGATATCGATGGTGATGGATCGTTTGTGATGAACATCCAGGAACTCGCCACCGCCAAGATCGAGAAGATCAACGCCAAGGCCCTCATCCTCAACAACCAGCACCTCGGCATGGTCGTGCAATGGGAGGATCGCTTCTACGGCAGTATCCGCGGCAACACCATCCTCGGGGACTCCGACGATATTGGCGGCCCTGAAAACCCGGACGCCCTCTACCCCGACTTTGTAAAGATTGCCGAAGGTTATGGCGTGAAAGGCCGTCGCGTGATCAAGCGCGAAGAACTCCGCGAAGCCATCCAGGAGATGCTGGATCACGACGGTCCCTATGTCCTCGATGTCATCGTACCCTATACCGAGCACGTGTTGCCCATGATCCCAGCCGGCAAAACCGTCGGCGACATGATCCTCGAATAGCTTTTCGGGCAAAAGACGCCGACAATCGGCCGCCGCCGGGACGGTGGACGGTTGCTTCGTCACTCGTAAACATCCGACTGCTTTCAACCACACCCAGCCCTCGGCAGAGGCCAACAGGCAAGATGAAACCGGATTGACTCTTGGATCATCTCCGGATTCCCCATAGTTGGTTTCCTCCCCAGCATGAGGCATCCGCAGTCGGCAAATCGTTTCCAAGTCGCCTGGCTATCGGCTTTGGTTGTTGTCTTTGCGTTCCACGTGGGAACCTCAACCGTGGGTTGGGAGAACCGCAATTTACCGGGCTTGGAGTTTCGCCAAGCCCAGACTGCAATCTCTGCTCTCTTCATTCAAAAAGAGAATAACTTTTCGCTCGCCTATCCCACCCCGGTGCTCGGCAAGCCGTGGTCCATTCCCATGGAGTTCCCACTCTATCAATGGACCGTCGCAGCGGTAAGTGACCTGACCGGCGCATCGTTGACCAAGACTGCCCGCGGCGTATCTATAGCGTGCTTTTATCTGACGCTGCCGGCGATCGCAATTTTTCTGCGCCACCTCGGTCTGACACCGGCACAAATCAGTATGGCCCTGATCTGTGTCCTAAGCTGTCCGCTCTATATTTTTTACGGACGGGCGTTCCTGATCGAGACGATGGCATTGATGTTTGCGGTTTGGTTCGCGGTGGGATTCCACCAAACCCTGACACAGCGCAAATATGGCTGGGCGGTGGTTACAAGTCTCTGCGCCGCTTGCGCCGGGATGGTGAAAGTGACCACGCTGATCGTGTTTCTCATCCCCACCGCGGCCTGGGGGGCGGCGCGGCTCATCAGCGCAGTTCGCCGTCGGGATCGCAGCTTGGTTATCGCGACATTGGGTTGGGGACTGTTGCCCATGGTTTTGCCCGCGATACTGACGGTCGCATGGACCCGCTTTGCCGACAGCGTCAAATCCGACCACCCGCAGGCGTCCGTGCTGATGTCCGACTCGATGACTCAGTTTAATTTTGGCTACGGGTTATTCGACGTGCGGTTCAAACCGGACACTTGGCAGGGGATTTTCGCCATTATCGATAACGGTATTCTGGCTCTGCCCGCCCTCGGGCTGGTTATCCTCGCGGTGATATTCATGTCGTCCCGCTGGCGCCGTCACAGTCTGGCCGCACTGGGATTGTTCTTTGCCGCGCCCTTGATTTTCCCTCTGCTGTATTCGTGGCACGACTACTACTTCGTGGCCAATGCCGTGTGCTTGATGCTCGCCCTCGGTTTCGTGTTGGCGGCGTTTTGGGAAACCCGCCTCGGCCGCATCGGTGCTCCCTTGCTTCTTCTCGGCCTGCTCACCACGCAAGCCTTCACCTACTTCGGAAACTACTACGAACAACAGTCTTTGCAGGGGGCCAGTGGCCCCAAACTCTCCTTCACTCTGAAGGAAATCACCAACCCTGATGAGGTAGTCGTAATTCTGGGCGACGACTGGAATCCGATGATTCCGTTTTTTGCCGAACGACGCGCCCTCATGATTCGTCGTGAGTTTGAAAACGATCACCCGCTTATTCGCCGCTGTCTGCAAAACCTCCACGATGAAAAAGTTGGAGCCCTCGTATTGATGCGAGACCAGTTGATTAATCCCGGAGCCGTCAACGTAGCAAAGGAGGAAATTGGGGTATCACCCCATCATTTCTTTGCCGAGGACGGTGCACGCATCTACCCGGCACGCCGTCTACTGGACTCCATCTTAACCCCAGAACTCCGTTCGAGAGAGGACGCCTCCCCTTTGGACATGGCGCTTGTTTCCATGAGCCACCGATTGGCTGATAAACCCGCCAGACTGGAGTCCCTGTCAGAAAGAGACCGGGAGACTTTCTCGCTGATCGACCCCAAACCCGACCAGATTTACTTTCAGTTTGGGCCCGGCTTGATTCCTCACGGCGACGAGATGGTGCTCAACGCCCATACCCAGACCAAGCTATGGTTCGAGAATCTGGGTAAAGCCAGGTCCATGACAATCAGCGGAGGGCTTTTTTCGGGTGCCTGGCAACATGAGACTTATCCTTCCGACGGAGTGTCCGTTCAGGTAATGCGAATGCAATCCGGTGGGCAGGAGACAATGATCCACCAACAAGACATCCAACCCCACCTTCATCCGAACGAGCGGGGCACTTTGACTTGGAAAGTTGAACTTCCGGACATGCAGAATTCCACGTTATTGGTGCAGGTCGGTCCGGGACCGGGGGGATCAGGATCCACCGATTGGTTCTATTTTGAAAAAATCACCATCGAGTGATCTACGGTATCAGTCCTTTTTCGCGCAGAGAATGAGCTCCATGCGTTTGATCTCACGCAGCACGCGGTTGCTGTGCATTTCCATCCAAAACCACACCTTCATAAAGGAGATGAAAATCAGCGAGAAGAGGCACACCCCGCCCCAAACGAGTTGTTGGCGCAACACCTCGGCGTCATAAAACTTGAATGCCGACCACACAAACGCCCCGAAACCTACCAGGCTCCAGATGAACGCCATCGCGTTGGTGAATTTATTGCGGCCCCGAAAGGCGGTGATCAATTCCTCGGCCAAACTCGGCTCGGGAGGGAGGTCCACGTCAGGGTAGGATTCGCGCAAGGCGGCGGATATTTTTTTGTCGATGTCTTTCATGATGATTCACTTTCGATTTGGGTTCTGAGTCGTTCGCGCAACGTGTGTAAACGCGACTTCACGGTGCCCACCGGCACCTGGAGAATTTCCGCGATTTCGGCCTGTGATCGCCCTACCTCGTAATAGAGGCACAGCAGCTCGCGCTCAGCGGTCGCCAGATTGGCAATGATTTCCGCCAGCGTGCTGTTCCCGGCGGTCGGTCGCGACGGGCTCTTCGCTGCATCCCTCGTGTCGGAAGTCTGCGCTACAATCGCATGTCGGGCGAGCCGTTCACGCTGGCGACGACGCACCCAGTCGGCACTGCGACGCCGCACGATCTGAAAAAGCCATCGGGGAAAGCATGCCGGATCCTGGAGGCGCGGCAGTCCGCGGGCCACGGCGATCCAGGTGTCTTGGGCGACTTCCGTGGAGTCCTCCGCCCGTCCAATAGCCACCCTCACCATGCGCCGAACGTCTTCACGCCAAAGATCGTGCAATTCCGCAAAGGCACGGTCATCCCAGCCTTGGGCTTTCAACACGAGCAACTCGGTGAGTATCTGACGCGAATCCCTTTTCATTGGTGTTCATCCCAAAAGGTCGCCAAGAAATCCGACCGGGTTCATTCCTCCCAAAGTTTTTTGGGCCGAAAGTCTATTTCTCCGTCATCACGTAGACACCGTCCCAGTCATCCGGGGGCGGATTTCCCCGCATATCGGTCACGATTGACTGGTAAACAAGCGATGGGGAGTTGCCCACGCCCGGCGCCTGGCCCGGTTGCAGAGGTTCGCGTTCAGCACTCTGCACGAACAGCCGCAAAGCGGCATCCCACTCACGAGCGTAATACTTTTCCAGGCCTTGCGAAAACAGATCGAGGCATTCACGGGTGCGGGGAGAAACGGTTTCCTGCAAGCCGGTCACCTCATGAATCGGCACGGGTTGCGACCGGCCCTTCACCACGATACGACCGAGAGGACGAAACACGATGCGATCTCCGCCGAGCCTCTCGCAGGCCAATTTGGTGGCTTCGGTGACCATGGTAAACGCCCCCCAGCTTTTTGCTCCGCTCTCCATACGTGCCGCCAGGTTCACGTTGTCACCCATCATGGTGTAGTTAAAGCGTGAGCGGCTGCCCATGTTGCCGATCATGCAGTCGCCGGTATTGAGACCAATCCGAGTGCGCATGCGGTGCACCATGTCCGGCCATTTGTCTCCTTCGCGCGTCCATTTCTCGCGAAGTTCATCCAAGCGACGATGAACCAACTGGGTTACCAGGCATGCTTTGTAGGCGTGATTCTCCAGGTCAACCGGTGCCCCAAACATCGCGACCACAGCGTCGCCAATGTATTTGTCGAGGGTCCCGCCTTCCTCCTGAATGATGTCGGTGCAAGCCGTAAGATATTCATTCAAGAGATCTCCCAGCTGCGAGGAACTGAGCACTTCGGAGAACGATGAAAAACTCTGAATATCGGAAAAATAGGCCGTGATTTCCGAGTCATGGCCGCCTAGCTCCGGGTCGCGTCCGGAGTCGATCATCGAATTGACTACATCCGGCGAGAGGTAGGTGCCGAACATCCCACGAATTTTACCCTTCGCCTGCTGCTCCTGCACCACCTGCCAGGTGGCGGCGATCAGGGAGGTGCATAGCGCCGATCCCACCGGAGCGATCAACGGAAGTACAACATGCAACGTCGAGAAAAGGTGAAAGCAGAGCCAGATATAGCCCCCCAAGCCCAACGCCGCCAACACCCGCGCCCCTACCGCACTGGCTCCTCCCCAAACACTCATCGTGCCCACGAGCAGCGTGAGCAGTAGGGTGATGGCGTAGATCTGGACCGAATCCAACCGCTTCAAATAGAGCCCGGAGACAATCGTCTTCAGCACATTCCCGTGCACGCCAACCTTGGGCACAGGGCTTTGATCCAACGGAGTCGGTGCCAAATCCTGCAATAACGGTGCAACAGGACCAATCAACACGATGGCGTCCTTGAACCCATCTTGCGCAAAAAACTGACGCGCACTCTCTACTGCGGCCGGATTGTCCGAGCGAAGATTACGCGAGTAGAAGTAAACGTCCTTGAAACTGATTCGCGGATTCAAGTCCGGTTCGACCCACCGGGAGAACCAATTGATTTCCAGAAACTGCTGATCCTGCATCGGGATTGCGGAGATCAATTCGCCTTGCTCATTCACAAACTCAAGGCGGTCGCCCTGCCCGCGAACCGCATCCGGCCCCAGATCCCAATACCGGCGCAAGAGTTCGACAGTGAGATGATAATAAGTCCGCACGTTGGAGGGAGCAAACAACGGCACCCGGCGGGTGACGCCATCCTCGATATCAATGATCCCCACTCCTCCGGGGCTGAACGGGAACTGACGTCCGACCATGAAACTCGGCACCTCCGGAGCTTCGATTTCTTCAATCGGGGGCAGCCCGTCAGCAATCACCGGCAGTTCGCGCTGAAACACCTCCCCATTGATGTCGCGAAACTTATCCGAGGCGAAGGACGCCGCCAATACGACCGGTGGATTGGGCCAGAGCAGCCGGGCAAACTCGACATTACCCTCCACGATCCTCTTGCGATCGGCGACTTCGGATATGCCGGTGTCCGAGAGCACCACGTCGATGCCCACCACCTTCACAGCAGCTTCTTCCAAGAGCGTGCGAGAGACTTCGGCAAAGTAATGGCGACTCCAGGGCCAACCACCAATCTCCTTGGGGTCCAGCGAGATATCGTCGATATCGACGTAGACAATCTTGACCGGAGCCGACAGGTCACCGCGATGCTGGAACCGAATGTCGGTGGCCCAGTTTTCGGCCCGTTGAAACCAGCCTCTGGCCTGCCCCACACACCACAGAACAGGAACCGGTATCAGCGCCAAGACCAGTCCGATGGCCTTGAGGCGAGAACGATTCACGGTTGGAGCGAAGGGATTATGTCGGACGGGGTAGACTTGAGACTATCAGAGCCAGGAGTCTACGAGAGAGAACTAGTTACCACCCGCGATCGGGGAAAGCGGATCGGCGGGATTCTGACCGGGCGTGTTCTGGGGCTGCGGGTCGGGTTCGTTCTGGCTTCCATCGTTGGAGTCATTGCCTCCCTGATCAGAACCACTCCCATCATTACTACCGTCGTTATTCCCATCATTACTACCGTCGTTGCTACCGTCGTTGTTCCCATCATTGCCACCGTCGTTGTTTCCGTCGTTGTCACCATCGTTGCTACCGTCATTCTCCCCATCGTTGTTGTCCTCTTCATTGCTACCATCGTTGTCCTCTTCGTCGTCACCTTCGTCCGTGCTGGAATCACCTTGATCTTCACCGCCTTGCTGCTGGTCACCATCCGAGGTCAGAACGATGGTGGAAACCTCTTCGGCTGCCTCCTGCACGACTTCGGTGACGACTGCCACGACCTCCGGATCTGCAGGCTTAACTCCGTCCCCGTCGACAACCGTCACAGAAGTGACTTCGCCGGTTGAATCGTCAACCTCCACCAAAATCTCCACTTCCTCCAAATCGGAAACCGAAATGCCGCCCGTTGTGGTTGTTCCCTCATACGGTGTCACCAGAATATTCCCTTCCACGGTCGTAACCGAGAAGAACGCTTGGCCGTCGCCTTGGGGGCGAAAAACCACCCGGAACGTCGTGCCTCGAATACCAGCTGCACCCGCCGGGGTGGTAACCTCAAAGGTGGACCCTTCGTTAAGCGACTTCACGTTGCCAATCAACTCACCTTCGGAGAGGTGGATGCTCGTGCGGGAGATGGCGCCTTCCGGTTCGGAAGTTGCTTCGGCAAAGGCAAAATCACCGGCAAAGGGATCCTGGTAAAATTGACGGACCTCAACGCGTGACTCCTCACCCACGTTGATGGTGGCTCCATTGGAGAAAACCAAGATCACGCGTGAGCCGGATCCACTCGTGACCACCAGATCATTTTCGTAGACCTCGTTGCCATTCACCGCCTCGAATTTAGGACGACCACCGTCCATGTCTTCCACCTCAACCACGGGACCAATTCGAGTCAGGGTGATTTGTTGGTGTTGCGCGGGAGTGATCGTGGCGCTCAGGAGGAGGGTTCCGACTGCAAGGAGCCAGTGAATCGAGGGTTTGCGCATGGGAAACGAGAGGATGATTTGCTTACGGAGAGCGCTCCAGTTCGGCTTTGAGGAGTTTTGCCGCGTCATTTCCTGGGTCAAGACGCAAGCAAATGGCTAAAGCGGCCTTAGCCAGAGCATGGGTCGGAGGCCGAAGACTGAAATGGTGCCCTTGGTAATACCACATCACCGGCTGACGGGGGGCTAATCTCACCGCTCGACCAAAAGCCGGCCCCGCTGCGGCCCAGTCCCCCTGCAACTGCAGGGCCATGCCCAGGCGCAACCAGTGTTCGGCCACCAACTCACTCCCCTCCAAAGCCCGGCGTGCCGCAAATTCCGCTTGGCGGCCTTGCTCCCGCTCCGCGTCAACGTTGCCAAACTTCTGCAGGGAAAGGGCGTAGGAATAATCCATCCAAGCGCGTTCATTGCCCGGATCACGGGAGATCGCCCGACCAAGTTGCCGGCCGGCCTGCTGCGCAATCCCATCGATCTGAGCCGGATCGGTCACGCCATCCAATTGATTCAGCGCGGCCCGGGCCCGCCAGCGCAGTTCCTCCGCCTGGTATCGAGGCACGGCCAAGGCCAGCGGCAACACGACCAACGCCAGGCAAATCACCGCTCCACTCACGGCGCCAAACGACTGTTTATCAGATGGAAATCGCCGTGCTTGGGTCGATCCCGCCCACCCGCCCACCAGCATCGCCGCCAGCCAAAGCACGGCGGGAGACTGCAGATGGAAATCGAAAGCCAGAGCACCGGACAGGATCAACAGTCCCAATCCGGCACCGGCATACGGCCGGCTCTGCCGCTGCCACCGACGCCGCACCACCAGCACAACACCGATCAAACCCAACCCCACCCCCACCCCACCGTAATCACTCAGCGTGTTCAGGTAGTCGTTGTGGGCAAACCGCGCCGATTCCCACAGACCCTCCGGGCGATGCCGTTCCATCAGCATCTCAAAACTTCCTCCCCCATGGCCCGTAAGTGGGCGCTCCTGCCAAAGTTCCGCCGCGATGCCCCAAAGCAGTGGTCGCGTTCGTTCGCCCTTGAACTTGATCATGGTGTCCACGCGCTGCCGGACCTCCGGCACCGTCTGGTAGCCGACCCAAACCAGTCCAATCGCTCCGGCAAAAATTCCTGCCATGAGCCCGAGGCGATGCAGCCAGCTCCATTTCCGTCGAGCCAGCGTAGCGAGCCCGGTGGCGATAACCAGAGTGAGAAACACCCCGCGTGAGAAACTCAGAATGATTCCGAGCGCACACGCCAGCGCTACGACCCCGGCAAACCAGCGTTCGGCACGCGTGAGGCTGTCGCCACCACGCCATACCGTAGCCGCGGCCACGGGCAGAACCAGCGCCAGCCAGGCAGCGGCATTGTTGGGGTTGCCGAAGGTCCCGCTCGAGCGTCCCAGGAATTGCCGCACTTGCTCTCGCCCCAACGGCAACCACGTGGCGTCCCCCAGCCGTTGGTAGACCCCCGCAATCACCACACCCAAGGCGACGACGCCGATCGCCGCCCACATCGCCCGCCACAGCTGGGGTCGCCGCACGAGATGCAAAGCGACCCAATAAGCGGCCAGAGCGCTCCACAAATGCCAGCCGTGTAGCCAGCCCCTGCTGGGAAGCTCCGCAAGACCCGCCATGTGCACGGCCACCCAACCCAAAAACGGCACCGGATACCACCAACCCACGGGGGCTCCCGACGGGGCAATCAGCCACCACCGCAATGCCGCCATCGCTGCCAAAATAAAAACCAAGGGCAACGCCACCACCATGGGACCAGGCACAAAACCGCCGAGTTGCCAGGTCACCCAGGCCAGGTTCACCACAAAGAGCAGCGCCATCACCCGATCCCACCAGCGGGCGATCACCTTCACTTCGGGCATTACCATGCCTCACCCAAATCGACACGGACCGTCCCGCGCCACCTCAAAAAAAACACCCCGCCGCGGCGGGGTGTTTGAAGTTATGGAAAAAGGACTGGTCTCGATGAGTGACCGATTATTCGGTCGGCACCGTGTCGATCGTCTGCAGGATGCGGGAGGCAATCGCATAGGGATCGCCGGAAGAATTGGGGCGACGGTCCTCGAGATAGCCCTTGTAATCATTGTTGACGAAGCTGTGCGGCACGCGGATGGAAGCACCCCGGTCGCCCACGCCGTAGGAGAACTGGTCGATGGACTGGGTCTCGTGCAGACCGGTGAGGCGGAGGTGGTTGTCCGGCCCGTAAACCGCGATGTGCTCTTCGCGATACTTCGAAAAGGCATCCATGAGCTTCTTGAAGTAGTCTTCGCCACCAACTTCGCGCAGATGTTTCGTGGAGAAGTTGCAGTGCATGCCGGAGCCGTTCCAATCGAGCGGATCGTCATAGGCACCACGCAGCGGCTTGCAGTGGAACTCGACATCGATACCGTATTTTTCGGCGGCACGCAGCAGGAAGTAGCGGGCGGCCCACATCTGGTCGGCACAGTTCTTGGAACCCTTGCCGAAGATCTGGAACTCCCATTGACCCTTGGCCACTTCGGCGTTGATGCCTTCGTGGTTGATGCCGGCTTCAAGGCAAAGATCGAGGTGCTCCTCCACAATCTGGCGGGCGACGTCGCCGACACTGCTGTAGCCGACTCCGGTGTAGTAAGGTCCTTGGGGAGCCGGGAAACCACCCTCGGGGAAGCCGAGGGGAGCTCCGTCCTGGTAAAAGAAGTATTCCTGCTCGAAACCGAACCAAGCATCCGGATCGTCCATAATGGTGGCGCGGGTGTTGGACGGGTGCGGAGAGCCATCCGGCAGCAGCACTTCCGTCATGACGACAAAACCGTTTTTGCGGCTCGAGTCCGGAAAGAGCGCAACCGGCTTGAGCAAGCAATCGGAGGCGCTGCCTTCGGCCTGCTTGGTCGAGCTGCCGTCAAAGCCCCACATCGGGCAATCTTCGAGGGTGAACGAATCCGGATCGCCTTCGACGATCTTGGTTTTTCCGCGGAGGCCAGCAACGGGGGTGTAACCGTCGAGCCAGATGTATTCCAGTTTCAGTTTAGCCATATTTCAGTGGGTCAGTGAGGGATGCGAGTGATTGTTGGTTTGCTGCCGCCGACAGGGTCGCCTTCGACAAGGAAACGATCGGTTCGCAGGAACCAATGCCCCACAACATGAGCACCTTATATGCCACGAAGAAATAAAATTCATGCATACTCATCATCAAAAAGAGTAGAAATCTTCGGGGTTACTTGCCCAACATCGACCCAAACCCCACACTGATCGTTAGTTCCAACATGCCCGAAGCCAAAAACACTCGTCGCGCCAGCGTTCACATCGGCTACGACGGCCGTGTGCACAAAAGTTATCGCGAGGATCGCGCCGATGAAAGAATGGCCACCGAAGTGGCTGTTTTACGGCATCTTGAGGCTCAGGGTTGCACGTTCGTGCCCAGACTGTTGGAGGTCGACTGGGAGAAGAAGAAGATCGTCACCAGCAATTGCGGCACACGGGTCCAACACCTGAGCGACCGCAAAATCAAACAGCTCTTTCACAAACTCGAGCACTACGGCGTCCGGCACGAAGATCCCTTCCTGCGCAACATAACCTACCGCAATACCGATGGTGAGTTTTGCCTGATCGACTTCGAGTTCGCCACCCTGCTCGACGATCCCTCCGTCTCACTGAAACCTGACATGGCGACTGAGGAGGGCGCCGGTTAAGATGAATGGTTCCGATGCCGCCACCCACCATGTCAGGTGGTCCGGGCACAGCGATGTGGGTCGCTTCCGGAAAAACAACGAGGATGCGTTCCTGGGCCTGCGATTCGATGGTCAAAACATCAACTACCTCGGCAAGATCGGCAATGGGTCGCTCGACGAGATGGACTACGTCTTCGCGGTGAGCGATGGCATGGGTGGAAAAGCCGCCGGTGAGTTCGCAAGCAAGATCACCATCGAGAAAACCGCCAAGTTGTTGCCGCACAGTTTTCGCCAGTCCGCCCTCGGTTTGGTCCCGGGCTTCAACGATGTCGTTATCGAGCTGTTTCACGAGATTCACAAGGCTCTCACTTATCTGGGGAATTCCTATGAAGAGTGCGCAGGGATGGGTGCCACCCTCAGTTTGGCCTGGCTGACACCGGGCAGACTCCACTTTGGCCACGTCGGCGACAGCCGGATTTATTATTTCCCGCAGCTCGGTGGCATGAAACAACTGACCCACGATCACACCCGGCCCGGATGGCTTCGCCGCCAGGGACAAATCAACGAACGGGAGGCGCGCAATCACCCCGCCAAAAACGCCCTGCAACAATCACTTGGCAGCAACTGCCAGTTTCTGGAGCCTCAGGTGGGATCCGTCATCTGCGAACCCGGTGATCGTTTTCTGATCTGCTCGGATGGATTGGTGGACGGGCTCTGGGATCACCGTATCACGGACGTGGTCCGCGAAAATGACGATCCGGCAATCGGTCAACTCATCGTGGAGGAAGCCGTTCAAGCTTCCGGCCGTGACAATACGACCGCCTTTGTCATCGAGGTTTCGGCGTGAGTGAGCCGGCCGGCCGGACCCTCCTCTTCGTCTATGGGACACTCAAACGCGGAGCCTCGAACCACCGTGTGATTGCCGATCAGGTTTATGTCGGCGACGCGCGCACCCCTCCGGGTTACCGGCTTTATCTGGTGGCCGACTACCCCGGCCTTGTCCGCGACCCTGCCGATCGACGCGGCGTGCAAGGCGAAATTTGGTCGGTGAACCCTACGGCACTGCAGCGATTGGACGCCTTCGAAGGCATTCCTGAAAAACTCTACCGCCGGGATTCCATTCCTCTGCTGCCACCCGACCAAGAGACCATTGTGCAAACGTATTTCTATCTGCGTAATATCCGCGGCCGACGTCCCATCGTCAGTGGCAACTGGTCCGTCGACGGACGGCTGATACCCTGACTTGTTTTCCGCTCAGGCAAGGGCCGTAGAATCCAACTCGGGAATCTGGGAGGCCGCTTCAGGCCGAACCGCGAGTCTTTCTTCCAGCAGTTCCGCCCAGGCACGCAAGTAGGCCACCGCGTCATCGCGGTTGTTTCGCTTCAGTTCGCGCCGTCCGTCGGGTAAGCGGGACAGCACTTCGGGGCCGTTAAGGTATTCGAGTTGGCTGAGGTCCTTCGGTTCGAGACCAACTTCCAACAGCGCTTCAAAAATAAACTCCACGTCCATGCCCGAGCCATCGCAGTAAGCTTCCGCGTGCTCGCTCCACTCACCCCGGGAAAGCTCCCGCACCTTGGCCTGGCGCAGCATGCGCCGGTGGATCTCGCTTCCGGAGAGTCCCGTCGCGGTTTGCGCCAGGTGACCGCAGTTGCATCGGCCCGCATGTCCCCAAGTGTGTTTGGCACCCGATGCGAGTCGGTCAGCCGTGGTTCGCAAAAGGTCAATCAGCGCGCGATTTGGTGTGGCCATGAAGGAAACGTAAGTTGTTTTGGGGGAACGCAAGTTTGGCTCTTGAGAAATGCCGGCGCGACTCCGTCCGGCTCAGGCCTTTCTCCTTTGTGTTCCCGGGTTGGTGCGCCCTACCGTTGTTCCATGTCTGCCATGCGTTTGGTCGTAATCCTTTTGTCCCTCAGTGGTTTGATGGGAGCGGAAGGCATCCCACCCGCCTTTCAGGCTGACTTTGAATCGCAAGCCCCCGGCACGCCTTACCGACCCGAGTTTTGGCAGCAGGAAGGGTTGGTGCTGCCCGAGTGGGCGGAGTACTTTGGTGATGCTCCTGATCCGCGCACGTTTGTGGACGACGCCCACCCTCGTCCTGGTTCATCGCAGTCCCTCCGGGTGATTTACCCGAAAGGTGCCGTTGGTCCGCTCGAAGGAGGAGCCCAAGCGGTTCTCCGACTCCCCCCGCGGCAAGAGTATTTCGCGTCCTATTGGGTGCGATTTGGCGAAGGCTTTTCCTGGGGTGACCAACATCACGGCGGCAAACTGCCGGGACTGGGTGCCACACATTTGAGCAGCGGTGGCATGGCCAGCGACGGGACCGACGGCTTCACCGCTCGACTCATGTGGCGAACCGACGGCAAGGCCGTGCTCTATCTCTACCACATGGATAAACCCCACAAGTGGGGTGAAGACTTTGCCCTGATTTATCCGAACGGAACTCCCGTCGTGTTTGTCCCTGGCAAATGGTATCAGGTTTTGATCCGCGCACGCATCAATACCGAGCAGAACGCCGATGGGCTGGTGCAGGTCTGGATCAACCAACAGCCTGCTTTGCACCTCGATGGCCTGCGTTTCGTCGCCAATGGAGACCTCGTTGACACGCTCTACTTTTCAACCTTTCACGGCGGCAATACTCCGGAATGGGGTCCTCTGACGGACAGCGAAATCCATTTCGATGATTTCAAAGTAGGCGTGACATTGGAGTCCGTGAAATAGGGCCCACGAACCCGAGCCAGATTGCTTAAAGTACCCGGACTGAGTCCACAGTCTTTGAAGTAACTGCGCGGTTCTTGGCATTCACTAGCCACAAGAACGCATCACATTGATTCTGCCGTCAATCGACTGAAACATCGGGCCTTCGGGAGTCACAATTTCACTAATCTGATGAAGAATGTAACTGCTAGTCTTCTTTGCCTGGGAACTTTGCTGATGGGATTTTGGGCAAGTCCAGCGTCCGGGCAGATGACCCTCTATATAGACAACGCAACCGAGACATTGTGGTTTGAAGGCTCCGCTAGTGGGAACAATTCTGATCTGGGCGGATCCGGGCGAGAGGCTGAATGGGTATCGGCCTCAACCGTAGACGCTATCGGCGACAATCTCTCTTTGGCCGGATCGTTCTCACTCGCAAGTGGAACCCTCGACGGCTTCTCTTATATCAATGTAAATTCTGCTGGAATCGTTAGAGTGAGAGTTTCGTGGACCGGAAGTCTTTTTGATACAATCACCGGCACTGGCTCTTCATCTGCGGTTTCATACGCGGGATTGAGCGAAGCCGATCGAATTGCGATTGAGGGGTTGACGAACCCGATGACCAAACCACCGGGTTCAGCCGGACTAGATTTTCCAGACCTACTGGTTGTGCAGCTGAACGCAATTCCCGAACCTGCAAACGCAGCTGTATTGTTGGGTTTCACCACTCTATGTTGTGCCGCTGCTCGCCGCCGTAGACGGTGAGTCCCTTCGGTCGGACTCTCGAACTACGTCAGGGTTCGAGGGGATTCCACATAGTCTCCATTGAGTGCTGACTTTGGCACCCGCTTAACCGTCTGAAACTTGGCTCGGAAGAGATCGTCCATTTTCTCCTGCAAATCGGCTGGAATCTTCTTAATCATTTCGTCGAGCGGTGGGAGGGGGCCGCCGTCCAACGTTTCCGCCCGCTCGCGTTGTTTTTTGGTGGGCTTTTTAGGCGGACCATCACGCTCGGCAACTTCGGCCGACATCGCCGCCTCCATGGCTTCATCCGGCCACGGCGCCAAGTCCTCCTCGTTGCGCTTCGGCGATTCCGGGGCCGCGCGATTCACGGTGGGAGTAACCGGCCCGGCCGACTCTTTCCTATCGAGGGCACTGTTGATCGCGATCGGTTTTGCCGCGAGCGCGGCAGCACGGGCTTCAGCCGCCTTGAGATCGTCGGCCAGCACCGTGGCAAGCCGCGTCTCCAACCGATCAATCAGGACTTTTTTTTTTCGTCCGCCGTCGATTCCGGAGCGTTTTCAGCCAAGGCGGAAATCTCCTTAATCAGACTGTCGATCGCCCGCGCCCGGCTGGCTTCGACTGCCTTCAATAAGGTCACTTCCAAATTGATCTTTTCCGCGAGACCCAGCTTCACGCCGCCTTCTCCATCGCGCAGGGCATCAAGCAAACGAGTGACTTGTTCCGTGGAGAGCTCCGCATCGCCGAGGCGTTTGGTCTTACCTCCTTGGGCAATTGCATCGAGCAGCGCCTCGCGCACCACGGCCTGCAGGTCAGCCAGGAGTCGCACCAGATCGCGCCCCTGTTCGTCGCACTCATCAACCAGCGCGACGATTTTCTGATGGTCTCCCGCCGCCAGGGCACCCGCCAGGGCGTCGAGTATTCCGGCAGAAACGAGGCCATACACATCGAGCACATCCGGCTCATCGATTTCCTCACCGCAGAACGAAATCATCTGGTCAAAAATCGACTGGGCATCGCGCATGCCGCCATCCGCCATGCGCGCGATGCAAGCGAGAGCGGCATCCGTGATCTTCACGTTTTCCTCGGCCCCGATCTTGGCGAGACGCTCGATGATCAACGGGGCGGGGATCGGCTTCAGATCAAAACGCTGACATCGTGAAACGATGGTCGGCAGAACCTTTTGCGGGTCGGTCGTCGCGAAGACAAACTTCACGTGTTCAGGCGGCTCCTCGAGAGTCTTGAGCAAGGCGTTGAACGCCTGCGCCGACAGCATGTGCACTTCGTCGATGATGTAGACTTTGAACTTACCCTGAGCCGGCGCGTATTGGACCGTGTCGCGCAGATCCCGCACTTGGTCGACGCCATTGTTGGACGCGCCGTCAATTTCGATCACATCGAGGTGCGTGCCTTCTGCGATGGATTTGCAGGCCTCATCCTCCGGATCGAAATCGGCTTTCGGGCCATCGGTGCAATTGAGCGCCTTGGCAAAGATGCGCGCAGTCGAGGTCTTGCCGGTCCCGCGCGGGCCCACGAACAGGTAGGCGTGGGCAATCCGATTGCGCTTAATCGCATTGCTCAGCGTCCGCATCACGTGATCCTGCCCCACCACATCCGCGAAGGTCTGCGGACGCCATTTGCGGGCAATGACTTGGTAGGCGGTGGAGGACAACGAAGGAAAACTAAACGGGCGCGAATCCGAAATCCGAATTCAAAAATCCGAAATGAAAAAATAGGTGGCCAGGCCTTCCACGGCACTGGGAGAACGTCACTACCGTTGCTACCTTCCGGTCCTGGCGGGGTTCGTGCGCCTGCCCATGCATGGCGCCTGGCCGCCGCGAACCTGAGCGACCCCCCCGGCCCGGTTCAATGGAAAACTTCAGCCGGGCTAATTCGCGAGGTTTTTCAGCTCCCGTAAAAAGCGTCGGTCGAGTTTCATGCTTTTGGCCGAAGCCACGACTGCAGCCAAAATGTCGGCGGGAGGGGGATATTCCGGGGCAGCGGGGTCATGATACACCGTGGCCGGGACTTTGGGTCCGGCCGGGCTCACGACAAAAATCACCCCGCGCTGGAACCCCTTGGCCGCAGCGGTGGCACCCATTGCCTCCATGGCTGTCGCTGGCACCAACCACAACGTGCCCCCGGCACCGGCACCGGCATCCGGCAAAAGGTTGGCGTGCCCTTCGCCGGTAAACGCCAGCCGGTGGTTCACCGCCTTGGCCGGTCCCATCAATTCACACAGGGGGTCGATCTGCTCCATGTGCGCTTCCGTCACCATTTCCCCGAAGGCAAAAAACAAAAAAGCCGATGCCATAATCTTCGTATCAGTTGTTGGCCAAGAGTTGTTCCACTCGCTCAAGAATACCGTCGACCGGCCACATCCGGCCAATGCCCTCGTAACCGCACGCCAATATGCCTTCTTCCGGGCCGATGAACTCGACTCCGCGCGAACGCAGGGTCTCGACGTTTGCGACCGTGGCCGGGTGTTGCCACATTTTGCCGTTCATCGCCGGGGCCATCAGGAGGGGGCAACGGGCCACGAGATGCAGCGAGCTGAGGTAGTCGGGCGCAAGCCCCTGCGCAAACTGCGCAATCACGTCGGCCGTTGCCGGTGCCACCAACAACAGATCGGCCTTGTCCGCGAGTTCGACGTGGCCGGGCTGCCAGCCGTTGCCTTCATCCCACAGGTTTTCCGCCACAGGTTTCCGGGCCAGGGTTTGCAGCGTGAGCGGTGTTATGAATTTCGCACCGCCCGCGGTAAGCACCGGGTGGACTTCAGCGTCGCGTTTACGCAGCTGACTGACCAAGTCGGCCGCCTTGTAAGCGGCAATCGAACCTGTGATACCAAGGATGATGGTTTTACCCGTGAGCGGGGAAGACATGGGGCGGAGCTAAGCGAGCGCCTTCCCCCGGCACAAGCGAAGTCTTAGGGGGTTTTACCCGGGGGTGGCCGGGGCTTATCCCCTCCGGGCGGGTGCGGCGATTGGCCGTCGCGAGGAGGACGGTTCGCCCCGACCGCTCCTCGACGCCGCTCCTCCAGTGCCTGCCAACGCTGGCGCTGCCGCTCCTGGAGCTCCGCATATTTTTCCTTCTGCTCTGCGGTGAGCACGGTCGAAATCCTGCTGTCCAGTTCGCGCATGGTATCGCGACTGGCTTGGCGTTGCTCACGCAACTCTTCCCAAGCCTCCCCCACCATGACGCGCACCTGCCGGCGCTGGTCGTCGGAGAGTTCGAGTCGATCCGAAAGGTGTTGCAACAGCCGCGGGGCAAATTGGTTGGGTCCCCGCCCTTGTTCAACGATCCGCGCCGCCACCCGCAAAGAGATGAAACCGCCCGCGACCGCACCGGCCACGAAGACGCCGATCAGGACCAGCCAAACTTTCCACGACGACGCCTTGGTCATGACAAATCCCACAGGGCCGTGACCGGGTCCTCGGCCTCCAGCACCTCTTGTTCAATGGAGTCGGCGACCGCGGGCAGGTTGACCGCCACACTCAGAACGGCGATTCCTCCTGCCACCGCCAAGGCCCGCCAAGCCCGGCGTTCGATCCACGCCATCCACGACGCGGCCTCCGCCTGTTTGCGCGCCAGGGCGACCACCCGGGTCGCGAAGCCATAAGGCGCCGCTACCGGCTCATTCGGCGCGGTCGGGGCCGCCTCCCGGGCGTGCTTCACCAGTTGATTCAGGGCATTTCGTTTCATCGGGACTCCTCTGCTTCTAGCTTTTCCAAAAGGGTGCGCAACTTTCTCCGGGCGCGAAATGCCCGCACTTTCACGACGGGAGCGCTCCAGCCGGTGATCTTGGCGACCTCGGCAAGTGACTTCTGCTCAAGATCAACCAATTGGACGACCATTCGGTCGGCTGGCTTGAGTTGATCGAGCAGTTTTTCCAACAACTCATGGGCCGCCAAGGCATCCCCGGCGTTGCGCACGGAATCGTCACGCGTCACGACGTCGAGCATCTCGGCTTCGTTTTCGGACAAGTCGGCATGGCGAAGCTCCGGACGGCGCTGCTGCTTCCGGAGCTGATCGATGCACGTCGTCACCGCGATGCGGGAGAGCCAATGCGTAAACGGCATGTCGCCGCGATACTGTTCAAGTCGCGAAAACATCTTTAAAAACACCTCCTGCGCGAGGTCCTCCTCGTCCAATCGCCGCGGTAGGCGTGGTCGGATAATGCGAATGACCTGCGGATACAAGTGCTCCACCAGGTCGCGAGCGGCGTCCTGATCGCCCGCCTGCACCAACGCCAAATGCACCGGGATATCGAAGGCATCGGCGTCAGGTGGCATGAGTGAAGCAAACATCGGGCATACACAGGATTCAAGACGCGGTCCGCGTGGGACGGTTACACCAGTCGGTCGAAAATCTTGGTATTCCGTCCCTTGACTCACCGCTTCGCCGTGCCGATAACCCCAATACTGATGCGAGTTATCGCCCTTGAACTGCTACGACTTAGCTAGACGCACGATCCGCGAGGGTCCCCGCGCGGGACTGATTGTGCGTCCATTCCCCTGCGAATTCTCATCGAGCCGCTCCCCACCGGCAGCCAGGCTCTGATTTCCCTTCTGTCGCCTTCCGCTTTTCCGCATTTCTGTCTTTTCAGTTTCCCGATTCAACCATGCCCTCCTCTCCCGTTTCCAAATACCGTGCCTTCCCGCCGGTGGAATTACCCGACCGCCAATGGCCCAGTCGCACCCTGACTCGCGCCCCCATCTGGTGCAGCGTTGACCTTCGCGATGGCAACCAGGCCCTCGCCCAGCCCATGAGCGTCGAAGAGAAGCTTGAATACTTCGACATGCTCGTCGGCATCGGCTTCAAGGAGATTGAGGTTGGGTTTCCGTCGGCGTCCCAAATCGAGTTCGATTTCTGCCGACGGCTGATCGAGGAAGACCGGATCCCGGACGACGTCTCGATCCAGATCCTCTGCCAGTGCCGCAAAGACTTGATCGATCGTTCGTGTGAAGCGATCGACGGGGCGAAGAACGTCGTCTTCCACCTCTACAACTCCACTTCCCCGGCCCAGCGCCGCTACGTGTTTAGCATGGATCGGTCGGAGATTGTAAAAATCGCGACCGATGCGATCCATCTGCTCAAGGCGCATGTGCCGGCCTTGCAAGCCAACGGCACCCACATCCAGCTGGAGTATTCGCCCGAGAGCTTCACCAGCACGGAGTTGGAATTCGCCCTCGAGATTTGCGAGGCCGTGACCGATGTCTGGCAACCTACGCCCGACAATAAAATCATCCTCAACCTGCCGGCCACTGTCGAATACGCGACCCCCAACGTGCACGCCGACCAAATCGAGTGGATGTGCCGCCACCTGACCCGGCGTGACCTGACCGTCGTTTCGCTGCACACCCACAACGATCGCGGCACGGGCGTAGCCGCCACCGAATTGGCGATGTTGGCTGGAGCCGACCGGGTGGAAGGCACGTTGTTCGGCAACGGTGAGCGCACCGGCAATCTCGATATCGTGGTTGTCGCCCTCAACCTTTACACCCACGGAATCAATCCTCAGTTGGATTTCTCCAACCTGCGGGAAATCCGCGAGGTGTTTGAACGCACGACGCGCATGACCGTGCCGGACCGACAGCCCTACGGCGGCGACTTGGTGTTCACGGCTTTCTCCGGCTCGCACCAGGACGCGATCAAGAAATCGTGGGATCAACAAAAGACCGGCACGCCGTGGGACGTGCTCTACATCCCGATCGATCCCGCCGACATCGGTCGCAACTACAAGGCCATCATCCGCATCAATTCCCAATCGGGCAAAGGTGGCGTGGCTTACATTCTCGAACACGAGTTCGGCTACATCCTGCCCAAGGCGATGCACCGCGAATTCGGCATCATCGTCAATCGCATCGCCGATGTGAAGGGCGAGGAGCTTTCAGCCGAAGAACTCCATGCAGCGTTCAAATCCGAATACCTCGATCGCACGGAACCGCTCTCCCTGGTGGACTTTCGCACGACGGAGGAAAACCGCGTCGTCACCTGTCAGGCGGAAGTCGTGATCGACGGCGAGTCCCGCACGCTCAGCGCGTCGGGCAACGGACCGATCAACGCCTTTGTCACCGCGGTGCGTGAGACCGGGTTGTTGCAGTTTGAATTCCTCAATTACGCCGAACATTCGCTCGGTTCCGGCGCGCGCGCTCAGGCGATCAGCTACATCCAGATCAAACCGGAAAATGGCCCGGCGCTCTACGGGGCGGGCATCGACGTGAGTATCGAGATTTCCTCGATCAAAGGTGTGGTCAGCGCCATCAACCGCGCCCTTCAGGCCTGCCGCTAGCGTTGGTTTAAGTTCGTTCCACGCGGCGGAAGAGCCAGACACCCAACCCCGTGAAAACGGCGGCCGGCAGCCACATGAGCAGGTCCGGCCGCCACGCGGGTTTGGCCTCGAGCCAGGAAACGACAATCGTCAGGAAGTAGTAACCCATCACCAGGAGCAGCGCGACACCGAGATTGGCCGAGGTTTCGGAGCGCGAGACCCGGATGCCCAAGGGCACGGCGAGGATCGCAAACGCCAGCACCGCAATCGCCGTGGCCCCTTTTTCGGAGATCGCCAACGAAACCTTCATGCCCGTCTCACGATCTCCGGCCGCGTACAGTCGATCGCGTTCGGCCACCAGCTGGGTAAAGGTCATCGACTTGTAACGCACCCGCCGCTGGCGCTGGTTGAAGAGATCGTCGACCTCAAAAACAAGCGGGACTTCGCCGATCGTGGTGGTGCCGCGCACCCGCGAGAAATCCTCCGGATCCTGTTCATTGCGGGCTTCGGCAATCACGTCTCGCAGGGTGACCGAAAGCGCGGCGGTGGGCTCGTCGAACTCCACCTTGCCCGAAGCCGCCCGGCCCGATTCGACCACCCGGTCCTCGGAGTCCAGTCGCCAAAACCAGATATCACGCAGCTCGGCGCCTTCCTTTTCCTCGACGTAAACGACCACGCCCGGAAAATCGCGCACGAAGGTTTTCGGCACGATGAAACTAAGCGGATTGGTCTGCACCGCATCCGCCAAAATCGCCTTATACGCCGCCCGTGCGCGTGGCATGAATTCAAAGTTCACCAGCAGCGCGCCGAACGTGCCGACCAAGCCAAGCAGAATCACCGGTCGGGCGACATAAAAGAGACTCAATCCGGCCGCACGCATCGCGGTGATCTCCTGTTGAGCGGACATGCGCCCCAACACGAGCAAGATGCCGGTGAGCATCCCCATGGGCAACGCGTAGGCGGCCACGTAGGGCACCAGCAGCCCCATCAAATATAGGAACGTCAATGGTTCGATCTGCCCGGCGAGCAGGTAACCCACCATATCCTTGAGCACATTGCCCAGAATCAACACCGCCGCGAACAACCCCACCGCCGCCAGGCAGGTGGCGAGAACACTCCAGAAGACATGGCGATGTAGCAGATTCACGGGCGGGACGTAAGACGGTTGAGTTGTGCCCTTCCTTTCGGTCAGGGGCCAACTCTTTTCCCATGAACCACTGGTCCCATTCCGTCGGCTCGGGCAGATACTATTGCTTCTCGGAAAGACATGCCTCCAGGGAGCCTTTGATTACAAAACTGTAATCTGTATGTCATCCTTCCGCAATCCAAACGGCGATTCTTGCTCGTTTCCATCTGTCACAGGACTGACTCTCAGTCTGTGCGTATCCTCATTGTCGAAGACGAAAGAAAGGTCGCGACTCTGATCAGCTCCGGTTTGGAGGAACAGGGCTGGCAGGTCGAGATATGCCACCGGGGCGACGATGGCTTGGCCTTGGCCAATGAACAGAATTTCGACGCCATCGTGCTCGATATCATGCTGCCCGGCCGGGACGGCTTGAGTCTTTTGCGCCAATTGCGCCGACAGCGCAACGCGACGCCGGTGATTCTCTTAACCGCCCGCGGCGATGTGGACGAGCGCGTCGAAGGCCTGGAGCTGGGCGCCGACGATTACATGGCCAAACCCTTCTCGGTGGTTGAACTGGTGGCGCGACTGCGAGCGATCCGGCGGCGGCAATCCGGGGACGGACTGACCACCCTTTCCTTGGCCAACCTCAGCCTCAACCTGCATACCCGCAGGGTGCGGCGGGACGACGTGGAGATCGAACTCACTCCCCGCGAATTCGCTCTCCTGGAAACCTTCCTCAACAGCCCGGATCGCGTCCTCTCCCGCACCTATCTCTGCCAGCGCGTGTGGGGCTTTCAGTTCGACCCCGAAACCAATGTGGTCGACGTGGCCGTCCAACGCCTCCGCCGCAAGATTGACCACAACTTCACGCCACGCTTGCTCCAAACCGTGCGCGGGGTGGGATACGCCCTCTCGGTGGAATGAAACACCCGCCCTCCATTCGGCTGCGAGTCGCCCTCTGGACCGCCGGCCTCACCGCCGCCTCCCTTGCTCTGCTGGCCACTTCCAGTTGGCTCTACATGCACCATCAAAACCTGTCGGCCATCGACGTGCTGATTAATGCCGCCGCCAAGGAGCAGTTGGAGGAAATCGCTGAAGAAGAAGACTTCAATTTCGACGAGTTCGAAGCTTGGCTGGGCCAAGCCCTGTTGACCAGCGACGGGAAATTGATCTCCGCCACCAGCCAACTTTCCCCGGAGTTCATAACCCGGATTCTCGCTCGTCCCGGGCCGCACACGCTGCGCGATGGCGAAACCACTTGGCGTGTGGTCACCCACCGTGATCAGGGTTTCATCTCCGTGGCCACCCATGATTTGGCCGAATTTCATCAAGTCCTCCGAGGTCTCGCCACCGCCTATGGCCTGACCCTGCCCTTGGTCGCCTTGCTGGCCGCAGGGGTAAGCTGGTCGCTCGCTGGTCGCTCCCTCCGCCCGGCGGAAACCCTCGCCCAGGCGGCGGAAAACATCGGCGGCGGCGGTGGCGCAGCACGCCTGCCCGATGCTCCCACCGAAGACGAAATCGGCCGCCTTACCCGCGTCCTCAACGGCATGCTGGCACGCATCGAACGTCACCATCAACAGGCCCGTCGTTTCGCCGGGGATGCTTCCCATGAGCTGCGCACCCCACTCACCATCATCAAGGGTGAACTGGACACGGCGCTGGCTTCCCCCGAACTGCCGACCTCATTTGAAACCACCCTGCTCAGCGCTCAATCCGAGGCCGCGCGCATGCAACAGATCATTGAGCAACTGCTGACGCTTTCCCGCTACGATGCCGGTATCCAACGTCATCATCGAGAATCCCTCGACCTCGCGGGCCTGCTGCGTGAGCTGTCCGAAGACGCCGAGCTCCTCTCTCATCGCCACCAGCTCAAAATGGCCTTCGACCTGCCGGAGTCGCTCACGGTCGAGGCCAACCCGGCCGAGATTCGTCGGCTCCTGCTCAACCTGCTCGACAACGCCGCCAAATACAATCGACCCAACGGACGCATCGAAATCCAACTGCGCCGGGCAAGCGAAAGTCTGGTTGAAATTGAGATCGCCAACACCGGTCCCTTGATCAGCCCGGAGGATGTGGAACGGATATTCGACCGTTTCTTTCAAGTCGACGAATCGCACCACAACACCGGCTGTGGACTCGGTCTCAGCCTGTGCCGCGAAACCGCCCGCGCCCACGGCGGCGATATCAGGATCAAGGTTGATGAAGCGACCGGAATGAACCACTTCGTGGTCACCCTGCCCGCCCAAGTTTGAGCGGTCGGGATGGGCCAATGGGGCCGTCCCTCTCCCTGGCAATCTTGCCTCCTTTACTGAGCGGGCAACGTCCCTGATTCACCGGCCACCGCTGCCAAAACTCCCCGTAAACAACGGCGGGATTACACGCTGATTACGGCACCGTAATTTACCGAACGCCGGATGAGATCCGCCGTCATCCGTCGCGTGTCTGCACATCTCATCACCTTCCCGGAAACCACGGGGTCGGGCGCAATTTCAACCACCGGGCAACATCCGCTCATCTCGTGCGCCGATCACAGGTTTTTAGTGCGCTACGTTTCTTTGCGATGTCGTCTGCATCACGGCGAGGCAGCTAACCCGAAGGCGCGGCCTTGAAGCTGGGAGACCCGGTTCAACCCGCGGAGTCACCGGTGATGTCTCCGGGGGTCGCCACCGGTCGAATCGACCGGCTGGTGGCCCTTTCCCTATTGCTGTTGGCGGCTTTCCGCCTGGCCTATCTGTGGTGGGTGCCGCTGGGGCTGGTCGGCGACGAAACCTATTACTGGGACTGGAGCCGCCAACCCGCGTGGGGATACTACAGCAAGCCGCCCATGGTCGCCTGGCTCATCGGCGCAGCCACCCACTTCGGCGGCCACCAGACCGAGGTAATCCGCGCCATGGCGGTGCTGTGCACCACCGGATCCCTGGCCTTCGGCTATCTGCTCGCCCGGGACCTGTTCGGCGCACGCACCGGCGCGTGGTTTGTCGCCGCCTTCGCTCTCGCGCCGGCCGCCGTCGTGCAGAACCTCATCTTCACCATCGATGCTCCGTTGCTGCTGTGCTGGAGCGCGGCGCTCTGGTGTTTCCACCGTTGGCTGGACGCTACCAGGCCCGGGGTCCGTTTCGCCTGGGGAGCGGGCATGGCGGCCAGTCTTGGATGCGGACTGCTCACGAAGCAGATGATGGCCGTGTTTCCCCTGCTCGCCTTGCTCCACTTGGCGACCACTCCCGCCCATCGCGTCCGTCTGCGCCAACCGGGGTTCTGGCTCATCGTGGCCGCCGGGGCCTGCGCCCTCATTCCCTTGCTGCAGTGGAATGCCCGCTACGACTGGATCATGTTCCAACATACGGCGCACCATTTCGAGGGAGCGCCGTTCTCCCCCTTGGCCGCCCTTGGTCGGGTGGTGGAATTTGTCGCCGGGGAAGTCGCCATCGCCGGCTTCCTCGTGGGGACGATCGCCTTGGTCGCGCTGGGAGTGGCCTGGCAGCGATTGATGCGCCGTGAGCTCAGCGAAGCAGAGCGGTTCCTGTTCTGGTTCTGCGGACCCGTGCTCACCGTCATGGCGTGCATGGCCCTGCGCCAGCGAGTCAACCTCAACTGGCCGCTGGTCTTCCTGCCTCCGTTGTTGATGCTCGCCGTGCACTGGTCACTGCCCGACGCCTCCGGCCAACGCTCACTGCGAATCGGCACCTGGCTGCGCCCCGGCCTGGTCGTTTCGGCCATCATCACGGCCTTGGCTGCCTTCTTTCCGCTCCTCGCCCAGTTGCCGGGAATCGCCGGAGGCCCGGCTGACCTCACGACGCGGCTGCGCGGCTGGGCCACTCTGGCCGCGGAAGTCGAAACCGTGCGGACCAAATTCCCCTCCGCCCCCGATACCCTCACCTACGGCCACCGTTACGTGACCAGTCAACTGGCCTTCCACCTGCCCGACCAACCCCGGGTATGGCGCTGGCCCACTGTCCCCGGGGCGATCGAGTCCCAATACGAGGTCTGGGGCGATCTGGAGACCCTGCGCGGCCGCGATCTCCTCATCGTGCACCAGATCGACCGGCGCCACCCCGAGCTGCCCGAAACCCTGCGCCGGAATTTTGTATCCGTTAATCCACTACGCACGATCGACGTGCCCCTGGGCGGCTCCCGGGTGCGCCGCTACGCCCTGCATCTCGGCCATCACTTTCTGCCCGACTCTCATGAAGATTGACCAACCCAACTGGATTGATGCCGGGCTTCTGCTCGGTCTCCTCGCCCTGACCCTGCTCGCCATCTTTCCGGAGTGGGAACTGGCCTTGGCTGCCCGTTTCCATGACCCCGTCACCGGCTGGCCCCTTGACGCCTTGTTCTGGGTGCAGGCCGTCTACCATTGGGCCACCCTGCCGGCCCTGCTCCTCGCGATTACCGGGTTACTCGTGGGCATGGGAGCCTGGCGATGGGCGGCCCTGCGCCGCTATCGCACCGTCGGCTGGTTTCTCTTTACCAGCATGGTGGTGGGGCCGGGTCTCCTGGTAAACAGTGTCTTTAAGGAGCATTTTGAACGGCCGCGGCCGCGACAATTGATGGAATTTGGAGGCGAAGCGCAGTTTCGACAGATCGGCGAGCCTGGAATCACCGAGAGGGGCAGGTCCTTTCCCTCGGGGCACGCCTCCATGGGTTTCTTTCTGGCGGCACCCTATTTTTTCCTGCGGCGGCGCCATCAACGGCTGGCCATAGGGTGTCTACTGTTGGGAACGGCGGCGGGGCTGGGCATCGGGCTGGTGCGCATGATGCAGGGTGGTCATTTTTTGGGTGATGTGATCGCCGCCGGCCTGATGGTCTGGATCGTGTGCCGGGCGACTTGGGGCCTGCTCAACCGCCCGGTCTCCGCCCCGCCACCTGTGACGGCCGCCGCCCCCGAGCTGCTCATTCAGCCGCCTGGTCGACTGCGTTGCCCCGATCGGGTGGCCTGGGTCTCCGACCTCAACAAGGCATCCCAACCGACGGTCTCGGTCATCGTTCCCTTCTACAACGAGGAGGCCGTCGTGAAGGCAACTCTGGAAGAATTGCGTCAAGTCCAGCCCGACGTCGAAGTGATCGCCGTCGACGACGGCAGCACCGACGAAACTTGGCGCTGCATCCAAGCCGTGCCCGGCGTCATCGGGGTGAGCCATGAACGCAACCAAGGCCAGAGTGCTGCGATCATCTCCGGCCTGCGCCACGCTAACGGCGAGTTCTGCGTGTTGATGGACGGCGACGGCCAGAACAACCCCGCCGACATCAGCCTGCTCCTGCAGACCTGGGCCCTCGGCCAAGCCGACGTGATCTGTGGCTATCGCCAGAATCGCCGCGACACCTGGTCCCGGGTCATTGCCTCCCGCCTGGCCAATGGCATTCGGCGCCTGTTCCTCCACGACGGGGTGCGCGACACGGGCTGCTCCCTCAAACTCTTTCATCGCTCGGCCATCGACCTGCTCCCGCCCTTTAATGGTCTCCACCGCTACCTCCCCGCCCTGTTCCTTAAAGCCGGACTGACGCTGGAGGAGATCCCGGTGGATCACCGCTTCCGCACCGCCGGGGTGTCCAAATACACCAACTGGCGGCGAGGCCTCGTCGGTATTCAGGATCTCATCGGCGTGAGCTGGCTTCTGCGCCGCCACGTTATCATCACCCCTCCCCGCGTTTCGACTCATGAACGAAGTCCTGTTTGAGATCAACGGTTGGCTCGTCACTCCCTGGAAACTGGTCGGCTATATAGGGGTGGCCTTGTTCGGTGGCCGCTGGGTGGTACAGTTGATCGGCTCCACCCTGGAGGGCAAACCCACCTTTCCACGCCTGTTTTGGTATATGAGCCTCGGCGGTAGTCTGTGCCTGCTCAGCTATTTTCTCTGGGGCAAAAACGACTCCGTCGGCATCCTCGCCAACCTCATGCCCTCCGGCATCGCCGTCTACAACCTCTGGCTCGACTATCGGCACCGCCATCGGTCCCGGCCCCCGTCACCCACCACGTCCGCCCCCGTATCGACCGGCGAGTGACGTTGGGGAAACCCCCGTTGCTTTGGGATTGCGGAGTGATCGGCTTCACAGGGAGGTTTCCTCGCCATGAAGTTCGCCCCCACCCGCGCCCCCCTAACCGGAGAGACCCTCGCGTCGCTCTCCGCACGGCTGCGCGAACACGGTGAGCCGGCCTACCGCGCGAAACAGATCCTCGACTGGCTCTACAAGAAACGGGCGCGCGCTTGGGACGACATGACCAATCTGCCCAAGAGGTTGCGCACCTGGCTGGCAGAGACCTTCGACCTGCTCCCGCTCTCCCTGGTCCACGGCAAGCAATCCCTTGATGTCACGGATAAGCTGCTGCTCGAGCTCGGCGACCAGTCGTTAATCGAGACCGTCATCATTCGCGCCCCGCAGGACGGTGTTGGCCTCGAGCATTCCCGCAAAACCATCTGCATCTCTACCCAGGTCGGCTGTGCCATGGGTTGCAAATTCTGCGCCTCCGGCCTTATGGGGCTCAAGCGCGACCTTAACGCTGGTGAGATCGTCGCCCAGCTGTTGCAGGTCTGCTACCGCGAGGACGCCCGCACCCCGCGCGCCCGGGCGGAGCTGGCCTCTTTCGACAACATCGTGGTCATGGGCATGGGTGAACCCCTGGCTAATTACCCTGCCATATCAACCGCCTTGGAGATCATCAACGCCGATTGGGGACTGGGGTTTGGCGCCCGCCGCATCACCCTCTCGACCAGCGGCCTCGTGCCCAATATCCTGAAGCTGGCCGACAACCCCATCGGCGTCCGTCTCGCTGTCTCACTTCACGGTGCCACCGACGAAGTTCGCACCCAAATCATGCCGGTCAACAAAGCCTACCCCTTGGCCAAGTTGTTGCCCGCGGTGAAAACCTTCAGCGAGAAGCATGGTCGCATGGTAACGTTGGAGTTTATCCTGATCGAGGACGTGAACGACTCGCTCGACCAGGCTCGCAAACTCCGCGATATCGCACGAGACCTGCACGCCCACGTGAATCTGATCCCCTACAACACCGTGCACGGACTCGAGTGGAAACGCCCGTCGCTCGCCCGACAGCAGAAGTTCGTGGAGGTCCTCCGCGAAGGCCGTGTCTCCGCAACTTTGCGCCGTGAAAAAGGCCACGACATCGACGCCGCCTGCGGCCAGCTTCGACTCCAAACGGAAAAGGAGCGCGCCTCCTTCTGAGCCGCCGATCATTTGCATTCTGCCCAAAACTGTTCCCGCTGACCCATGACCGACTTTACCCAACTCTCCGACGACGAATGGCGCCGACGCCTGAGTGCCGAACAATATCACGTGTTGCGCCAGGCCGGCACGGACCGACCGTTTGGGGCCAATTACGAAGCGTTTAAAAAACAAGGTAGCGGCACCTACGTCTGCACCGGCTGTGGATCCACCCTGTTCAAATCCACCACGAAGTTTGACGCCCGCTGCGGTTGGCCGGCGTTTTACGACCCAGCCTCCCACGATGCCATCAAAACGATTCGCGATGAGAGCCTCGGCATGGTGCGCGTCGAGGTGGTTTGCGCCCGTTGCGAGGGCCATCTCGGGCATGTCTTCGAAGGCGAGGGGTTCGATACTCCGACCGACCAGCGCTACTGCATCAACGCGACTTCGCTGCGATTCATCCCTGACGAAGACGAGGATGCCTGAAGCGGTTTCGGCAGCCTCCAACCGCAGTTGGCGTGGTTGGTTTAAGTTTATCGCGGTCGGCCTGAGCGGTTACCTCGTATTGACCGGTGGAGTGATTGTGCTGGTCGAATTGCTGGGGATGGGCAAGCGACCGGCCTACGCTATCATGATCATGCTGGTCATGGCGGGTAACTTCTTTGTCAGCCGGGCACACGTCTTCCCCCACGGTCGCACCGGCGAGCCTGCTCGCCAGGCCGTCAAATTCCTGGTGGTCGCCCTGTCTTCGAGAGTAGTGGAATACTTCTCCTATTCGTGGCTGATTGGTCCGCCGACCGACATGCCCTACGTCTACGCGATCACCGTCGTTTCGGCACTCTCCTACGTAATAAAATACTACGCGTTTTCGGCCTGGGTCTTCCGTTGAGTCAGCGCAGCGACAATCGCGACTCCCAACATCAGGCCCCAAACGACCAATGGCACCCAATGGCGATGCCCGGTGAGCGTTGCCACCGAGTCTCCCAGTTCCCCAATCTGGCCAGCGTAGAACAAATCACCGACCGACGGAAAGTCGCGGAAGAAATCGTGATAGACCATCGCCACGGTGGTGGTCAGCCACCAGCCTGCGGTGATGATCGCGGCGACCAACGCCTGCCACCCCACCCGCCTTATCGCGACCAACGGTAGCAAAAGAAACGCCCAGACTCCGGCCGACAATACGATCGAACTGGGCCACGCCCGGGGGACCGCACCTCCGGCAATCCAGAAGTAGTCCACGAAGACCATAAACAGCCACGCCAACAGGTAAACCCGGGCTGTCGGGGTCAATCCGCGTGCGCGGGCCACGATCCAGGCAAGCACCAGCAACGCCATCGTCGGCAGAAAACCGCTCACCATACCGTGCATGCCCCACCAGATCAGTGCCGCGCTCGCGATCACCAAGGCAGTCGCCCGAAGCAGGCCTCGCAGTTTTTTTACTGCGACAACGGCCAGGACCACGACCACAATGCCACTCACTGCGTAGACTCCCAGATACAGCAGCGGGGATACAAACCGCACCGTCCGACGCTCGAACCAATCGTTGCCGTCATACCAGCGCACTTGGTCCCACACCAGCCCCGGTCGCACGGCCAACACCCCCTGCTCCTGGGGGAAAAGAGGCAACCATCCCGTGAACGCCCCCTCGACCATCATTGCCGGATCAATCCGAAGCGACCGGGCACGCCAAGTATTGTCCAGGTTCACCGCGTCGGCCGCAGGCACAAATCTGCCGACGGGGATGTTTCCCGCGCCGGCCCGCCACGCAGCGGGAATGCGAGTGGTGAGCTCCGCCGGCAGAAAGCGCGGCACCCAGGTCCACCCCACCGCATAGTGATCTCGTGGCGGCAACCCCCGAACCGCCAGATGAGGGAAACGGATTTCGGGAAATTTGTCCCGATACCAAAACAACCCTTCCATCACCGCGTTGAACCGCACGTCAAATCCATCCAGGCCCGGTGCCTCGGAAACAATGGAAAGGTCCAGGGTAAATTCACTCTCCAATCCCGCCGGCTCTGCTTCCCTAAAGGCATAACGCGCACCATCCGCCAACAATACTTCCCCTCCCAGGCCGATAACTTGGTAGGATAACAACGCTGCCGGGTCGATCGGTTGCGCCGTCCAATAACGGCCACGGATCAGCAGGGTCTGAGTATGGGTGATGTATCGCGCCGTGCCATCGATCCGCCAGCGTTCAGTCTCTTCCACCACAAACGAAAGCTCCCTGTCCAAGGCATCGCCAAAATCCAAAAACGTCGGTTCCGGGTCGGGTCCTTGGGCAAGTAATGAGACCGCCCCCAGCACCGCCAAAAACGAAAATACCAGCAATTGCTTCACGGCAGCAGCCTTTCCGGATGCTGAATCGCCATCAGCGTCATCAGTTCGGGTTTCACCGGCCAGTCCCACGGCTCAATGCCGCCCCCCACCGATTGCCAGCCACCGTGCTGGGCACTGCGGGTGCGGCCCCAACGGCCCCAACCGTTTCCCAGGAACGTGCGCGGAACCGGCAGTCCCAATTCCTCCAAAACCATCACCGGGATGTCCTGCAAACCCGCCATGACCTCAACCTTCTCCGCCGGTTGATCGAACCCGACCATGACCAGCGGCACGGTATCGGTATGGAAGAGGTGGTTGCCGACAGAAATCCGCTGGGCCAGTTCTGCAGTAATGGCGCTGTCGTGATCGCTGTAGATGACAATCAGGCAGTCGTCGCGGACCCCGGCAGCTTCCAAAGTGGCGAAGAAACCGCGAATGGCCTCGTCAACGAATCGAACCGTGCGAACGTATTCCGCCACGATGTCACCCGGTGCATCCCCTTCGATCCCCGCCACATAATTGTAGGGATGATGGTTTGTCAGCGTGATCGCATGCAAAAACAAGGGCTGGTCCGCATCGATGATCCTTTGCGCTGCTACCTGCAGGACCTCACGGTCTGACCACCCCCAACCGATCTTTTCCTTCAGGTCCATGTCGTCCTCGAAAACCATCTCGTCGTAACCGAGCATAGTGTGGGCGTTTTCCCGCTTCCAGAACGCCCCGTTGAAACCGTGGATCGACATCGTGTGGTAGCCGGTGGATTTCAGGATTCGCGGCATCGAGGGTATCCGGCCCAGGTTTTGCGTCACGTAGACCGGAGGGCGCGGCAGCGGCACTTGGGAAGTCAGGGCCAGAAATTCACCATCGGTCGTGCGACCGCTGGCCGTGTTGTCCAATGCATTGACAAAGTAGACCCCGTTGTGCGCCAGCGACTCAACAAACGGCATGATCGGCCTTCCTCGCCAACGCCCGTCGATCACCATGCCATCAACCGACTCGAGTTGCAGGTAGACCACGTGCTTGAGGGGGCGCGGCTCGGCAGTCGGCGGATTGTGAGCCGTGGCAGCATGGGCGATGAGAAAATCCCGGTAAGGCGTCGGATCCAATTTCTCCAACTGCTGGCGCTGCCACCAAATTGAAGTCGTCGAGACGACATCGAAAGCCAGATACCCCCCAAAACCCAAACGACTGATGGCCTGCTCGTTTAAGAGACGTGCTTTGATCAACCCCCACTGATCGCGCGGCCATGCCCAGAGGATGGCGATGAGCGCGAACCCCAGCCAAATAGCCCAACTCCAACGGGTTTTGATCAATCGCAGTATCATTCGATCCAATCGGTGCTGCGCTTGGCAGCACCCTTCACGACCACTTTGAACTCAATTCCAGCCATTCCAGCCGAGCAGGCTTTGCAACGATTATGTTACAGCAATGCAAATCTACTTTCCAACCCCGTCCGCAAGCTCCTCTCCATTACATTTTTGAAAGGTAGACCGTCTCTCCTTGATTCCGTGGAGATTCCGAATTTCTCCCCATTACTTCCCCTTCAACCTCTTCTGTCAGCCCCATGATTGAAGTTTCCAATCTCTCCAAATCCTATGGCACCAAACCCGCCGTGAGCGGTGTTTCGTTCCGCGTCCAACAAGGCGACATCCTTGGTTTTCTCGGCCCCAACGGCGCTGGGAAATCCACGACGATGAAAATGATCACCGGTTTCCTGCAGCCTTCGAGCGGCACGGCCAAAGTGGGTGGCATCGATGTCGCCGTCGATCCGGTTGGCGTGAAGCGCCAGGTCGGCTACCTGCCGGAAAGTGCTCCGGCCTACGGCGAAATGACGGTGCTGGAGTTTCTTGAATTTATCGCCGAAAGCCGCGGTTTCCGCGGCGCTGATCGCAAGGCACCGGTCGAGCGTGCGTTGCGACTGACCCACCTCATCACCGTCCAGCACCAAACCATCGAAACCCTCTCAAAAGGTTTTAAACAGCGCGTCGGTTTCGCCCAAGCATTGCTGCATGATCCCGATGTCCTCATCCTCGACGAACCCACGGACGGCCTCGATCCGAACCAAAAGAACGAAGTCCGCGCGCTCATCAAGGAGCTGGCCCAGGAAAAGGCCGTTGTGCTCTCGACCCATATTCTCGAAGAGGTCGAGGCGATCTGCACGCGCATCATCCTGATCTCCGAAGGCAAGGTTGTGGTCGACGAAACCCCCGCCGAGTTTCAAGCCCGCCAGCCCGGTGCCCGGCTTGATGAGATCTTCGCTTCCCTCACCAAGTCCGACGTCTGATTCCAAGGGAGCGAGCAGATGACAGAAAGTAACGAACATATCGATACAACCCGCCGCACCCCCGTCTGACTCTGCCCACTACTCGCTGCCCGCTACTCACTACTTCTTCTCATGACCCACGTCATTCCTGTCTTCAAACGCGAGTTCCTCGGCTATTTCCGCTCACCGGTGGCTTACGTCTTTCTCGTCGTCTTCCTCATGGCGGCGGTGGGTCTCGCCTTTTTCCTCGGCCGTTTTTTCGACGCCGGGCAGGCCACCCTGGAGAGTTTCTTCGTCTTCCACCCCTGGTTGTTTCTTTTCCTCATCCCCGCCGCCGGCATGCGGTTATGGTCGGAGGAAAAACGCACGGGCACGATCGAACTGCTCTTCACCCTGCCGCTCACGACCCTTGAGGCCGTCGTCAGCAAATACCTCGCCGCCTGGGCCTTTCTGTGTGTCGCCATCGCTCTCACGTTCCCCATGGCCCTGACCGTGGGTTACCTCGGCGATCCCGATTGGGGTATTATTTTGACCAGTTACATGGGCAGCATGTTGATGGCCGGCTCCTACCTGGGCGTGTGCTCACTGATGTCCGCTCTGACCAAAAACCAAGTCATCAGTTTTGTCCTGAGTGTAATCGTTTGCCTGATCCTGCTGTTCCTGGGCTGGAGTGTGTTCAACGAATTGCTCGAGGCCTACCTGCCGCAATTCCTCGCTGACGTGCTGGCAAACTTCTCGTTCATTACCCACTTCGAACCCTTCACCAAGGGCATCATCGATCCCTCCGACGTGGTGTTTTTCCTCTCCCTGACCGGCTTCACGTTGTTCCTCAACGTTGTCGCCCTCGAACGCTGAACCCCATCGCGATCCCGCCATGAAAACCAGCGCCAAACTCCTCGCCATCCTTCTGCTCTTCATCGGCCTCGTGCTGGTGAACTACCTCGCCTCCCGCATCCCGTGGCGCGTCGACAACACTGCGGCCAATGTCTACACCTTGTCCGGCGGCACCTACTCGCTGCTCGAGAAAATCGAGGAACCGATCACCCTCGACTTCTACTTCTCGCGCAGTGCCTCGGGATTGCCCATTTCCTACAAAAACTTCGCCGCCCGCGTGGAGGAAATGCTCAACCAATACGCCCGGGCCGCCCGAGGTCGCCTCGTCATCAACGTCATCAATCCCGAGCCCGACACCCCGGAGGAAGAGGCCGCCACCCGCGCCGGCATCCAGCCCCGCATCATTCCCGGCACTGGCGAATCCGTTTATTTTGGCCTGAGCGCCACCGCCGCCGACCAGGCCGAGACCATCGGCAGTTTTGCCCCCGACCGGGAGCAGTTTCTCGAATACGATCTGTCCCAACTGATCTACACCGTGCAGGTCCTCGAAAAGCGCCGCATGGGGCTGATCAGCAGCCTGCCCCTGCAGTCGCCGCCCTTTAATCCGATGATGGCGCAGATGGGGCAGCAACCCCCGCCCGACCAATTCATCATCGGCGAATGGGAGCGCACCTTTGACATTGAAACGATCGAACCCACCGCGATCGAACTTCCGGCCAACCTCGATGTGTTGGTCGTGGTGCACCCGCAGGGGTTGTCTCCGGAACTTGAATACGCCATTGACCAGTTCCTGCTGGATGGATCACCGGTGATGCTCGTGCTCGATCCGTCCTCCGAACACTTCAAGCGCCAGGTTCCCCCCCAGCAGATGATGATGGGCGGCGGCGCTCCGAACGTCTCTTCTGACCTCCCCCGGCTGCTTGCGGCCTACGGAATCGACTACAGTGCCGGCGATGTGATCGGCGACCTGCTGCTCGGTGCCCAGGTCAACACCGGGCGCGGCGTGGCGCGTTTTCCGCATTGGCTGCAGCTCGGGGCCGACAACTTCAGTGCCGAGGTCATGCCCACGGCCGATCTCAACTCCATGATCCTCGTCGAAGCCGGCCGCATCGCTCCCGTCGAAGGATCGGAGCTGACCTTCACTCCCCTCATTCAAACCTCCGCCCAAGCCGGCAGCGTGCCGCAAATGATGCTGCAATTCGCCGCCCAGCAGGACATCTCCGGCGACATCACCCCCGATGGTCCTCACACCATCGCTGCGATGATCACCGGCGCCTTTACGACGGCTTTCCCGGACGGCCCGCCGCCTCCCCCGGAATCCGAGGAGGAAGCATCGGAGATCTCAGAAAGCCTGCCCGCCGAAGCCTCGGTGAAGGAAGGCGACGGAACGCTTGTGGTGGTCGCCGATGCCGACTGGCTGATGGACAGCTACTCCATTCGCCGGATCAACTTTGGTGGTTTCCAAGCCGCCGACCCCCTCAACGACAACCTCGCCTTTGGTACCAACGCGGTTGAATACCTCGCCGGCTCCCAGGACCTCATTTCCATCCGCAGCAAAGGCAGCTCGGTGCATCCGTTCACTGTTGTGCGTGAAATGGAGGCCGCCGCCCAGCAGCGTTACCAGCAGCAGCTCGAAGCCCTCGAATCCCGTCTTTCCGAAGTGCAATCCGAGCTCACCAGCCTGCAGGCGCAGGTTGGCGACAACGGTCTGCTCGTCGCCTCCCCGGAGATCGCCGAGGCCATCGCCAACTTCCAAGCCCAGGAGGCGGAGATGCGCCGCGAACGCCGCGACATCCGCCGTGCCCTGCGAGAGGATATCGACGCCCTCGAAACCAATCTGCTCCTGCTCAACCTGTTTGCCGCCCCCGTCGGCATCGGCCTGTTCGGCTGGTGGTTCCACCGGTCCCGCCGCCGCCGCTGATAAATCGAACCGCAATCCCTTGCTCGCATGAATCTCAAGATCCTCAGCATCTCGGTTCTCATCCTCGCCATCCTCTCCGGCATCGTCGCCTGGTTCGACCGCCCCGTGGCACCCGCCGACGCCGATCCTCGGGTCGGCACGTCGCTGCTCGCCGGCCTTCCCGTCAACGACGCTCAAAGTATCAGTGTCACGAACAACGACGACACCGTCGCTTTATCGCGTGACGACCAAGGGGTTTGGCGAGTCGACTCCTACCATGGTTTGCCCGCCGACACGGACAAACTCCGCCGCTTGCTCCGCGATCTGGGGGAGGCCGAAATCGTTCGGGTCGTAACCCGCAGTCCCGAGCGGGCGGCCCGGCTCGATCTTGGCACGGCTGCCATCACCATCGACGAAACGACCCTCACCTTCGGCACAACCGCCTCACGTGGCGGACGCTACCTGCGTCTCGTGGAAGGTGACGAAGCACCGGTCTACCTGACACCTGCCAGCGTTTTCATCGACGGCACCGCCAAAAACTGGGCCAGCGCCGCACTGACCGCGTTCGAAGTCGACGACATTCAAAGTGTCACCCTCTCGTTCCCCCACGAAGAATCGGTTACTGCCACCCGCGAAAACGTCGCGGCGACCTGGGCGGCCGAACTCGCCGACGGAGAGCAGTTGCGCACCCAACCCATCACCTCATTGCTGAGCACCCTGCGCAGTCTCCGATTTTCGGATACATCCACGCCAGGTGATGCCGACGTCCTGGCCGCCCGGGAGAACGCCCGCGCATTTGAAGTCACTACCTTTGGCGGTGAAACCCTGACCTGGACCATCGGTCGCAAGCCCGAGGAAACCATTATCAAAGAGGAGGCGAGCGACCCGGTGGCTGCGGTGGAGGACCTTACGGCCAACATGGACTTGGAACCCGAAAGTGCCGAGGACGCACTGGAAGACCTCACCGAAACGATCCCCGCGGGTCCCGTCTATGTGTCTTTCGCAGGTTCAACCGAATTGGCTCCTCTCAGTGGATTCCAAGACCAACTCGCCTTTCGTGTATCCGACTTTGTCTTCAACGGCTTGCCGGAGAATCGAGCCGCAGTCGTGGAAGCCGCTCCCATTACCGACACGGAAATCGATCCGCCTTTCCCCGCCGAAGAATAGGTCTCAGCTGAAATTTCAGTCTTGATAACGCATCATCATATACAGATATGTTGATGCGTTAATGACAACAAACCCATCCATCGCCTCGCTCTTTGCGGCGGACCGTCCGCTGCGCTCGTTGGAGTTTTTCCCACCCAAAAACGAGGAAGGCGTTGCGGCCCTGCGGGCCACGGCGGAGGCGTTGCATCACATCGAGTGGGATTTCGTTTCGGTCACCTACGGGGCGGGCGGCAGCACTCGCGATATGACCGCCAAGGTGTCATCGATCCTGAAGGATGATCTCGGATTCACTGTCATGCCTCATCTCACCTGCGTGGGGCACTCTCAGGCTGAGTTGCGCGACCACGCCGACCGCCTCTATCACACCGGATTTCGCAACATCATGACCTTGCGGGGCGATCCTCCCAAGGGCGAAACAACCTTCACCCCGGCTCCGGACGGCCTGCGTTACGCCAATGAGCTGGTGGCGCTGCTAAAAGACCAACATCCCGATTTCTGTCTGGGGGTGGCCGGCTACCCGGAAAAGCATCAGGAGGCCCTCTCGTTTGAGGCCGACCTCGACAACCTGAAGCGCAAGGTCGACACCGGTGCGGACTTCATCACCACCCAACTCTTTTTCGACAACGCCATCTACTACCGTTTTGTGGAAAAATGCCGCGCCCGTGGCATCACGGTGCCGATCGTGCCCGGCATCATGCCGGTCCTTTCGCTCAAGCAGATCAAGCGCATTGCGACGCTCAGTGGAGCCACCCTGCCCGACCAACTCACGCGACGCCTCGAGGTGGCTTCGGAGAATCCCGACGTGGTCGAAATCATCGGTGTCGACTGGGCCCTCGACCAAATCCGCGGTCTCGTGGCCAACCACGCCCCCGGCTACCACCTCTACATCCTCAACCGCGCCCGCGCTGCGCTCGCGTTGGCTGCAGGCCTGGCGGCCTGACCAGACCAATCCCCGGCGGGCCTATTCTCCAGGCAACGGCGTGTAATCGATGTGGAATTGATCGCGAAGATAAACTTCGATCAACGCCACTCCCGCTTGGCCATCCGCACTTTCGATCACGGCGGTATATGCTCCGGGATCAAGCATCGTGTAGATCATCGCTTCACGGGGGTCATCTGGGACTGGGCAAATCTGTCGTGCTGCCTCCCATTCCCAATCCGGACGGTCCTCCCAGTTGTCGTTTTCAAAAATCAGGTTTTGCCCTTGGTGCAGTTTCAAAACCGGATCCTCCAACGCTCCCTCAACGCCAAATGAGGACAGGGATGCCCCCCGAACCTTGATCACGACAGACTTGGCGAATTCTCCTGGAACCACAAACCCTCCGATCGCCACCCGATCCCCCTGCCCTACCTCCGCCCGAGTCGACATGTTGAACACTCGATTCGCTCCGGCAGGCTGCGGGTCGAGCCAAATCAGATGGTTAGGCCCCACCCAATTGAGGTGCCAGCTCGATTGGACGCCAAAATCGAATTGCTGGATTCGTCGAAATGCTTCCCCGAATTTGGTGCCATCGTTTAATCTCACCCGAAAGAAGTGTCGGACCACCTCGGGTGGATCAAACGACTCGTCCGACAACACCGTCACTCCGGCCTCGGCAAACATGTCATCGGGCTCGCGGGCGGGGGGAAGATTCGGATCGATCACCCGAGGCATGAGGTCAACCGTTGCGGTAACCAACAACTCGTCGGCAACAAACACCGGCTTAACGCCACGGGAGTAATCTCCCATCAGGCTGATTGAAGGCAGCAAAAAAACGAAGGCGAAACGGAGCATATTCATGACGGGGAAACAGAGAGAAAGACCCTTCAACTCAACCAGTGTTTCCTGAGGAACAGGTCGTTTTTCTGAAGGAATCGGGCCGTCTCCACCGCCCCTGGCCGGATTCACCCGCCTGCCATGACGGGACGAAATCCGGCATCAGTCAGGATCACGGCAACCTGTTCGCGTTTGTCGCCTTGAATCTCGATTTGCCCGCCCTTGACGGTGCCACCCGCGCCGCATGACTTTTGCATGCGTTTGGCCAGCTGTTGGAGCTCGGATGCGGCGATGCCCTTGAATCCTGATACGGCCGTCACCGTTTTACCACCTTTGCCGCCAGTGAGGCGACGAATCTCGAGTCGACCACGGTTGGTGTTGGGCTGCTTTCGGTTCGATGTGTTCGGTAGCGGCGACAGGGAGGAAACCGACTCTTTCACCGGTCCCGCCGGCAAGTCTGCCAATCCATCCAGCGCCCCAAACGGGTTCTGCCCCAAATCGCCTCCCCCGTCTGTTGAAACCCTTTTATCTCTTTTGCCCATTTCTCGCCTTTCAGCTTTTCAGTCTTTCCCAGCCCGGCCCCCGCAGACCCCCACCGGAATGTCGGATTCTCCGCCCAAAAACATATGCGCCTTGGCGTAGCTCCGGTTCTCCAGGAAATGCACCAGTTGCGGATGCAGCTGGTCGCGACCGGCAATCAAAAATTCGTCCAGTTTTGCCATTTCAGCGGCGATGACGGAACCGTCACCGGCTTCGATGCCAGCCAGCAGATTAACCAACGCTGCTTTTATCTGTGTCTCCATGAGTGAAATAGGGAAATTAATGTCGCAGCCGCATGGTGTAAGCGAAACTCAAACCTAACGGGCTCCTACCCTTGTGAATCGGGATCATACTTGAGTTCAACCATCAGTTACATTCCGGTGAACGACTAAGACTGAAACCATCACGTTTACGGTCTCGGCCCAGCCATTGGTCGCTCCCGCCGAAAACGTAATCGTGGGACCCTTCCATCATGCAACCGCCTTCACTCTCTCCCGCCGCCAATGCCGCGGTCTTCGAGACGCTTTACGAACAGTGGCTCGATGATCCCAATTCCGTCGATGCGACTTGGCGCGCGTTTTTCCAAGGCTTCTCGCTCGGGCATAAAGGCGGCACGCTTTCCACCGAAAGCGCGAAAGCCGCCGGGGTGCACTTGGTCGACAGTCGCAAACAGGTCATGGCAATCCGCATGATCAATGCCTACCGCTCCCACGGCCACCTGCAGGCTCACCTCGATCCGCTCAGTCCTCCGCCCGCACGCCATCCCAAATTGGGCATGGAGGCCTTCGAGTTCACCGAGGATGACCTGGACGAGAGCTACACCCTCACCCGCTACAAGGGCGGGGGTCAGATGAAGCTCAGGGACATTATCGATACCTTGGAACGCACCTTCAGTGGCACCATTGGCGTCGAATACATGCACATCAACGACATGGAGGACCGCGACTGGCTGCAGTTCCAGATGGAGAACTGCAACAACGAGCCCCAGTTCGAGGGCTTCCGCAAAATCCAAATCCTGCGCCGCATCCTCAAAGCCGAGCTGTTCGAAAAGTTTCTCCATACCAAGTTTGTCGGCCAAAAACGATTTGCGCTCGAAGGCGGGGAGACCGCCATCGCCGCGTTGGACTCGTTCCTCGAAAAGTGCCCGGAAGTCGGCGTGCAAGAGGTGGTCATGGGCATGGCGCACCGCGGTCGTCTCAGCGTGCTCGCCAACATCCTGCGCAAACCGTTCGACGTGCTTTTCGACCAATTCTCCGAGAATTACATTCCCGATGCCGTCGCCGGTGATGGTGACGTGAAATACCATCTGGGATACGAAGCCGAGTTACTGACGAAAACCGGTGGAGTTGTGGAAGTGCAGCTCGCCGCCAATCCTTCGCACCTCGAGATCGTAAATCCCATCGTCGAGGGCAAGGCCCGCGCGAGTCAGCGGATCCGAGGTGACCTCGAGCGTCGCAAGGTTTGTCCGCTGCTGATTCACGGCGACGCCGCGTTTGCCGGCCAGGGTGTGGTCGCGGAAACCCTCAATTTTTCCCAGCTTCCCGGTTACAGCACCGGCGGCACGGTCCACCTGGTCATCAACAATCAAATCGGCTTTACCACGAACCCAGCCGACGCCAGATCGACCTACTATTGCACGGACGTGGCCAAGATGATTGAGGCGCCGGTCTTCCACGTGAACGGCGACGACCCCGAAGCGGTCTGTTACGTCATGCAACTCGCATTGGAATTCCGCATGAAGTTCCGACGTGATGTGGTGATCGACATGGTCTGCTACCGGCGCCACGGCCACAATGAGAGTGATGAGCCGTCATTCACCCAACCGGTCCTCTACAAGACCATTCGCTCCCATCCCAAAGTATCGGAGATCTACATCAAAAAACTCATCGCCGAAGGCACCATCACCCAGGAAGACGCGGACGCCATCGTAAAGGAATACACCGATGCGATGGAAGAGGCCTTCAAGAAGGCCAAAGCTGCCGACGCCGCCCGCATCGCCCGTGAGGAAGCCCAGGATCAATTCCGCGGATCAACGGCTGTTTTCCAACCCAGCTACAACCACACGCCCGTAATTACGGGGGTCAGCCAAGACAACCTGTCCAAGGTTGCCAAGGCACTCACCACCACCCCCGACGGTTTCAAGGTAAACCGCAAGATCAAGCGCCTCCTCGACAATCGAGCCAAGGCCTTCGCCAACGGTGGTCCAATCGAATGGGCTTATGCCGAATCACTCGCCTGGGGTACGTTGCTCACCGAAGGCAAACACGTCCGCCTCAGCGGACAGGACTGCCGTCGCGGGACGTTCTCGCAACGGCACGCCTACCTCTACGATGAAGAGACCCGTGAGCGCTATGCTCCGCTCGAACACATCCAGGAAAAGCAGGGGAAAATCTGCGTTTACAATTCGTTGCTGTCCGAAGCCGCCGTGCTGGGTTTCGACTACGGTTACTCATTGGACTACCCGGAAATGCTCTGCCAATGGGAAGCTCAGTTCGGCGATTTCGCCAACGGAGCCCAGGTTGTGATCGACCAGTTCATCGCCTCGTCGGAATCAAAATGGCAGCGGCTCAGCGGTCTCGTGATGCTGCTGCCCCACGGCTACGAAGGCCAGGGGCCCGAACACTCCTCCGCCCGCCTCGAGCGGTTCCTCCAGCTCTGCGCGGAGGACAATATCCAAGTCTGCAACATCTCCACCCCGGCAAACTTCTTTCACGTATTGCGCCGCCAAATGCATCGCGACTTCCGCAAACCCCTGGTTGTCATGTCGCCCAAGTCGCTTCTGCGCCACCCGGAGGCGGTATCGAAAGTCGAGGAGTTTTTGGATGAAACGATCTTCCAGGAGATCATTCCCGACCCCGCCGCGCCGGAAAAAACGGAGCGCCTCATTCTTTGCTCCGGCAAGGTCTACTACGACCTCGACAAGTATCGTCGCGACAAGGGAATCACCGACACCGAGATCGTGCGGATCGAGCAACTGTATCCACTTCACAAGCACGAGCTCCAACTGCTGGCCGAAAAACATCCTCAAGCGCGTCTGGTCTGGTGTCAGGAGGAAAGCCACAACATGGGGGCCTGGCCCTACCTCGCCCCCCGCATCGAGAAGATCTTTGGCCGCAAACCCATCTACACCGGCCGCGACGATGCAGCCTCGCCGGCGGTCGGTGCCCTCGCCCTGCACAAACGCGAGTTGGCCAGGTTCCTCATGGAAGCCTTCGCCCTTTAACGTCCGCGCCCAGCCTTTCCCATGTCTACCGAAGTCAAAATCCCGCCGATGGGCGAATCGATCAGCAGCGGTGTGCTCGCCAAGTGGCACGTCGCCGATGGAGATACCGTCAAAAGCGGCCAGAACCTCTTCGAATTGGAGACCGACAAAATCACTTCCGATGGCGTCGCCGATGCCGACGGGATGATCCGCCTCAAGGTCGACGAAGGTGCCGAAGTCACCATCGGTGAAGTCGTCGCGATCATCGAGGAAGGCGGCGGTGCTACGACCGAAGACTCGAGTGGCGACACGGCTTCAGCCGAAGCCGGTCCAGCGACTGGAACCGAGCCCTCGGATGCATCAGCCAAAGCGGGACCTGCGGTCCGTCGTCTAGCCGCGGAAACCGGCATCGATCCCGCCTCGGTGAAAGGCACTGGCAAGGATGGCCGGGTCACGAAAGGCGATATGCTTTCCGCCGCGAAAGCGGCGGAAACAACAGAACCGAAACCCGAAACCGCGGGAGCAGCAGAAGCCCCCGAGCCACCGCCACCTGCTCCAGCCAGTCCCAAATCCGCAACCCCCAATCCAAAATCTTCTTCCACGGATGCGAAGCAGACCCGGAAGAAGATGACCCCGCTGCGCTCGAAGATCGCGGAACGATTGGTTGGCGTACAGCACGAGGCCGCGATGCTGACCACGTTCAACGAAGTGGACATGTCCGCCGTCATGGGCCTGCGCAAAAAGTATCAGGACCAGTTTGTGAAGAAAAACGGCTTCAAACTCGGCTTCATGTCTTTCTTCGCCAAGGCGGTCGTTAATGCGTTGAAGGAAGTGCCCGGCATCAATGCCCAAATCGACGGCAAGGAAATCGTTCAGAATCACTACTACGACATCGGCGTCGCCGTCTCCACCCCCAAGGGACTGATGGTGCCCGTGATCCGTGACTGCGACACCAAGTCAATGGCCGCAGTCGAGGCTGATATCGCCGAGGTGGCCACCCGCGCGCGGGAAGGAAAGATCACCTTGGAGGATCTCGAGGGCGGTGTGTTCACGATCACTAACGGCGGCATCTTCGGCTCCATGCTTTCCACCCCGATCCTGAACGCCCCCCAAAGTGCAATCCTCGGTTTGCACGCGATCAACGACCGACCCATGGCGGTGAATGGCGAGGTTGTCATCCGCCCGATGATGTATCTGGCCCTCAGCTACGATCACCGCCTGGTCGACGGCAAGGAAGCCGTGACCTTCCTCGTGAAGATCAAGGAAGCCATCGAGGATCCGGCACGACTTCTCATCGAAGTCTAATTCAACATCTTTCTCTTTCCTCTTTATCGTTATCTTTCGTCGCAAAAGATCCGCCGAAATAAAGATGAAGGATAAGCATAAAGACCAAAGATTCTCATGTCTGATTCTTCGTTTGATCTCATTGTAATCGGCGCTGGCCCGGGCGGCTATGTGTGTGCATTTCGCGCGGCGCAGCTGGGGATGAAAGTCGCCCTCGTTGAAAAGCGGTCCGCCCTCGGCGGCACCTGCCTCAATGTCGGCTGCATTCCCAGCAAGGCCCTGCTGCATTCTTCGGAGCACTTTGCGTTCCTGCGCGACCATGCCGCTGATCACGGCATCACGGCAGAGAAACCGGCCATCGATATCGCCAAGCTGATGGCCAAGAAGGACGCCGTTGTTGCCAAGCTTACTGGTGGCGTCGCCCAGCTCGCGAAAGCTCGCAAGGTCACCGTCATTACCGGCGAAGCGAAATTCACCTCGGCCAAGGAGCTCACCGTGGGCGGCCAAAGCATCACCGCCGATCACATCGTCATCGCCACGGGTTCCGCTCCCGTCGAGCTCCCTTTCATGCCGTTTGACGGCGAGATCGTCGTATCGAGCGATCATGCAATCGGCTTCGATGCCGTGCCCGAAAAACTTGTGGTCGTCGGTGGCGGCGCCATCGGTCTGGAACTCGGGTCGGTTTGGGCCCGCCTCGGTGCCGATGTTACGGTCGTCGAGTTCCTGCCTCAGATCGCCGGAGCTTCCGACAAGGACATCGTGCGCAATTTCACCCGCATTCTGAAAAAGCAGGGTCTCAAAATCGAGGTGGATGCGAAAGTAACTGGGTTCAAGGACGGCTTGCTTACGGCCGAACGTGGGACCGAAAAGCTCTCCTTCCCTGCCGACAAGGTTCTGGTATCGGTCGGCCGTCGCCCGTTCACCGAAGGACTCGGATTGGAGGCAGCCGGTGTCGAGATGGACGAGAAGAGTCGCATCAAGGTCAACGCCAAGCTAAAGACGAATGTCGACGGCATCTACGCGATCGGTGATGTCGTCGCCGGCCCCATGCTCGCCCACAAAGCCGAGGAAGACGGCGTCGCCGTCGCTGAGTGGATCGCCGGCCACGCGAGCCACATCAATTGGGACTTGGTGCCCGCCATCATCTACACTGATCCGGAGGTTGCCACGGTGGGCCTCGGCGAGGATGCCGCCAAAGCCGCCGGCAGGAAGGTAAAGGTCGGCAAGTTCAATTTCGCCGCCAATGGCCGGGCCATCGCAGCCGACGTCACTGATGGATTTGTTAAGATCATTGCCAATGCCGAAACCGACAAGATCCTCGGAGCGCAGATCCTGGCCCACAACGCAGGTGAGCTGATCAGCGAAGTGGTCACGCACATGGAGTATGGCGGCAGTGCCGAGGACCTCGGCCGCACCATCCACGCCCATCCGACCATGAGTGAGGCGGTGAAGGAGGCCGGACTCGCGGTAAGCAAGTCGGCCATTCACGCCCTCTGATTTTTCCATCATTCTTGGACTGCCCATGAAACCCCTCCCAAGAGGGGGCCTGATTGCATCGAGGAATTCTACGAAATCCCTCACCTATTCGAATAAGATGCCGATTCACTAACCTGACGGGAAGAACGCCCCCGTCGACGCTGCGGGAATCGCAGAATTTTGAGTCTCCATGTTCTCTCCAAGTAGACAGGCCAATAAGCTCGCCTGTAGAAACAGAGTGTGTCCAAGTTGGAAGCGACTGGCCGTCACCAGTAAGACAACTTCAAAAAACTAATCACCACATCGACTGCGTTGCACTTCCCGACAGTCGTTTGTCTCACCCATGTCCCCTAATCGTCATGAAGTATCTGAGTGTCGTGGCATCGTTTTGCCTGGATTCTACCACCCTATCACTGGCTTTGGTCACTGATCCGGATCGGCCAACCGGGTGGGAGTCGCTGACTGGTGATTCCTCTGGGAAATGTGTCGAGCTGCCATCGCTTCACGGCCGTCGGTAAAAACCACTCTAATCCCGATTCCCTCCACTCATGAATACCCGATTCCTTTCCACTTTGAATAGTCTCACATCAAGCGAGCATCGCTTCTTGAATCCCCTGGTCCGGTTTGGACGAATCATTCGCACGGTGCTGGGCAGTGCGATGACAGCAGGCTGCCTTTCGGTAGCGGATGCCGCTTTCTCGCCAACCGAAACCAGATGGAACCCACCCGGGGATGTTTATGGGGCAGGAGGAACCGCCGGGGTCCCCATCGCCTCGCCATATTCTCAGGATGGGTTCACGATTACCTACAATGGCTACATGGAGGAGGATAGCCACGCCCCTGCGTTCGGCACGCACTGGACCGGTCGGGTTGGCGCCGGCTTTTCGCGCGACCCGCAGACGCCGGACAATACTTCGCTCATCTTCACTCGGGATGGTGGCAGTGAATTCTGGCTTAACATATTCAATTTCGATCTCAACTCCACCAGCACCAAGACACTCAGTTTTCAGGGGTTCCGCGATGGAGCCGCCGTGACAGATCTTGTCACGTTCAGCGGCCTGTCTACTGGGAGCAACCGGTTCAATTTTTCCGACCCGGCCTTCGCCAACATCGACGAGTTTCGGGTGACCGCATCCAGTGCAATTCGTGGATTCCTGCGGAGCACGTATACTCATTCGTCACCTCTCAGCGGATCCTTTGGCAATACCCTGAGTCCCGGCGATATCGCCATCATTGGTATCAGCCAGTTCAATTCCGACTTCGCCTTCGTTGCTCTCGCTGACTTGCCAGGTGACCACTACATCTTCTTCACCAACAGCGGTTGGAATAGCACCACCGACAATTGGATCGATGGCAACCCTGCGCTCTATAACCGTGGTTTCCCGTCTACGGGCATGTTCTGGAAGACTCCAAGTGCAGGTGTCACCAAAGGCACCATTGTGAGCTACAGTTCTGCCCCAGGGGATATCAGTAGCGTGGGTATGTCCGTCAACGCCAACGGCACCACCTTTTTCGTAGAAGAGCAGATTCTGGTTTTTGAACGGGCTGGTGCAACCTCCACTGATTTCAATTTCGTTTATGCTGCCAACTTCTACGATTCCGGCGCCGATGCCTCCGGCTTTCAAACCAGCTTTGCCAGCAACACCGAGAGAATCACCGGCATCCCTACCGGTCTGACCGCGGCGTCTTCCGGCCAGTCCGGCAGCGCTTTCGGCCTGGCCCCCACCAACGGCTATGACATTGCCCTCAAGACCGGGGTGCTTACTAACGGCATGACACGCGAGCAGGCGCTTCAGGCAATCCACACGCCTTCCAACTGGGAGGTCGATACCAGTTCCGGTTTCACTCTCAATGGTCGCTACACCTCCATTTCACTGACAGCCAGCAACTCCACCCCGACGGACATCGGATTAAGTCCAACGTCGATCAACCAGTCGGCCACGGGCACCAACGCGACAGTGGGCACGTTGTCGACCACAGACAG
>JANQKV010000001.1 GCA_028280945.1 Opitutaceae bacterium
CTGCTGAAGGAAAGCCAGTCGCGCACGCCGGGAAATCCGAATCGTTCGGCGCGGGCCGCGGCGGTAGCGGGGGATTGGCGCAGGGCGGCGCCGACCAAACCGGCGGTTTCGGTCAACGCGACCATCGCGACGGCGGGAGCGGCGGAGAGTTCCATTGCGGTCGCGGCCAATTCGGCCAGACCGACGGTGCGGTGGCCGGATATCGTTTCAAATCGGGCCAGCCGTTGCGGCAGTTTACCGCCCACCATTCCGAGCATCAATTGGGCTTCGGGCACCAGCGCCTCCTGAGTGACGAGAAAGTCGGGCCGGTTGGAACCGTCCGCCGGCTGGTAGGCGACGGTGCCGGCGACAGCGAGCAACTCACCCAGTCGAGCGGACGCATTGTCGTCGTCGCCCAAGGCCCCAACGCCGAGACCAAAAGCAGTGGGAGGGAATTTGTGGTCTTGCAGCGGACTGGCAGCGGTGCCACCGACCAAGCCCTCGATTGAACCCAAGGTAGTGATAGAGATCGGCGGCTCCGGAGAGTGATCGCCGAAGACTTGAAAGCGGGCGGAGGCAGACGTGTGTTCCCACTCTGTGGTTGTCGTATCTGACGTCTCGGTTGTTGAGGTTGCCGGTGAGGGTTGGTCGGAGATGAAGAGCATCTCGAGCCCCGCGAGTTCGAGGACCTCGCGCACCCCGGCGGAGGGGTGGCGAACGCCCAATGAGCCGTTGATGGCCTTGAGTTGTTTGAAGTGGGAAAGCAGCACCTGCAGGCCAGCAGAGCTGATGTAGGACACGGCCTGCATGTCGAGCAACACGTGGTGCTCGCCGGTCCGGACGGCGGCGTCAAGGGCATGCTTCACGTGGTCGCACCAGCTGGCATCCAGGCGACCGGTCAGGGTCAGCACGTAGGAGGAACCGTCTTTAGCAGTGGTTATTTCCATGATGTGGCAGGTCGGTGTCCGGATTAAAGTCTGGGTTCTCCATCGATGTCTTTACCCCAGTTGGATGGACTTTGAGAGCGAGGCCAGCGGAAGAGGGGACAAGGATGACATTCAAGATTGAGACTGAAACGGTTGTTGGGCTCAGCGCTCGACGGTGCGGGCTTCGCTGAGCAGGGAATCCGGCAGGGTCATGCCGACAGCATCGGCGTTGGGGACGCTGGCTGCGATGTAAATGCGGGGGGAAAGCATGATGGGGATATCGGCGGGGCTTTCGCCGCCGATGACCCGCACGATGTATTTCCCCAGCTCCTCTCCGGAGTAGCCGTAGTCGCGGCCGATGGCGATCGCAGCACCGAACTCCACGCTCGTGTTGTTGAGACTCAGCAAGGGGGTGCGGGCTTGGCGAGCAGCGCGGGTAATGGCCGCAAATCCGGCCGAGGACTGATTGTCCGGAATCTGCACGATGGCATCAACCGACCGGGACACGAGAGCAAGGGCGGCGTCTGGCAGTTCACTGGGACTGTTGGCAGCGACGGCCACCAATTCGTAGCCGCGTTCCTGACACAGTTTTTCAAAGGTGTCTTTGAAGAAAACTGAGTTGGCTTCAGAAGGGCAAAACAGCGTGCCCAGTCGCCGGTAGTCCGGGAAATGTGCTGCCAGCAGGTCCAACATCTCGGCGGCGGGGCCCATGACCGTGATGCCGGTGAGATTGTCAGGATGATCGGTATAACTCTTGGCGGCGCCGGCGGCGACCGGATCGGCCACCACGCCGAACAAGACCGGGCGGTCCTTGATGCGCGCGGCAGCCACCTGGGTCGCGGGAGTGCTGAGGGGGATGACGATGTCGGCGCGATCGGTGAGAATGGCGTCCACGATGCCGCTGAGTGCTCCGATGTCGCCCTGGGCACTGCGGATGCGCAAGGTGTAATCGCGCCCCTCCTCCAGCGGGCTTTCGTGCAGCACCTTCTCAATCCCTTCGATGGCCTGCTCGAATGGCGGTGACTCCATGTAGAAATACAGTTGGAGGTTCCAGGTTTTGCCGGAGGGATTGGGAGAACGGGCGGAGGTGCGCGCGGTGGCGGCAGTTGCGGAGGAGTTCACAGGGGCGCCGGACTGCGACCCCTCAATTTCGGCGATCACGTCTTCGGGAATCTGCAAACCCAAGGCCTGCATTTGCGCCCGATTGAATTTGCTTTCGCCCACCGAAACGTTTGCGAGCGGGATATCGGCCGGATCCCCACCAAGAAGCACGCGGGCGAGCGGCTCGGCGGCGGCTTTACCGCTGAAATAAAACCCCGGACCGACCGTGAACAGGAATCCTCGGTCGAGATAGGTGGCGTCTTCACCGATGAGTGGAATGCCGGCGGTGGCGGCAGTCTTGGCCACCGCTTCGATCGCCTGATAGGCCGTGTTGTCGCTCGGCACATAGAACACATCGATGTTACGGCTGACGAGTCCCTGGGCAGCCTGGATGACTTCGCCGGTGTTGGCAGCGGTGAGTTCCACCAGCTCGATGCCCGCAGCATCGCAGAGGTCACGCATCATGGAGACGACCTTTACCGAGTTGGCCTCACCACTGTTGTAGAGGGTGCCGATTCGTTTGACGTGGGGAAAGGCAAGCTGGGTCAGGCGCAGGAGTTCGTCCAATGGCGGCAGTGAACCGATACCGGTGACGCCCGGTGCGTGGTCCTTGAAAGTGGGGCCGGCTCCGGCTGCCAATGGATCGGTCACAAACGTAAACACCACCGGTTTTTCCTTCACGGCCAAAAGCGCTCCTTGCAGGACGGGAGTGGAAAACGTGACGATTGCATCGACCGGCGTATGATCGAGATTCACGAGCATGGGGCGGATGTTCACCATTTCGCCCTGTGCATGGGTCTCACTGATCTCCAGGTTGCGTCCCACTTCGAATCCCAATTCGGCAAGGCCATCGAGCAATCCCTCTTGGCAGATCTCACGGCTGTCATCCGGGGCGAAATAAGCTGCGGCGATGCGGTAGGTTTGCCCGGGTTGCGCCAGGGGTCGGGTACCGGGCGCGGCAGCTTCGGAGTTGCGTGGTGCCATGGCTTTTTCGTGTTCGACTCCCTGTTCGTCGATCACGAGTCGTGCGCTGGTGATGAGGTCCGCCGGGATGGTCCAATCGTCCTTCAAGTTGTTCAGTGCCTGACGATTGATCATCAGCTGCTCCGGCATGTAGTTATCAATCGAAACCGAAGCCGGATCGAGGCCGTTGAGGATGTCGCCGGCGAGTTGACCGGTCCGGAACCCAACGGCGTGGTAGTCAGCTCCGACATCAAACAGGGTGCCACGACGGACGTTGGGCGGAATCACACTAAACGTTGGGATGTGGCCTTTGCGGGCGGCGGCGATGACGCCATCGATTCCGACGATCACGGAAACGTCGCCCGGCACCCAGATTGCCTCCGCACCGCGGGAGACGACGGCGGCGGCGGCCTCTGCGACGCCGGCGGTGTTTTCGACGGTGGCTTCAAGAAGTTCGATTCCCAGATCCGCACAGATTGAGCGGGCGAGCACGAGTTGGGCTTCGGAATTAGTCTCGGCGGCGTTCCATACTACGCCCACTCGCGAAAGAGCAGGATACATCTGCCGGGCAGTGCGCAGTGCCAGTTCCACGGGCTGCATGGTGCCATATCCGGCCAGGTAAGGGGGGTGGTCGCGGTGGTTGTCGCGGTTTATGCCGACGCCGGCGCCGTAGGGATCGGTGACCAATCCGAAGACATGGTTGCGGCCTACCGCCTGATTGGCGGTGGCGACCGCTTGGAGTGATGGCGTGCTGTTGCTCAGCAGGAGGTCGTAATTTCCTCCGACCATGCCTTGGGCGATGGATTGGGCGGTGGGCATGTCGCCCTGCGCATTGTAGCGGGTGAGCTTGAGATTCTGACCCTCGATCCACCCCTTGTCTGCCAAACCGGCAATCATGCCGGCGCTGCCGTCATCGAGAATCGTCTGGGAGGCGTGCTGCAGCAAAGCGACCCGCATGGCGCGGGCAGGATTGGAACCGCTTTCGCCACCTGCCCGCATGGCGGCTGCCGGTTTGATTCGCGAATCGAGATCCGAGAGCAGGAGGACGCCAGAGGTGGCGGCGATAAGAGTGAGCCCTAGGAGGAGTCGGCGAACTACGAGCATGGGAAGTAATGCGGCGATACGAAAGCCGAGTAGGGATGCAGAGCGAAACTCCGAGTCGAGACAATTATCCCCAATACGAATTTTCGGGGAGCGAACAATGGGGGATATCGGCGTGAAGCGGCGTAGTGTTTGTTAGTGATGATCTTCCACCAGTCGATATTCTCCGGTCTACGGGTGGAGGGTCTCTTGTTGTCGTTTAGCCATTGGCCCGGCAACTGAGGGGAGATCACCTATACCTGACCACTGCGAGGGATACTACCGAGCCAAAATTCAGACCATAATTCGATGTTTCGCCTACCTCGTGGCTTTTTCCTTTGTCAGCCGGAAGGAAGCCCGCAGCCGCCTTCTCGAGTCGGACAAGCTATAATTCGGGACGGATGCATAAGGTCTAAAGTAGTATTGATATGGCCCAGCTATGAAGTGCTCAACGATGTGCCTCTTGAGCAGCAAACCGACCTGAGAGTTCAAAGTCAGTCCGGTTTGGGTACCCTTATTATGCTGCGTGAATCGGTTTGGAGAGAGTCCGGAAAGAGGCCTCAGGGGGGGTCTGCGGAGAGGCACCACATATGGTTGTGAGTAAGTTGCATTTGTCAGGGTGCTCAGACGGCAGTTTCACCGCAGGCAGTAATTGAGTTAGGGGCCAGACCAAACAACAACCGCTTGCGTTGCAAAGAGGGCCTGCGATTTTTGATCGGTTCTTAGGTTTCCACCCAGTCCGTCGGTGCTTCCATATCCCCTGACAATATGAAACTAAAATCTCTCTTTCGTGACCGAGCCCTTGAGGCGATGGAGGTGCCGGACCAATTGGATCGGGTGTTTCAGGCCACCAATGCCCGCGGCTGGCTGGCCCTTGTCGGAGTCGTGGCGGTGCTTTTGGTAGCGCTGGGATGGGGAGTAACGGGCACCCTTCAGGTGCAGGTTCCCGCATCCGGGGTGTTGGAACGTCCGGGCGAACTCTTTACCGTGGCTATCCGGGAATCCGGATTTATCGAAGCGGTCTTGGTCAAGGAAGGCCAGCTCGTTGGGGATGGAGAGTATCTTGCAACCATGGTCATCGACACCGGTCCGGATGAGCCGTGGCCGGTATCCAGCCCTCAGTCGGGCCGGGTTATCGAGCTGATGGTGACGGAAGGCGAATATGCGGAACATGGTCGGTCGTTGGCCCGGATCGAACGGGACGACAGCGACAATGATCTGGTAGCCATGCTTTTTTTGCCTGCCCGGGAGGCGGGCCGGGTGGAGCCGGGAATGGCTGTGGAGGTGCTACCGCAAACAGTCCACCCTCGCGAGCACGGCTATCTGCGGGGGGAAGTCGTTGACGTGGAGGATTTTCCCGTGACGTTGGCCGGATTGGAAAGGCGATTAGGCAACGAGGCGCTGGCTCGCACATTTATTGGTGAGACTCCCCCGGTATTGGTGCGGGTGGCTTTGCGGCGAACGCAGTCAAATACCAGCGGTTACGAGTGGTCCATTTCCGGAGGACCAGATCATCGTTTGCGGAGCGGCACGCTTTGCGATGCGCGGATCACCCTGCGGCGGACGGCACCAATCCAATTGCTGTTTGATCGTTGAGGTATGCCCGACTCCGTCCAAACCCGTGACGTGCCGCCGCTGCCGCGACGGAGGGTGGTGACCCCGACCGTTTTGCAGATGGAAGCGGTGGAGTGTGGGGCGGCCGCTCTCACCAAAATCCTGCGTTACCATGGTTGCATGGTTTCGCTCGAGGAGGTGCGGGTCGAATGCGGGGTATCACGGGATGGCAGCAAAGCGGCGAATCTGCTCAAGGCTGCGCGGCGTTATGGCTTCAAGGCAGAGGGGCGCCATGTTGACCTCGCATACCTCAAACAGGTGCAGCTGCCGTTCATCGCCTTTTGGAATTTCAATCACTTCCTGGTGGTGGAAGGATACAGCCGCAGGGGGGTGCACTTGAACGATCCAGCCGGGGGGCGGAGGGTAGTGACGCGAGAAATGTTTGACGAGGCGTTCACCGGGTTGGTGCTGACCTTCAAGCCGGAGCCTGATTTCAAGCCGAATGGACGTTTGCCAACGTTGTTCAGCCGTTTGCAGAGCTACCTCGCCGGCTCCTCCAATGCAGTGGTATACACGGTATCCGTCAGTCTGCTACTTTTGATCCCGGGCCTGCTTGTGCCGGTGTTCAGCAAGGTGTTCATCGACGAGGTGCTCGTTCATCGGTTCGATGGGTGGTTGCGACCCTTGTTGATTGGGCTCGGTCTGCTGGCAGTGTTACGTGGTGTTCTGGTGTGGTTGCGGCAGCACTATCTTTTGCGCCTGGAAACCCGGTTGGCGCTGACGGCATCCAGTCGATTCCTCTGGCACGCTTTGCGCATGCCAGCGGTATTTTTCACCCAGCGATTTGGCAGCGAAGTGGGTGCCCGCGTGATGTTGAACGACCGGGTGGCTTCCTTGCTTTCCAACGATCTGGCCACCGCCGCGCTCGATCTGTTGTCGCTGTTTTTTTTCGTGGGGATGATGGCCTACTACGACCCTTTGTTGGCGGTGGTCGCATTGTTGTTCGGCGCAGGCAACTTTTACGCCTTGCACAAGGGTTCGCGCGTGCGTGAGGAAGCCAGTCGCCGCGCAATGCAGGAGGCGGGCAAATACAATACCGCATCCATGATCGGTTTACAGACCATCGAGTCGATCAAGGCAGGTGGCCGCGAAGACACGTATTTTCGTGGTTGGTGGGGGCACCACGTGAACATGCTCAATGCCCAGCAGGCGCTTAGTGTGCCGGGGCACGTGCTCAATGCCTTGCCGGGACTGCTCAACGGACTGGCGTTGGTCACGATATTGGGCATCGGCGGAACACGTGTGATTGAAGGAGACTTGTCCATCGGGACTCTGGTCGCGGTCCAGGGATTGATGATGGCCTTCGCAGACCCGATCAGTCGGTTGGTCAAACTGGGTGGGACGGTGCAGGATATGACCGGGAGCATTGATCGGCTCGACGATGTGTTGTGTCACTCTGTCGACCCAGCCTGCCGGGACGAGGACCAGTCCCCCTTGTCAGCCGATTCGGAGGAGCCCAAATCAGATCCGCAACCAAAGTTGGTAGGGCGATTGGAATTACGGAACCTGACCTTCGGATATGCCCGGCTGTCCCGACCTTTGATCGAGGATCTCAATCTCACCGTGCGGCCCGGATCCCGGGTGGCCCTGGTGGGTCCGAGTGGTTGTGGCAAGTCGACCATCGCACGGTTGGTGGCTGGATTGTATGCACCGTGGTCTGGCGGGGTTTTAGTCGATGGCAAACCGGAACCCGAGTGGCCGCGCATAACCCTGTGTCACTCGCGGGCAATGGTCGATCAGGACATCTTTCTGTTTGCCGGCACGCTGCGGGAAAATCTTACCCTTTGGGACGCGACGGTGCCCGAACAACATATTGTGCAAGCCGCGAAGGACGCCTGCATTCACGACGACGTTATGCAGCGCAGGGATGGTTATGAAACGCTGGTGAAGGAGAATGGCACAAACTTCAGCGGTGGTCAGCGCCAGCGCATCGAAATCGCCCGTGCTCTCGTGAACAACCCCAGTCTGTTGATTCTTGATGAAGCGACGAGCGCGCTCGATGTGAACACCGAGTTGGAGATAGATCGCAACCTGCGCCGGCGGGGCTGCACCTGCCTGATCATCGCCCACCGGCTCAGCACGATCCGCGACTGTGACGAGATCGTGGTGCTTGATCGCGGCCGAGTGGTTGAGCGGGGGACACATGACGAGCTCATCGCCGACGACGGCCTTTACCATTCCCTCGTGAAACACATGTGAACAGATGAGCGAGCGAAATCCAGAAACGGCGAAGATGTCTACTCATTGGCGTGATGAAGTGCGGGCTTGTGGACAAGTTGAGGAACGCGGAGGAAATCAACCGTTCACCCTGGATGGAGCGGATGCGGTTTGGTGGATTGAGTCCGGTTCGGTTGATTTGTTTTCGGTATCATTGCCGGGTGAAGACGGATCCCGGAATCCGTTGGGGCACGTGGACGGCGATGGACTGCTGTTTGGATTAAACCTGACCGAGGATACCATGGCCGCGGGGGTGCAGGCTGTGCCAACGGCAGACACCCGTTTGAGACGGGTGGACCGAGCCGCGTTCTCCGCCTTGCTCACGGTCGCTCCGGTGCTACCTGATCTGGCCGAACGCGTTGACGATTGGCTGGCGGCATTGCTCGGCGGCATTGCAAGGGACATCAATCCACGGGCGGACATGTTGTTGGAGGCAGGACAGCAGGTTGAACTGGAGGCGGGACAACATGTGCGTTCCGCAGGTGGCATTGTTTGGGCACGGCACAGCGCGGGCGCGGGATTGTTCATCGGCATGGAGGAGCGGGTGGTGGAAAACGGACCGGTTTGTACCCCGCTCTCGCGTCGCGCTTGGATGGAGGTATTGAGCGCGGGAAAATGGGAGGGGCTGGACACGGCGATGGTTCTGGCCGGCGAGGATTTTTGGACGCAGATTGACGGGTTTCATGCGGTCGTCAGCCGATGCGAATGGATGAACCGTGGGTTGCTGGCGGTCGACGAGTTGAATCGCCTCAAGGACAAACGCGATTACCATCGAAAGGTGCGACTGGAGGGAAACGCCTCGCTGGGACGAGTGCTTAACCCCAAAAGCATCCCGGAATCTGCGATACCCGGTGGGGATGCCTTGCTGGCGGCCTGCCGGAGGATCGGTGAGGTGCTCGGAATTTCGATCAAGCAGCATCGTGATGCGATAGCGGGTCGCCCCCAAATCGACCCGCTCGGTGACCTGGCCAAGGCGTCTGGTCTGCGGGTGCGCGAGGTGGCACTGGAAGCGCAATGGTGGAGGGAGGATAACGGTCCCTTGCTCGGATACTGGCACGACAATTCGGAACCGGTGGCGCTCATTCCCGCCTCGTCGACAAGCTATGACCTATACGCGTTGACGGATACCCGGCCCCGCCGTGTTGATGCCACGCTGGCGGCGCGCCTTAAGGGTCGTGGACATCAGTTCAACAGCCCGTTGCCGGATGAACCGGTCACCTTGCGCGGCCTGCTCAAAGTCGGCCTTCGCCGCACCGGACGGGACTGGGCCCGCGTTGCGGTGCTGGGACTGCTGGGCGGTGGCATGAGCGTGCTGCTGCCCTGGGCCACCGGGATCGTATTTGATCAGTTGATACCCCACGGCTCGATCGGGCAGCTGGTGATGTTGTGCGTTGCATTGGCCGTGACTTCGCTGGCGGGGGCGTTTTTCCAACTGACTCGTGACCTGAGCATGACCCGTATTGAGGGTAAAATGGATGCGGATATGCAGACGGCGATCTGGGATCGGTTGATCCGGTTGCCGGCGCGTTTTTTCCAGCAATATTCGTCAGGCGAACTGCAGGAGCGCGGATCGGCGATACCTCGGATTCGTCGGCAGTTGTCGCAATTTTTCGTCACAACCGTGTTGGGAGGAATCTTTGGCGGACTCAACTTCCTGATGTTGTTCATCTATGATGTCCGGCTGGCTTTGTGGGCGACGCTTATAATGCTGTTGGCGGTGGGACCGTTCGTCTATTCGAGTTGGCGGCAATATCCGCACCAATGGGCGGCGGCCGAAGCACGCGGCAAGGTGGAAGGACTGGTGCAGCAGCTTTTCCGCGCGATCAGCAAGATTCGAGTCAGCGGAGTTGAGCCGTTGGTATTCGGAGAGTGGGCCACGGCGTTTGCCCGCTATCGGGATCACCGTTTTATGGCGCGGGTCCTGGCCAATCAGATCAGGACCTATCTCGCCGTGATCCCGTTGCTTGGCACGATGGTATTCTTCTTCCTGGTGGTGGGACGCGAACCTCCATTGGAGGTGGGTCGGTTTGTGGCGTTTACCTTTGCGTTTGGAGTCTTCTTTCAGGGCTTTGTCGCCATGCTCGGAGCACTTACATCGATCGTGAACGTGGTGCCGGTCTACCGGCGAATCGAGCCGGTTTTGCAGGAGGTCCCGGAAACCGCGGGAGCCAAGACGGACCCAGGCACCATCCGAGGAGGGATGGAATTGAATCACCTGCGTTTCCGCTATGCTGAAGACGGCCCCTGGGTGATTGATGATGTTTCGTTGTCCATCGTCCCGGGAGAATTTACTGCCGTTGTCGGGCCGTCCGGGGCGGGCAAGTCGACCCTCATGCGTCTCATGTTGGGATTTGATGCCCCGCAGTCGGGGGGCGTCCTGTATGATGGCAGGAACATGCAAGACTTAGATGTGAAGGCCGTGCGAGGCTTGATGGGGGTGGTGCTGCAAAACGATCGGCTCGCGGCCGGAAGTGTGATGACCAATTTGTGCGGGCAGGGAACCTACACCCAGGAAGAAGCATGGGCAGCGTTACGTGCAGTGGGTTTGGAGGAGGACGTGAAGGCGATGCCGATGGGCATTCACACCATGTTGACGGGTGGCGTGGATACGCTTTCAGGCGGGCAGCGTCAGCGGTTGATCCTGGCGCGAGCGATTATCAGCAATCCGCGCATCTTGATTTTGGACGAAGCGACCAGTGCGCTCGACAACCGTGCCCAGCGCGTGGTTACGGAGAGTCTCGCCGCGCTGCAGACCACCCGCGTGGTCATTGCCCATCGACTGAGCACGGTGATTTCAGCCGACCGGATCGTGGTAATTGATCACGGGAAAATTGTGGAGCAAGGCACCTACGAGACTCTGATGAAACGCAACGGCCTTTTCTCTACGATGGCCAGGCGACAGTTGGCAGCCGAATCGTAGGCGGCTTTAGGATGACGCTCAACCTATTACCAGCCGTCGTCACCGTCGGCGCCGTCCGCGTCTTCGCCTTCATAATATACGTAAGGTCCTCCGGCGACCTTTGACAGGGCATCGTCGGAAATTGCGCGGTTTTGAGGGTTCTGAGGAACGACAAAATTTATCTCATCTTCAGTTTCGAAAATCACTTTGATTTCGGAGAGATCCAGTTGCTCCTTCGCTTCATCGGCCCTTTCCGGTTTGAATTCATCGATGGCGCTGGAAATGGCCTCAGTGGGATTGTTCTTCAATGCCTCCGCGAATTCGGGATCGTTCCAAGCCTTTTGAATGATAAGTTCTTCGATGGCTCGACGGGTGGTTATACGGTTATGGAGATTCATATATTCAATTTGATTCTACACTATCCGGTTCATTCCCAATCGGACGGCGCGGTTAATCACTTACCAATCGTTCGGTGACGTGAAGAGTAAGTATTGTGTGATTAAGTTTTGGTTAAATTTTGGATCTGATCCCTACCTCGCCTGAAAGGCTTGCACAGGAAATGCACCGATACTGAAGCATCAGCGTTCAAGTTCGCGGACTGAGCAGCGCTCCGATTGAGTTTGTTTTCTCGCCTCGGCAGTTGAGCCAATCAGGTATGATCTCGTGACTCTGCCTCGTGCCCAGCTAACGAAGTATCGAACCGATTTTGGACGCCTGGTCGTGCGGCCTCCTTTGGTGGTCGCCCAACCTGATTCAGTGTCGATGTTACGTTCGTGTTTTAAGCAGGCGGTAGAATACGGCTGGTCGATCGTGGTGCGCGGAGGCGGCCAGTCTTTCGGGGGGCAATCGACGTGCCTTGGCGGTGCCGTCGTTGATATGACCCGGATGACTGAGCATGGCTCGGGCCGTCAAATCGGTTCCGACTGGTGCAAATGCGGTGCCGGGGAAACCGTCGGTAGTATTCAGGCGTTCTTACGCCAACGCGGTGTTCGTCTCCCTATCTACACAAGTGGAACCGATGCGACCATTGGAGGGGTCTTGGCGCTCGGTGGCGTGAGCGGTCGTAGTTTTCGCCGCGGTTTGCTGGCCCATCATGTCTTGGAATTGGAGGTAATGGGAACTGACGGACGCTTGTGGGTGTGTCGACCGGACCATAACCGGAATCTCATGGACTTATTTTTGGGCACGGCTGGCCTAGCCGGCGCGCTGGTTTCAGTCTGCCTGCGCACCGAACCGCTGAAACCATGGCGAAGCCGACTAAAGGTCAGTGATATTCCGCTCGAGGAACTGGAGGAGGTGTATCGGTGTTGTGTTCGCGAGCTGGAGTTAGTGAGCTTGGAAGGCTTTGTGGTGCGAAAGGGGGAAACAGCTCGGTTGGAGGTGCATGCTGCGATCGAATGCGCAGACAGATTGGAAGCGGAACGACACCATTCTCGATGGGAGTCCTTGCAACTGAAGTGGCCAGGCTGCTCAGGGGCGATGGTCACTACCGGGAGCATAGATGATCCGCTCAAATTTTCGGCTTCATTGGGCGGATGGTGCCGTGACGAAAAGTACACGCGTTTGGAAGGACTTCCAGACGGGCAGGCTGCCCTGCCCATCTCGCTTGCGTTCCACCCCAGCGACGCCGTCGTTTTCGTGAAGAGGTGGGCGCGTTTGGCGGCCGCCAATCCGGATGTTTTTGCGACCCGACCCTATTTCGCAATGGTCGCCGCGCGACTTCCGGGAGTAGGGAACTGGCTCCGTTTGTCGGAGTCGGTCGAACACATGGTGGCGTTCGATATTTTTGCGAGTTTTCCATTCCAGGACAGAATACACGCCCAAAGTTTGCTGGGTGAGCTGGCGGGTTCCGCGGCCGACTGCCGGGGGCGGCTTTATCCTTATGGCTGGATGCCGGGGACGGATGTCTTGCGCCGACTGTTTCCCAAGCCGGACGGTGCCATGCATGAGGCACGCCGGACGCTGGATCCCGCGGGGCTGCAGCGATCAGTGCTCGAATCCTTGTTTGACTGTCCTCAGGAATGAAATCCTGTGTGCTCTTCAAACTCGATGCCGAAGTAAGCTTTCCAGCCTAGAGAGGCGCTTGGCGTGACGCTCAATTTCACGTGATTGAATCGACGCCGGAAGGAAAACGCACGGCCTGCACAGACGAAGTCACCCGTGGCCGACCAATCCAGAATCGACTGTGCTTGGGACGCAGCCATAACCCCGAGGGCAACCAGATTCTCCAGAAGCGGTTTCGCAGAATTCTTTCTCCCAACTGTGAATTCCAGCCCCAGCCGTTCACCCCTACACGGTCCAATGTCGAGATGGAGGCACCACAGTTGATTAATCAAGCCGGTCGCCTGCCAATGAACCAAGCGCTCCTGGAGATCGCCTGTCCAGCCGAGCGATTTGATGACATTTGGCAGGTGTTCCCACTTGCCTTTGCCCCCTCGGTGGACGACGCAACATCGCATCCAATCCTTATTGCGATCCAACATGACGCCAAACTGAAACACCACCAGTGGATTGCGAACTGCTCGGACGAAGCGACCCAGGTTTCTGGCGATTTCCACTGGAACTTGAACGCCTCGCAAAACCCTCCAGTAGGGAAGCAGGCGCTTCAGTTGCTCGAGTTCGGATAAGTCTTCGTCTCGTCGCCAAGGTGGTGGGAAAAATACGCCCGGTGCGGGTAGAGCCTGCCCGTGACCCAGGGCTGGCAAATTTGTCAGATCAAACTCCAGCCAAAGGGCATTTGGATTGTGGGTCGCGAATTCCGCGACGCGAGACCACAAGACGCCTTGCTGGCATTCGGTTGGAGGAAAAGCCGACGGCGGATTCATGCCGGAAGCAACGAGCGCCCGGTCCCTACGCTCGTTGTGGTCGAGCCGAAAGGCCAGGTCGGCTGATGTGCCTGGGTTCTTGCCCAGCTGGCATTCAACACCAATTCCGGAGGCTAGAGTAAAAGGAAAACGGTGAGAAAGGTTGGAAAGTTTGGCAGCGAGTTCGGGTTGAACCAGACCGCAGCCAGCGAATGCGATTTCTGATCCACCGGAATGTGTCACCAAGTCTCCAAGACTGATTGGATTTGTGATCATATCATAAGTGAACCCCACAGGCCAACCAAAGCACGATGAAGGCCTGCGTGCCAAGTGAGTTGAAATACGCTTTGAGTCAGCTTTTGGTTCACTGCGCTCAGAGCTTACGCCCCAAATCCATTGGATTTGCCCATCTCCGCTTTGCTCCGTCGACTGCGAGCCCTCCACAATTGGGCTCTTGTGGTCGTGTCGTCGTTCGGCTCGGAACAGGAGCGAAGATCACCTACATCTGACTTTTCCGAGGAGCGAAGTGACGAGAAGACCGGGCTTTGGAACCGGACCACACCCAATACCTAGCCCATCCTCCTTCGCCAGAGGCTTCGGTGGACAGGCCTCGAGGCACTTTCCTTTGCCAACCGTGGGAAGCCCACAGTGGTTTTATTCCGCGATGAAGCCGTCCGAACTGAAGTAGGGATGCGGCTACTCATGCTATGTCATTGGATATTCTACCTGACGTGAGCTGTCGGCCAATCGGATGTTCGAAATGAGCCCGGTTTGGGCACCCGTTCTGCGTGAATCGGTTCGAAGCTGGTCCGGTACTGGGCCCCATCTCACGATCCCGGTTGAACAGGGAATCCAAGAGCACGCGGCCCAAGGACCCTATCCCGACCAAGGCGACATTGATCGTATCGCTGGGGGACTGGGCTTTGATGATGGCGGGAGTGGCCAATTCCATGGCGCGGTCGATGTGAGCCTCGGCTTTGTGCGGTTCGGTGATGAAACCCAGATGACAGCCTCCGAGGCAATACGATGTGACCGTCTCGCCCGTGCGCAGGAGCTGTCGCTGCGGGAGGATATGCTCCCCTAATTGTCGCTCCTGGTTTTGGCCGAGGCCCAGTTTGTCATCATCCCGACTGCGACCGGGGCTCAGGTTTGTTTGGTAAATTCACGGCGACTTTTCATGGGATGGGTCAATTGAGCGGCTGGGAGATAGGCAGCGTTGCTGATGTCGGAGTTAGGAGTTAAATGGACACCATTTCCCCGGTGTGGGTGATAGATGGTCAGGCGATCAGCTCGGGGATAACCTCACCACCGAACTGGCTCAACTGTTTGAAGCGGCCGGCGTGGTAGTAGGTGAGCTGGTTGTCGTCGAGTCCGAGCAGGCGGAGAATGGTGCAATGAACGTTGCGCACGTGGTGCACCTCGTCGACTGCGTGCATGCCGAGTTCATCGGTGGCGCCGATGGTATGGCCGGCCTTCACGCCGCCTCCGGCAAACCATATGGTCATGGCGTTGGGATTGTGGTCGCGGCCGTAAGCGGTGCCACTGCGCAGACCGTTGTCGGGGGTGCGACCAAACTCTCCGCACCAGACCACCAGAGTGCTCTCGAGCAGACCGCGCTGCTTGAGGTCGGTGATCAGTGCGGCGATTGGTTGGTCGACGCCCCGTACCAGATTTCCGTGGGCGCGGGCAATGTAGTCGTGGCTGTCCCAGGTGCCGTTGTAGAGTTGCACGAAGCGCACGCCCTTTTCGACCAGCTTGCGAGCGAGCAGGCACTTGCGGCCGAAGGAGTCAGTTTCTGCCTTCCCGATACCGTAAGCCTCCCGAGTCTTTTCACTTTCATTGGAGATATCCATGGTCTCCGGTACCTGCATCTGCATGCGGAAAGCCAGCTCGTAGTTGTCCATCCGAGCGGCGAGTTCGTCGAAACCGTCATGGTAGGCAGCATGCCGCGCATTAAGTTCACCGATGAGATCAAGGTTCTTGCGCTGGCGTTCGGGGCTGACTCCGGGAGGCGGAGAAAGATCGAGGATCGGAGACCCCTTTGCCCGGAGGGGCGTGCCCTGAAAGCTCGCTGGCAGGTAGCCGTTGCTCCAGTTTGCCGATCCGCCCTGAGGGTAGGAAATATCGGGGAGCACGATGAATCCGGGTAGATCCTGATTGAGGGAACCTAGGCCGTAATTTACCCATGCGCCGATACCCGGGTCACCGCCGAAACGATTGCCACAGTTCATCTGATACATGGCGGTGGGGTGATTGACGCTGTCGACTTGGCAGCCGCGGTAGAAACAGAGGTCATCGGCGACCTTGGCGAGGTGTTCCCAGTTGGTTGCCATGTCGGCGCCGCTTTGACCCACCTTGTGAAACTCAAAAGGACTGCGCACGTAGTAGCGCGTCCCGCTTTCCATTTGGGACTTCTGTTCTCCCTGGCGGACGAACTCCTCCAGGTGCAGAGAGTTGAGCGCCGGCTTAGGATCAAAGGTGTCGATGTGGGAGGGACCTCCCTCCATCATCAGGAAAATGCAGTTTTTGGCCTTGGCGGGGAAGTGGCCCGGGCGGGGGGCGAGGGGATTCCCGTTGGCAGCGGCCCGGGCAGTGCCGGGTAGCATGGCGGAGAAGGCGACGCTGCCGATGCTGGCACCCAGTCCGTAGAGAAAGTCTCGGCGGGTGGGGGCGTGCAGGGCACGGGCACCGGCACAAGGAAAAAAGGGGGCACTCATGGTTGGAACGGGGTAATGGGCTTCAATAAACGTAGGAAAATTCGGCGGTGTTGAAGAGCGCGAGGCAGACATCGGCCAAGGCCCGGGTCTCCACAGGCACGTCATTGGCCTGCAAGTCCGGGACGTAGTCGGCGTAGGCAAATAGCGTCTCCTCGAAGACGAATTGTTCGCCGGTGTTTTCCTCGACGGCCTCTCGGATGACCTTCAAGGGGGGTTCCCAAGACGGTGGGATATTGTCGGCGATCATTGTCGTGATCTCGTGCCAGTGTTGCAGGCAGACGGCGAGTTCGGCGGGGCTGGGGGGGCGACTCAGCGCGAGTTGGAAACCACGCACAATGGCCTCCTCCCTGGCCGTTGCGCCGACTTCCTGCATGATCCGGTTAGCCAAGGCGAGGGAACGCGCGTGACTGGCAGTGCTGTTGAAGAGACTAAAAACCTGAGGGGTCACCACTGAGGCGGTGCGTTGTTCACAGGAAAAATCAGGGGCGGGTTGGTTAAAGACCTCCATCGCCGGATCGGGCAGCCCCCGCAGCTTGAGGGCGTAAAGACTGCGGCGATGTCGATCCTCCGGGAGCGGGTTGGGCACCCAGGCGGGGGCGAACGAACCCATGACCTGGCGAGGCTGCAGCGCCGCCTCGAGATTGATATCGGGACGATTGGGAATGCCGCCGAGTTGAGAATTGAGTTCACCGGTCGTCAGCAGCATGGCATCGCGTAGTTCCTCGGCGGTGAGGCGGCGGGGGAGAAACACCGCGTAGGATTGCCCCTCGGGATCCAATTCGGCCAGCTGATCCAGATTCGGATGCCGGGCACTGCGACGGTAGGCTTCGCTCATCATGATGGTGCGATGCAGTGCCTTGAAGGACCAGCCGTCGTTCACGAGTTTACCGACCAACCAATCCAACAGCTCGGGGTGGGTGGGCTTGCCGCCCGTGCTGCCAAAATTGTTGGGATTAGCGGCCAAGGGCTTCCCAAAGTGCCAGAGCCAGATGCGGTTGATGATTGTGCGGGTGGTCAGGGGATTGTCGGGGCGTGCCACCCAATCGGCAAACGCGGTGCGGCGACCTTCGATCTGAGGAGGAATGGGCTGAACCGGCTCGATACCGAGCACCGAAAGCACCCCGGGAGGGACCTCTTCGTCGCCGGCAAAAGGATCTCCGTAGGGCAGGATCGTGGTCTTCTCCAATTCGCCGCGACTCATGCGATTGGCGGGCATGCGAAGGGGGTTGTGAATGGCGACACGCTCGGGAGTGCGACCGCTGTAGACCGCCAGAGCGAAGGGCTGGTAGCGCTCCTGTTCCCAGCTCGTTCGCTGATACCCCTTCCGGGCCATGCGTTCGTTCCCGTAGTCCTGGGTTTCGAATCCCACGAATTTGGGAGGGAAGTCCTCCTCCGGGACCTTGGCCTGCAGCAATACCCGGCGAGTAGCGTCGAAATAGTCTTCGAAATCACGATTTGCTTTCGGAGACTTGTCGGCTTTCACGGTGGCAAGTGCCTCCCGCCACAGCGCCGGGTCGCGCTCTTGATCACGATACCATTCTTCGGCGTTGGCCAGGAGCTGGCGATCATAGTGGGTCCGGGTTGCCGCGTAGTCAGCGCGGCGTTGGTCCAGGTAGAGTTGTTCCTCGAATCCGGTGAGGTTCTCCTCAGGCAAAAAGGCGGCATCTCGTTCGGCAACCTGGGTCGTGGCAAAAACGGACTGAATTGAGTAGTAGTCACGCGTTGGGACCGGATCGAATTTGTGGTCGTGGCACCGGGCGCACTGGAGGGATTGGGCGAGGAATGTTTCGCCCACACTGTTGGTGACGTCGTCGAGGAAGCGCTGCCGGGCGACCTTGGGCACCTCCATTTGGGTAAATTCCCATGGCCCCATGCGTAGGAAACCAGTCGCGATGATCATTTCGGGATTGTCCGGATCGATTTCGTCGCCGGCTATCTGCTCTCGGATGAACTGATCATAGGGCTTGTCGGCGTTGAACGAACGAACGACATAATCCCGGTAGCGCCAGGCATTGCCTCGTTCGTAGTCGTTGGCGAAACCGCTGCTGTCGGCATAGCGGGTGACATCGAGCCAATGCTGGGCCATGCGCTCGCCGTAGTGAGGGCTAGCCAGCAGGCGTTCAATCAGGTCACTCATGGCCTGATCTGGGTTCGTGCTCATCGCAGTCTCAAATGCGGCCACTTCTTCCGGGGTGGGCGGCAGGCCCAAAAGATCAAAGCTGGCGCGGCGGATCAGATTGCGAGCTTCGGCGGCTGGCGCGAATGACAAGCCCCCGGGACGTTGGGCCTCGATGAAGGCGTCGATCGGATGGGGCGCCGAGCTGCTGGGAATCTCGGGTTCTGTCACCGCTTGGTATGCCCACAGGCCCGCAGGGTCGTAGCGGCGATTGGTCCAGGCATCGTCAAGCCCTCCACTGGTTGCCATCTGGATACCATCTTCCGCATCCCATTGTTCAGCGTGATCCGCCGCAATTTGGGTTTGCGTGGTTTCGTCCGGCCATGTCGCGCCCGCCCGGATCCACTGTTCAAGGATCAAAACCTGCTCTTCATCCAGCCGCTCCGTTTTCTTGGGCGGCATGGGCTCCCAGTCTTCATGCTCGCGCAGCACGGCCAGATAAAGGGGGCTTTCGTCGGGGTTTCCCGGAGAAACCGCCGGTTGGTCGCTGTCGCCACCGAACATCATTTCCCCGTGTGAACGCAGGTCCAAACCGCCTTCAAACTCCTCGTCCTTCCCATGACAGGAGATGCACTTTTCCTGGAGCAGCGGTTGCACCCGGCGCACAAAGAAAATGTCGTCATTCGAGTAATCGGTGACCGCCCCCAAAAAGAGTGGGGTGAAAAACGCGACCCGGGTGATCAACGCGGACACGGTCATAAACGAATCAGCAAGGTGCTTGTCGGAGTGAAAGGTAAGGGACGGCGGTGGGGGACAGTTCCGGGGGGATGAACCAGGTGCTCATTGAACCAGACTGTCTTTTTATGACAGACACCCGAGTTTCCGAATTCCTTATGGTTTGGCTTACGAAATGCGTTCAATCCACCCGTCTCGGGCGATTTCTCGGCCGTAAACCACGGAAATTGCATAAACCCCGGGACCCTGATGGGAGTTACCCTATGATCCGGTCTGCCCCAGCTCGACAGGCTAACCCCCGGCACCGGAATCATGAAGCCCCATTAACCATGTCCAAGTCTCCTCGCTGCGTCCTCCTCTTCGTCCTTGGTTGGGTTTGGCTGTCAGGCGTGGCTTCTGCCGAGGGATCGCCCAATATGATCATCATTCTCGTCGATGACCAAGGGTATTACGACTTGAGCGGCTACGGAGCGACCGAGGTCAATACGCTCAATATCGACCAGATGGCCCGGGAGGGGATTCGATTCACCAATTACTACGCCGCTGCTCCGATTTGCAGTCCTTCGCGGGCAGGACTTTTGACGGGGCAATATCCGCGGCGTTTGGGAAACCATGTCTGGGTTCACCGTCCTGACTCGAACCGGGGAATACCTCCGGAGTCACTCACTTTGGCGGAGTTGTTCCGCCAGAACGAATATGCCACGGCGTGTATTGGGAAATGGCATTTGGGTTCCGCAGAGGAGTTTCTGCCGAGGAATCAGGGGTTCGACCACTATTTTGGAGTTCTGCACAACCTCGATGGTGGTGAGGTCGGTCATTTTGAAGACGGAGCCGGTGTCCCCGTCATGCGCAATGACAAGGTGGTGACCCGGCCGGCGGATCCCGATTTGCTCGCACGGGACTACACGGACGAGGCCATTCGTTGGGTGAAGGAGCACGTTAAACAAAACCAAGCTCCCTTCCTCCTCTACCTGCCTCACACCATGTTGCACAATCCGCTCGGGGTGGGTGAGGGGTTTATCGGTTCGTCAGATTGGGGGGAATATGGGGATGCGATTCAGGAGTTGGATCATCACGTCGGGAGGCTGATGCAGGTCTTGAAGGACCTGGAAATCGCAGATGATACCCTGGTCCTTTATCTTTCGGACAACGGTCGAGGTCCGGGACGCAACACAGACCAACCGATTCGTGGCTCCAAGTTGACCACGTGGGAAGGAGGCATCCGGGTTCCGGGTATCATTTGGGGGTCGGGGGTCGGCATTAAGGAACGGGGAACTTCGCACGAAATCGTGCACGCGATGGATTGGTTCCCAACGCTGTCGGCCCTCGCTGGAATCCGCATACCCAATCAGGTGGTATTGGACGGGAGGGACCTGAGTGGCTACCTCACGGGTCGAGGTAACCGAGCCACCGCCTTCCCCAGTGAACCGTCCTTGAATTCTAAAATCGCCGAACGTCGATTCTGGGATCCCGGCTGGGAGTGGACTCAAGCCGTTCCGATCACTCAGGAAGAATACCTGAACGCGTTTTTTTATCATGGCAGCACCGGCGCATTGGCTGCCGTCCGCAGTGGCAAATGGAAGCTGCATCTTCATCCGTCGCTTGTGCTTTATGACCTGAACGAAGATCCCGGGGAGCGGCATCCGATTGCCAATGGTTCTATGAAACGAAAGCTACGTGGCATGGCGATCCTGTTCCAGGAGGAGATGGCCCGGTATGCGGAGGCTCGGGTGAAGTGACCCCGGTCGTTCGTCAGGTCTTGGCTTGGGAACGGCGGGAATCGGCATCCCGTCGCGTTCGGCCGCGGCAATTCACCTGGTGGCGTGCGCGAATCATGGGCGGGCGCACCAATCACTGGGGGAGAATTTCCCTGCGCAACGGCCCCTACGATTTCAAACCCTACAGCTACGACGGCTTGGGAGTGGACTGGCCGATTTCCTATGAAGATGTTGCGCCTTATTGCGACAAGGTGGAGATGCTGATTGGGTGTTCGGCAGCAACACCGGCATTGAAAACACCCCTGGCTCCTCTCCCGGAGTGCTACTGTCTCCGCCCAAGACCCAAGTGGGGGATTTGTTAACTCAGAAAGCCGCGAAATCATTGGGCATTCCGGTCGTGCCGGTGCACCGGGCGGTTCTTACCAAGTCGTTGGATGCTGGCTCCATTCCAGCAAAACTTCATCCGGGAAACAAGCGGGTGCAGGAAATCGTAGCCCGGTCGGTGCGCACAAGCACAGGACTAGAAGGCCCGCAGCGAATCTGCGATAGCAGGGAGTGAAGCGGGAAGGGGCAGCAACGTCCGTTGACGCGGCGTCGGGGCTTTGTCAGCCCGCAAGGTCGTTGGCGTTGAAGGGCAGTTTGCGAATACGGACTCCGGTGGCTGCGAAAATTGCATTGGCCACGGCGGCGGAAGCGGGAGGCAAGGCGGGCTCCCCCAAACCGGTTGGAGGATAGTCGGTTTTCAGGAACTTGGTCTCAATTTCAGGCACTTCATTCATGCGAATGAGCCGATAGGTGTGGAAATTTGTATTGGCGGAGGCTCCGTCCACGATGGGCATGTCACCAAACCAAGCGGCCCCGATGCCATCGATGATTCCGCCTTGGCATTGATTCTCAGCCCCGCTCAGGTTGATCACCTGGCCGCAGTCAGCGGCACAGTAAACCTTGTGGACCTCGAGATTCCCCTCGGTGACCGAAACCTCGGCCACTTGGGCAACATAGGAATGATGCGAGTAGTGGGCAGCGATTCCCTGGAACCGGCCGGCGGGTGGATTTCCCCAGTCTGCCATTTTGGCGACCTCTTCCAATACCCCCCGCAGGCGGGCCGGCTCGTAGTTGATATTGCCGTAGGGATCGGTCTCCGCCTGCCGCAACAGTTCGAGACGGAAGGCGAGCGGCTCCTTGCCCAGGGCGTAACCCACTTCTTCGAGAAACGACTGATCGAGCATGGCGCATACATTGTGATTGGGTGAACGCCAAGCTGCCGTGGTAATCGCGGAGCGCACCCGATGGTTGTCGACTTGGAAATGGGGCACCGCGCCATTGGGGAAATTCGTCGGCACGATGGCACCGCGGCCGGTAATGCTGGCGGACTTGAGGTGCCAGGCGATGAGTCGTCCCTGAGAATCGATGCCAGCCCGATAATGGTAGAGAGCAGCGGGGCGGAAATTTCCGCCGATCATTTCTTCCTCCCGTTTCCAGACGATGTTGACTGGGGTACCGGCAAGCCGCGAGGCCTGTACGGCGTCTTCCACGAAGTCGGTTTTAAGGCGGCGTCCAAAGCCGCCGCCGATTCGGGTCATCTCGGTCGTGATTTTGGTCTCCGGTAGACCGGTGAGCTGGGAGGTAAGCTGGCGGGCGTTGGCCGGGGTCTGCATGGGGCCGAGCAGGTGAACTGAGTCCGCCTTTACGTCGGCATACATGTTGATGGGCTCCATTGGGGCATGGGGCAGGAAGGGAACCTCGTAGGTGGCCTCAATGACCCGATCGGCCCCGTCGAGGGCACGTTCGACGTTGCCGACTCTGCGACGGTGTTCGCCACTGCCATTGGCGATGGCATCGGCAAAGGCTTGGGAGAGACGGGCCGTGCTCTCCCGCACCGCCGCAGCCTCCCATTCGATTTTCAAGGCATCCTTGCCTAGAAAAGCGGCGTAAGTGTGAGTGGCGAGCACGCACACTTTGTCAGGCCACGATACTACCTTGACCACCCCGGGAACTTTGAGGGCGGCGGTATCGTCCACTGAGCCAAGTTTTTGGCCATGTTCCGGCGGGTTGGTGATCGCACCGTAGAGCATTCCCGGCGTCTTGGTGTCGATGCCGTAACGCTGCTCCCCGGTCACAATTTTGGGCACATCCGTGCCGCGGACCCGAGTGCCCAACAGGGAGAAGTCTTTGGTGGATTTCAGCGTAACCGAGCGGGGAAGGGGCAGTTTGCCGGCAGCATCGGCGAGCTCTCCGTAGGTCAAGGATCGGCCCGAGGGAGGATGGGTGACGACACTCTTGGCCGTGCGGCACGATTGCGGAGCTACACCCCATTGTTGGGCAGCGGCTGCGACCAGCAGGGCTCGGGCGGAGGCTCCGGCTTCCCGCAAGGTTTGATACGTAGTGCGGATGGCGCCACTTCCGGCGGCTACCTGCCGTTCGTAGGCCTCGGTGTCGAGAGGTGCCTGTTCAATGACCACATCCGCCCAATCGACATCCAGCTCCTCCCCGATGATCATGGGAAAGGCGGTTTTGATGCCCTGGCCGATTTCGGGATTCTGGTTGAGCAGGGTGACGCTGCCCGAGGGAGCGATGCGAAGAAAAGCATTGGGTTTAAAAGTGGCCGGCTTGGCCGGGACAACTTCAGCGGCTCCCCAGCGGAATCCCAGCATCAGGCCACCGCCCACGGCAGTCGAAAGTTTCAGAAAGGCGCGGCGGTTCAATTGGGTAGATTCAGCGCTCATTGTGCGGCTCCTCTCTGGGCGGCGAGTTTAATGGCGGCCTTAATCCGCAGGTAGGTGCCGCATCGGCAAATGTTACCGGTCATGGCCGCATCGATGTCCTCATCCGTCGGTTCGGGATTTGATTGCAGCAGGGCGGCGGCAGACATGATCTGGCCGCCCTGACAATATCCGCATTGGGGGACGTCCATTTCCCGCCAGGTGACCTGCAACGGATGGTCACCCGTGGGGGAAAGCCCTTCGATGGTGGTGATGGATTGGTTGGCGGCGGCGGAAACCGGAAACATGCAGGTCCTAATGGGTGCACTGTTCAGATGGACGGTGCAGGTGCCGCACTGACTCATGCCACATCCGTATTTCGTGCCGGTCAAACCAAGGAGGTCGCGGAGGACCCACAACAGAGGCATGTTCGGATCCGCCTCCACCGTGCGGGTCTCGCCATTAACGATGAGTTTAAATTGGGCCATGGTCAGAGGGAAACAGGTGCATCACGCAGGATTGGATACTCAAGGTTCTACTCCTAATTCAAAAGCAACTTTACGATCACTGTGCGGATGAGAATCCGTTTTTGCCCCGGGTCCTGCCAATGGGCGCTTTTCCGGTCTGCTTGCACCGTGAATTCGGAGGGTTGCCACGGTCAATTTGATCGTACGTTCCGCCCCCTGCCTTGGAGTAGTAAGTTACATGCGCCCGTCGGGCCAAATTGGCGTAGTGTTGCGCGTTAAAGCAGCTTCTCGGTTCCGAACCCTCCATTTTTTCCAGGAGCGAAACCAACCCATTTCGACCTTCTTTTGAGTTCTGAATTTAAACTTACGAGTTCGGATTATCCGACCCAAGCCCGGATAGGGAAGGGGGCCTTTTCCCGGCACTGACGTAGCCCAAACCCGATCAGATTGGGGACGATAGGCTCGGTCTTGTTAGGAGGGGAAATGGAGGAACATGTTGCTTGTTAATTGCTTCGAGCCATCCCCTCAATCCGCAGGCGTTCTGGGTATCTTTCCTCGGCCAGATAGCACGATGCCAAGAGTCTCGGGGTGATTCGGCAAATTCGTTCCTTTTAATTCAACGGTTGTATTGGGATGCGATTGAGTGACCGAGCGTGGCGAATGAGGATCTCTTACCATCACCTATCGCCCTAAACCCCAACCCCAACCCCACAAATGACTGTTAGAAATGCTCTAATGAACAAGCCCATCTGCAGCTTGTTCTTTGTTCTATGTCTTGGATCTCCCTTGGCATGGTCCCAAGCCACCGATCAAGCAAATGACCAGGAGGAGGTCATAAGCCTGTCACCGTTCGTGATTGAAGCTGACGACGAAGGGTGGGTCGCCGGAAGCACATTGGTGGGCAATCGAACCAAAACGTCGCTCTCCGAACTTCCGCTCAGCGTCGATGCTGTCACGGCTGACTTTATGGATGACCTGGCCATCAACGATCTTGCTGAAGCGGCTGAATGGATCCCGGGCCTGGATAGAACCGACTTGCTGAATCAGGACAATGACGAGAATCAAGTCTCGTTCCGCGGACTGCAGACGGGCGGTAGAGAAAATCCACAGTCCAGTCGCAACTTCTTCCTGTGGTATCCGCGCACCGACTCCTACAATATTGAGCGAATCGATTTTAACAAAGGCTCCAATTCCCTCATGTTTGGAGACGCCTCTCCCGGAGGAGTGGCAACAACTTATACAAAACGGGCCTACACCGATCGAAACTTCGGCGGTGCGACCGCCCGCTACGGAAGCTACGACACGTATCGTTTCACTTTTGACTATAACTGGGGACTTAATGACAAGCTGGCGCTGCGGTTGAACCTGCTCAATCGATCTACCAAGCAATTTGTCGATTTCTTTGATGACAGTGTCGACGGGGGGCATGTTGCCCTGACATTCAAGCCTTTTAAAAATACCACGATCCGGGCTGAATACGAGACGCTCGACTGGTATCGCACCCAAGGGAGCAACAGAATCAGAATCAACGAGCGGGCCGGAGACGATGGGGGCTTCGCGGCCACCAGTTCCACCCGGCAGGTGCTCACGTCAGATGGTGATTACTACGATGTGAGAACCGAACTCTTTTATCCGTCCGATGGAGCGGGAGGATTCCTCGAACCCTTCTTTCTCGACCGACGCAGTGGGCCCACGGGTGACGATCTGTCTCTCGCCGACGGTCAAATTGCGGGAGTGCGTCGTCGGGATTCGCCCAATGAGATCTTTCTCAACGTGGGGCCGATCGATCCGAGCACCAATATTAGAGGCAACTTTGCTTATCTTTCCCGCGACGTAGAAAACTATACGGTGTGGCTGGAACAGTCGATAGGTGACCTGTCGGTGGAACTGGCCTTCAATCATCAGGATCAAGAACAGTTCAGGGATGATTCCGGATTCTCGGATGTCCTGAATGCGGACTGGGATGGTCGAATTTTCAATCGATCAGACTATGCTTGGAAATTCTACGGAAACGAAACGAACGTTGTGCGACTTACGGCAGCCTACCCCTTGGAAACCAAGTGGTTCTCTCAATACGTGGTTGCCAACGCCACTTACCAGGATGACGAGGCGACCAGTTTCCGTCAGCACGTCGTGAATAAAGCAAAGGCGTTTGATCCGGATACGGGTGAGTATGATGTCACCGAAGATCTGGATGCACGCCATCGCATCAGGTTCAGGAATTTCATCGATTTAGAAAACCCCGGAAACTTCGGTCCTCAGTCCGCCAATATTGAGGACTGGCCAGTTGTTCCGGGAATCTTTGAGCCGATTCTCGTGGATTACACCACGGCCAATCGTCCCTACACCGATAAACGCTACACTCGCACGGCCTCGCTTTCCTCGTTTGGGAACTACTTCGACGGCCGGCTGAAATCGCTGCTGGGGGTCCGGCATGACGAGTTTAAACTCAAGCGATACGTCCTCCCCACGGGTTCTCGCCAAGAATTGGTTGATGAATACGGCGAGCTGGCTTGGTGGGGGCAGGATGTTTACTTGGGCAGCCCCGACGAGGCTCCGGAACAGTATGAATACCAACCGGACCTGGATCAAAGCGACACCACCTATACTGCCGGCCTGGTATACAGTCTGACCGAGAATCTGAACCTTTATGGCACCACCTCCACATCCTTCCGCTGGCAAGGGACGGAAGATTTCCTTGGTCGGGTGTTGGGGCCGCAAACGGGTGAAACCTTCGAACTGGGTCTTAAGGGAACCGCTTTCGATCAAAGAGTATCCTGGAATCTCGCGGGTTACGAAATCCAGCGGGACAACGTGGCGTTCCGCTTGGGAAGCGGCAACAACGCCGATGAGCTGGAGCTGCTCTTTAATGATGTAGCCATCAACATCGAACCGGACGGAACGATGGTGTATGTTCCGGCAGAAGTGGGTGACCCTGGTTTTAACGAGATTCCGCGGGGTCTTAACAGCGAGCATCGCCAAATCACGGCCAGCGAGACGAGTCGCGGCATGGAGTTGTCCACGACCATGCGGCGTTGGAATGGTCTGCAGGTGCGCTTGACGGCGGCTTACGTCGATATCGAGAGCGCGCGCAACATCAGCGAGTATGCTTCCTTCGTTGATGCGGCGGCCCAGCGCGAAGCGGAACGGGCCCAGATTGTCGATCAATTCTGGCCGAATGACCCCAACTACGACCCGGATGAACTGCCGGAGCTGGAGGAAGACCTCCGCGATTACCTCGACTATGCTCAAGGCCAAGTTGAAGCCAACAGTGGCTTGGGTCGTATCGAGGGCAGTCGGGCTCGTCCTTGGCGGTACAGTTGGATTCTGGACTACCAGATGCCGGAGTCATTTGTCCTTCCCGGCCTCCGGGTCCTCCTTTCCGGCCGTTATCGGGATAATTACCTGATCGATGTCAACGACGACCTGGATTGGATCGGCGGCAGTGAACATATTCTCCGCTTGGGGTTTGTTTACGAAACCAAGATCATGAATTACCGGACGCGGTTCCAGCTGGATATAAACAACCTGGAAGACCTGGAGAACGGATCGATTCGCCGGTCGGGCGGTTTTGTTGATCGCTACACGGATGTTCCTACCTGGCAGTACCGCAACGTCACGCCCACGAGTGTGGATTTCACGGTCAGTGTTAAGTTCTGATCTGATCCCCGAAAATGGTCACCGTTCTCTGAGCATAAACCCATTCCGAGGTGAACCAATCCCTTCTTTCAGGGCAGATTGATCCCCGGAATTGATCACGGAACGAGCAATGACTTCGTCTCAAGCCTTGGTTTGGACCGCTATTGAGTGGTTCAAACCCGGGCGGCTGCCCCTTTCTCAGTCTCACCAGCCACGCGTCTACCCGAATTTGGAAAACCGGTCGAACCGAACTTAAACCGATAATGATCAAAAAGCTTCTTTGCCTGACCGTGCTTCTGCCGGTGGTGTCGTTTGGTATGGCGATGAAGGACCATGGGATCTCTCCCAATATCCTCTTTATCGCCGTGGATGACCTGAACGACTGGATTGGGGCAATGGGGGGGCATCCGCAGGCCGACACGCCCCACATGGACCGGCTGTTCGACCGCGGCACCCTGTTCACCAATGCCCACGTGGCGGCCCCGGTTTGCAACCCGTCGCGCCATGCCACGATGACGGGTCTCCACCCGACCAACACCGGATGGTATGGCAACGTGGGTTTGAGCAGTATAGCTGCCACCTATGACGAGGTTCTGGGCGACCGCCTGCCGATGCCCGCCTTCTTCCGTGAACACGGCTATACCGTAATGGCGGCGGGAAAGATCTTCCACAAGGGCGTGCAGGATTTCGACTACCCCTATTGGGACGAAGTTCGTCCGGCCCGATACAATTTCCCGCCTCATTCGTTTCGCAAAAATCATTTCGCTCCTTACGCCAAAAACGGAGGAGCGATTGCCATCAAGCATGGAGGCAGGGTAAGCGGTGACACACTCTCCTGGGAAGCACTGGAGGATGAAGACATGCCGCGCGAGGGTATGCCCGATGAGCAAATCGCGGCTTGGGCCATCGAGCAATTGCAGCGGGATTTCACCCAGCCCTTCTTCATGGCGGTGGGTTTTTTACGGCCTCACGTGCCTTACACTGCACCCAAACGGTATTTTGAAATGTTTCCGCTCGATTCCATCGTGGTGCCGGAAGTGCCTGACGATGATTTGAGCGACATCCCGCTTTACGGCAAGGCGATGGCCTATGGCACCCTGGCCAACGGTGATCACCGAGAGGTGCTCGATCTCAGTCCGACCTATTGGCGCGAACTGGTCAGGGCCTATCTTGTCTGCACCACATTTGTCGACGATCAGATTGGTCGGGTGATCGAGGCTTTGGATCAAAGCGACCATGCGGATAATACCATTATCGTCCTTTGGTCGGACCACGGCCAGCATCTCGGAGAGAAAAAGCATTGGCGTAAGCAGGCGCTTTGGGAGGAGTCCACCCGAGTTCCCCTTTTCATCGCTTATCCGGGAATGCAGAAGACCGGTCTCAGAAACGACAGTCCGGTAAGTCTCTTGGATATCTACCCGACTCTGTCTGCTCTTGCCGGACTTCCCGAGCAGGATTTGGATGGGAAAAATCTCACGGCGCTTCTCGATGATCCGGAGGCCGAGCGTGGCCGCCCTGTTCTTACGACACGTTACCATCAAAACCATGCCGTGTGCAGCCAGGATTGGCGGTATATCCGCTACCGCGACGGCAGCGAGGAGCTCTACGATCATCGCGTGGATCCACTGGAGCATACCAATCTTGCCGCAGACCCGGCCCATGCGTCGATTCTCATGGAGCATCGCCGGTGGTTGCCCGAGATCGATGCCTTCCCGGCGGGCAAAGATCACTTTCCCCGCGATCGCTATGACGATCGGGTCGACTCCTTCAAAGAGGATGGCGTCCCGGCCTGGCTGCAGTAGCTTTTCACCGATCGGAGAAATCAGTTCCCCGTTTTTGCGATCACCTCCATTCCGCGACCCCTTCCGTGAGTAACAAAATCCCTTTTGGCACCAAGTTGGCCTATGGCCTTGGCAATGTGGCCGTCATGATTGCCAAGCAGGCTCCCAAGCGTCTCAGCTTTCCCATCTATAACATTGGATTGGGCGTAAATGCAGCGTGGATCGGCACACTCTTTTCGCTGATGCGTATTTGGGATGCGTTCACCGATCCGCTGGTAGGGCACCTTTCCGACAATCTGCGATCCCGCTTCGGCCGCCGTAAGCCGTTCATCTTGGTGGGCGCGATTCTCACCGGAGTGTTTTTCGCCGCCATCTGGCTGCTGCCGCGCGGGCTTTCGCCCGTGGGCTACATGGTGTATCTCTCGGTAACACTCCTGCTGTTCTACACGGCGCTCACCGTCCTGTCGGTTCCCTGGTATGCGATGGGTTATGAGCTTTCGGACGACTACGATGAACGGACCAAGCTGTTTGCGTTCCCCAGTTTCTTCAGCCCGATCTCCCAAATCGCCGTAGGGTGGCTCTATTTCCTGACTCAACGGACCTTTTTCGAGGACACGGTGGAAGGCGCCCGCTGGGTTGGCTCCATAACCGGTCTGCTGCTGATCGTATTTGGAATCCTCCCCGTGCTGTTCGTAAAGGAACGCGACATCAAAGTGCCGCTCACCGAACCGGTTGCGAAGAAGCCGAAGCCCAATTTCCTGCAGAACCTCAAACAGTCTTTGAGTTGTCGGCCGTTCCTGCTGATCGCTTTTTCCATCTCCGGCATCCTGATGGCTTCGGCCATTGTCGGCAGTCTCCACTACTACATCAATATCTACTACATTTACGGTGGAGACAGCGAAGCAGCGTCCACCACCATCGGTTGGTATTGGACGGCGGTTTACGGCATGGCGGCGTTGCTTGTACCGGTCATCAGTTGGTTGGCCGTCCGTTTTGGGAAGAAGGCGGTTTTTCAGGCCAGCCTCTTCTGGGGGGTGTTGGTCATGGCCGCCCGCTGGTTTCTCTACACGCCGGACATGCCCTACCTGCAACTCCTCGATGGAGTGATGTATGCGTTTTTCGATGCCGCGGTTTTCCTGCTTTGCCAATCGATGATCGCCGATGTGTGCGACTTCGATGAACAGCAGCACGGCATCCGCCGGGAGGGCGTTTTTGCCGCTGTCTTCGGTTGGATGTTCAAGACCGGCTTGGCCCTGGGTGCGTTTGTCTCGGGAATTCTCCTGGCCTACATCGGATTCGACAAAGCGGTCACGGAACAGCCCTCCGCTGAAACGCTTCATACCATGCGGGTGATCTACTCGGTCGTGCCCGGGGTGATCTTTCTCACGTTCTTTCTCCTGATGTTTCTCTATCCGCTGACCAAGCAACGGATGAATGAAATCGGGGAGGACCTTCGCTCCCGACGCACGGAATCGATGGATAGCTGAACCCGGTTGCCGATCCTGATGGCTTCTATTCTGCGCTGCTTTCTCGTTTCTGGTCTGGGGTTTCTGGGCCTGGCCTCAATGAGCCGGGCAGACTTACGGGACGAGCTGGCGCAGGCCTCGCCTGTCGTAGCGGTGGTAAACGAGGAGCCGCTTTCCCACCAAGCTCTGCTGCATTGGATGCAGAAAGACCGGCACGAGGTGGCCCGCTATTTTTTTCGGGAGCATGACGTGCGGCCGGGACCGGATTTTTGGAGCCCGGCAACCGCATTCGAGGGGGAAAGCCCGTTTCAAATGCTGGCCAAACCCGCATTGTCTAAAGCCATTTCAACCCAGGTTTTGCTGCAACTGGCGGAGGCCAACGGCATTATCCGAGGCACTGACCATGGAGCCGCGCTGCAACGTCACCGGAGCCATGAGGAAGCTCGAACGCAGAAGTTGCGCCAGCGTCAGGTCGTTTACGGACCGAAACAATTCAACGCCGTCCCGTTTTTTGATCACTTCCTTGCCCTCGTGAAAATCGAACTGGAGGGCCTCCTCGCCTCCGATCGGATTCAGTTTCCGGCATGGGCCAAAGTTAACCCGGCGCTCGAAGAAGCCGGTTCCGTGGAGGGGTTGATCGAACTTCTCGAGGCCCAATCCCGCGTCGAAATTCTTTTGCAGTCATGATCCCACCCAAACTCCTCATCGTCTTCCTTCTAGCCCTGTCGTTGGCGTCCGTTTCCGGGGCCAACAACTACTATCTCGATTCGATTGCGGGCGACGACGCAAACACCGGAACCAGTCCGGAACTCGCGTGGCAATCACTCGCGAAGGTAAACGCCACGGTTTTCGAGCCAGGCGATACGTTGCATCTCAAGCGCGGATCGATTTGGTTTGGCCAACTGAAGCCGCAGGGTTCGGGGGCACCGGGAAAACACATCGTGGTTCGCGATTATGGCCAAGGGGACCTGCCTCTTATCGATGGCAACGGCGTCACGGGTGAAGCCGTCATCTACCTGCACAACCAGCAGTATTTTGAGTTCCACAATCTTGAAATCGTCAACGATGCCGGGGAAGAGGGGGATCGCCGGGGCGTCTGGTTGAGCGGCTCAAACGTTGGGGTGCTGAACTCGCTCTACCTCAAAGGCCTCTACATTCACGACATCTACGGCATTGCGGGGCAGAGCCTCACGGCCAAACGGACCGGGGGCATCTACATCGCGATGACCGATGACGCGGAGAAGCCGAGTCGTTGGAATGACATCCGCATTGAGGACTGCACGATCCACGATGTGCGCAATTCCGGAATTACCACCCAAAACGAAACCACTCAGGGCATTCACAACTTTCCGCCCGGTTCAGAGAAGTGGACCCCGCGACGCATCACCAATCTCTACATCGCCAACAACACCATCTACAACGTCGCCAAGAACGGGATGATCGTCCGCCTCGCTGACGGCGGTGTGGTTGAGCATAACCTCCTGCATGAAACGGCGATCGGGGCCGATGGGAAAGGCATGACCGGCAATACGATCTTTTCCCGAAGCTCCCGTGGCACCGTCTTTCAGTTCAACGAAGGTTACAACAATCGTTCCAACAACTATGACGGTTGTCTCTACGACGCCGACCTCAACAGCCCGGACACGATTTGGCAGTATAGCTACAGCCACAACAACGCACACGGGCTTTACTGGGGATGCACGGTCCAGCGCGATGCGGGTGTCATCATCCGCTACAACATCAGCCAAAATGACAAGGGCGGCATCTTTGTCGTCAACTATCCCACCAAGGGCACGACGATCCATAACAACACAGTCTACATCGGACCGCACCGCTCCCCCATTGTGATTTATGAGCGGGGACGCGGCGGCAAGGGACGGCGGGACTACACGTTCTACAACAACCTCATCTACTCCCGGAGCGTGGACGCTACCTACGAGTTCAACACTGATCCCGAACGGGGATACAATCGCGAGATTCACCACAATCTCTTCTACGGGATAGAGCCGCCGGAATACTCCGTGGATCACATTGTGGAGGACCCTCAACTGATCGAGCCTGGTATCGGCGGGAGTCGCATCGACTTCGAGGACCCCAACCGCCTGCCGGGTTACAAGATCAAGGCCTCATCTCCCGCGCGGGATGCCGGCGTCTTCACTGCGGACGATGGCGGCCGCGACTTTTGGGGCAACCCGCTGTCTGACGGCACGACGGACATCGGTGCCCATGAATGGACGGAGGAGGACTGATCGACTTGGAGAGCCCTAAACCTCGCAACGAGGGAGGGCTTCTTGCAGGGTATTCACGAAGCCAGTCTCCGTTTCCTCATCGTAAGATTCGGCCAGGAACGGGTTGAGGAGATTCTCCTTGGCCACGGCCCAACTGGTCTTTTCCTGATTGGGCAAAACCGGGAAGAATCTGACCCCCGCTTTCTTTGCGGCACGATAGTCACCGAGTGCGTCGCCGATCATCAGAACACGAGTTGGAGGGAATTGCCCTTTGCCCATGGCGGAGCGGATTTGTTGGTCCTTGGGGCCGAATTCCTGGCCGGCAATATGGGTGACGAAGCGATCGAAACCCACTCTCTCCCATTCATCATGCAGGGCATCCTTTGTCGCAGCTGAGCATACCATGATGTTGGCATGAGCCACCGCTGCTTGCAAAAACTCCCGCACGCCTTCGAAAGGATCAATGGTGGCCGCCAGGGTGGCGATCTTCTCGTTGCAATCACGACTCCAGCGCAAAGCCAGTTTGAGCACTTCGGCTCCGGTGGTCTCTATCTGTTTTTCGATGGAGTCCTGGGAGAGGGTGGGCTGGGAGCGCACAAAATCCTCCAACGGTTCGATGTCGGGAATACCCAGCGGGTGATTCACCCGCCTCCGGGTGAGAGTGAGGGAACAGTAGAGCGCTTCGAATCGATTGCAGCCGCGAAGGTGAGAAAACAGGTTAACCTCTTCGGCACACTGGACGTAAACTTCGGCCACATCCTCCAACGCAAAAACGCGGATGGCTTCGGGGATGAAGGCCTGGCGCTGCTTGACTGTCAGTCCGTCAAAAGCGCAGCCATCGGAATCGATGGCGATGAGGAACGGCTTGTTGAAACGGGTCACGGGCGCGCTCCATAAATGAGCGCCGCCACCGCATCCATAAACTCGGGAGCGCCCGGCTGGTAGCAGATGATGACGGAACCAAAATCATCGGGTGCGCCGAAAGCGTAGGGGGTGTTGGATACAACGATCACCTTTTTCCCAAGGCTCATGATTTTACGCACGAGCTCACTGTTGGAGGTCGCGGCCTTGTGGTAGTAGTAGTTCGTCACAATCAGCAGGTCGGACTCATCCAACCGCATTTCCACTCGCCTGATGTCGTCCTCGGTCGGCACGTTGGCGATTTCCACTGCCCCAACATTTGTGCTGTGGCTGCAAAGCGATTCCCAAAGCAACCCCGGGTGGCTATACATATTATTGGCAAATGCCTGAGTAGGGAAAACCTGCTCCACCAACAACACCTTCTGCGCTGGGTCCAAGGGCATGAGACTGTCTTCGTCCCGAAGCACGATGGTCGATTTTTGGGCCGATTCCAGGCAGGTGGTGACCACTGCCGGGTCGTTGGTGATGGCCTGGGCGTGGGTGGGATCGACGGACAGTTCGGGTTCAAACAGCCCTTGATCGTAACGCATGGAGAGAATGCGTTGCACCGATTCGTCGATTCGATTTTCGGAGATATCCCCGCGTTGCACACTCTCAACCACCCCCTCGAGGATGCGCAGTCGCAAGGGGGTCTCGTCACGGCACAGAATTAAATCGTGTCCCCCGTTGATGACGGCGATGACCGCTTCCACCATTTCGTAACGTTGGAGAATCCCCCCCATCATCATATTGTCGGTTGTCACCAAACCTTCGAATCCGAGTTCGTTTCTCAACAGGTCCACCACGATTCGTTTGCTGGTTGAAGCCGGGATACCCTCCACGCCCAGTGCCGGGTATTGAGAGTGGGCGGTCATGATCGCTGGCAAACCACATTCAATCAACTCGCGGTAGGGACGAATATGCTCCTCGGTCAGTTTCTCCAAGCTGAGGTCGACGATGGGCAGATCCCAGTGGGCATCGCTGATGGATTCGCCGCGCCCGGGAAAGTGTTTGCCGGTGCAGACCAAGCCTGCATCCAGATATCCGCGAATGGCTTCCCTGGCGTTGCGAATGACTTCGTCGGGATCGTCGGAGTAGGAGCGTGAACCGATCTCCGGATTCAAGGGGTTCGTGTTCACATCAAGCGCCGGCGAGTGGATCATGTTAATCCCCAGCGCCTTCAATTGTCGTCCGGTCTGGTGGGCGACCCGGTAGGCGAGTTTGGGTTCTTTGGCCGTGGCAACACCCTTGGGGTGGGGGAAAAGACGTTGGCCGCTCAGGATGTCATCACAGGCCGAGCCTTCCTGATCGACGGTGAAGTGAATGGGGATTCCCAAATCACGCTTTTGCGAAAGAGCCCTCAAGCGATTGAGCACTTCCGCATACTCATAAGCGGTGGCGCTGGTCGCTGCTTTCAGTCCCGAAAAATCCCGGTGGTTTCCGATTGGGGTATGAATGGAGCGCCTGATATTGGCGTCGGGCTCTGTCCCGGGTTTTACATCATGGACCATGGACATGGTGCGGAACTTCTGACTGATGCGAAGTCCACCCACGTGGTGCTTTTGAATCAGATCGACAATGTCCGGAGTGATGATGGGTCCGCAGAACCCAAACACCATCATTTGGCCGACCTTTTGTTCCAAGGTCATCCGGTTCATCAGGTTGCCGATCAGGGATTTCTTACGTTCGTCCATGGGGTCGCTTTGGCCTACAGGCGTAGCAGGCTCGAATTCCGTTGATCAGCCGTCATCCATTCAATCGTTGAAAACAAGAGTCTTGGGACGGAGCTCGAGGTTCCCAACGCCCCAAGTGAGGCCAACCGTATTGGCCGGAGTCATCCCACCCTGATCAGGCTGGGAATCTGAGGCCGTTTAGACGTTAAAGATGGCTGGTGCTTACTCTGGGGTGAGCGACCTGCGGGGCATTTAGCGTGGTCCCCTCGCACCAGACGGGGCGGATTGTCGTAGTAAAGGGATGAACCGGCACACCGATTTCGTTCCGGTCCAGAAACCCCGATAACTGTCGTGCAGACATTTGGCCCAGCAAGAAGGGCTGTTGATCGATGCTCGAGGTGCCGGGGGCGCCGTCGTATTTATCGAGCAGGGCAAATCCGATGTCTTCCGGAAATCGCATGCCCTCCTGTTGCAAAGCTTCCGCAAAGTCATAACTCAACCCGATCACAGCATCGATCTCGTTCCGCCGCACAAAGTCCACAAACCTGGTGCCAGCATCTCCGGAAAACACATGGGTTTTGGCAAGGGTCGGAAACAGGTTCGAACTCCCCTCGAATGCGATGCTCCACCGCCGATTTACATGCAGATCCCGACCCTTCCGATACGCGAGGAGTGGGCGAGTGTAGTCTCGAGCCACCAGGGTTTCGAGCACCAGTCGAATTGTGATGAACTGGTCGCACACAACCCGACACAAACTTGGTTCGCGCAAGCGGTAACCCATGGTGATGGCAGCAAACTCCGACCAGTTGAACCCTTCTATTTTGGAAATTCCAACCGGTGGCGAGACCAACAGGCCACGGATTCCGCGATTCAAAAGGACGTCGGATAGCCGGCTTGCGTTGGAAGCATAATCAGCCAGCCGGAAGACTTCGACGCGGTAACCAAGTCGTTCCATTTCGGATCGAGCTCCGCGCTGAAACTCCCTGAAGATGGGGGTCTCTTCCAAGTCGCGCTCTCCCGGTGGCTCCAGCTTCAGGTAGGCCACACATTCCCCCTGGTTCTTGTCCTCCTTGGAGCGGAGATATCCCATCAATTGGGAGAGATGGGGATCCGGACGGTAGTCCATTTCCTTGGCGATCGAGAGGATTCGCTGGCGTGTTTCCTCCTTGATGCGTGGATCTCCTCGCAGAGCCAGTGATACGGTGGATTTGTCGACACCTGCGGCAACCGCTATGTCAACCAGCCTCACGCGGCGTTTTTCGGGGCCAGAAGTCACGGTGGCAGGCTTGGTTTTAGTTGGTTTCAGTGAAATGAAAAAAGGCTGTTCGGTAGGGGTGTTCCGACTGAGTGAGTGGAAAGATTGGGCGCATTCTGGTTGAGTGAAAAGTTTGAACCCAAACCGGGCTTTGCACCTATTCCGCGTGAATCATCCCGAAGACGATCGGGTTCCAGGCTCCATTTACGGATTATCCGAGTGATTCAGGTGCCCGGGCGTGCTCGCCCGGGCACTTTGATTTCAGTATTGTCCTCTTCCCATATGACTCAGGGCGCGTTGGATTCGATTTTCCGGTGCGTCATGCGAAACAGCACTGGCAAGACGACGAGCGTCAGCAGAGTCGAACTCACGATTCCTCCAATCACAACGGTTGCCAACGGACGCTGCACTTCTGCACCGGGACCCGTGGCCAGCGCCATTGGCACAAAACCCAGACTCGCTACCAATGCGGTCATTAACACTGCCCTCAGTCTCGCGATCGAACCTTCGACCACTGCCTCAGCCACCGACATGCCCTGCTCTACCAAGCGTTTAATGAATGTGACCATAACCAGTCCATTCAGCACTGCCACGCCGGACAGGGCGATGAAACCCACCGCCGCTGAGATGGAGAACGGGATATCGCGCAACCACAGCGAGAGCACTCCACCGGTGAGGGCCAGCGGCACACCGGTGAAGATAAGTAACGCATCCTTGGCCGTGCGTACGCTGACCCAGAGCAGCACGAAAATGAGACCGAGAGTAAGCGGGACGACGATCTGCAGACGCTGGGTTGCCGAGATCAGTTGTTCAAACTGGCCGCCGTAGTCCACCCATACACCCGGCGGCAACTGAACCTGTTCACGAATCTGCGCCTGCACCTCTTCGACAAAGGAGCCCAAGTCGCGCTCGCGCACGTTGGCGGTCACGACAATGCGACGTTTGCCGTTTTCGCGGCTGATCTGGTTTGGACCGGGCGCGAGCTTGAGCGACGCGACCTCGCGCAGGGGAACGAAACCGCCATTCGGCAGGTTGATCGGAATCTGTTCCACCGCCCGCAAGTCGCGGCGCAGTGTCTCAGGCAGGCGCACCACAAGATCAAAGCGGCGATCGCCTTCGAAGACTTGGCCGACCTTGGCCCCGCCGAGGGCCACGCTCACGACTTCCTGCACGGTGGCGAGGTCGAGGCCGTGGCGGCGCAGGGCATCGCGTTTGATGTCGATGGTGAGCAGCGGCAGGCCGGAGACTTGCTCGACGCCCACGTCGGATGCTCCGGGAACGCCGCGCAGCACATCGGCCACGGTCTCCGCGTGACCGAGCAGTTGCTCAAGGTCGTCGCCGTAGAGTTTGACCGCCAGGTCGCTGCGAACCCCTGAGATGAGCTCGTTGAAGCGCATCTGGATGGGTTGAGTGAATTCGTAGCGGTTTCCCGGAAGGTGCGAGGTCCTGCTCTCCAGCTCCTCGATAAGCTCAGCCTTGGTCTTGCTCGGGTCAGGCCAGTCTTGGCGTGGTTTGAGGATCAGGAAGGTGTCAGCCACGTTCGGCGGCATGGGGTCGGTGGCGACTTCAGGCGTGCCGATTTTGGAAAAGACGTTGGCGATTTCCGGCACTTGGCGCAGCTCGGCCTCGAGCATCTCCTGCATCTCAATGGCTTGGGTGAGGCTGGTGCCGGGGATGCGCATGGCGTGCAGGGCAATGTCGCCCTCGTCGAGGCTGGGAATGAACTCTCGTCCGAGACGGGTGAAGAGCAGCACGGAGAGCACCACAATCACAACGGCGGCGGTGACGACGACCCCACGCAGCGCCAGTGCGGCGCGCAGGGTGGGCAGGTAGAGAGCCTTGGCCCCGCGCACGAAAAGGTTTTCCTTTTCCGCGATCCTGCCGCGCAGCATCAGGGCTACGGCCGCGGGCACAAAGGTCACCGACAGGATCATCGCCCCGAGCAGGGCCATGATGACGGTGAGTGCCATGGGCGTGAACATCTTTCCTTCCACCCCGCTTAGTGTGAGGATGGGCAGATACACGATCATGATGATGAGCTCGCCAAAGAGAGTCGGCTTGCGCACCTCCTTGGTCGCTTCGAAGACAACGCGCAGGCGCTCGTCGAGGGCCAAGAGGCGACCGAGTTTTTGCTGCTCCTGGCCGAGGCGGCGGATGCAGTTTTCCACGATAATGACAGCACCATCAACGATGATACCGAAGTCGAGTGCACCGAGGCTCATCAGGTTGCCGCTGACCTTGGTGCTCACCATGCCGGTCATGGTGAAAAGCATGGAAAGGGGGATCACCAGCGCGGTAATGATGGCGGCCCGGAAGTTGCCCAGCAGCAGGAAGAGCACGACGATGACGAGCAACGCGCCTTCAACGAGATTGGCGCGCACCGTGGCGATCGTTTTCTCCACCAGCGCGGAGCGATCGTAAACAGTCTTGGCGATCACACCCTCAGGCAGGGTGCGGTTGATGTCCTCGATCTTGTCGGCGACGGCGCGCGAAACCTCGCGACTGTTTTCGCCGATTAACATGAAGGCGGTGCCGAGCACAACCTCCTCGCCGTTCTCGGTGGCGGCGCCGGTGCGCAGTTCCTTGCCGAGCAACACCTCGGCAATGTCGCCGATCGTGACCGGCACATCGTTGAAGAGAGCGACCACGATTGCCCGGATGTCGTCGAGATCGGCGACCTGGCCGGGAGCGCGAATGAGGTATTGTTCGCCGTTGTGCTCGATGTAGCCGGCGCCGACGTTGGCGTTGTTGCGCGCGAGGGCATCCATCACGTCGCGCAGGCTCAGGCCGTAGCGGATGAGTTGTGTCGGATGGGGGGTGACGTGGAACTGCTTCTCGTAGCCACCGACTGTGTTGACCTCGGTTACACCGGGCACTTGGCGAAGCTGCGGGCGCACGATCCAGTCTTGCACGGTGCGTAGTTCGGTCGGCGAATGCTCCGCGCCGGAGGTGTTCTCCACGGTATACATGAAGATCTCACCCAACCCCGTGGCGATGGGCCCGATCGCAGGCTCGATGCCAAGGGGAAGTTGCTCCTTTACTTCCTGGATGCGTTCGTTGACGAGTTGGCGAGCGAAGTAGATGTCGGTGCCATCTTCAAACACCACGGTTACCTGCGAGAGGCCATAGCGAGAGATGGACCGAGTGTAGTCGAGCTGTGGCAGGCCGGCCATGACGGTTTCAACGGGAAAGGTCAGACGCTGCTCGGTCTCCAGCGGTGAGTAGCCGGGAGCCTCGATGTTTATCTGGACCTGGACATTTGTGATGTCCGGCACGGCGTCGATGGGCAGGCGTTGGGCGTTGTAGAGCCCGACGGCCGCAAGGCCCGCGACCCCGAGCATCACGAGCCAGCGGCGGGCGATGGCAATTTGCAGAATGCGTTCAAGCATGTTGTGCGCCTCCTTAGTGATCGTGCGAGGCACCGGCCTTGAGAGCGTCGGCTTTCACCAGGTAACTGTTGTGGGTGACGTAGCGTTCACCGGGACGCAGCCCGCCCAGCACTTCCACATGGCGGTCGTCGCGACGGCCCAGTTCGAGCATGCGCACCTCGTAGGTGTCGCCCACTTGGGCAAAGACCACTGTAAAATCCCTGAAACTCTGCAAGGCTCCGGCGGCGACAGCGAGGCGGACCTCGTGCGGCTCCAGTGCCACCGTGGCGCGCACCCGCAGGCCCGGCGTCCAGTGTCCCTTGGGATTGGGCAGCTCGAAACGGATGACCCGTGTCTGCCCCGGTCCGGTTTCGGTAGGCAGGTAATCGCCCAGCACGGTCATGGCTTGGGTCTGTCCATCGGGGGCCAGGATCGTGACCGGAAGCCCCGGCCGCACCCGGGCAACGTCGGCCGGGTGGACGTGCAACTGCACCCAGACGCTGCCGGTATCGTTGAGCACAAAGAGAGGCGTCTCACCGGTGACCATGCCCATACTGGCGGTCCGCTCGGTCACGAGCCCGCGCTGCGGGGCGGTGATGGTGTAACGGCGCAGGCTGTCGTTGCTCTCCACCTCGGCCAAAGGGGCCCCGGCGGCCACAGTGTCACCAATATTCTGATACACCGCTGTGACCACGCCCGGGAAACGCGCCCCCACGCGGGCCACCCGATTGGCATCGACCAGGATGTCACCGTAGAGTCCCACCGTTTCCCGAATCTGCCGCGGCCCGGCCGGAGCAACCTCGATGCCTCCAGCCTGGGCGAAGGCCGGATCGATGGTCGAGCGTCCCTCGTAGGATTCGTAAGTCCAGGCGCCGCTTTGTCCGGCGTGTTCCGCGCGCACGATCACATCAAAGGAGTGCGGCTCGGTGACAACATCCTCACCACGCAGGTAGTCGTCCTGCCCGGCGAAACTGAAATGGTCGGTCGTATCGAGACGGCGCAGCTCAATCTCCACCGAGACATCGTCCGGAGCGAGCGGACTGCCATCGGTCGCGTAAGCGTAGATGCGAAACTCCGGCGGCACGTCCTCCTCGAAGATTGTCACTTCAACGGAGAAGCCGTCGGCCTCCAGCAGTTTGCCACCACGGGGCCCCTCGGCGGGTTCGACCTTGCGGGGATGGGCTTCGTGCGGATGGCCATGGTTGTGATGCGGGTGGTCGCCCGCTTCAACGTGGCCCTTATGATCACCGTGACGGCCGTGATCGTCATGACCACCGTGACCATGACCGTGGCTCACTGTGGCGGCAGGCTCGATTTTAAGGATGCGGTGGGCCGTAAAACCGCCGATGGTGAGCAAGGCGACAATGATAACAAATTGGGTTTTCATTTTTTGTGAAAGGAAAGGGTTTGGGAGGAAGAGTTGGTGGTTTGATTGAGCGGACCACCGAGCAGGCGTTCGATTTCGATGACGTGGAGCTGGTAGGCGGTGGCTTGGTGCACGAGCTCGGTGCGACGAGCGATGAGGGCCTGCTGTGCGGCTTGGAGTTCCAGTAGCGAATAGCGGCCGTGTTCGTAGCCCTCTCGCACAATGGCCAAGGACTCCTCGGCCGTGGGCAGGAGCACGTCCTGCAGCGAGGTGATGGCCGAGAACGCGTGCACCATCTCTTGGTAAACATCGAACAAAGTCGCGCGCAGCTCGAGACGGGCGACCTCGACTTCAGCAGCGGTCAGTTCGCGTTGGACCTCGGCCTCGCGTACGGCTCCGGTGGAGGGATCGCGTACGGGCAGTGGCATCGAGAAACCGGCCACGAGACCGAAGTCGCCGGAGATTTCCGCGCGACGCAGGCCGGCAGTAAAAACAGCCGGACTGTGGGCCAGGCTGCGGGCGAGGCGCAGGCGGGCCTGATGCCAGCGGTCCTCGGCCGCGAGATGGGCGAAGGCCGGACTGGTTTCCAGACGTGTCGCTAGGACCTCAAAGTCTGGTGCGACCGGCAGGTTGAGCAGATCGGCGCGAGCTTCGCCAAAGTGCGGCGAGGTGTCGCCGAGGGCTGCGGCGAGCGACTGCCGGCAGCTCGCCAGCTCGTGTTCGGCGTGTTCTTCCTCGATATGTAGTTGCTCGAGGACGGCCTTGGCTTGGTTGATCTCCAAGCGCGAGGCTTGGGCGGCTTTGACCCGAGCTTCGACGGTGGCGAGAGCCTGCTCACCGAGCTCACGGGCGTCGCGGGCATGGGCCAGCAGCTGTTGTTCGGCCACGATTTCGACAAAGCGACGTGCAACTGCAGCGAAAACAGCAACGCGTTGGGACTGGTAGGCTGCCAGCGCCACATTGCGTTGGGCCGAGGCGCTTTCGACCCGGCGGTCGATGGTTCCACCCAGATCAACGAGTTGGCTGAGCTGGAGAGTGGTCTCCAAGCTGTTGATGCCGGAGTAGCGGCCGGTGCCGAGGAAGTTCTCGACCTCAACGGCCAGTTCAGGGTTGGGCCGGAATCCGGCCTGTAGCACGCGGGCTTCCGCCACACGCGGCCCCAAGGCGTAGGCCCGGAGGGTGGGATTGTGTTCCAGAGTACGGGCGAGTGCAGCGGAGAGGGTGATCGGGTCACCGGAAGACGGATCCGTGTCGGTGGAGGCGAGCAACGGCAGGCCTCCTGCCAGGAGGAGGGAAAATAAAGACCATTTCATGATGGCAAAGCGTATTGGATTGCGGGTGCGGACGGCCCACGAAGGAAGGGCACGCCAAGGGAGAGCAAGCGGTCGATATGACCGCGCATGCCGGGACTTTTTTACACGGCCCGGCGGAGACGCCCGCGTGGTCCACGGGTCGTCTGCTACAATCGGATCAAGCCCGCACCGGCGGGGCAGTTGCCCACAGGGCGCAACGCCACACAAATTGCCAACACTTCAACAGATGCTGTTCTCGCCATCGCGGTGACGCAGAAACAGGCAGGAAAAGCGGGACTGAAAGTAATGAAACCCCACACCAAACAGCGATGAAATCCACAACCAGCTGTGGTATCCCGCCGGCAAGCCGGTTCTCCTTGGACGAGCCTTGTGCCAGGATCAGTCCGTGACTATCGGCAACGTCGGGTAGATCATGGGGAGCTCCATCCTGATGGTGATCATGATCGGCAGCGGCGTGAACATGACCGATCTGGTGACCGTAGGCCCGCATTTGCGAACACCCCTCGGCTGCGACGTGGTGCAAGGACAGGATCCAAGCCAAACAGAGCAACAGAGCTATAGTTGAGCGGTGCTTGCGCATTTCCAGTAGACGATGGACCGAATTTCAGGAGTCGCTGGAACTCAAGCGAAATCCTGACTGCAAACCTCGTGAGCCATTCCAGTTATAGTGATTACCAACATGTCAGGGGAAAGCATGTGCACAAGACAGCTTCTGATTCGTTTTAATACGGACTCGAGACTGTTCATCTCCATTTTTCTAGTAAACTGCGAACCGGATTCGAACATCCCTGAAGAGCATTTAGACGATATGGAGAAGTTGGGTCTTCTACTCTTTTAGGAACATGAAACTACCTTCGGAGTCGGGTGTATCGCAGGCACCTAAGCTACTATTGCTAAAACCGTCCGACAAACGCAATGCGGGCGTTGATCGGTGCTCCCACTGTCGCTTGGTGCGTGCTGTGGGAGTTCGGGAAGTAGAGTTCATCGGTCAGGTTTTCGACGTTCACTTGGATACGCAGGCGGTCCGACACGTCGAAGTAGGCGGCTGCATCGATGCGGGTATAGCTCGGCAGGACGGCAGTATTCCCATTGTTGATGAAGCTATCGCTTTGGTGGATCAGCCCCAGGCCCAAGCCAAAACGAGTCGTGACCCTGTAGTTGTTCCAGATCGAAAACATATGCTCAGGCAACTCTCGCGGGCGAAGGTTGGTGGGGCCGAGTCGATTGACCTGCTCACCGTCGAGGTAGCTGTACCCAGCGGAGATGAACCACCAATCGGTGACATTACCTTGGAGCTGAGCTTCGAAGCCCGTGATTTGAGAGTCGATGACATCCAGGGTCGACGGATCGTTGTCAGCAACTTGGGGAGAGCTTTGCTCGATCTCAAATACGGAGGTCGTCAAGCTCAGTCCTTGATTGAAATCCCACTTCAGTCCGGCTTCGAGGTTTTGGAAGGTATTTGGATCCAGTATATTATTGTTTCCATTAATATTGGCGAACTGCTCGCCGCTCCGGGGAAGGAAGGATTCACTAAAGCTGGCGTAGAGGGAAACCGTCTCTTGCGGCTTAAAGACCAAACCGAGGCGGGGAGAAACCTCCTCGTCCTTGCGGCTGCGGGTCTCGTCGGCCAAGACGTTGAAGACCTCGATATCAAAGCTGTCGAAGCGGCCGCCGATGATGCCGTGCCACCGCTCGGTGAACTCAATCTCGTCCTGAATATAAAAAGAGAATACATTGATGCTCACGCGGGTGTCGTCGTTGAGATCGGTGGTATAACTGTTTGTGGTCGTGACACCTGATGAGTTTACGCCAACGCCGCCGCTGAGATTGAGCGGACGCGCGATGGTAAACATCTCATTGTCGTCGGCCGTGGTGTCCCAAAACGCGTTATAGCGGTCCTGATCCGAGGAGGTGTCGATAAACTCGACTCCGGTGACGAGGGTGTGGTCGATTTCTCCAGTAGCAAATTCGCCAATCAGGTTTCCGGACAGGATCAGATTTTGCCGCTGGGTTGTGTCGACATACCCGTCGAGTGTGGCCACGTCGGGTGAGTTGGCCTGACTGTAGCTCGAAACGTAAAAGTTTTCATAGAGCTTGTCGTAATCGCCATAAAATACGTTGAAGTTGCCTTTCAGGAAATTCGAGAAGTCATGTTGCAGCGTGGTGCGCAGCAGATGGGCTTCGAGTCGGTTGTTGTTGAGTGCGGGATCACCAAATACGATGTCCTTGAATGCCTTGACGGGGCGCCCATCCGACCCGGTGGGGATGCCACGATCGATAAAACGTTCGTGGTCAATGTATTCATAGGACAGGTCGAGGGTGGTGGCCGGGCTGAGGGCAAACTTGGCGGTCGGGTTGAAGCCCAGCCGGTCTCCGTCGTAGAAATCACGATCGTTTTCCAGGTGCTCAAAAAAGGCGTTCACCCGAAAGGCGGAATCCTCGCTGGCGGCATAGTTGCTGTCCACTTCCACACTGAATGCTCCGAAGGTATCAAAGCTGGCCTTGTATCCGGTGAAGTTCCTGTCGAGCACACCTTTCTTGGTCACGCGGTTGAGGATGCCCCCCGTTCCTCCACGGCCAAAGAGCAAGGCATTCGGGCCACGCAGGATTTCAATCTGCTCAAGATTATAGAACGGTCGGTAGTATTGAACGTCGTCCCGGAAGCCATCGATGAAGAAATCGGCGGTTGAGCGCACACCACGAAATACGATCGCGTCACGATGACCTTCTCCTTGGGAGGTATTCACCCCGGGGGTGTAGTTGATGATGTCCCCGATGTTTCTAAAGCCCTGAAGTCCGATTTGTTCGGCGGTGAAGATCGAAAGGCTCTGAGGCACGTCAATGATGGGCGTGGGTGACTCCAGCGCGTTGACCTGATTTGAGTAGAGATACTTCCCCACAACCTCGAATTGATTCATCTCCACAACCTCATCGGAAAGAGCCAAGTTTGGCACAGTTATCAGTAGCGTGGAGATCTTCGCCACATTGAGAAGGCGAGAGAATTTGTTTTTCTCGTTATTGAGTCCAGGTATCATCTTAGTCATAAGATATGAGACTGGGAATCAATTTCACTTGAAATCCATGTCAAGAGATTCTCCGAGGGAATGCACCAGCTCTGACTCCGAGTTACCATGTGGTGGTATCTAGGGCTCGCGTGGAGGCGGAGGTGTGCCCCAGCCGGACCGGGTGAAAGGGGAAAGCAGGACCAAGTGTTTCTCACCCTTGGTAACGGTGCCATCCTTGTTCCGTTGACCGAATTTGGATGGAGTAACATTCATCCTCGTAATGAATCGTCGTGACTTTGTGAAAGCCGGTGCGTTGTGGGGAACAGGAATCGCCTTGGGGGCACGGGCTTCCGCAGAAAAAGTGCGGGCGGCCAACGATCGCATCAACGTGGCGCTGATCGGTGCGCGCAACATGGGCGGTAAATCGCACCTGCCAAGCCTGGTGGGTTCATCCGAGTGTCAGGTAGTGGCGATCTGCGACGTGGATTCGCAGGTCCTGGCCGCCGCGTTCGCCACGGCCAAACAGGGTTACGCTGAAAAGAATGGAACGACCGGGCATCAAGGGATCGCGACCCATGAGGATTATCGTGAGGTCCTGGCCCGGGACGATGTTGACGCGGTGGTGATCGCCACTCCGGACCATTGGCATGTGCCGATGGCGAAGGCGGCGGTGTTGGCGGGGAAGGATGTCTACGTTGAGAAACCGCTCTCTCTTTACGTAGGCGAGGGACGTGACTTGATAGGTTTGGTGGCCGACCGCGACGCCATCGTGCAGGTGGGCACTCAGCAGCGCTCGAGCCTGCGTTTCCTGATTGCCCAGCAGATCATCCGCAGTGGCGCCATCGGCGAGATCACCCAAGTGGATGTGGGCATCCGCACACGATCGGGCAGCGCCGAACCACCGGAGTTGCAGGAACCGCCCCCCGAGCTGAATTACGACATGTGGCTGGGACCGGTGCCGTGGCTTGAATACGCCCCGCGACGCGTGCACTACGATTTTCGTTTCGTGCCCGAGTTTTCGGGAGGCGACATCACCAATTGGGGAGCGCACTTCATCGACTCGGCCCATCAGATTCTGGGACTCGACGACACGGGCCCTGTGTCCGTGCGCGGCAGCGGCCAGCGCAATCCGGTTGGCTCGGTGCACACGAGTTTTTACGATATCGAGACTGATTTCACTTACGCGAGTGGCCTCACCATGCGGTTGTACACCGGCAAGCTCGGCGTGCGTTTCAGGGGCTCGGAAGGCACGTTGTTTGTCAGTCGCAGTGCGTTGGCCACGACCCCGGCCAATATTCTGGAAAACCGGTCCCGCGAAATTGATGCCCAACTCAGGGAGGCCGGAGACCATTGGGACAATTGGTTCGATTGCATTCGTTCCCGCCAAAAGGACGCCCTGCGGGCACCTCTCGAACCTGGCCATCGTTCCGCGACGGTCTGCCACCTGGCCAACATCGCCATTGAGCTGAACCGTCCCTTGATCTGGGATCCGGGGCGGGAGATTTTTGAGTCCGATGCTCACGCCAACGCTCTCTTGACCCGACCGGAACGACCGCAGTGGCGTGTTTAAGTAGAGGTTTTGCTGGTCGGAGTCGGAATCGAAGCGTTTGCTTCCAGCGATGAAGCGTTTCCCGCTAGTCACCTCGTTATTGATCGTTGCATGTGCGCTCAGCTTAGCCCCGCTGTCTGCCGCCCCGGAGCTGGGCCTCCAAAGCTGGACCTGCCGCAACATGACCTTCGAGGAGGCCGTGCTTTTCGCCCAAAAGCACGAGATCAAAAACGTGCAGTTCTATCGAAAGCACATTGATCCGAGTTCGAGCCGAGAGAAGCTCCTCGAGCAAAAGGCCTTTCTGGAGAAGCACGGAGTGAAGGCTTACTCCATCGGGGTGAGCCGGACTTCCATGGATGCCGGTGAGAATCGGAAGCTCTTTGAACTGGCAAAGCTGTTCGGCATGGAGGTGATCGTGGTCGAACCGCGTGACCTGGCCCAGTGGGATGGGTTGGAGTCCTTGGTCAAAGAGTATGACATCAAGCTCGCGATTCATAATCACGGCACGGGAACCATCTACGGCAATCCTGCCACGGTTAAGCAGGTGCTGGCTGGGCGTGATGAACGCATCGGCGTGAGCATGGATGTGGGATGGGTCACCGCGGCGGGGTTTGATCCAGCGGTGATCTATCGCAATTACGGAGGTCGAGTCTTCGACATGCACGTCAAGGACAAGATGTTTGATCCGCGGAATTCCGACGTTAAGCCGACGGATACGCATTTTGGGCTTGGTAACGTTAATTTTGACGAGCTCTTTGAACTTCTGGTTGAGGACGGCTGGACGGGTGTTTTGGCGATCGAAACCGACAGCAAGGATTTTGCCCAGGAGCCGACCGAGTTCGTGAAGCGGGCAAAGGCTTTTTTTGAAGCTCACGTGCCCCAGAAGTAATTTCGGTTGCCGTCTGGATCGGCGGTTTGCTCTCCGGCCATAATTTGGCTAAGCATGTGCGATCGATGCGCCGGTTTCGCTTGGTTACGCTCAACATTGCTCATGGCCGGGGTCTGAACCCGATCCAAGGCACCAGTTCGGCAGAACGATTGCGGCACAACCTGCGTCGGATCGCGGCGCTCCTGCGTCGCATCAAACCGGATTTTGTGGCTCTGCAGGAAATCGATCAACGTTCCGCTTGGGCCGGGAACTTTGACCAACTCGACTACCTGTTGGATCACACGGACCTGACGTATTCGGTCTTTGGGGTCCACAATCGCCGGGAGGGACGAATCAATTTGGCCTACGGCAACGCCATCCTTTCACGGTATCCGATTGTGTCGTCGGAGACGGTGGCTTTTGGCAATCAGGCGGTGGGAGAGAAGGGGTTTGTGTTTGCGGAAATCGATATCCCGGGAGGTCACCTTCCCATTGTGAATCTGCATCTGCATTATCGCTCGCGGGCCAAGCGATTTGACCAACTGCGCCAGCTGATCGAGTTCCTGCAGCAAAAACGCGACGATCATGCGGCGGAATGGGATATGTTGCCCATCGTCTGCGGCGATTTTAACACACCGGAATCCAAGGCGGATGTCACGGCGGCGTTGCGTGACCATTTGGAGTCCTTGGCCGAATACACGCTGCATCCGCGGCGAGGCCGCACCTTTCCCTCGATCCTGCCGGTCCGATTGTTGGATTTTGTTTACCTGCCTCCCCGTGCCTTGCGGGCACGAAGCCGCGTGTTGCGTTCGTTGGTTTCCGACCATCGGCCGGTACTGGTGGATTTTTATGCCGCGTAACTCTTCCACAAGGATTGGTTTGCCCCGGGGGCGGGAATTTGCCGCGATGCACGGTTCATGGATCGCATAGCCCAAACCTTCAAGAAAGCCAGTGATGAAAATCGCGCCGCATTTGTCGCTTACCTGTGCGCTGGCGATCCGGATTTCGAAACGTCGCTGGAAGCGTGCCGTTCCCTGTTGAATGGCGGGGTAGATGTCCTGGAACTCGGGGTTCCGTTTTCCGATCCCCTGGCCGATGGCCTGACCAATCAGTTGGCCGCCCAACGGGCCTTGGAAGGCGGTATGACGGCGGCCCGGGTGTTCGAGTTGGTGAAGGTGTTGCGCAGCGAATATCCCAAAACGCCCATCATTTTTTACACCTACTACAACCTGGTGTTTTCGAATGGGCTGGAGGACTATGTCAAAAAGGCCAAGGCGGCGGGGCTGGATGGCTTGTTGACCCTTGATCTCCCGCCCGAAGAGGCGGCCGACTTGGCTGCGGCCTGTGCCGAACACGACTTGAAGACAGTTTTTATCGTCGCTCCGACCACTCCCGCGGAGCGACTGCCGAAGATCGGGGCGGCCACAACCGGTTTTGTTTATTACGTCTCCCGCGAGGGCGTTACCGGAGAACGCGACTCCGTTGCGGCGAACATTCCGGATTCGATTGCGGCCATCAGACAGCACACCGAGTTGCCGGTCGTGGTTGGCTTTGGCATCTCCAAGCGCGAACATGTGGCGGAAGTCGCCCAATACGCGGACGGCGTGGTGGTGGGGAGCGCCTTGGTGAATGTCATTCGGGAACGCGTTGATCACCGCACGGAAATCGGTGCTGCCATGAGCAGCAAGATCGCTGACTTGATCGTGGGAGTAAACCGATGAGTGACGGTGCTTCCACTGCGGCGGCGAAGGCGCCGCGCCCGTTGCTCTTGATTGATGACGATCGCCTGCAGGCGCGGATGGTGCAGCAACAGTTGAAGGCGTTTCGTCGCGATCAGTTCGAGATGGAGTGGGCGGCGACGTTTGAAGACGGCTTGGAGCGCCTGCTTTCGGACGAACACGAAGTGTGTCTGTTGGATTTCCAGTTGGGGGAACGAGATGGGTTGGAGTTGATCCAAAAAGCCAAGGAAGCGGGTTGCACTGTGCCCATCGTGTTTCTTACCGCTGAGTCCTCCTCCGATATTGACATCAGAGCCATGAATGCCGGAGCCATGGACTATCTGGTGAAAGGGGAGATATCTGCATCCACGCTTGAGCGCTCCATTCGCTACGCCCTGAAGTTGGCCTCAACCTTGGCGGAGCTGAATCGCCTCGCGACCCACGATGAACTGACCGGCTTGCTCAATCGGCGGGAACTCGACCGCATCCTTTCGGAGGAAGCCGATCGGTCGGCGCGCTTTGGCCGTCCCTTCTCGCTGGTGATGCTGGATCTCGATCACTTCAAATCCGTGAACGACAAGTATGGGCATGCCGCGGGCGATCAGGTTTTGCAGGAGACCGCCCGCCGTATCTCCGGGCTCCTGCGGAAAACAGATCGTATTGCGCGGTTTGGGGGAGAAGAGATTGCGGTATTGTTGATCGAGTTGGCGGAAGATGCCGCGGCCGAAGTTGCGGATCGATTGGTCGCCGAGGTGCGATCCACGCCTTATCTGCTCAAGGATGGGACGTCTTTGCAGATCACAATCAGCGCGGGACTGGCTTCGTTGTCTCATGTCGCCGCCACCGCGGATGAATTGATGACCGCCGCAGATGCGGCGCTTTATCGGGCCAAATCCACGGGACGCGATCGCCTCGAAGTTGCACCGCTTCGCGAGGGCCAGGACTGATCAGGCCGGGACGAGAACCCGCAGGCTCTGCGGTTTGATCGATACCTCCACCGTCGCGTCGGTGTGGTGAACCTCGCCATCCGTGTGGATCGGGCCTGCTTCACTTCGTTCGATTAGAAAATGGTCTCCCTTGAGGCTTTCGACGTGGGGGCTCTGTTGCACGGTGCGCCGGAAAAGTTGGGTGGCGAGTGGAAGCAGGCCCAGGTTTCCGAAGGGGCGGATGGCGGTGAGATCCAACAAACCATCGTCCACCTTCGCTCCGGGAGCGATGAAGCAGTCATTGCCGTATTGATCGGAGTTGGCCACGGCAATGACGAAGGCGGGCAGCGCCAGTTGCCGCGTGCCATTGCGGATGGCGTAGTCTTGCGGCTGATATTTCATCCAGGTCCGCAGTCCGGTGCGGACGTAGGCCAAAAAACCTCGTTTGGTGAGTCGGTTGAATTGCGAGCTGATTTCGGCGTCAAATCCAACCCCCATGACATTAAAAAAGGGCAGGCCATTGGCTACGCCGGTGTCGATGGTGCGCACGGTGGCTTTGCGCAGAACCCGCAGGGAAGCGCTGCCGCCATTGGGCAGGCCGAGATGCCTGCCCAAGCCATTGCCCGACCCACAAGGGATGAGTCCAAGGATGGCGGAAGTGTTGGTGACGGCGCGGGCGACTTCATTGAGGGTGCCATCGCCGCCCATCGCCACGACCACGTCACATCCTTCGGCAATGGCATTTTTCGCCAGCTCCGTGGCGTGATGGGGGTGGGTGGTGTCGACAATGTCTCCCTGCAGCCGTTCGCGCTCAAGAAAGGCGACCGCTTCCCGCCGCAGCTTGGCGTTGCGCGGGGCATGCCCGGACTTGGGGTTGAAAATGATGCGATAGCGCACCGTGGAAGGGTCGAACACGTCGGACATCAAACGGAGGAATCGTGTTCGAGCAAAGGGGGCCGGCGGAACGCGTCGAGCTTGAGTCGTGCAAATTGCATCGATTGCCGCGGAAGTTTACGTGAGTGTAACCAAAGGTTGGATATCGTGACCTCGTAAGCCTCGATCCCTCCACCCTTTCTGAAAAAATGACCGGAGCTCGAGAATTGCACGTCCTCACGGGCCCCACCGCGGTGGGGAAAACCGAATTGGCGTTGCGTTGGGCGGAGGCCAACGACGCCGAAATCGTTTCCGCCGACAGTCTGTTGTTCTACCGGGGAATGAACATTGGCACCGCTAAACCGACACCTGCCGAGTTGGCGCGTGTGCCGCACCACTTGATCGACATCGTGGCACCGTCGCAGCCGATGAATATCGCGGATTATGTCGAACGAGCCCGGGCCGCAGTCGACGAAATCGAAGCCCGAGGGCGTCGCGTGTTGATTACCGGCGGCAGCGGATTCTACCTGAAGGCCTTTTTTGAGCCGGTGGTGGATGAGGTGGAGGTGCCTGTTTCGCTCCGGGCAAAGGTAGAGCAGGATTTGGTCAACCGGGGACTGGCTGCCTTGGTGGCGGAGTTACACGAGCTGAATCCCGCGGGGTTGGCAGGTTTGGACATCGCAAATCCACGCCGGGTCACGCGTGCGTTGGAGCGTTGCCTGGCGAGCGGTCGGACGCTGCAGGCATTGAAGGCAGATTTCGAGTCCCGGCCGGGGCCCTTTGCTGATTGGACGGTGCGGGGAGTCCTGCTGGTCCGTGAGGCGGCCGAGCTGGAAGATAGGATCATTCGTCGCGTCGACCAGATGCTGGCAGACGGGTTGGTGGCCGAGGTCAGCCGGTTGGATGATGCGGGCATTCGGCAAAACCCCAGTGCGGCGCGATCGATCGGCTATCGCGAAACCCTTGCGGTCTTGGATGGCACGTTGTCACGCGAGACCCTGGCGGCGGAGATCGTGCGCAATACGAAGGCGCTGGTGCGCAAACAACGCACTTGGTTCAGACAACAGCTGCCGCAGTTGCAACGAGTCGAAGCAACCACCGCGACGGTCCCGGCGCTCTTTGCCGGGGCGGGTTCGACTTAGTTCATGTCCGGCATCTCGTATTCGATCGCAAACCGGTCCAGTGACGTTCCTTCAAGGCGAGCGAGCTCGGCGTGGGCGATGGCCAGGCTGACCTCGGCTTGGAGTTCCTGAACCCGCGCATTGTCCAAGTCTTCCTGAGCCTCCTGCACCTCACGAAATGTCGAGAGCCCGGCGTCGAAGCGGGCCTTCTCCAGCTCATATTGCTCGGAGCTGAGCTTGGTGGAAAGTTGCGAGATGCGGAGCGCCTCCAACGAGGTTTCCACCGTGCGAACGGCCGACCGCACATCTACGAGAATCGATTGCTCCAACTGCAGCAGGCGGGTACGTTCCCGGCCCAACTGAGCGACGGCTTGGGCGTGGCGGGCTTTTTCATCGCGAAGACCCCAGGGCATCGTGAGAGCCAGTTCCAGGCCCCAGGAGTAGCCATCACCAGACCAGAGCTCATCCACGGCGCTGCCGCCACTGTCCTGAATGTTGTTCAGTCCCATGGAAGCTCCCAAATCGAGCTGAGGTTTCTTGTTGTTGCGGGCGACCCGCTCGCCGATCTCCAACTGGCGAATCGTAAGTTCACTCGCAGCGAAGTCCGGGCGGTTCACCCGCGCCAATTTGTAGGAGTGATCAAAAGACACCGCCTCCAGATTGGGTTCGCCGAGATCGACCTCGCCGACACCCTGCTGGAAGACGAATTGATCGATGAGCGCGAGCAGCTCGTCCTCCCGGTCGCGAACGGCATCCTCTGCCAGCACGATGTCCCGCTCGGCGTTGGCGACTCCAAATTGGGCCTGGAGGACATCCAAGTCGGTCGCGACACCTGATTCCCGCTTGGCTTCGTTTTCCTCGAGCAACTGGCCGGCCAGCTCCAGACTGAAGTTGCGCAGCTTCAATTGCTCGCGGGCGAAAGCCAGCTGATAGTAGGCCGATTCAACATTACGCACGACGGTGAGCACCGCGTCGCGGTATTCGAAACTGGCGCGCTCGAGGCCCAGCCGGGCCTGATTGAGAGCGGCACGCGTGGCCTCGGGGCCAAAGCCCTTCAGCAGTGGTTGGCGCACACTGACAAATGCGTCACTGTTGTAGGCTGGATTGATGAGGTCGTTGGTGGAGTTGGTTTCACTGCGGCGCAGGTTGCCGCCGACCTGAATCTGAGCCCCGGTTGCGATCTGTTGTTGAGCGCTGATTCTCAAGATATCGTTTTCGTTGCGCGGACCCTCGATCTCCGTTCCGTCCAAGATGGATCCGGGGGAGGCTTGTTGGCCGAGGTCTTTTTGTGCGGTAACAGAGAGACTGGGGTCAAAGCTGGACCTCGCCAAATCGACTTGGGCTTCCGCTTCTTCAGCCGCAAAGGCTTGGATTTGCAGAGCGAAATTCTTCTGCAAGGCCCGGGCGATGGCGTCCTCCAAGCGCAGCATCGGACCAGTTGTCTCGGGTTCTGATTGAGCGAACGCGGCGACAGGGAGTGAAAGAGCGAAGGAAAGAATTCGAGCGTAGCGGGTCATTTCTGATGGGGAGGTGAGTTAACCACACGAGTAACGATGCGAAAGTTGCAGGTCACTCGAAAGTTAACTCGGTTTGGTAATATGCGTTACACCAAGTCGTAAAACGGTTTGGTGTCCACTTGGCCACCGGCATTCGGATGGACGGTCACCGGGAGTGATGGGTGGATCAAAAAAACGCGACCCGGAGAGGAGTCGCGTTCTGATATCGGTTGTTGGGATTGGTTCAGTTGGTGACTGCTTCGCTCATTTCGAGTTCGGCGGCGACCATCGCACGCATGACGCCGCTGGCGGTGGATGCAGCGTTTACCTGGGCGAGTTGATCCCGCAGTTCGACGTAGCGGGGATCGGCTGAGCCGATATTGGGAGCCGTGCGGGAGGCGGCGTAGGTCAGCAGCCCTTCGTTGGCGAAGAGAACCATCTCGGAAACATCACCCGGCTTGAGTCCTTCCAGGCTGCCACTGGCGGCGGGGGGGAAATTCTCCGGCGGGTTAAGGCGTGTGAATTCAGTGAAGCCCTCGGCGGTGGCCGTCGCCCCATCCAAGTCGGTGAGGGCGGCGACGGCGTCCGCCAGGCTTGTGCCCGCAGCGACGGCGGTTTCCAAATCGGTGCGAACCCTTTGTCCCAGGGCCACAAAGCGCTCACGCTTTTCTGATTCGAGGTAATCAGTTCGGACCTGCTCGACAACGTTCTCGAAAGGAGAGGGGGCAGAGGGGATCGATTCTTCCCAAACCAGCACAACGGCTCCAGCGGCAGTCTGGAACGGATCGGAGATGCGGTCGTCCTCGGAAAGGCGGAAGGCGGCCTGCACGTTCTGTGGGGTGGTGTTGAGAAATGGCGGGGGATTGGTGCGGTTGAAGGGTTCCGCCGCACGGAGCGAGGCACCCTGGGCTGCCACGAATTCGTCCAGTTGCTCTCGCTCCACACGATTGTCGAAGATCGCCACGGTGAGATCGGAGGCGGCCTCTGCGGCGAGTCGCCGGGCGCGCTCAAAGCGCAATGCCGCGGACACTTGGTCGCGCACCGCAAGGTAGTCGATGTCGGGATCGGAGGTTCCGCCGATCTCGGTGCTGCTGCTCTCCCGGGGGAAGCGGGCGGGGTTGGCCTCATAGTGGGCCCGAATTTCATCCTCGGTCAGCTGGATGGAGGCCAAATAACTTGTGGCGGGATACTCGATGTAGCTTACCCGAACCTCGGGGGCGGTATCGTAGCGGAAGGAATTGGCTTCGAAGTAGGTTCGGAGGTTGTCGTCGGTCGGCTCGATCAACGGAGCGTAGGTGCTGTAGTCGAGCTTCACGATGTCGGCCGACCAGACCGTGTCGGTACGTTCGAGTTGGAATTCAACCTCGGAAGGAGCCACGTATCCCGGCCCACCGATCAGTTCCTGAATCTGGCGAACCTTGAAGTCGTCACGCAGGACGCGAGCAACGTCCGCTTCGGTGTATTGCTGGGACAACTTCAGGTTGTCGCGGAAGCTGGCGTAAACCGAAGGGTCAAACTCGCCGGTTGGTCCCATGAACGCCCGCACTTCCTTGACGAATACCTCGTACTGTTCGTCGGTGGGGCCGGGAAGGTTGAGCTGGCGCGCGAGATAGAGCGCGGCATAACGTTCGAGCGCGAATTCCTGCACCTGGGCACTGGAAAAGTTTTGAAAGCCCGATTGCAGCATGACGCTCAAGCCCGCGTCATTGCTCAGCGTGGCCTCGCCCTCGGGGGAACTCAGATTGAGGTCGAAAAAGGTGCGGGCCTGCACTTGGCGCTCACCGCTGCCGATGCCCGGGGCGGCACCAATAGTGAACACGAACGACACGATGAGAACTGCCAGCAACACGAAGAAAACGACGCGAAAGTGCCGCTGCAGGGAGGTCTGAATCCAGGAAATCATGGGAGGAAAACGAGCGACGGTAGATTGCCCCCTTGGGGTGTCAACCGGGGAGTGGACTCCGTCGATCCCGGAGGAATTGGAAGGAGTGGAAGAGGATTGAAAGCCGCTGCGGGCGACCCGGAACCGGCTCAGTCTTGGTTCGCCTTTTTCGCCTCGTCGCGGAGGACTTCCTCGGAGAGCGGATGGTCCTCGAAAAGCTTGTCGAGTGGTTGGCTCAGCACTTCAGACCGGCAGAACTCTTCGGTGGCATCGTTGAAAATACTGAGCACGGGGTCGCGGAAACCGTTGAGGGGGCCGCCGATGTCGATGCCAAACGCATCATCGCCGTTTTTGAAGTGGGCCAGGGTGGTGCGTCCCAGGGGGCGGGCGGGCAGGTAGCTTTGATCAACCGATGCCTTGCCTTTGGGGGCTGGAATGGGGGTCAACATTCGCGTGTGCACCAGCCGGTGGAGACACTCGTTCAGAATCTGGTCGGGCACCCCCAGGATGTTGCCGAGTTGGGTTGCCGTAGGCGGCGGCGCGCAGGCGTGAAAACGACGGCAAACCGCCAGGAGCACGGCCAGTGACAGGCGCTCCCGCATGTTTTCCGCCAGATTGTTCCACGCCGCCCGGGAATTGCGGAAGCGGACGTTTTGGATCGCGTAGGAAACCTGTCCGCCCAGCAGCACGAGCAGCCAAAAAACGTAGAGTCCGAACATCAACACCACGGGAATCGCGAGGGAACCATAGAGGGCCTTTTGGCGCAGCACCCAGCTGATGTAGAGGAAGGCCAGTTGATTGTTGGCCCACAGCAGCAGGGCGACCAGGAATGCGCCGATTCCGGCCGGCACCCAGTTCACGTGGGTGTTGGGAATCGCCCGGTAAAAGAGGGTGAGAATTCCCACCAACAGGGCGAAACCGCCCAACGGCAAAAAGAAGCCAATGACGTTCGCGAGTTGCTCGCCGAAGGGCATGACCTGGGCAAAGGTATCGAGCAATGCGTTCGCCGACAGCCCGGTGACTGAGGCGAACAGGGCGAAGGGCCCCAGCGACATCACTGCCCAGTAAAAGACGATCCGCATGATCCAGGGACGACCCTGGCGCACCCCCCAAATCTCATTAAACGCGGTTTCGATCGTCGTGAAGAGCTGGAGTACGATGATGATCAGGACGATTGCACCGACTGCGCCGACGGTGCCATTGCGGGCACTCGCCACAAAGGTATCGATCATCGAAAGCAGTTGCGGGTCGAATTCGATCGAAGACGTGAGCTCCCGTTCGGCGGCTGCGGCAGATGAGCTGCCCGTCTCCGCATCGACTTCATCGAGTTGGGTGAGTTGGGGAGCCACAAACACCAGCACACGGTTGAGGGTGTTGGTCGCCAGATTGGGATCTTCCTGGTCAACCAGAAAACCGGCGATCATCACCCCCAGTGCGACAATCGGCCCCAGGCCAATCAGGGAGCTGAAACTGAGGGCGGCCGCCCGACTGGCCGCGCGATTTTCCTCCAAACCACCCCGCGTAATCGAGATCACGCGAAGCATGGCGTGCAGTTTCCCCCGCATTCCGCCAAGCGCCAGGGATTCCACAGACCAGATGTCGACTTTGAACAATCTTTGCAGCGATTGAAACTGTTGGCGAAGCCAGGTCATTGCTCAGCGCAGAAAGAGGGCGGGAGCGGAAGTGCTCACGAGGTGAGCACCGCGTAAGCGAAGTAGCCCATGCCCCCCAAGGCCAAGACTGTCGTCAGAATGACGGCCGCAAGATTCGTGAAGACCGTGGAAAAATAAACCCCGACCGAACCGATGACGGCAGCGAGCGCGGTGGTGGCATCACCCTGAGTGTAGAAATATACGCCAAGAAAACCGGCCCCGAGAGCGGCGCGAAACCGCACGAACGGATATATGCCCACTGCCTGCAGGAGCAGCACCAGGCAAATGAACATGTCGATCGCTCCAAGCACCGCGAAAGGTTGTTTGAGCAATTTCTGATAGTTTCCCGCCACGATCGTATCAATGGACGGAGCAAGCAGAGCGGCGCCACTGATAAAGACCGAGATCGTGCAGCAATACATGCCAAGATTGGCGGCGCGCGCGAGGTCTTCGGTGGCGTCCTTCTTGTCCTTGGTGTCTTCCGTCCGGCCTTCGGCCGCGGCGAGCATGTCGCCGACTTCGATGGGCGGCACACTTTCCTCGCTGCGGTTGAGCGACGGGATGTCATCCTTGCTCTTGAGCGAGAGCTTTTTTTTCTCGGGGAAAAGCTGGGCTTTCAATTCGGCATTGGCGCCAACCGACACCCATTCCTCGGCTTCGGGATCATAATAAACGGTCTCGTTCGTGACTTGGCCGTTTTCCGCCAGCGACGAGAGCTGTTCGAGGTTGAATGGACCTCGGGCTTCGGTGTCGGACTCGTTGCGGATGTAGAACTCCTGCGGGGCCATTTGCGGCAAAGTGCCCTTCGGTCGGCAGGCCCGCAAGGCTCTTTTAAATGCCCAAACGCCCCGTGTTCACATGCGCTCAAGGGTGCGCAGACCCAACAGTCCGAGCCCGGTTTCGAGCAGCAACAGCGTTCGGGCGCAGAGGCGTAATCGGCGCTCCCGGATCGCCGGATCTTCGACTGAAACTTTGTCGGCTGTGTAGAACGCGCTGAATTCGCCCGCGAGCTCATACAGGTAGAGGCACAAGACATGGGGTCGCAACGGTCCGACTGCGCCGGACAGTGCCTCAGGGAACTTGGCCAGTTTGCGCGCCAGGGCGATCTCGGTGGAGGTTTCCAGACCTGAAGCCTCCGCTCCACCGGTTGAAGCGGCCGGATCGCGATCGAGTTTCCGGAAAATCGATCGGATCCGCGCAATGGCGTAGAGCAGATAGGCCGCGGTATTGCCTTCGAGGGAAATCATCTTGTCCCACGAGAAAACGTAGTCGGTGGAACGGTTTTGGCAGAGGTCGGCGTATTGCACCGATCCCACGCCCACCACGGCGGCGATCTCGGCCTGCTCGGCAGCGGAGAGATCGGCGCTCTTTTCCGCGACAAGGCGGGCGGCCCGTTCGGTCGCTTCGGCGAGCAACTCGCGCAGTTTGATGTTCTCGCCGGAACGGGTTTTCAGCGGCTTGTTGTTTTCACCCAACACGGTGCCAAACGACGTATGCTCCATCCGCGGCACGGCGCGGTTGGTTTGGGTAAACCACTTTTCCGTCGTCAGAAACAGTTGTTGGCAGTGATCGCTTTGGCGGGAATCGATCACGTAAATCACCGCGTCGGCGTCGAAATGCTCGCGGCGATAGAGCAGGGTGGCGAGATCGGTGGAGGCATAATTTGCCGCCCCGTCGCTTTTGCGAATCAGGAATGGCTGCTTCTTGAATTTGGGATGCTCCGGGTGGAAGACGACCAACGCTCCCTGGCTTTCCCGGGCGAGGCCCGCCGCAGTGAGCTCCTCGTAAACCTGCCCCACCTTGTCGTTGTAGAAGCTCTCGCCGAGCGTGTAGTCGAACTTGATGCCGAGTTGATCGTATATCTCCTGGAACGCGGTGAGGGAGACCTCGTTGATGCGGCGCCATATCGCGAGATTCTCCTTATCGCCTGACTGCAACTTCACCAGCTCCTGGCGTGCCTCCGCCAGCACCGATTCGTCCTCGTCGGCCGCTTGGTTGCCCACTTTGTAGAGACGTTCGAACTCTTCCAAAGGATCGGATTCCAGCGCGGTTGCATCCAACTCACGTTTGTAAGCCCAGATGAGCTTGCCGAACCCGGTGCCCCAGTCACCGATGTGGTTGTCCCGAATCACCCTGGCCCCGCTGAAATCAAGCAACCGGGAAATCGCTTCGCCGATGACGGCCGAGCGCAGATGCCCCACGTGCATTTGCTTCGCGGTGTTGGGAGCGCTGTAATCGACAATAAACACCTTTCCCGCTTCCGGCTGGCCGGATTTGGCACCTTGCCGCAGGGAGTCTTCGTCGGCGAATGCCTCCAGCCATGCCTCCAGGGTGGTGGGTTTCAGCGTAAAATTGAGAAAACCCGGACCGGCAACGGCCACCTCGCAGGCACCAGTAATACTGGCGGGAAGAGCTCCCACCAACTGCTCGGCCAGTGCCCGGGGATTCTGGCGCGAACGCTTTGCGTAGGGCAGCACTCCGTTTGCCTGGAAATCGCCGTGCCGCGGGTCTGCCGTACGCACATCCGGTGCAAAAACAGCAGCGTCCCATTCGAGGGAGGCCGCCGCCTCGTCGAGGGCAGCGGAAATCGCAGGAGCAAAATTAAACGGCACGGACATTTTACCACTCAACGGCTCCCGTTAGCCGACCCGCAAGCGCGGATTTAGGGGGTCAAAACGACTCGATTGGGTAAAACTAGATGAGGTTAATCTCTTTTTAACCCACTCTTTTGTAGTGAGATAACCTCAGATTGACGGTATTAGGAGGCATTATTTCAGCTCGACAAATGGGGAAGTTTTGTCCTAACCTTGACGGTTTACGGCCAAAACCGGCCCCGCAGATATCACAAGCACTCATGAGCAAACGCACCCTGCCTCCTCGCAGATTTATCAAGCCCACGTTCGAATTCCTCATTGAAAAGAAGCGCGACGGTGGCGAGTTCTCCCAGGAAGAGATCCGCTACATCATCGATAGCACCTTGGATGGAGACCTGCCCGAGCACCAACTTTCGGCGCTGTTGATGGCCATCTATTTCCAACAGATGTCGGCTCAGGAAACCGCTGAACTGACCGAGGAAATGATGCTGTCCGGCGAGGTTATAGACCTGTCCCACATTGCGAAACCGAAGATCGACAAATATTCGACCGGTGGCGTGGGCGACAAGACCTCCCTCGTGTTGGTGCCGCTGGCGATGGCCAGTGGAGTGGTGGTTCCCATGATGTGCGGCACTGAGCACGACCACATTATTTCCACGCTCACCAAACTCGCTGCCGTTCCCGGCTTCAAAAAAGAGCTCTCGATTGAAGACTTCGTGAAGCAACTCGGCAAAATCGGTGGCGCCATCGTCAAACAGGACGTCGAACTTGCCCCGGCCGACGCCAAATTCTACGCGATGCGCAAGTCCACCGGCACCATTCCCAGCTTGCCGCTCATCACCGGTTCCGTGCTTTCCAAAAAACTTGCTGAAGGTTCCGAAGGTCTCGTCATTGACGTGAAGTGGGGCAACGGCTCCTTCATCAAGGACTTGGAGCAAGCCAAGCAGCTGGCTCGTTCGATGACCCGCGTCGGCCGCTCCATGAAGCGCCGCTGTGTCGCGCTCGTCACCGACATGAACCAGCCGCTTGGCGACACCGTCGGCACCGGTTTGGAGCTCAAGGAGGCCATCTCATTGCTGAAGGGGGAAGGCCCTGAGGATCTGCAGGAACTTGTGCTGAAACTCGGCATGGAGATCGTGCGCCTCGCTGGTGTCGCGGGTTCGACCCTTTCCGCCAAGCAGACGGTGCAGCGTCATCTTACCGACGGTTCCGCCCTCCAAAAACTGAAGGATCTCGTGGATGCCCAAGGCGGCGACACGTCCTACATCGACGACCCAGAGAAATTCCCGGTGGCGAAGCACATTCGCAAGCTGCCGGCTCCTAAACGCGGCTATGTGCACACCATCAACGCCGCCATGATCGCGCGGGGCGTGCACCTGCTCGGCGCCGGCCTGACCGGTCGCGGCAAAAAAATCGATTACGCGGTCGGAGTTTCCGAGGTCCGCAAAGTTGGCACGCAAGTGAAACAGGGCGAGCCGTTGATGATGATCCACTACAACGACGAAGCGAAGTTGGAGCAGGCCTTGGAATACTTCAAAAACGCCTACCGCCTCGCGCCGAAGCGCCCGACACCGCCGCCGCTGGTGGTCGAACGCGTGGCGTAAGCCGCTTCGTTGTCTCCTTCCAGACTTGCACGGGCCGGTGTTCTGCACCGGCCTTTTTGTCGACCAATGTCCGAACGCGAAGCACCTCCTGCCGTTGATCCATCCGATCGTCCGAAGCCGTGGGCGCAGCTGAAGTTCTTTACCTTTCAGCCGGCGATTTTCCCGCGGATGCTGGGCAAAGTCTCGGCCGGGGTAAAACCGGGTGATTGGGTGACCGTCTACAACAAAGCGGGGCAGGTTTGCGGCAACGGACTCTACAACCCACGGGCCAAGATCCCGTTGCGTGTCGTACGGCATGGAACGGATTCCGTTGATGAAAGCTATTGGGAAACAGCGCTGCGACGCGCCGTGGCGTTGCGACGCGGTTTGCTGAAGCTTGACGAAACCACCGATGCTTACCGACTGATCAACTCCGACGGGGATGGACTGAGCGGACTCACCATCGATCGTTACGGTAACACGCTGCTTTGTGATGTCATGAGTTTGGGCATCGCCCAACGGTTGCCCGGTTGGTTGCCATTGCTGCACGAGTTGGCCGGCACGCAGTTTGCCCGCGTGCAGGTCGATCATGACCTGGGTAGTCTGGAGGGAATTCGTCCCTCGGTCTTCAACGAAACCAACGCTGCAGCGCCGGACAAGGTGAAGATCAGAGAGCACGGGATTCGCTATGAAGTGGACTTTGCCGAAGGGCACAAAACCGGGTTCTTCTGCGACCAGCGGGAGAATCGGCGCATGCTGGCCCGGTTGACCCGTGATGCCCGGGTGCTCGACCTGTGTTGTTATACTTCGGGTTTTGCGCTCAACGCCAAGATTTCCGGTGGGGCCGATGAGGTGACGGCTGTCGATCTGGACGAAACCGCCATCGCGCAGGCCAAGCGCAACGCGAACCTCAATCGCACCCGGATCAGCTACGTGCACGCCGATGCGTTTGCTTACGCCCGTCAGATGCAGTCGAACGGTGAGCGCTATGATGTGGTCGTTTGCGACCCGCCGAAGTTCATCCTCACGCGCGAACCGGCGGGCGCGGCGGAAGGCCGCCGCAAGTATGAGGATCTCAACACCCTTGCCATTTCGTTGGTCAAGCCGGGTGGGGTGTTCGTGACCTGCTCGTGTTCGGGATTACTTTCGGCCGAGGCCTTCGAAGCGGCCGTCACCAAGGCGGCCCATCGGCTCGACCGCCGCCTGCAGTTTTTCGAGCGAACCGGTCCCGGTGCGGACCATCCGGTTTACTCCAATGCCCCCGACCAACGTTATCTGAAGGTGCTGTGGGCACGGGTAGTTTGAGGGAAGCGGGAAAACTCGCGGGATTTACTCCTTCGCCCGGCCCATGTAGGAGCCATCGGCTGTGCTGATCTGAAGTTTTTCGCCTTCCTTGATGAAGAGCGGGACTTGCACCACGAGACCGGTCTCCATGGTGGCTGGCTTCTGCACATTACTGGCCGTATCACCCTTGATGCCTTCGGCGCTTTCGGCGACTTCCAACACGACGGAGGGCGGCAGATCGATGGTCAGCGGCTTGCCGTCAACGTAGAGAATCTCGACCATGCCGTTGGATGTAAGGTAGTTTTTGGCGTCGCCCACCAACTCCGCATTCAGCTCGATCGTCTCGTAGGTCTCAGGGTCCATGAACGCGAACACGTCGCGATCCGCATAACTGAACTCGAGATTCTTCCGCTCGGTCATTAGCACATCCATCGAGTCGGAAGATGAGAAACGCTGGTCCAGCGACTTTCCGTAAACCAGGTTGCGCATCTTGATTTGCACGAACGCGCGCAGGTTGCCGGGAGTGCGGTGGTTGGTTTCCAGGATCAGGTGCGGGGCACCGTTGTATTTGATGACTTGGCCGCGGCGGACGTCGTTGGCGGAGGGCATGGTAAAATTAAGCTCGCTGAAGTTGTAGGTTGTAAACTGCGATCGGTAACCAATGCCGCCAACCACTGTCAAGGGAGGCGCGGCGTTTCGCTGATCTAGGGACTTGCCCTGATTCGAGCCTTCGTCCGAGATTTGCGCCCAATCCATGAAACAACGCTCGCTCACGCGTGAGGTTTCGGTGTCCGGACAAGGTTTGCACACGGGGGAACCCGTTTCGCTCACGCTCAAACCTGCTCCCGCCGGATCCGGCCTCGTCTTCAAACGCACCGATCTCTCCGGCCAGCCCGAAATCAAACCCCGGGTGGCCCAGGTTACCGATCTGGTGCGCAACACCACCATCCAGGATGGCCACACCAAGATCAACCTCGTCGAACACGTGCTCAGCGCGCTGTCCGGCTGCGGCATTGATAACTGCGTCATCGAGATGGACAGCTCGGAACCTCCGATCCTTGACGGGTCCGCCAAGCCGTTCGTCGATTTGATTCTGTCGGCCGAACCGATTGAGCAGGACAAGGAGCGGGAGTATTACGAACTCGACGAAGCCGTCTCCGTCACGCGCGGTGATTCTTCGATCATCGCGTTGCCGCACAACGGCCTGAAGATCACCTGCACCTCGGCCGACGATCGTGGGATCCACACGCAGCATCTCACCCTCGATATTGATCCCGATGTCTACATTACGCAGGTGGCCGCCTCCCGGACGTTCACGATTTATGAGGACATTGAGGAGTTGCTCAAGATGGGCAAAATCAAGGGTGGGTCGCTTGACTGCGCCGTGGTGATCAAGGGCGACAAGGTCATCTCCAAGGACCCGTTGCGTTTCCAGGACGAGTTTGTGCGTCACAAGATTCTGGATATTATCGGTGACATCACCTTGCTGGGGAAGCCGCTCAAGGCGCACATCATCGCCACGCGCCCCGGGCATGCGATCAACGCCGAGCTCACCAAATCCATCGCGGCTCAGATGGAGGGTCGGAAGAAAAAAAAGAAGAAGCGTCCGACAGTTGTTCTGCCCACGGATACCGAACTCGATATCCAGCGCATTCTCGACACGATCCCGCATCGCTATCCGTTTGTGATGGTCGATCGCATCGTTGAGTTCGTGGGCGAGGATTCCCTGATGGCCGTGAAAAACGTGACCATCAATGAACCTTATTTTCAGGGGCACTTTCCCGGCACGCCGGTCATGCCGGGGGTCCTCCAACTTGAGGCCATGGCTCAAGCCGCCGGCATCATCATGCTGCGCAAGGGAGGCAAGAGTGGCAGCACGGCCTTCTTCATGAGCGCGGACAAGGTGAAGTTCCGTCGGCCGGTCACGCCGGGCGACCAACTGATCATCAACGCCAAGATCACCAAAACCCGGGGCACCAAGATGGCGCAGGCGGAATGCACCTGCTCCGTTGACGGCAAGGTGGTTTCCAGCGCCGAGTTGATGTTCGCTGTGGTGATAGAGGGCGAGGAGGAGTAGTTCCATGGCAACCGAAATCCACACCACCGCGGTGGTTGAACCCGGTGCTGAGTTGGGCGAAGACGTGATCGTCGGCCCGCTGGCCTACGTCGGTGCTGGCGTGACGCTGGGCGACCGCACGCGGCTCCATCACCACGCGGCGGTTGAGGGCAACACCGTTTTGGGGGAAGCCTGTGAGGTTTACCCGTTTGCCAATATCGGGGCGAAAACGCAGGATCTGAAATACCAGGGAGGGAATCCCGGTGTCAGGATTGGCGCGCGCAATGTGTTTCGCGAATACGTTACGATTCACACGGGCACCGAAGCCGAGGCGATGACGGTGTTGGGCGACGACAATGTCCTGCTTGCCCACTGCCACGTCGCGCATGATTGCGTGTTGGGCAGCCACATCATTGCGAGCAACAGCACTGGCCTCGCCGGACACTGTTGGGTTGATGACTATGTTGTTTTCGGGGGGATGTCGGGGGTGCACCAGTTTTGCCGTATCGGGGCGTATGCGATGGTTGCCGGCTATGCGAAGATCCTGCAGGACGTGCCGCCATATGTGATCGCCGACGGGCAGCCGGCTATCATCCGGGCGATCAATCGTGTGGGGTTGGAACGACGCGGATTTGGCAAGGACCAGATCGATCGCATCAAGCAGTTGTTTCGCATCATGTTCCGTGACGGCCTCAATCGGAGTCAGGCTCTGGAGAAGCTCAACGGCCACTCGGCGGCTGACTCCGTTGAGTTCCAGGCGGTGCTTGACTTCGCCGCTCAAAGCGAACGCGGCCTCACCCCCGGTTCCTGAACCCAATCACCTCAACCCGCCCGGCCAGTGGCCCTACATTTGTCACTTAATAAGTGACACTAACGAGACTCTAAAGAAGCGAATCGCGGACAGGGAGGCGGGGCCGGGGCCTATTTTTTGTAGACCTCTTTCGGATCGAACATGGGCTCGTCGGTTGTGGCGAGCGGGTAGGTGGGGTCCGACAGGTCTGTCAACTTGCGATAGAAGCAGCTGCGGAAGCCGTTGTGGCAGGAGGCGTTGGCTTCCCCGGCCCGTTCGACTTTGATCAGGATCACGTCCTGGTCGCAATCGGTGCGGACTTCGCGCACAAGCTGCACGTTGCCTGATTCCTCGCCTTTCATCCACAGCTTGTTGCGGGAGCGGCTCCAATAGGTGGCTTTGCCGGTTTCCAAGGTGTGAGCGAGCGACTGTTCATTCATGAAGGCGAACATCAACACCTCGCCCGAGACGTGGTCCTGTGCGATGCACGGGATGAGGCCGTCGGGGCCGAACTTGGGTTGGAATTGGGCGCCGAGTTCTACTTCGGTGCGGTCGGAACGGGCGGGAAACGTAGCCATGAAACGCTACGTTTACGGAAACAAAGGGTGGGGCGTCGAGTTTCGGTTGACCCAGGTGGCATAAATCCGGCGAAGGAAGCATTGCGCTGTCCGGGACCGGGCGTTCAACCTGTCGGTTTTTCATGTCAAAAGCGGATAGCCACCAACTCGTAATCGACTTCGCGGGAGCCTCGGATGTGGGCATGTTGCGCGACAATAACGAGGACGCCTGGTGGGCGGGCAACATGACTACAACCGCGACAGGTTGGCAGGGAGCGGAGACGGGCACCCTTCCGTTGGACGAGGGATTGTGGCTGGGTGTCTGCGATGGACTTGGCGGTGCCAACGCGGGGGAGGTGGCAAGTCGATTGGCCATCTGTGAGACGCACGCTTCCTTGGCATCGGCTGGCCGAGGTAAAATTTCTCTTGGTCGTGCCCACGAGGCTTTGATGGGCGCCAACAGGGCAATCAACGCTGCGACCAGCGATCGTCCGTCATGGCTGGGCATGGGTTCGACGATTTCGTATTTGTGGATCGAGAAGAGGGAAGCGGCATTGGGCCAGGTCGGAGACAGCCGGATCTACCGATTGCGCGACAAACGGTTGAAGGAACTCAGTCCCGATCACTCACCGGTGGGCCGGCTGCGCCAAAGTGGCCGCCTGTCGGAAGCGGAAGCGCGGGTTCATCCCAGTCGCCACGTGATTGATCAGTGTTTGGGCGGAGATGATGCGAGCCTGATGCCGGATTGCCTGCCGCTGGAAATCCGGGCGGACGATGTCTATCTGCTTTGCTCCGATGGACTGACCGACGGGGTGTGTGATGCGGAAATCCGCAGCATGATGATCGAAGCCGCCGACCGGCTCAGGCAGCCTTCCGATACTGTTCGGTTGCTGATCAAAAGCGCGAACCGCCTGTCCGGCCGAGACAACGTGACGGTGTTGTTGGCGCGGGTGCGCGAAGACATCCGGTAGGCTGCACCAATAGCGTCACTCGCCTTTGCGGTCGAGGTTGCGCAGGTAGTCGTAGGTGAAGATACCGGTGCGGTGTCCGTCGCTGAAATCGAAGCGGACCGCATAATTGCCCACGATTTCCCATCCCTGCACGGTCACCCCGGGAAACTGGGTGCGACTGTCTCCTCCATGGGTTTGGCCAAGGATGTCGGTTTCGCCGATGTTGGCGGCGCTGGGTGAGGCGGCCCGCAACATTTCCGCATTGAAGTATGACTCATGCCCATCGCTCCAAGCGACGGCCACCTCGTTGCCGATGAGTTGGATGTTAGTCGGAGCGATCATGGAGAGCTTGGCGGATTGGAGTTGGTTTGCGGCGTCGACCCTTACTCGGGAACCTCGTAAAACTCAATCAGGCCCACCCCTTCGCTGGCTTCGTCGAAACCCTCCACTCGGACCGTGTAAGCGCCGGGTTCCAGGGTCAGCAACATGGCGCTTTCCTGGCGATCCGTCAGCGCAAACGCGCCCAGATCACTCATCTGGGTTCGCAACATTTCCTGGTGTGCCGGAGGGTGATCCCAGTCGTCGTTTATTCGCATGGTGTCCGATCCCCGGAAGACCGTCATGAGCGGGTCGTCCACCGGGTTCGACACACCGAAGTCGCCGAGGGTATCACCCGCAACCCGCAGCATGTAAGTGCGTGCGGCCACACCTTTCACCACCAGGCCGGCGATCATGGTGCTGTCATCGTTGGTCACGAATCCGCGGGTCGAGAGGTTGACCAACCGACTGCCGGTGCCGGTCGTATCGACATCATAGGCTTCGACAATCACCACACCTTCCTCGGCGAGCCCGGCACCGGTGCCACCTGTGACGGTGGCGGTGTAAATGCCCGGCTCCAGTTCGATCAACAGAGCGGCATCGTTGGAGTCCTCGTTCAGCGCAAAGGCTCCCAACTGCTGGGCGATATCCCGCATCTCTTGGGCCGAAGTGAGATTCGACTGGTGCCAATTATCATTGGTGGCGACGTCGGCAAAACTCCCGTCGGGTTGGGCGCGGCGCAGGCTGAGAACCGGATCTCCCATCGTGCCGGGAACATTGTAGGGCGCGCCGGAAAGCGTGGGGCCCACGGCCCTGAGCAGGACTGTTAGCGGGGTGTCGCCTGAGACCACAAACCCCACGGTCATCGCCCGGTCGCCGGTGCCGGAAAATCCCCGGGTGGAGAGGTTGGCCAGCTGGGTGAGGGGGGACGTCGGGATGGGGTTGACGGTCAAATTGATGGTGGCCCGAGCCAGGCCGTCCGGGTTGCCGGTGAGCAGGGTGTATTCACCGCTGTCATACGTCTGCGCCAGTCCGATGAAGAGCCGGGAGGTGTCCTCGATGAAGAGGAAGTTGTCCGGGAAGTTTTCGAAATTTGCATCAGGGTAGAACCAGTCGACGGAGAGATTGAGATCCGACTCCACTGGTGAAGGCATGCCACCGATATCGACATCCAAAGTGACAACCTCGCCAACGTTGACGACCAGATCAGGTGTTTGTGCGGTGATCGTCGGGGTAACGAGGGGAGTGCCGTAGAGAAAATCAACCCCGGCAATATCGTCCGCCTGGAGCGCGTCGACGTTGCCTACCACCGAATTCATGATCGCGTCGACGAATTGCGCCGGAGTGGCCTCATCGGGGTGAGTCAGACCCAGCAAGTGACCCATCTCGTGCGTCATAACACGACGCAGGTCAAATGAGGTGGAGCGCTGGGCTCCACGATATGCGTTCCAATTGTGTGCGGTGCTGACGATGATATCGGCCTCGCCGATCGCCGAAAAATTTTGCTCGTTCGCATTCAGCAACGTGACCGCCAGCGTGGATTCGCCGAACGCGTCGCCATAAATCGAATCGGAGAAGAATATTTCGTTCGAGCCGTTCAGTCGGCTGGCGACGATATCGGGATTCGGGTCAACGGCCACAAGTTTGGTGCGACCCAAGTGTTCATTCCACTCCGCGATGGATGCCTCGGCGACTTGCCTCCATGAGTTGGAGCCGTCTATGAGCAGCGCCGCGCCCGGGGGAGCATCCGCGTTGTCGAGATCCAACACGAGCGGCACTTCGCCGGACGACCACGAAAAATCAAATGTGTCGAAGGCATGGGCGCAGGATATCGCCACCGCGAGCACACCTGCTCGGGTCAACCCGCTCCAGGTTCGAGAGGAAATTTGCATGATAGATTGGGAGTTGCCGGCCAGCACGCCGCACCCAATTCAGACCTTCGGACGATAGCGAGTATCAAGCCACGTTTTCGTTCAGTCGAGGGCGCTCGAATAGCTTTCGGCAACAGGCTCCGTGGTCAGCGCAGGCAGATTCCAAGCCGAGAACGACGCCTGTGTCTGCTTCCTGTGATGGCGGGAAGGTTTGCCTCCGGTCGGGAGATCTTCGGCCGACCAATGGGGCTAAGGGCTCAATTTAACCGATTTTCTTCAAATTCAGGGGATTTAACCCGTATCTTGTCTTGACCAAGATGGGTAGAAATGGGTCATTTTGGGGTAAAGTGGGGCACTAATGGTGCCAATGCCAATGTCTACTCCTTCCAAACCGTATTTCGCCGGGAACTTCCGGCATTCCCTCGACGAGAAGAATCGCCTGACGATTCCTTCGTCGTGGCGTGGGCTGTTTGCGAAGGGCACGACGTTTCTCGCGATCCCCAATCCCGGGGGTTACGTCACGGTGTTGCCTCCGGCAGAGGCGGAGAAGCTTTACGAGAAGTTTGCAGCGGTCCCGCTGTCGGACACCGAGGCGCAGAATGACATCAGCGTTTTCACCGCCAGCACGCAGACCCTGTCTTTCGACAGCCAGGGGCGCATTGCGCTCAACGAATCCCTGTCGTCCCACGCGGGCATTACCTCTCCCAAGAGCGAGGTGGTGCTGGTTGGGGGTTTAAACAAATTTAACCTCTACAACACGGCGAAGTGGGCCGAGGTCGAGTCGGCCTCCACCTCGGCCAGCCAGCGCAGCGTGATGCAGCGCTTCGGGATCTGACGATGACTATCACCAGCTGTCATCTCCCGAAGCCCACTCCGAAATCGCCGGCCGGTTTCGGGTCCTCCTGCTGCGTGGTTGCCGATGAGGTTGCCCGGCGGTTGGACGAACGTCGCCGTCGTCGCCGGATGCTGGAGCAATATTTTTCACCTGTGGCTTCAACGGCGGGCATGCCGTCAGCCGTGGATCGCCTGATTCTTTGGAGGAGTCGTCATGTTCGCCATCTCAGCTGAGGTCTCCACGATGACACCAGGCCACGAACCCGTTTTGCTCGCCGAGGTGCTGGAGCTGCTGGCGAAAGCTCCGGCTGGCCGGGTGCTGGACGCGACCTTTGGTGGCGGCGGGCATACGCGGGCGATACTCGAAGCTTCCGCCGGAGCTTCCATCGTGGCGCTCGACCGCGATCCGGCGGCGCAAGATCGGGCGATGGCCCTGGAGGATCAATTTGGTGGGCGCTTCCGATTGGTGGATTCGGATTTTGGTCGGCTGGATCAGGTCGATACCGGGGCGTTGAGCGGCGCGTTGTTTGATTTGGGCGTGTCCTCGTTTCAGCTCGACGAGCGGGATCGGGGATTTTCCTTTCGTCACGACGCGCCGGCCGACATGCGCATGGATCCTCGCACCGGCGTCAGTGCGGCCGACTGGTTGGAGACTGCCACGGAGGAAATGCTGGTGCGGGCAGTCCGCAATTTTGGAGAGGAGCCAAGCTGGCGCCGGGTCGTGAAGGCGCTGCGATCTGCCCGGGGAACCGGGCGATTGGCCCGCACAACCAGCCTGGCCGCAGTGATTGCCGATGCGGTGCCGATGGCCCGGCAACGCAAATCCAAAATCCATCCGGCCACCCGCACTTTCCAAGGCATCCGCATCGCCGTGAATGACGAGATTGGTGCGATCGAACGGGCTTTGCCCGTGGCGTTCGATCGGCTGCGATCCGGCGGTGTGCTTGCCGTGATCAGTTTTCACTCCCTCGAGGATCGTCCGGTAAAGCAGTTTTTTCGCCGCCAGTGTGGTCAGCCCCTGGGGGCCCACGATTCCACCCCGCAGGACCTGCGACCCAAGTTTGCCGAGCCGCTCAACCGCAAGCCGATCACCGCGGGCCCCAGCGAGCTGGCAGCCAACCCCCGCAGTCGCTCCGCCAAACTTCGCGCCCTGCGCAAACTTTAACCTGTCCCTGCCATGAAAAAATCCGCTTCCGCCTTCGTAAGTGAGTTTCTGGTCTACCTGCTGGTGCTGACTGGATTCAACGGCTCGGTGTGGCTGGGCACGGTATGGCTGCGCCATCAGATTTCGGAAACCGCGCAATTCACCAAGCAAACCGAAAGCCAGCTCGTGGCCGTGGAGCGTCGTCTCGCGGAGACCACCGCGCGCCTGGCCAGTGAGTTATCGCCTGAGACGTTGCAGGCGAAAAACCACGACATGCAGCTCGGTCTGGTTCGTCCGGCCGAGCTGCACATCGTGCGGGTGGAGGAGTCGCCGGAGCAACGGCTGGCGGCCAAGCGCAACTTTGATATTTTCACGGAGGAAGTGAGCACCGGGGAAAGTGCGGTGCAGTTCAGCTTCCATGACCCTGGATCGCGCTGACGAACAATTCATGTCCAAGGGTTTCGCCTCCAGCTTCCGTCTCGTCCTGCTCGCCACTGCGGTTCTTGTTTGCTTCGCCAGTATCGGCGTCCGGCTGGTGCACCTGCACGTCCTGGATCGGGAACGGTTGGTCAGCTACGTGGATCAAGCGCGGCGCTCGGTCATCACCGAGCAAGCCCGGAGGGGAGACATCCTGGACATCAAAGGGGACGTGCTCGCGACCTCGCGCACCGTCATTCAGCTCGGTGTTGATCCGCAGATGCTGCGGGAGCAGGATCGGGAGGATTGGCCCGAGCTTGCCCGCCTCATCGGCCTTCCCCTTGAGCAGCTGATTGCCACGTTTAACCGGGTGGAGCGGGTGGATGACTCCGGCCGGGTGCGATTGGTTCGGTGGGCCAAGCTGGTCGACGAAATAGAAGAGTCGACCTACGCCGCCGTGCTCGAGCTCGGCATCAAAGGCGTTTACGGCAACCGTTCCTACCGACGCACCTATCCCCGCAACCAACTTGCGGCCCACCTCATTGGTTTTGTGAATCGTGAAAACGCGCCCTCTGGCGGCGTGGAGGGTTTCGCCGACTTCTACCTGCGCGGCCAGGACGGGTGGCGGCAGTCGGAACGTGACGGGCTGCGACGGGAGTTGGCCCAGTTTCGCAACCGGCAGGTTCCCGCCAATGACGGTTTCAGCGTGGTGCTTTCCATCGATTCGGTCGTCCAGCACCTGATTGAGACCGAGCTCGCCTACATCGGTGACACCTATACACCCGCCAAGGCGTCGATCATTGTCAGCGACGCCGACACCGGATTCATTCTCGGGTTGGCAAACTACCCAACGTATAATCTTAATGAATACGGCCGGGCTTCGCTCGATGTGCAGCGCAACACCGCGGTTACCGATTTGCTGGATCCGGGGTCAACCTTCAAGATCGTGCCCACGGCGGCTGCGCTTGAGCGCGGTTTGGTCACGGCGGAGAGCCGGTTCAATTGCTCGATCCCGGCCATGGAATGGCGGGGGCGCCTGCGGAAATTCATGCCCGATGACCATGTCTACGACCATCCGCTGACCGTTGCCGAAATCATCAGCCACTCGAGCAACATCGGCGCGGCGCAACTCGGCATGAAATTGGGTGAGAAAGGCATGTATTCCGCGGCGCGCCAGTTTGGATTCGGGGAGCCGTCCGGTTTCCCGCTGGGCTACGAAAGCCGCGGGTTGCTCAACCCGCCGGAGAAGTGGAGTGCCCTGGAAATCACCCGCATCCCCGCAGGCTACAGTATCTCCGCCACACCGATGCAGATCCACTATGCGATGGCCGCCATTGCCAGTGGTGGCGAACTGCTGCGCCCCCAGATCATCAAGGAAGTTCGCGATGACACCGGCAACACGATCTACCGGTTCGAGCGGACTGCCCGCCGCCGGGTGCTGCAGACTCCGGTCGCGGAGGAAATGGCGCGCATGCTGGTGGGCGTCACGGAGGAAGGCACGGCGAAGGCCGCCGCCATCGCCGGTTACGAAGTCGCGGGTAAAACCGGCACGGCGCAGAAGCTGGTGGATGGCCGTTATTCCAATCGCAACCACGTCGGCTCCTTCGTGGGATTTTTCCCGGCCTCCGGTCCGGAGCTGGTCATTACGGTGATTGTGGACGACGCCCGGCTGCCGGGGCGCCGCGTGAACTACGGCTCGGCCGTCGCCGTGCCCGCGTTCAAACGCGTCGCCGAGCAACTCATCTCCTATCTCGACATCAAACCCACGGTCGCGCCTCCCGCCCGGCCTCGATTCGCCATGGAAGGAAACCGCTGGTGATCGGTTATCTGACGCACGACTTTTCTCTCATTTCTGCCTTCGGGGCATCCACTCCTGCCCGCACGCGCCGCGAAAACATCGCCCGCAACCGCGTTTTTAAAATGGCTTCCAAACTCTCTGACTACCTCGATGCCGATGACGTGCTGACCCGCAAGGGGGAGCTCGATCGACCCATTTCGGGGCTGGCGATCGACAGCCGTCGGGTGGTGCCGGGGAATGTGTTCTTTGCCCTGCCAGGGCGCCGCACCGATGGCACACGATTCATCGATGAAGCCGTCTCCCGCGGCGCCGTTGCCGTCGTTTCCTCCGTGATGCCGCGGATGGCGTCCGGCAAGGTGACCTATGTCCAAACGGAGAACCCGCGGGCGCTGGTCGCCGCCGTGGCTCGGCGCTATTATGGGGCCCCGGATGACGCGTTGATGGTCACCGGAATCACGGGAACCAACGGGAAAACGACGGTGGCTCACCTCGTGCGTCATCTGATGGGCGGTGACAGGCCGGTTGGGTTGCTGGGCACGATTGCCTATGATCTGGGCGCGCGCACCGTGCCTTCGTTTCGCACCACACCCGAAGCGATCGACACGTTCGGGATGCTGGCGCAAATGCGTGACGCGGGCTGTGTCCGTGCGGTCATGGAAATCAGTTCGCACGGGATCGACCAGCAGCGCGTGCAGGGGTTGGCCCTGCAGGTGGCGGTCTTTACCAACCTCACCCGTGACCATCTCGACTATCATGCCTCGATGGAGGAGTATTTTGAGGTCAAGGCGCGACTGTTCACGGGAGAGACGGGGAGCTCGCCGCAACGCGCGGTCGTGAACCTCGACGATCCCTACGGTCAAAAGCTCTGGGAACGGCTTGCGGCCCATCCCGGCCGTCTGTCGTTCGGTGAATCTCCGGATGCGGACGTGCGGGCCACCGAAATTGAGTTTGGGTTCAAGGGCACGACAATGCGGCTGCATTGGCCGAACGGAGAACGAGTGGTCGAGTCGCCTTTGATTGGACGCTACAACGTTTCTAACCTCCTGGGGGCGGTTGCGACGGTCTATGCGGCGGGGCAGGATCCGGCGGACTTTCTTTCCCGCTTGGAGAACTTTGGTGGAGTCCCCGGGCGCATGGAACGGATCGAGGAAGGCCAGAGCTTCAACGTGTTGATCGACTACGCTCACACGGATGACGCCTTGCGCAACGCCACCTCGATGCTCAAGCCCGTGACGCCCGGTCGATTGTTGGTCGTCTTTGGATGCGGGGGGGATCGGGATCGAGCCAAGCGTGCGCTCATGGTCAAGGCCGTGCAGGAACACGCCGACTTTGTTTTTGCGACCGCGGACAATCCGCGGCGGGAGGACTTGCAGCAGATTTTTGCCGACATGCGCAAGGGGGTCGTTTCGTCCGATCGCATTACCTGGATCGACGACCGTCGTCGTGCAATCAGCCTTGCACTCGACATGGCCGAGGAAGGTGACAGTCTGCTCATTGCGGGCAAGGGGCATGAACCCTATCAGGAATTTGCTGACACGGTCGTGCCGTTTGATGACCGCCTGGTCGCTCGTGAACTCATTCGCATCAAACAAATCGCCACCGACTGAATCTGCTCACCCCTGATGCCCCAATTTGATCCCTCACAACTTGCCCGCTGGACGGACGGCCGCTGGACCGTTGAGCCGGTCTCGACGATTTTGGGGTTTGGCATTGATACCCGCCAGCTCGCGAAGGGTGACGTCTTTGTTGCACTGAAAACCGACCGTCGTGATGGCCACGACTTTCTGGGGGCGGCCAAAGACGCGGGAGCCAGCGCGGCGCTGGTGAGTGAAGCACGATCCGATGTTGATCTACCGCAGCTCGTGGTGGGCGATCCGCTGGGCGCGCTTCAGACCATCGGCCGGGAGCATCGTAGGTCTTTCTCCGGCACCGTGATCGGGATCACGGGGAGTGCGGGCAAGACTTCCACCAAAAACATGCTGGCCGCCATCCTCGGTGATCGGGCGCTGGCCACCGCCGGCAACCTCAACAATCACCTCGGGGTGCCGCTGACACTCACCCGTCTCGACAGCTCCCGGCACGACTTCGGCGTGATCGAAGCAGGCATCAACGGTCCGGATGAAATGGATGAGTTGGCCGGAATGATCGAACCGGATGTGGCGATGGTGACCCTCGTCGATCATGCGCACACGGCGGGTTTGGGCAGCCTGGAGGGAGTGGCGCGCGAGAAAGCGAAGCTGCCGGCCAGCGTGCGCGCGCCGGGCGACAAGGTTTTTCCGACGAGCGTGGCGTGCCATGCGCCTTTTCAAGCCTTGGCCGAAACCCAGGTGGTGGTGGAGCGGGTTGATTTCTTCCAAGGTTCCTTGGATCAAAACCGAGCCAAATTCATGGTGTCCCATCGGGAGGATCAGACCCTGCTCAGCTTGGTTGTCGGCCCGGCAGCGGCCGAAATCTACTCGATGGTGCGCATGTCGGATGGCATGGCGCAAAATGCCGCCCTGGCCGCTACGCTCGCACGCCGCCTGGGAATCTCATCCGACCAGGTGCAGACCGGATTGGCCGCATGGCGGCCGGCGGCCATGCGAGGCGAGATTCGCCAGCAGCAGGACCGGTTCATTTACCTGGATTGCTACAACGCGAATCCCTGCTCCATGGCCGACGCGTTGGAGACGTTCCAGTTGCGCGCGCCGGATAAAGCGCCCCGGCTTTATGTGCTGGGGGGGATGGAAGAACTGGGCGAGGAATCCGAACGCAAGCACCGTGAGCTGGGAGGGTCGTTGGATCTTCGGCCAGGCGATCAACTCTTGGTCATTGGCACGGGCGCTGAGGCCGTGCGGGCGGGAGCGCTGGAAGCGGGAGCCTGCCCCTTGCAAGTCGAGGTGCTGGCCAACCTGAGCGGGGTGGCCGCCCAAGTGGCGGGCTGGTCGGGCGCCGTCTTTATCAAAGGCAGCCGTCGTTACCAACTGGAGACGGTGCTTGTGGAGGAGACTTCGAGCCCCAACTGACCCATGCTTTCCTACCTCGCAGATTATGAATACATTTGGGGCCCCCTGCGGGTCCTGCGTTATCTCACCCTGCGCACCCTCATGGCAGCGGGCACCGCCACCGTTGTCGGATTTATTATCGGGCCTTGGCTGATAACCAAGCTCAAGCGACTGAAATTTGGGCAAAACTACGACGATGACCGAACCGGTGATCTGGCCACGCGGTTCGATAAAAAGAACACCCCCACGATGGGCGGGGTGCTGATCTTCGTGGCTGTCGCCGTGAGCACCTTGTTGTGGGCCGTTCCCAACGTTTGGATCATCACTTCCTTGTTTGTTTACGGAGCTCTGACCGCGATTGGTTTCCGGGACGACTACCTGAAGGTTGTGCATGGCAATCGCGACGGCATCTCCTCCAAGGAAAAACTGTTTTGGCAGACAAGTATCACGGCGATTGCGCTGGTCTTGCTGGCGACGAATCCGCAAAGCGCCAGTCACATCCGGGAGTTGTGGGTTCCCTTCCTCAAGGATCCCGTGTTTTTGTTCACGGGCGCGGTGGGCATGATCCTGCTGTTCGTGATGATGTTCTTCTGGGTGGTGGGCTTCAGCAACGCGATCAACCTTACGGATGGGCTCGATGGGCTCGCCATCGGCTGCACCATCACGGTTGCGCTGGTTTACGGCATCATGGCCTATGCCGCCGGCAACATCATCATCTCTGAGTATCTGCTCATTGGATACGTCCCGGGAGCAGGGGAACTGACGGTGGTTTGCGGCGCACTGGTGGGGGCCGGGATGGCTTTTCTGTGGTTCAATTCCCATCCGGCGGAGGTGTTCATGGGCGACACCGGCTCACTGGCGCTGGGCGGATTGATCGGGGTCATAGCCTTCATGGTGCAGCAACCGCTCACCCTCGTGATTGTGGGCGGGGTGTTTGTGGCGGAGGCGCTCTCCGTTATCATTCAAGTGGGCTACTTCAAATACACGCGTCGCCGAACCGGGGAGGGGCGTCGGTTCTTCCGCATGGCGCCGATCCATCACCACTTTCAAAAGCTCGGCTGGCCGGAGACCAAGGTCGTGCTACGCTTCTGGATCATTTCACTCATGTGCGCCCTGATGGGGCTCGGCACTCTCAAACTGCGCTAAACCAATGTTAACCGTCCCGCCATTCCTGACCTCGTTGCTCCAGGCCCCCGTCGCGGTGCTGGGTGGCGGCGTGAGTGGCCGGGCGGCAAAGGCATTGGTGGAGAGACTGGGCGGAAACACGGTGATTTACGACCAGGCCGGCGGAGAGGTCGGCGTGGCCGAGTTCAGTCCGGCCGATCATCAGCTCCTGATTTTATCCCCCGGGTTTTCCCCTCACCACGATTGGGTGGTGTCGGCACGTTCCGCCGGTTTGGTCTGCCTGGCTGAAATCGACTTCGCGGCGCTGCTTTGGCGGGGACAGGTTGTTGCGGTTACCGGCACCAACGGCAAAACCACGTTGACCGATTTCCTGACCTACGCGTTGCAGCAGGCGAACAAGGATGCCTGCGCCGTGGGCAACAATGGCAACGCCTTCAGTGACGTGGTGCGCGCGCGCGAGGGTGGGGCACCCGATTCGATTGCGCTGTGCGAGGTAAGTTCCTTCCAGGCGGAGGCGCTGCACCACTTCCGGGCGGACGCGGCGATTTGGACCAATTTTGCAGAGGATCATCTCGAACGACACGGTTCGATGAACGCTTATTTCCTGGCGAAATGGCGGTTGTTTGAGCGGGCGATCGGGGGGCAGGTCCTGGCGGGGTCCAGCGTGGCGCGCGCCGCGGAACGCTTCGGGCAGTCCTTGCCCGAGGGTGCGGTCATCGACACGGAGGATCCGGCGGGAGACGTTTTATTGCGCGGCACGATTTTTGACGATCAGCCGCACCGGGAAAATTTTCTGCTCGCGGCGGCCTGGTGGCGATCCGCCGGGCTGCGGGAGCCGGTACTGTATGCCGCGGCCCAGAGCTTTCAGATTGGTCCCCATCGTCTGGCGCGAGTGGCGACGAGGAACGGCATAACCTGGTGGGATGACTCCAAAGCCACCAACTTCCATGCCACCGAGGCGGCGTTGCTGCGATTTAGCAGGCCGGTCATCCTTATCGCCGGAGGAAAATCGAAGGGTGGGGACGTTGCCGGCTTCGTTGAGCGGATCAAAAATCGCGTGAAGCTGGTCTTGTTGATCGGCGAATCTCGTAACATACTCGCGACTCTGCTCGGAGCCGGCGGGGTGCCGCATCACGCATGCGTCGATCTTGGTGAGGCCGTGAGTCGCGCCGCGACGGACTCCGAGCCGGGTGACGATGTTTTACTCAGCCCTGCATTTTCCAGTCTTGATCAATTTTCCAGCTACACCGAGCGCGGTGAGAGGTTTGCCCAACTCGTGCTGCAGCTTCCCGAAACCTCACCCTGAATTTCACAAACGCCCAACCTTCGAAACCTACCCGTCATGAAACTACTCAACATTCTCGGAGCCGTCATCGCCGTCCACATAGCGGTATTGGTCCTGGCGATCATCATTCCGGGTTGCCGCTCCACCGGTTCCGCCTCCGGCGACGAAACCCGGGCACCCGGTGCGGTGTTTCCTGCTCCCGCGAGCTCGCCGATTTCAGCCGCCCCGGAAATGAGCGATGCTGATCTCAATCCCCCTTTGGCGGCCCGGGTGCCGTCAAGTTTCGACCCCAATGCGCCGGCGATCGGCAGTTCCTCAACCGGTGGTTTCCGTGCCACGCCGACCCGTCCTTCCAGTCCAGTTGCCGAATCGATGGCTCCGACGTCGATTTCGCAGCCGGCGGTGACTCCGGCCGAAACCTACACGGTCCAACGAGGCGACAACCTTTGGAGCCTGGCCAAGAAGAACGGACTGACGGTTCGCGAGTTGGCTTCGGCCAACGGGTTGCCGGCGGATGCCGGATTGCGGGTTGGTCAAGTGCTGATCATTCCCGGTCGCGTGGTGACTCCGCCTCCCACTGCGGCGGTTGGTTTCGAGTCAACGGATGCCCCTACTACCACAACCTATACGATTCGTCCGGGCGATACCTTGGGAAAAATTGCCCGCCAATACGGCACGACCGTGCGTGAAATCAAAGCGTTCAACCGCATGACGAGCGATCTGGTTCGAGCCGGTGACACGCTTTCGATTCCGGTGGCGGCGGATACCCCCGCAGCCACGACCACGATGGAATCCCAGCCGGCTGCCTCGCCCCCGCCTGCGGCGAGCGCCTCGGCCTATCGCCATACGGTTGCCGCGGGAGAGAGCCTGACCGTGATTGCCAATCGCTATGGCGTCCGCATCGGCGACATCGCTTTGGCCAATAAAATTCGGGATCCCTCGCTTATCCGTCCGGGGCAGGAATTGGTCATTCCCGGTTGGGAAGCTCCGGCGCCATCCGAGCCGGCGGACGAACCGATCGTGACGATTTCGGCGTCCGCGCCGTCCCCGATTTCGGCAGCGGAAGAAGATTTGGATGCCGGGTTGGATGATGAAGACCTGAGCGACGTCCCGGTCATCACGGTGGAGGACGAGGTGCCGACGCTGGGCGGAGATGATGACTCCAGTCCACCGGTGTTTGAATAATCGAAATCGGCACAATCGACAACATGAGCCACCCTCCCACCACGTCGCGTTCCTCGGCCGGAAACCCCGCCTCGCTCATCGTCGTTTGCGCGATGGGTTTGTTCGTATTGGGACTGCCGACCTTGTTCAGCGCCACGGCTTCGTTTGACCAAGGGCCGCTCTATCATCTGATCAAGCAATTGGTCGGGGTGGTGATCGCAACGATCGCTTGTATCGTCGTGAGTCGGATCGATTTGGAGGCTTCGCGAAAGTTTGTCTGGGTGGTTGGCATCGGTGCGGTCGCGGCATTGGTTTTGACCGCAATCCCGGGGATCGGCGTAAGCGTGAATGGCAGCCGTCGGTGGCTGGGAATCGGCCCGGTCCGGGTTCAGGCCTCCGAATTCGCCAAACTGGCGATGGTGTTCTGCGTCGCCCACTACCTTGCGATCAACCAAAGCCGGGTCGGGGAATTTCGCCGGGGGTTTGTTTACCCGATCGCGATCGTGTCGGTGTTCGGCGGGTTGGTTGTCCTCCAGCCCGACTTCGGCACGGCGGCGTTGATCATTACCGTGGGCCTGCTGCTCGTGTTTTTGGCGGGAGCGCGCTGGAGCTACATTCTGCCGGCAGTGGGAACCGCGGTCGCGCTCTTCGCCGTGCTGGTCATCAACAACCCCAATCGCCTGCACCGGTTCACGGCTTTTCTGGATGTCGAAGGCAACAAGCTGGGTGGCACCTATCAGCTCTACCAATCCCTGGCGGCCTTCGCGGTGGGCGGGGTCGACGGGGCCGGCATCGGCCAGGGGCGGCAACAGATCAATTTCCTGCCCGAGGCCCATACGGATTTCATTTTTGCTGTCATGGGCGAAGAATTGGGGCTGCCCTTCACGTTGGCCGTATTAATCACTTTTGTGGTTATTTTCCTGCTGGGGCTTTTGCACCTGCGGCGCGCCCCGAATCTCTATCAGTTCCTGTTGGTCACCGGGTCGATCCTTACGGTGACGTTGCAAGCAATCGTGAACCTCGGGGTGGTGACCGGATTACTGCCCACCAAGGGCATGTCTTTGCCCTTCATTAGCGCAGGCCTGTCGAACCTGCTGCTCATGGGCATGTTGATGGGGGTGATTTTGAACACGGCGCGAACGTGGACCAAACCGGTATTGTTGGGACGTTCGCGCACCATGGAGGAAGTCACTGCATGAATCGGTTTGTGATCGCCTGTGGTGGCACGGGTGGTCACCTCGCGCCCGGTATCGCTCTGGCCGAATGGCTGCATGAGCAGGGGCACTCGGCGTTGCTGCTGATCTCCGACAAGCGTATCGATGCGAGGCTGACCGAGAAGTATCCGGATCTTGAATTTGCAGTGGTGCCGGGAGCGCCGCTGGTTTTAAGCGCGGTGGGCTTGATCCGGTTCGGATACCATCAGATTCGGGGCCTGCTGTTTTCCTGGCAACTGGTGCTGCGGGAGCGGCCAGTGGCAATCATCGGATTTGGAGGTTTCACCACGGCATCAATCATCGTGGCCGGCTGGGTCCGCGGGGTACCCGTGGCATTGCACGAGGCGAACCGCGTGGTCGGGAGGGCAGTTCGCACCTTGGCTCGGTTCGCCCATCGAATCTACCTGCCCCGGGGCGTTTCTCTGGCCAAGGCAGACCGCCGGAAACTTCGCCATGCCGGGTTGCCGGTTCGGCGGGAGATCAAGCGATTGCCGCGGGGCGAGGCTGCGGAGGTTTTTGGATTGGATGCGACCAAACCGACGGTTGTGGTCCTGGGAGGCAGCCAGGGAGCCCGCGCCTTGAACCAGTGGGCGGATCGGATTGCTCCCGAATTGGCGCTTCGCGGCGTGCAGCTCTTGGCCGTTACCGGGCCCCAGCAGGGAGAGGCAACAAGAGAACAGTCACCCGGTCCCGACGGACAACCGATTTGGACGGTCAGGATTCCCTTCTGCGAAAACATGGCCGCACTTTATTCGGTGGGAGACTTGGTGGTGTCGCGGTCGGGAGCAGGCACCTTGGCCGAGCTGATGCGCTGCCGCGTGCCGGCGGTATTGGTGCCGTATCCCCACGCGGCGGACGGCCACCAAGACGCCAATGCCCGCGAATTTGCAAGGCAAGGGGGGGGGCAATTGATCATCGAGGATGAGATTGCGCGGTTGGACGGAATTGTCTTCGAGCTGATCGGTGATGAGTCACAGTTGGCCGAAATGCGCGCGCAGATTGGACACATGCAATGGGCGGCGGCGGAGGATCTCCTGCGTGCTGACATCGAGGTCCTGGCGGGGCTGCGCTCGGTGGGTGATACGTTTGCTCCCTGGGGAATGACTTCGAGGAACTGATGGGCGAGTTACCTCAACTCTTCGGTCACCAGGTCCGGCGAATCCATGCTGTCGGAGTGGGCGGGATGGGCTTGGGCCCTCTGGCCATTTACTTGGCTGGTCGAGGATTTGTGATCAGTGGTCAGGATGACGCCCTGGGCGAACCCATGCGTGATCAATTGCGGCGAGGCGGCGTTACGATAGAAAATGGTCTGCCTGCAGGGGTTGACTTGTTGGTGCACTCATCGGCGATCAAGGCCGAGCACCCGGCAATGAGGGCCGCCCGCGAGTGTGATGTGTTGGTTAAGCGGCGAGGCGAAGTCCTGGCTGAGATCGCGGGAGACCGGCGGTTGGTGGTGATTGCCGGGTCCCATGGGAAAACATCGGTCACCGCCATGTTGATCACTGTTCTGCGGCAGGCACCCGTCAAATTCGACTATGTCCTGGGTGGTCTCTTTGCCGACTCGGCCTGGCCTCCGGCTCAGGCGGGGGCCGATCACGACGGCTGGCTGGTGGTCGAAGTCGATGAGAGTGATGGCACCATCGATTGTTTTGCTCCGGAGATCACGACAATCGTGAATTTTGATTGGGATCACACTGACCGTTACCACGAAGCCGCTGAGTTGGAGACAGCTTTTGTGGCGTTGGCCAATCGCACGCGAAGCGTGGTGTTGGTGCCGGACGGCGCTACCTGGCCAGGGAAACGGGCGCCGATGCGGTTTGGGGCTGAGGGAGACTTTCGACTCAACTCGTTTCAAGCTGGGCCAACCGGCTTGGAGCTGGAACTGGGCAACAGGTTTTCGCTTCCGCGTGCGCGGATTCCCGCGTGGGGAGGTTTTAATGCGGTGAACGCGGTGGCGGCCTTGGCGACTTCCGAATCAATGCAACTGCCGGTCACCGAGCGATCATTGCAGGACTATCCGGGGGTGCACCGACGACAGCGAATTTTGGCCGAGGCGGCCGGGATTACGGTCGTTGAAGACTACGCCCATCACCCGGTCGAGATTGCCGCTTTTCTGGAGGGAGTGAAATTGCGGAAGACGGAGGAAGGGCGACTGATCGTTGTGTTTCAGCCGCACCGATTCAGCCGCACCCGCCAGTTCCGGGATGAATTCGTCGACGTGCTGAAGACGGCTGACCGCTTGTTGCTGTTGGACGTGTATGGAGCGGGAGAATCTCCCGTCGAAGGTGGCACCACCGCTGATCTCGCAGCGAGACTACGGGAAGAGAATCCGACGCTTGCAGTCTTTTACGAACCGGGTGACGGCGATCAACTCGACCAAGAATTGTCCGAAGCCGTCGGGACGGGGGACTGGGTCGCATTTGTTGGCGCCGGTGATATTGAGGTCAGGGCGAGGCGCTGGGCCGGAACGTTGACCGGACGATCGCGGTGGGAGGACCTCGCGGTTCACCTTCGCAACCAGCTCAGTTCATCAGCGCGCGTGCGGGCCGAGGAGCCGTTGGCGAACAAGACCACCATTCGAATCGGGGGAGCGGCCCGCCTCTACGTGGAGCCCGTCACGGTGGCAGACCTGCAAACGGTGATACGCGCCGCGAATGAGCGCGGATTGCCGCTGTTCATGCTGGGACGCGGTTCCAATCTGTTGGTGCCCGACGAGGGGGTGGATGGAGTGGTGGTATCGCTGCGCAAGGCGGCTTGGGAGGACTTCGAAGTGCTCGACGACGGCCGTGTGCGGGTGGGGGCGGGCCTGAGGTTGAAGAACCTGTGTGGTCTGGCCGCCAAAGCCGGCTTGGTTGGATTCGAGTTTCTCGAGGGCATCCCGGGCAACGTCGGCGGTGCGTTGCGCATGAATGCCGGAGCAATGGGGGGATGGATGTTTGATGTGGTCGACCAGGTTGAAGGGCTCAGTTGGGAAGGCGAACCCGTCTCCTGGCGGCACGACGAATTGCACGTGGGCTATCGCCACTGTCGCGAGTTGGAGAGGGCGGTTGCCGTGAGTGCGATTTTGAGGCCGAGGGAAATCAGTGCGTCGGAACAAGTCGGCAGACAGATCGATGTTTACCGCCTGAAACGGCAGGAATCCCAGCCCCGCGAACCCAGCGCGGGCTGCATCTTCAAGAACCCCGAAGGCGATTCCGCGGGTCGACTCATCGATGTCGGCGGGCTCAAAGGCATGCGTGAGGGCGGTGCGCAGGTTTCAGAGGTGCACGGCAACTTTATCATCAATCGGGGTGGGGCGAGCTGCGCTGATGTGATCCGGTTGGTGCTCCGGGTGCGCGCGGAGGTGAGGGAAAAATCCGGGATCGACCTGCAACCGGAGGTTCTGCTGTTCGGTTCAAAATGGGAGGACGTGCTATGAACGTGGAATCTTCGCCGCGCGTTGTGGTTTTGGCTGGTGGCGTTTCCAATGAGCGCGAGGTTTCGCTGGGGTCCGGTCGTGCCTGCGCAACTGCGTTGGCGCGCCGCTATCCCACGCGGTTTATTGATGTGTCCGAAAAGCAGGTGCCGGATTCAATCGATGCCGGTGTCGAAGTCGTTTTTTCAATGTTGCATGGCTGCTTCGGGGAAGACGGCACAATCCAGCGCCTGCTCGACGAGGTTGGAGTGGAATACGCCGGTTGTGGAGCGGAATGCAGCGAACTCGCGTTTGACAAGGAGCGGATGAAATCCCTCGCGATCGAGCAGGGTATTGAGGTGGCTTCAGGTAAAACCTTTGACGCCGCCGCCAAGCCGAGTGCGACGGAATTGGTGGCCCACCTGGGGGCGCAGGTTGTCATCAAACCCCTGCGCGGCGGCAGCAGCGTCGGCTTGGCGATCTGCGACGGTGAGTCCGAGATCGAGGCAGCTCTGGACCCGATCTCGACGGGTGACTGGTTGGCGGAAACCCGGATCATGGGGCGCGAGGTCACTGTCGGCATTCTGGATGGCCAGGCGTTGCCGGTCGTGGAAATTGCCCCCAAGGGCGGAGTTTTCGACTACGAAGCCAAGTATACGAAGGGCCTGACGGAATACCTGGCGCCCGCGCCAATCGATCCGGTCCTGGCCGACCGCCTGCAGCGCGATGCGCTGGCCGCTTATCACGCCAGTGGTGCCCGGGACTTTGCGCGTATTGATTTTATGATTACACCGCAGGACCGCCGGATTTTTCTCGAAATCAACACACTTCCCGGCATGAAAGAGACCAGTCTTTTACCTATGGGAGCACGCTGCGCGGGAATGGATTTTTCAGAGTTGGTTTGTGAAATGATCAAACCGGCTTTGGCGCGTCTGGAACGGCGTCGAAAAACGGGGGGAGCGGCATGAGTGATCCGAAGTCCCAAGTGCCCCGGGCGCGCAATTGGCGAGACATCCCGCAGGAGATCCAGCCGCGGCGGATGTCGTCCGTCGGTCGTCGCCGCATGGCTTGGGCGGTTGGGCGCAGCCTCGTTTTGGTGGCCGCGGTTTTGGCCGCGGCTTGGGGAGGGTGGGAAATCTGGCGCACCCTGCAGGCCGATCCCCAACGCCTGATCGCATCGAGCGAAAATCGACCGGTTGAGCAAATCCTGCTGCAGACCAATGGCGTGCTTGATGACGAATGGCTGCAAGGCACTTTGGGACTCGAGGCCGATGCGACACTGATGGAGCTGGACCTTTTTGCCTTGCGATCGCGACTCACCGCGTCGGGCCAGGTGCGCACGGCGGTGCTGGTGCGGGAGTTTCCGGCTACGCTGCGCGTCACTTTGGAAGAGCGATCACCCGTCGTGCGGTTGAAGGCTCGACTCGATGGACCGGATGCCCGCGTGTTCCTGGTGGCCCGGGATGGGACCGTTTTCAACGGCCATGGCTTTGAGCGCCGATTGCTCCGCAGCCTGCCGTGGTTGGGGGGCGTAAGGCTACGCCGGGCCGGGGAGGGATTTGAGCCCCTCCCCGGGATCGCCCAATTGGCTGAGTTGCTGGCCACCGCCCGCGACAGCATGCCTGATCGCTATGCGACCTGGCGGGTCGTATCGTTGGAGAAGGTTTCCTCCGATGGACAGATTTTGGTGCAGACCACCGAGGTGCCGGAAATTATTTTTGGTTTGCGCGAGGATTTCTATTCCCAGATCGCCCGCTTGGATTTGATTTTGGACGAAACGCAACGCCGGGTCACATCACCGGTGCGCTCCATCAACCTAGCCGTGGGTGCCAGCCAGGTGCCAGTGGCATTACATCAACCCAACCCAGCTTCGCCCTAACCCCTGCCGCCCACGTGAGATCCAAAGCCCGTTTTATTGGTGCTGTTGAAATTGGTTCTGCCAAAGTTGCCGTATTGATTGGCGAAATGGTGAAGGACGGCAGCGTCAACCTCATCGGGTTTGGCGAATGCCAGTCACACGGGGTCATCAAAGGCACGGTTACGGATTTCAAAGCCGCGAGTGATTCGACCCACAGTGCCCTGTTGGCCGCCGAGCAAAGCGCGGGGGTGAAGATCGACGAAGTCTACCTGGCCCAGACCGGGGGACATCTGGAAGGCTTTCACAATCAAGCGGAAGTCAACGTGTCCGCGGTCGATAACAAAGTGAGCGAGGTCGACATCGAGACGGTGTGTCGCCTGGCCAAAGCGAAATCGTTACCGCAGGATCGCACGGTGGTGCACCACATTCGGCGTCCGTTCGTGTTGGATCATAAACTGGTGGGGCGAAATCCCGAGCACCTTCACGGCAAGCGACTGGCCGTAGGTTACTGGACGGTGCACGGCTTGGAATCGGTCATTGCCAACAGCATCCACGTTATCCGGGGATTTAACGTCCTGGTGGGCGACATGATCCTGTCGAGCTTGGCCTCCGGCACCATGGTCACAACCCCGCAGGATCGTCAGCACGGCGCGCTGGTCATCGATATCGGAGCCGGTGCGACGGACTTCGTGCTCTATCGGGACGGTGGTCCCTACCTCACGGGGATCGTGCCGGTTGGGGGAGCCCACATCACCAATGATTTGACCCTGGGACTGCGCGTCACTGAAGGGCAGGCTGAGAAGCTCAAGATCCGCCACGGTCGCGCCCTGGTGCACACCCGCGACAAAAACGACAAGGTTTGGCTCAACGGGGACTTTGCCATCGGCGACCGGCAGTTTCCCCGCCAGTCCATCGAAATGATCACCGAGGCGCGTGTGCGTGAACTGCTCGAGGTGGTGAAGAAAAAACTGGGCGCAGAGTTCACTCCTGAGACCTGTGCCGCCGGCGTATTGTTGACCGGCGGCGGCGCCAGGCTCCCGGCCATTTCCGAGGCCGCCACCAAGGTCTTTGGTGTGCCTGCCGAGATCGGTGCCATGCCTCCCGGCATGGATGAAAAGCTCAACCGTCCCCAGCACGCCACGGTTCTCGGTTTGCTGCACTACGGCCTGCAAAGCCGCAACCAAGCCGACGGCGCGGGACGCCGCCGCTCCCGCGGCCTGCTCCAAAAACTTTTTGCCGGATCCTGACCCATCATGAACCCGCGCGAACTTCCCCTGGCCCAGGCTTCCGCCGATGCGATGACCGACCGCAGTGTCGAAATCAAGGTGATCGGATTGGGCGGAGCGGGCGGCAATGCGGTTGATCGGTTGGAAATGGACGGCCTTGATCGCTTGCGCTTGGCGGCGGTGAACACCGACCTGCAGGCCCTCAACAGTTCGCCGGTCGAGGAAAAGCTGCTGATTGGGTCCGCCGTCACGCGTGGTCTGGGGGCGGGGGGCGATCCAGAAATTGGATACGAAGCCGCCGTGGCCGACCGGGACAAGTTCACCGAGCTGGTCGGGGATTGTGATTTGGTTTTCCTGATCGCCGGCATGGGCGGCGGAACCGGCACCGGAGCGGCTCCGGTGTTGGCTGAGGCGGCGAGCGAGGCCGGCGCGTTGGTTATCGCGTTTGTGACCATGCCTTTCAGTTTCGAGGGGTCCCGTCGGTCCAAGCAGGCGGAGGCCGGCCTGGTTGATTTGCGCGGGTGTTGTGATGCCGTGATTCCGTTGCCCAACGACCTGTTGTTGCAGGAAGCCGCGGAGGGAGAAACGGCCCTGGATTCGTTTGCCCGCGCCGACGACTGGATAGGCCGGGCGGTGCGCTCGGTCTGGTCGATGTTATTTCGCACGGGACTGATCAATCTGGATTTCGCGACTTTGCGTCAGGCCTTCCAGACCCGGGGTGGCAAAACCTTGTTCGGACTGGGCAGCGGTGCCGGGGAAGACGCGACCGCGGCCGCTTTGGCCAGCCTGGATATGTGTCCGCTGCTCGCCACTCCGGAACATTCCCGCAAGGCCGACCGGCTGTTGGTCAACATCGTGGGAGGGACCGATCTGACCCTGCCGAAGGTCAATGAAATCATGGGCGCGGTGACCGAACGTTATGGCCGGGAATCCCACGTCATCATGGGGGCGGTGATCGACGAGGACCTGCAGGGCCAACTTGAAATCTGCGTGATCGGCACGAGCGATATCGGAGGCCGGCCGGCCTCACGCCGACCGGTGCGAGCCCGCCCCGCAGCCCGCAACGCGGAGTCTGCCGCGATACCGGAAACCCATCCCACGGCCAAGGCCCCTGCTGCCAAAGCCAAATCTCCCGTGAAACAACTCGCGGCGGCGGGGCCGGATCAACAGGACGAATTCCTCTTTCAAGGCTCCGGCGAAAATCGCGGGGCATTCGAACGCACCGATCGCAACTTGTTCGAAGGGCAGGATTTGGATGTCCCGACCTACCTGCGGCGAGGCATCAAGATCAGCCTGTAAATCAGTCGCACCAGGAAAAGTAATCCGAGGTTGTCAGGACAGGCCGCCCACCACGAATAAGGCTTTTGTCAGTCGGCGTAGCCACCCTTTTTGAGGGCGGTGATGATGCGGGATTCGCCTTGCCGGACGTGATTGTGCATCAACTTTTTGGCCTGTCTCGCGTCGCCCTCTGCGATCGCAGCTGCGATGGCGAGGTGCTCTTCGTTGGCTTCATCGGCATCGCGTTTGCGACCTAATCCGAGGAAGGAAGGTTGCTGGTGGCGGTTGAGGGCACGTTCGACCGCCCCGGCGAGGATCGAGTTGCCTGATGCCACGGCAATGAGGCAATGGAAGGCAAAGTTGGATTCGCAATATAGCGTGTAGGAGTCGGGTTGCCCGCGGTCGAAGCGCAGGGCGGCGGAATCGTTGATGGCGGCGCGTTGCTCCGGCGTGGCCTGCCGCGCGGCCAGCGAGGCGCACTGGGGTTCGAGGATACGTCGCACTTCGCACAACTCGCGAAAGCTCCCGATCGTCAGCGGTGTCACTCGATATCCGGCGTTGGGTCGGAGGACCACCAAGTCTTCCAAGGCTAGGCGGTTCAGGGCTTCGCGGAGCGGGGTGCGGGAGACATTATATCGTTTTGTCAGACGTAACTCCACCAGCCGTTCTCCGGGTGGAAGGTCGCCGCGAATGATCGCCGCCTTGAGCTGGCCGTAAACCCGCTCGGCCAAGCCCTGGGCATCGTCGGTGGGGAGAAGAGGGGGCGGGAATCGGGTCTCCAAGGCCCCGTGACAAGGGCAGAGAGCAGGAGGGATGCAAGAATTTTTACCTCGACCTGGACCCTGTCGGTTTGATTAATTGTATACAATCTTACCCCAAATCGGTTGCATGGCATTGCGCCTGCTAGCTTTTTTACCCGGAAATTTCGCGAGGCGATCCGCTGCGCGTCTGCCCCCATCTAAACCAATACGACTATGCCAAACCCATCTGACTGCTCACTCCCCTCGCGATCTCGTCATCGACTCTCAACATGGCGGGTTATGCTCGCCTTTCTCATCGTTGTGCCGCTGGTGGCAACCGCTCAGACGACGACCTCAACCAACGAAGAAGTCATTGAACTCGAGTCTTTCCAGGTGACGGGTTCATTCATCACTCGTTTCGAAACCGAAGAAACGCTGCCCATCACCACGTTGACCAGTGACTCGTTCTCGGAAGAGGGCCTTGCTACAGGCGGCGAGATTTACACCGATCTCGTCTTCACGGGAGCGGCGGAGTTCAACGAATCCGAAGATGGTCCCAATGACGCGCGGGGTGATGTCACATCGATCAACCTCCGCAGCATCGGGTCCGCCTACACATTGGTGTTGCTCAACGGTCGCCGCCTGGCACCTCACCCGTTGAATCAGACCATCGACTCGACGCCCTCCGTGTTGGTCAACTCCAACATCATGCCGGCGGGCTTGATCGATCGCATTGAAATTCTCCGCGACGGCGCCTCCGCGCTTTATGGCACCGATGCCTCGGCCGGTGTGGTCAATACGCTGTTGAGCCGTGATCTGGAAGGGCAAGAGTTACGGTTCCGCTACGGTTTCACCGAGCAAGGGTCCTACGACGAAACCCTGCTGACGTATTCCGGTGGGTTCGATTTCAACGATGGCCGCTCCAACCTGACCCTCTTTGCGAGCCACTTTGAGCGCGATTCCATCCCGACGACTGAGCGCGACTACGCTTCGCCCGGCGACAAGCGCCCGTTGGTGCCGGAGTGGTTCCGCGGCGACACGTCGATTCGCAACGACTCCTCAAGCAGTCCTTTTCCCAACTTGCAGGCGCCGTCCCGCTTGCGCCTCAACGGCAGCAGCATTACCGACAGCCGGGGACGCTTCCATGTCCTGCCGGGTGGCATTCCGCTTGGCAATGAAGGCGATCGGTCGGACCTGACCCTGCCCAACGGTTTCGATGTCATTATCGGCACGTTGGATCGACCCAATCGCTACGACACGGTGCCCCTGCGCACCCTCACGTCGGCGGCAGAACGGATCAACCTGTTCGCCAACCTCAATCACGAGCTCACGGAAGACCTGAACCTCTTTGCCGAGGTGGGTTACTACTCTTCGGAGACTTCCCTGGCGCGCGCTCCCTCCAACATCAGCTCGTCGGCGGCGATCACGATCCCGGCGCAAAACCACTGGAATCCCTTTGGTCCGGTCACGTTTTCCGATGGCTCGCCAAATCCCAATCGGATCGATGGCATCACCATCAACGGAGACCCGCTGCCGGACGAGGGTATCCCGATTGCCCTCAACAATTGGCGGGCGGCGGACTTCGGCCAACGTTTGGTGGACGTCGAGAATGAATCGATTCTGGCCACAGTCGGCCTCAGCGGTCGCGCGTTCGAGGACTGGTATTGGGAAACCGCCCTGCGCTACAACATCAACGAAGCCACCGATACCGAGACCGGTCGCTTCTCCAAGACCGGTTTTGAGCAGGTGCTGGCACGGGAAACTCCAGATGCGCTTAACGTCTTTGCCGGGCCGGGCGTAAACGATCCCGCCAATGTGGAGCCGGCGTCGATCAGCGTCACGCGCGTGGGCGAGACCGAACTGTTTTCTTACGACCTTCGCGCTACCACCCCCAATCTCTTCGAACTTTTTGGCAACCCGGTCGGCGTCGCTTTTGGCGGGGAGCTGCGGATGGAGTCGTATGAGGATGACCGCGATCCGCGGATTGATGGCACGATTCGTTTCGATGACTCCGTCAACGGTGCCTCGGACGTCATCGGGGTAAGTCCCACACCGGACACGTCCGCCGAACGCGATGTTTATGGGTTCTTCGCCGAGGCGGCGATCCCGCTGGTCGGCGAAGCGAACCGCATGCCCTTGTTCCACCGCATGGAGTTGCAGCTCGCGGCGCGTTTTGAGCACTACGATGACTTTGGCGACGTGACGCGACCGAAGATTGGTGCTTCCTGGTATCCGGTGCCGGATCTGATGGTCCGCTCCAGCTACGCCGAAGGGTTCACTGCGCCTAATCTCTCGCTGTTGACCCAACCCATCCAGCGTTCGAATGAGGGCATCGACGACGAATACCGCATCCAATTCGATCCGGACAACCCCGCCAACGACGGCACGGACCCGGTCTCGGAGCTGCGCGGCGGTGGCATAAATCTAGGACCGGAGGATTCCGAAACGTTCACGGTCGGCACCGTCCTCCGGGTTCCCGGCATTGAAGGGCTCACGCTCAGTGCGGACTACTTCAACATCAAGATCACCGACATCATCCTGATCGAAAGCACGGCGGACGTGCTCGAAGACGAACGTGATATTCTCAACGCGCTTGCCTTTGACGCCAGCGTGCAGCCGGGCGACACGCCAGCGGCCACCGATCTGGTGCGTCGCCGCCCCGTAACCGCTCAGGACATCGCGGTGGCCCAAGCGGCCGGTCGGTATGCTGTCGGCGCCATCGATCAGGTGATCAACACCTTCCGCAATGGTGCGGTCCGCGAAGTCGAAGGAGTTGATTTTGGCCTCGAATACGTCTTCCCGGAAACGAACTTCGGCCGGTTCACCCTCGAAGGAAACGCCTCCCTGCTCGAGGACTACATTGAGCAAGCGTTTGTGGGCGGACCGATCAATGACGACATCCTGGGCGATGCTGACGAAGCGCAACCAGAGTTCCGGGCGCGCGGCAATCTGTCATGGCGCAAGGATAATTGGCGCGCCCGCGTCAACTTCCGCTACATCAGCGGGGTGACCGAGGATGATGTCGATTCCGATGAAGACCTCGATCCGACCGGTGTATCCCGCGAGTGGGAGGTCGACGAGTATTGGGAGTTCGGCGCGTCCGGCTCATACACATTTGACGAGGGCATGTTCGAAGGCACCCGCCTCCTGTTCGGGGTGCGCAATCTGCTCGATGAAAACCCTCCCTTGAACCCCGACGAAAGCTACGGTTACGAGTCCAACCTCCATAGCAATCGCGGTCGGTTCTACTATGCGGAGGTGCGTTACGAATTCTAGTTTGCCGACCAAGCTGGAGCAGTTGCCTGTCTCGGTCCTCGCCCCATGAGCTTTTGGGTCTGTGCCCGTGTATCGGTAGGTCTTCTCGCCCTTGCGCCCCCACTCTTATCCAGCGGAGGGGTAGGGGCGAGCGAGGCCGACTGGCGGGCTGAGGTCGAGGCGCTTATGGATGAAGGGAGTCGGACGGGCGCCGCTTCCGGCGCCTACGTCGAGGCTCGCGCTTTGCTTGATGCTCAACTGGCGGACCAACCACACAATCCAGAGGCAGTGTTTTGGCTCGCTCGGCTCGACTCCAAAACCGGTCGACCCCTGGCGGCGGCGGCGGCGTATTTTAACCTCGTCGAGTCCGACCCGGCGCATCACAGCGCAATCGCCGGATTGGCTTATGTTTTGCGCTACGCCGGATTTCACGACACTTCGATTGCGCTGTATGCGTTGTTGGTGGAGCAGCAAAGTGCGGTTTACGGCGCGTCTCGCGCGTGGTCGCAGACTACCAAAAACCACCTCTACACGGGCGACTACGCCAGCGCGCATGCGTCCGACCTCGCCATGTATGCCGCCATCCGCGACAAGGGCGAAGCGGTTACCGAAAAACATCTCTTCTATTCGGGATTGGTCGCCGCTTACCGCGGCGACGCCGAATCCGCCCATGCGTTTTGGCGCGCCAGCGAAGCACTCAGGCCGAATACGGTCTGGTCAAATTTCGCCGCGAGTTACGCCGCCGCGTTCGCTGGCGATCCGATCACGCTTGAATCGAAACTGGCGTGGTTCGAGGCGCTCGGGGTGCAGGATGGCGAACGGTATTATCGGTTTGTCCATCTGCACGCGCTCGGCGGAAACAGCGACGCCGCTGCCATGGCCTTGGCGGGCACCCTGCAACGCGGTTTTTTTCCGATCGATTATTGGCGGAATGATCCGTGGGTCTCTGCCGTCGTCCAACTGCCTGCCACGGAAGCGCTGTTCGCTGCCGCCGAATCGCAACGACAAGCTTTCTTTCCTCTTTTGCAACGCATCCACCCCTGGCTCGAAACCCAAACCACCTCATGAAATCCATTCGTCATTTGATCTCTCTGGCGGGCGCCCTGCTCGCGGCTACCACGCCACTCTCCGCCGAATCGCCTCCCATTGCACTGGTTGTCCACGGAGGCTCCGGCGTGCTCTCGGCCGACCGTATGACTCCCGAGTTGCGAGTGGCCTATTACGAGAGTCTCGATGAGGCGTTGCTCGCTGGCCACACGGTGCTTACGCGCGGAGGTTCCAGTGTCGATGCGATTGTCGCCGCGATTACCATTTTGGAGGACTCGCCGTTGTTTAACGCCGGTCGCGGCGCGGCCTTTACCCGGACAGGCACAAACGAACTTGATGCCTCGATCATGCGGGGGCAGGACCTCGAAGCGGGTGGCGTTTCCGCCGTGAAGTATGTCAAGAATCCGATCCTTGCCGCCCGGGTTGTAATGGAAGACACGCCGCACGTCTTGGTCACGGCGGACGGTGCCCTTGAGTTGGCGATTCGCGAGGAACTCGAGCTGCGCCCGCCTTCCTATTTTTGGACCGAGCGGCGCTGGAACAGCCTGCAAGAGCGCATTAAGCGCAACATCGAGTATGGCGGTCGCCTGACGTCGGCGCTCGATCCCGCGACGGGCCGACTCGACTCCGAATACTACGGCACCGTCGGCGCGGTTGCCCTTGATCAGGCTGGCAACATTGCCGCCGGCACCTCTACCGGCGGTCGCACGATGAAAATGCCGGGCCGGGTGGGGGATTCGCCTATTATTGGTGCGGCGACCTATGCGAACAACGCCACCGCCGGCATCTCGACGACCGGTTTGGGCGAAGTCCACATGGTGATTTGCTCAGCCCACACGGTTTCGGCGTTGATGGAGATGAAGGGCCTGGACGTGCAGGCCGCTCTCGATGAGGTCATTTGCAAGCGTCTCGTCGACGCGGGCGGAGGTGGCGGTGCCATCGCCATTGATGGCAACGGCGACGTGGCCATGTCCTATTCTGACGATGGTATGTATCGCGGATTCGTCCAAAACGACGGGGCGCGCCATATCTTCATCTACGACGAGCAGGAAGTCGCCCCGGAATGAGGATTTCCCAACGACTGGCCAGCCTGCCTGCCTCGGACACGGTGCGCCTCGCTGATCTCGCCACGCGCAAGCGTGAGCGGGGCGAGGTGGTCTACGATTTCTCGGCCGGTCGGGCCTGCGAAGACACGCCGGGTCCCATCTGCGAGCGGGCAATCCATGCGCTCCGCACCGGCGATACGCACCAGACGATGGCGCAGGGCACGACAGCCTACCGCGCCGCTTGCGCCAACAAACTGGCTCGGGAAAACGACATCACGGCGGACCCGGCCACGGAGGTGATCGCGACGATGGGCAACAAGGAGGGCCTGCTCTGCGCCCTGCTGGCGACGATTGATCCCGGCGACGAAGTCATTGTCGAAGACCCGGGGTTTGTCAGCTACGGACCCACCGTCCGGCTGGCGGGGGGCGTGGAGCGACCGGTGCCGTTGCGACCGGAAAACGGGTTTCGGTGGAACTTGGCCGAGTTGGAACAAGCCGTCACGCCGCGCACCCGCGCACTGATATTTTGCTCGCCGCATAATCCCTGCGGCACGGTTCATTCGCGAAGCGAACTCGACGGGTTGGCTGCGCTGGCCGCTCGCCACGATCTCGTCGTCATCACCGACGAGATTTACGAACGCGTGGTTTGGGCGGGCCGCCAACATGTATCTCTGGCCTCCCTCCCGGAGGCCCGCCAACGCACGATCTCGTTGATGGGTCTGACCAAGGCGTTTGCGATGGGCGGCTGGCGGGTGGGGTTTGCGCTCGCGGCACCTGCGCGCATTGAAGCCATGACCAAGGTGCAGCAGCATCTCATCACCTCGGTCAGTTCGTTCGTGCAAGCCGGGGCCAGCGCGGCGTTTGGCGAGCCTGCGTCGGCGGAGGTCAAACAACTCTGGCAAACGTGGGAAAAGCGCTGCTTCCACGTCGCCGACACGCTCGACGCGGTGCCGGGGCTGACGTGTCCGCGGCCGGAGGGAGGGTTTTATGTTTGGATCGACCACCGCACGTTTGACGGGAGTTCGCTCGATTGGGCGGAACGCCTGTTGCGGGAATTTGGGGCGGTGGTCGTGCCCGGCAGCGCCTTCGGTCCGCAGGGAGAGGGTTTTTTGCGCATGACCAGTGTGAAATCGGATGACGAGTTGGCTGCCGGTTTGGAGCGCCTGACCGCCGCGTTTTCGTCCCCATGAAAATGCCGCCGATTCAGCGTTGGGGTTTGGGAGTTTGGGTGCTGCTCGGCATGGTGGGGGGTGTCGGGTTGGGCGTCGGTTTGCCGACCTTGGTCGAAACCTATGCGGTCGTGGGCCAGGTTTTCCTCAACCTGCTGATGGCGGTGGCGATTCCGCTGATCTTTTTTAACCTCGTGAGCGGGCTCGGGCAACTCCCCGGCGCGGGGGCCTTGGGTTCGCTCGGCGGGCGTTTGGTCGGCTTTTATGTCGGCACGACGACGGTGGCACTCGCGCTGGGTTTGACCATGGCGAGTGGGTTGGAACCCGGCGCCGGTTTTGAGCTGCGCGGCGAGGCACCGGAGGGGTTGGGAGCGATGCCGAGTATTGGGCAGGTCTTCCTCGATTTTGTGCCGCGCAACATTTTCGACGCGTTTGTCGACGGCAAGATCACCCAGATCGTTGTGTTTGGAGCTTTGCTGGGGGTGGCCCTGCTGCTGTTACCCGACCCGTGGCGGGACGGGGCGAAGTCGTTTTTTGATCATGGGGCGACGCTGCTACGCCAGATGGTGAAGCTCATCCTTTACACCGCGCCCGTCGGCGTCGGGGCGCTGACGGCGGAAAACGTCGCGATCTACGGCGCGGGTCTGCTCGGTCCCCTGGCGACGCTGGTGGGAGGTATCTGGTTGGCGCAGGGCGGGATGGTCACGCTTTACTTGTTGCTGTTGAAGTTCGTCGGGCGGGTCTCGCCGCTGCGTTTCTTGAAGCTGACGGCTCCGCTTTACGCCACGACAGCGGCGACCTGCAGCAGTGTGGCCAGTCTGGCGGTGAGTCTCGAAATCGCGGAGAAGCGCCTGCAACTGCCGCAGCGCATTTACGCGTTTGCGCTTCCGCTCGGTTCCCAACTGAACAAGGACGGCACGTCGATCATGCTCAGCGCGGTGCTCTTGTTTACCGCGCAGGCGGCGGGGATTTCGTTCAGCTTTGGCGAACTTGTGGCGATCCTGCTGGTCGGCCTCATCCTGTCCGAAGGCTCGGGCGGAATTCCTGGAGGTGGCTTTATCATTTCGCTGCTGTTTGTCGAAGCCTTCAACCTGCCGATCGAAATTGCCGCGGTGGTGGGGGGAATCTACCGGCTCATCGACATGGGCAGCACCACCATCAATTGCATGGGCGATCTCGTCGCCTCAACCCTCCTCACCCGGTGGACCGACCGTTTGCCGGAAACCCTCGTTCCCAAACCATGATGTGCTCACGTTCCCTCATTTCCCGACTCCTGCCGTCCGCCTCACTCTTCGGTCTGTTCGTTGTCCTCGCCGCGACGTCCGTGGCGCAGCGTCCGCCGGTAGCGGTGGTCGCTCCTCACCGGCTCTACATCGACGTGGCGGACACCGTGTTGTCGCTGCCCTACCACAGCACCCATTTGCTCGATACGCCGGACCCGTCGGTTACGCATCTCGTCATCTCGCAGCACGGAGCGAGCCGCAACGCCGACCAATATTTCGAGCGCATGGTCAATCCCGCCCGCGAGGTTGGCGTGCTTGGGCACACGGCCATCATCGCCCCGCAGTTTTTGGAGCGCAAAGACGTGGCGGAATGGGGCCTCGATCCCGACGTGCTCTACTTCACGGGTGATGCCTGGCGGGGAGGGGGACTCTCCAACAACACCAACGCCCATCCGCGGGCTGCGCAGCTCAGTGCGTTTGCCGCGCTCGACGCCTTGCTGCTGCGCTGTGCCCATGTGTTTCCCAATCTCGAAGGCATGGTGCTGGCCGGACACTCCGCCGGCGGTCAATACATGAACCGCTATGCGGCGGCCAGCCGCTTGGAGCCGGTCCTGCGCGACAGTTTTGGCATCCGCCTGCGCTACATCGTGTCGAACCCGTCGTCCTACGTTTACTTCACGGAGAAACGTCCGGTTCCGGGTGAGCCGGGAGTCTTTGCCGAGCCGGATGATGCCACCGAGGATGCCAATCCGGCCTTTCACCTCTACAAATACGGCGTGGATGAATTGCCGCTTTATTGGCAACACACCGGACTGGAGCGTGCCATGGCTCAATACGAGAACCGCAACGTCATTTATCTGCTGGGCGAAGACGACAACGATCCCAACCATGGCAGCCTCGACACCCGCGGCGGAGCGATGCTGCAGGGACCCACCCGTCTCCAGCGGGGCCTTAACTATTTCCGCTACATGGGCCATCTGTTTGGCGACGGGGTCTATCGCCATCATCGCATCGCGATCGTGCCCGGCGTGGGCCACAGCTCCGGGGGCGTTTTCGCCTCCGATGCCGGAAAGTTCTACCTCTTCGGCGCGGGCGAACGCGCGGATGGCCCGCTCGAACGTTACGGCGTGAGCAATGCGAAGTGACCTCTCACCAACCGTTGATGCGCGGCCATTCGGTGATGATCTTTGTCGATCCGGTCTGCACCACCTGGTAGCGGTCGTGCGCTGCGGCGGTCATGCACGCGTGGTTGGGCAGGATGCGCAGGCGCGAGCCGATGGGGAGTGCCTCCCAAGGTGGCTCGCCGTCGTCCGCCGCGATGAGGCCGTGCTCCTGGTTGGCTGAGGCCACCTTGAGTCCCGGCATGACACGGGTGCCGGCGAGATCGGTTATCAGGCCGAAGCCGTAGTCGTTTTTTTGGGCGGCGGTGCCCCGGTCCTTGGAGAGCGCCATGCCGCCTGCGTCGACGAGAATCCATCCGTGCCGCCGTTGGTGGCCGATGACCGTGGTGACCACGCTGAGGGCGATGTCGTCGATCGAACAGATGCCGATGTTGGACTGCACAAGATCCTGGAAAACAAAGACCCCGGCGCGGATTTCGGTGAGTCCGGCGTGGCTGTTTTTCGCCAGGGCCGTGGGGGTCGAGCCGGCGCTGACCATCGGGCAGGGCAGCCCGGCGGTGGTAAGTTGATGGGCGGCTTGCAGGGCGCCTGCCCGCTCGACCTCGGCGATGGCAGCCAGGGCTTCGGGCGTATCGCAGCCGTAACTTTCGCCTGCGTGAGTCATGATGCCTTCGAGGATCGTGCCGGGGTGCGTGTGAATGAGCCGGGCCAGCTCGGACACTTGCGGATCGTCAGGGGCGAGCCCGGCGCGGTGACCATCGGTGTCGATCTCGATCAGCAGCCGCAATGTGATGCCGGCCGCCGCCGCGGCCGCGGCCACCTGCCGGGCATTCTCGATATCGTCGACCACACAACGGACCAAGGCACCCTTGCGGACCAATGCGGCCACGCGCCCCACTTTGTCGGGCACGATGCCGACGGCATACAATACGTCGGTCACCCCGTTGGCGAAAAAATATTCCGCTTCGCGCAACGTGGAAACCGTGATGCCGCCGACACCTTCGGGAAAAAGCGAGCGGGCGACGTCGATGCTCTTCGCCGTCTTCATGTGCGGGCGCAGTGGCAGGTCGCCGATCGCAGCGCGCATAGTCTTAATGTTGTGCTCCATGCGATCTCGATCCAGCACGAGTGCGGGGGTCGGAATAGTGGCGAGATCGGCTGAGGTGGAAGGCATGGATTGTATACGATTTGAACGATGAGCAGCGGCAAGCCGGAAAGCCCTGCGGAGGGGCGAATTGGCGAAAAACCACAGCAGACTTCGCGCCGGGACCGCTTGACCCTACCCGTTTGCCGCCGACAGTTCGACTCGATGGTGCTGCGCAAAATTTTTCTCCCTGACGTTCCGGCTCCCGCCGGGCACTACAGCCCGGCCGTTGCGGCCAATGGGTTTCTCTACATCTCGGGCCAACTGCCCCTCGATCCGAAATCGCCGGGAGCGGGTGTGCCGGACGGAATCGATGCGCAAACCGAACAGGTTTTTGCCAACTTGTCCGCCGTGCTGGCCGCAGCCGGATCGACCAAGGAGGATCTCGTTAAGGTCACGATCTACGTGAACGGCATCGAGCATTGGGACCGAATCAATGCGCTCTACACGGCCTACATGGGTGACCATCGACCGGCGCGGGCGGTTGTGCCCACGCCGCCGTTGCACTTTGGCGCGTTGCTTGAGTTGGAGGCGGTTGCCCTGTGCGCGGAATGAGCATCGAGCGAGGTGGGCGGCGATTGCTGCACCGGTCATGGGGTGCCTGCTTGCTGGTGCTCGGGATGGGTTGCGCGGTCGGGGCACAGTCGCCCGCGGCACAGCGGGCCGAGGCGGCCTCCGGCATGATCGTGGCGGGGCATCCAGCGGCGGTGGAAGCGGGGCTCGCGGTGTTGCGCCAAGGCGGCACGGCGATGGACGCAGCCGTGGCGGTTTCGTTGGCACTGGGCGTGGCGGAACCCTACGGATCGGGGATCGGGGGGAAACTGTTGTTTCTTCACTACGAGGCAGCTTCAGGCGAAGTCACCGTGGTCGATGCGCTGGATGCGGCGCCGCACTCGCTCGACGTGGACAGTTTTCGTGATTTGTCCAGCGACGAACGGGCGGGCGGCTGGGTCTCAGTCGCCGTGCCGGGCTGTCTGGCGGGGTTGGAAGCCGGGCACGCCCGGTGGGGAAGGCTGTCATGGGCCGACTGTGTCGCTCCGGCGGTGGCGGTGGCGGACGAAGGTTTTTCGATCCTGCCCAAAACTCACCTATTTCTCGGCGCTGCCGCCTTTCGGCTCAGCGAGGATGCCACGACAACGTGGACGGCGTTTTTTGAGGAGGACGGGCAACCCCTGCCCATCGGAGCGGAGACCCGGCATCCGGAGTTGGCGGATACGCTTCGCCTCGTGGCGGTCGAAGGCGCGGCGGCGTTTTATGAGGGTCACCTTGGCGAGGCCTACGTCTCCGCAGCCCGGACCGCCGGCGTGGACCTCTCGATGAACGACCTTGCCGACTACGCCGTCCGCATCACCGAACCAGGGCAGGTTGCGGTCGCCGGTGGCACCCTCTGGGTGGCTCCGCCTCCGGCGGTGGGCGGAATCATTACCGGAAGTTACTTCCTGCGCGTGCAGCTCGATGAAGCGGAAATCGAGCCCATCGATGACGCCGGTGCCGTCGTGGATTATGCCAAGCGCCTGCACCCGCTCTTTGCCCCCATCTATGCCCGGGCCGGAGACGAGCCGGGAGCGGCGGAAGCGGTTTGGGCTTGGTGGGAAGCTGGCATGCCCGCCATGCCGGATGCCGTGGCCAACTCTGCCGACGAATCCGCCGTGAGTGCTTTCGCTGCGTCCTTCACGACGCATTTTGTAGTCGGCGACGAGGCGGGCAACATTGTCTCTGCCACGCAGTCGCTCAGCTCCCACTTTGGCGCGGGCGTGGAGATTACCGGCACGGGCATCGTGATGAACAACACGATGAAAAACTTTGCGTTGCTCGATCCGGCATCCGTGAACCGACCGGCCCCGGGCAAGCGCCCGCGCACCACCATCGCACCGGTCCTTTGGACGGGCGAAACCGGAGAGGTGCTGGCGTTGGGTTTGCCGGGAGGCGCACGCATTCCGACCGGCACGATCCAAGTGTTGCAGGCGCATTTCGCCGGATTGCCGCTGGGGGAAGCGATTGAGCAGGCGCGCGTGCACGTCGAGCGCCCTCGGGACCCGTTGAATGCTCGCCGGAAAATTGTGTTTGAAACGACACCCCACGAAACGGTGTCTGCGGTTGTGCAGGAAGCCGGGTGGGACATCGTGCCGCCGGCCTCGCCCGAATGGTTTGGCGGCGTGTGTGCGCTGCGTTGGACCGGAGAGGCTTGGATCGGTTGGGCGGACCAACGCCGCACCAACGCGGCGGCAGGCTGGACCGCACTCCGGTAGTCGCGACGGTCAGGAACGGCGGCATCAAAATCACGTTGTAAGTTTACCACCGGTTGACGAAGCCTCCCCTTGGCAAGTGGGGGCGATTGTGCAGGTTTGGAGCGATGTTTATCGATGAATGCACCATCAAAGCGACGGCCGGAGACGGTGGGCGAGGGTGCTCGAGTTTCCGCCGGGAGAAGTATGAAGCGATGGGCGGACCCAATGGCGGGGACGGCGGCAAGGGCGGAGATGTGATTTTGATCGGTGACGAAAACACCAACAACCTGATCGACTACAAATATAAGCCCCACTGGAAGGCCGAGCGTGGTGAGCACGGCATGGGCAAGGATCGCAACGGACGGGAGGGTAAATCAGCCGAGCTCAGGATGCCCCTGGGCACTATCGTGACCGACGAAACCACGGGTCGGGTCGTTGCCGAAATCATTGAAAAAGGTCAGCGCGTCGTGTTGTGCAAGGGAGGCAACGGTGGCTGGGGCAACACCCGTTTTAAATCGTCCACCAACCGTGCCCCGCGCAGGGCAAACCCCGGGGAGGAAGGAGAATCCGGCACCTTTCGGCTCGTGCTTAAAAGCATAGCGGATGTGGGGTTGGTCGGTTTTCCCAATGCCGGCAAGTCATCGCTCACCCAGCGCATCACCCGAGCGCGACCGCGCACGGCATCCTATCCGTTCACCACCCTGCATCCGCAGATCGGAGTCATTGATTTTCCGGATGAGTATGATCGATTGTTGTTGGCGGACGTGCCGGGATTGATTGAGGGCGCCAGTGACAACCGCGGACTGGGGCATCGGTTTTTGCGTCACATCGAACGCTGTGCCCTGCTGATGTTTCTGATCGATATGGCAGGAGTGGACGGCCGGGAACCAAGTGAGGATTACGCGACTTTGTTGGCGGAACTTGAGGCTTACGATGCCTCTCTGCTTGCCAAGCCCCGGGTGGTTGTCGCCAACAAAATGGACCTGCCCGAAGCGGCCGACAACCTCGCTGATTTTCGCTCGGCGCATCAAGTCGACATCATCCCCATCTCTTGCGAAAACGGGGAGGGCCTTGAGGCGCTCAAAACCGCCTTGCTCCGCCGCGTGCGTTCAACCACGACAGCGACGGTTGCGCCCTCTTCCAGCTCCTAGTCCAGTTCGAACGACGTAATGAATCCCGAATTTCGCTCCCTCCTCATGCGCTCCAACCGGTTGTTGGGGGCACAGCTGGTGGAACAGAATCTGATCAAGCTCGATGATCTCGAGGCGGCCAATGAAAAGCTCCTGGATCTCATCGGATCCGGCACTCCCCGTCAGCGCACGGTCTTGGGCATATTGGCTTATGATCTCAATGCGGTGAAGGAGGAGGAAATCCTGCTGCACCAGCGCGATACGGACGGAGTGGGTCTGGTCGACCTGGAACACTACGAGATGAACGAGGAGATCAAAGCCAGTCTTGTTCCGGAGGAGTGCTGGGCGACTTGGTCAATTCCGTTTGATGTGCAGGAGGATATGACTTTTGTGGCGTCCGCCTATTACCTGAGCCCGGCGGTGAGAAAATTCTGGGAGGAGCGCTACGAACACCGCGTGTTGTGGTATGGCACCACCCTTGAGGGCATCGCAGAATATCTGGAAGGCCTCGCCGAAGATCAGCAAAACGCACCGACCGATCAACCTGCTGACTCTGCTTAATCATGCCGCTCGGAAAGATTCAGACCCAGATTGTAAACGCCCTGTTTGAGGCGGATCGCCTCGACGCCGACAAACGCCAAACCATCGCCGACACTCCGGATGAATTGACGGGCAACCAGCTCGACAAACTTCTGTTGGATGAGTTCGGCATCACGCCGTTTCAGCTGCAGGTTGCCAAGGGCAAGGCTTTTAAATTGGCGCCCTACAACGTGGGGCGCTACCAGGTCCACAGCGGCACGTTTGAACGGGTGCCCCAGGAGTTTTGCAAGGAGCATCGCGTCATGCCGGTGGGCGAGGTGGGAGAACTGCTGCTCGTGGCGGTGGCTAATCCCTTCGACGTCACCTTGCCGGGCAAGATTCGCGAGATGTGCGGCTTGGAAGTGGTGCGCCTGCTCGGGCAGGAATCCGACATCCTGGAGAAGTTTGCGAAGGAGGAGGTCGAACCCACTGATTTTGCCGACGTGGTCGACGCCATCGGCATGGAGTTTGCGCCGGATGCGGAACTCAGTGACGAAGACCTCACCGACGAGGAAAGCGGCCCGATCATCGACCTGGCAAATCGCGTCATCGAGGACGCTTATTTTGCGGGCACGTCCGACATTCACATCGAGCCTTGGGAGCATGAAGTCATTGTGCGTTACCGGATCGACGGCGTGTGTCAGGAGAAGTTGCGGTTGCCGTCAAAGGTGGGCCCGGCCTTGGTCGCCCGCCTCAAGATCATGTGCAATCTTGACATCGCGGAGCGGCGCATGCCGCAGGATGGCCGTATTGTGTTCAAGCAATACACGCGCAAGGGCATCGACATCGACCTGCGTGTTTCGACGGCGCCGCTCAATCACGGCGAGGGTGTGGTCATGCGTATTCTGGACAAGCAAAAGTCGACGTTGCCCATGGACGCGCTCGGATTCTCCGAGGAAAACCTAAGTCGTTACCGGGAGGCCATCGAGGCGCCCTATGGCATGATCCTGCACTGTGGCCCGACCGGTTCGGGCAAGTCGATGACGTTGTATTCCGCGCTCAACGAAATCAACTCGCCCGAGTTTGTGATTCGCACTGCCGAAGACCCGATCGAATACACGTTGGCCGGGATTAACCAGATGCAGATGCACCGCCAGATCGGGCTTACGTTCGCCACCGCGCTGCGCGCATTTTTGCGGCAGGACCCCGACATTATTCTGGTGGGCGAGATTCGCGACCGGGAAACCGCCAACATCGCGGTCGAAGCGGCTCTTACGGGCCACTTGTTGATCTCCACCCTGCACACCAACGATGCTCCGTCCACGGTTGCCCGTCTCACGGACATGGGAGTGGAACCGTTCATGATTTCGTCATCACTGGTCTGTGTATGTGCCCAGCGTTTGATGCGGCGCGTCTGCAAACAATGCCGGCAGTCCATCGAACCGGAGGGGCGGAAAAAAGCCGTGCTGGAGGCGGCCTTGGGCTGGAGCGGTCCCATTTTTGACGCCAACCCCAAGGGTTGCCCAAAGTGCAACCACTCGGGCTACAAGGGCCGGGTGGGCGTTCACGAGTTGATGACCACCAACGAGCAACTTGTGGAGGCCATCAATAAGGAAGAGGATTCGGCGGTGCTGAAAAAAATTTGCCAGGAAAACGGCATGAAAACCCTGCACCAGGACTCCATGCTCAAGGTCAAGGAAGGCATTACCACCATCGAAGAGGCACTCGCCACCGTGCCACCCGACCTCTAAGCCACCGCAGGGTCGGCCGGGTCTTCCCCGGTCACCAAGTCGTGGCGACACCGCCATTCAATCATGGCCAATCCGCCGACAAAAAGGGCTTCCCCGGCGAGGTGAAGGAGACCCCAGATTCGAGCTTCGTTGAGAAAAAGAGCGAAGAGAGCGGCGCAGATAAGGGCCCAGGTGCCGTTGCCCACCACGAGGAGAGCAATCAACTGGGGCTCGCGGCGGCGTTTTCGGGCGAGTGAAAATGAGTAGGCTCCGGCTCCACAATTCGCCAGAGCCACGAACAAGACCAACCCGGACGGCAATCCATACCAGTCGCTCAGCCAAGGCATGAGCGCCAACATGCCAAGCCCCACGGAAGTCCCTGCCAGGCAGTCGAACCACAGCAGATGCTTAATCCAAGGAGGGCGGACAGATGTTGAGTCACTCATGCTGAAATATCCGTGCCAATTTGGCTTTGGAGCCGGGCTCGAACCGAACCCGGCCGTTGCCGGAATGCAAAAGCGGGCGGTCAAAAAAACCTTGGATATTGTTTTTGCTGAAAGAAATTGCCGCTTTGGTGCGTTTCAGGTGGCAGTATGTGGATGGCAACCACGCTCAAGCACCTGATTGTCGACGGCAATAATGTCGGCCGGGCGTGGGGCGATACCGGCAAACTCTGGCGTCGGGATCCGGAAGCGGCCCGTTCCCAAGTGATCGAAACCGTCAAGGTGTGGCATGACGCCATGGGTTGGCGGGTATCGATCGTGTTTGATGGCCGGGGCGCTGAACTCGACGTTTCGCATCCCACGACTGATAGCACATTTGTGGTCGCTTTTTCACCCACGGGAGTGACGGCCGATTCCATCATCGAACAGTGGGTGGGGAATTCGCGGGATGCCGCCGATTGTGTGGTTGTCACTGCCGATCGCGAATTGCGCGATACCGTGAGTGCTCTCGGAGCCGACACAATCGGCTCTCAAGAACTGCGCAATTGGATCCAGCGCGCCGAGGAAGGGGCCCAACGCACGATCGATCGATTGCGAAAAACACAAGAGGGCTGATCGTTGTCGGAAGCCGGGACACACGTCGAAGAGGTCCAGGGACTTTACGGCCCCTTCCATTTTCCCGAACTGCTTCTGCAAAAGATATGGGCTGAGCAGTCTTTCAATCGACAGGATCTGCGAACGGAGAGCGGCGAACCGATCAAGCTCATCAAAGCGGGGCGGTGGAACCGGCGAGGTGGTCCTGATTTTCAGCAGGCGGAAATCGAGATTGGGGGGGAAGTCCATCATGGTCACGTGGAGCTGCACCTTTACGAACATGACTGGCGGACTCATCAACACGTCTCCGATTCCGCTTATGATGACGTGGTCCTTCATGTCGTTTTGTTTCCCGGTCGGCAAAAGACCTCCCGCGGGGCCGGGGGACGACACATCCCGATTCTGGTGCTGTTGCCCCATCTCTGGCATGATCTGGAGGAATATGCGGCCGATGCGGCCGTGTCCGCGATTGCCCAATGGCCGGCGGATCTAGTGGCGCAGGTCTGGCTCGAACTGAGCCCTTCCGAATGCCGCAGTCGAATCCTCGCGGAGGCTCGTGGGCGGTGGCGGGGAAAAGTGCACTATGCCCGGCAGCGTATCAAGAAACTGGGTTGGCAATCCGCCTGCCACCACAACGCGCTCGAGATCCTGGGTTACCGATTCAACCGCACTCCGATGTTGGCGGTGGCAACCGCGTGGCCTTTGCCCGAATGGACCAACGGTCGCGTCGACTTAGAACAGGTTTGGTTGAGTCAGACCGAACGATGGCATCTGGCCGCAGTCCGTCCGGCAAACCACCCGCGCCGCCGTCTTGCGGCTTATGCAGCTTGGATCCAGACTGGCGGCGATTGGCCCGAGAGGTTGCGCACTGCAGGCGAGAAATGGCCCCCAATCTCCGACAATCTGGCCCCTGGCTCAGACATCGCGGAACTGCGTCGAGGTCTGGCCATGAAACACCAATGGCAAACCGTCATGGAGTATCTGGGCGCGGCACCTGCGATAGCGCGGCCGAGGGCGGACAACCTTTGGGGCGATGGACTGCTTCCACTTCTGGCCGCGGCGGGATTCCTCGAAGAGGCCACGGCATTTCTCTGGTGGTATGCCGGTTGGCCGGGGGATCAGGCCGCGCGGCTGGCACAGGCGGCGAAGCTTGCGGGCATCGCTGATGGGCGGCGTAACCCTCTGGCTTGGGGGCATGTGCAGGGCTTGATTGGCCAACAGCTTGCCGTTGCGGCCCCACCGGGGAGGGGGACTTGACATCCGTTTTGCGCGAGGGGTAGCGTCTTCCCTCACATTTTCAGTTCGCACGTCTGAAGGTGGGCCATTGGCCCGCCTTTTTTTAGCCACAAATTTTTCCACCACCCTCACAAACCCAATGAGCAGCGAAATCCTCACCGTCCTGGAATACATGGAGAAGGAAAAGGGCATTGAACGCGCCGATATGATTTCGGCGATCGTCAATGCCATCAAAACTGCCGCCCAAAAGGGCGTGAATTCCGGGCAGGAGCTAAAGATCGAGATCGACCCGAAAAACGGCAAGATGCACGCGTGGTCGCTGCTCAAAGTCGTTGATTCCGTGAGTGATCCGAAGACCGAGATTCATCTCGAAAAGGCCAGCATTCTCCAACCGGGCATCATGCTGGGTGAGTTCATCGAAAAGGAAATCGATCCCGCCTACCTCGGTCGCATCGCCGCCCAGACCGCTCGCCAAGCGATCATGCAGAAGCTGCGGCAGTTCGAAAAGGATCGGATCTACGACGACTTCAAGGACATGGTCGGCAACATCGTCACCGGCACCGTCCGCCGTCGTGAGCGCAATGATATCTATGTCGACATCGGCAAGGCCGAGGCGCTCCTGATGGGGCGCGAACAAGTGCCCGGCGAGGAGTATTCGCCCGGCGATCGCATCCGGTGCTTGCTGGCAGAGATCGCCAGCACACCGCGAGGCCCCGAACTTATCCTGACCCGATCCAGTCCGCGTTTTGTGCGCCGCCTGTTTGAACTCGAGGTAACCGAGATCGCGGATGGTACGGTTGAGATCGAGGCCTTTGCCCGTGAGCCCGGTTACCGCACCAAGATGGCTGTGATTTCCAATGATCCGAAGGTCGACCCCGTGGGTGCCTGTGTCGGTGCCCGCGGCGCCCGGGTGAAGTCCATCGTCCGTGAGCTCAACGGCGAGAAGATCGATATCATCAATTATTTCGAGGATCCGGAACAGATGATCTATGAGGCCCTTAAGCCGGCCGTGCCACGCGAAATTCGGATCGATGAGCGCGACCGCCGCATCCTTCTGCGCGTGCATGAGGACGACCTCGCCATCGCCATTGGCCGCAAGGGGCAAAACGCCCGTTTGACCTCCCGACTCATCGGTTGGCGTATCGACATCGAGGAGTGGAAGGAAGAGACGGTTGACGCGCAGGACGAGGCCACCAAGCGCCTTGCCGAGGTGCTTCAGGTCGATGGCGCCATGGCTGGTCGGCTCATCACCGCGGGTTTTGTTTCCCTTGAGATCTTTGAAGGAGTCGAAGCCGACGACCTCGTGGGTTCCGGATTTACCCCTGAAGAATCAGCCGATATTCTCGCTAAAGTTGCCGCCGCCCGCGGCTAAACCGATTATCCCGTCGTTCCCAAGCCCAAGCCTACCGTTTCCGATCGCCCGCCTTTCCCTGTATGAGCATCCGCATTCACGAACTTGCCAAGAAAATCGGCATGGACAACAAGTCCCTGCTGGCGCTGCTGAAAGAGCGCAACTTCGACGTGAAGACGGCCTCCAGCACGATCGACAACATCTCCGCGGAGGCACTCGTGGAGGAGCTGGCCAAACCGGAAGAACCGGCTCCCGCCGCCGAAGCTCCGGCAGCCAAGTCCGCTCCGCCGCCCGCCCCGCCTCCTCCGGCCCCGGGAACTCCTCCCAAGGTCAACATTCCCTCCGGCGTGTTTGTTAAAAGTCCGGAAGATATTGAGCGCGAGAAAGCGGAAAAGGCTGCCGCGGAAGCAGCGGAAAAAGCCGCCAAGGCTGAAGCCGCCGCCGCAGCCAGCGCCGCCCGGGCAACTCCGCCTCCTCCTCCCGCACCCGCTCCCAGAACTCCGGTGAGCCCCGCGCCGGTAAACGCCCCTCCGCCCCCTCCTCCCCAGGTGTCCCGCCCTGCTCCCGTAGCCCCGCCACCTGCGCCGGCCCGTCCGGCACCTGCGCCGACGCCACCGCCTCCCGTCACCAAAGGTCCCGCGAAACCTGCCGCTCCTGCTATCCCTTCGGCACCCGCCGCCGCACCGGTGGAAGAGGGCGAAATCGGCACGGTCCAGGTCAAGCCACCGATCATCGTGCGCGAATTTGCCGGGGTGCTCGGTCTCAAGCCCTTCAAACTGATTTCCGAGCTCATGGAGCAGGGGATCTTTGCCTCGATGAACCAAACCATCGAGGAGCAGGTCGCCGTCGACCTTGCCGCCAAGCACAATATTATCCTCGAAATCAAGCACCGCGGTGAAAGCCAGGTGCAGGAGGAAAAATCCGAAGAAGAGGTCAAACTCGAGCGCGAGATTCACGAGGCTGAAGAGGAGGAGCGCAATCTGGAGCTGCGCCCGCCGGTCGTCTGCATTCTGGGGCACGTCGACCACGGCAAGACCTCTTTGCTCGACACGATTCGCAAGGCCAACGTGGTGTCGGGAGAGGCCGGTGGAATCACCCAACACATCGGTGCGTATCAGGTAAACAAGGACGACAACCTCATCACGTTCCTCGACACCCCCGGCCACGCCGCCTTCAACAAAATGCGGGCGCGCGGTGCCCAAGTCACCGACATCGCGATTCTGGTCGTGGCGGCCGACGACGGTTTCATGCCGCAGACCGACGAGGCGCTCAAATACATCAAGCAGGCCGGTGTCACTTTGATTGTGGCGGTCAACAAGATGGATGTTCCGGGCGCCAATCTGGATCAGGTGAAAACCATGATGCAGCAACGCGACATCGCTTCCGAGGACTGGGGCGGCCAGACGGTCACCGTGCCGGTTTCGGCCCTCAAGGGGGATGGCATCGATGAGCTGCTCGAAATGATTTCCCTCCAGGCTGAGGTCTTGGAGCTCAAGGCCAATCCCCGGGCCGAGGCCTCCGGTGTGGTGGTTGAATCCCAGGTCGAAATCGGCAAGGGGGCACTCGCCACCGTGATCGTGCAGCGCGGCACGTTGAAGGTCGGTGACGCAATCATTTGTGGCAAGGAGTGGGCCAAGGTCCGCGCCATGTTTGACGACAAGGGCAAAAACGTGAAGTCGGCTCCGCCTTCCACTCCCGTGCGGGTCATCGGCTGGTCAGGCCCTCCCGACAGCGGCGCAACCTTCCAAGTGGTCAAAAACGCCCGCACCGCCGAAAACATGGCGGAGGAACGTGCCGACGAACTCAAGAAACAGGTCACCACCAAGGCGGCCGAGCCGAAGGAGGTTTCCGTGGAAGCCCTCTTTGCCAACATTGCCGCCACCCAGGCGAAGACGCTTAAGCTCGTGATCAAGAGCGACGTTTATGGTTCCGCGGAAGCCGTGCGCGGAATGATCGAGGGCATCCAAAGCGAAAAAGTCTCCGCCGAGATCGTCGCCAACGAGGTCGGCATGGTCACCAAGACCGATGTGCAGCGGGCGAGCGCGGCCGGCGCCACCATCATCGCCTTCAACACGAAGTTGGAAAATGGCGTCACTCCCCAGGCCAAGCATCATGGTGTCACCATCGAGTCCTTTAGCATCATCTACGAGCTGACTGACCGGGTCCGCGAGATGATGGCTGACCTTCTCGATCCGGAGGAGAAGGAGGTCAAGCTTGGCGCGGCCGAGGTTCGCGAAGTCTTTCCACTGGCCAAGGGTTTTGTGGCCGGCTGTCTTGTCACCGAAGGCAAGATCATTCGCAACGCCGCCGCTCGCGTGCGCCGCGGCAAGGAGGTCGTCTACGAGGGCAAGGTCAACACGCTCAAACGCTTCAAGGACGATGCGAACGAGATCCGTGCGGGCCTCGAATGCGGTATCAAGATCGACGATTACAACGGCTACGAGAAGGGCGATGTGATCGAGATCTACGAAATTCAAAAAGTCCGCGCGTCGCTTTGATCGCGTCGGTCGCGAACCGATCCGATGTCGAACCGCACGATTCGTATTGCCGAGCTGGTCCAGCGCGAGCTGGGACAGTATCTGCACACCCGTTATCGGCAGGAGGCGGTCATGATCACCGTGGCCGGCGTGCGGGTGGCGCCGGATCTCAAAACCGGACAGATCTTCTTCTCCATTTTTGGCGACGCCGACACGGTCGATCGCAAGTTTCGCTGGTTGCAGCACAAGCGTCGCGAAATCCGCCGCGAACTGGCGCAGCGCATCAACATCAAGCACGCACCTGATTGGGAGTTTCGGATGGACGAGGCGATCGAGCGGGGCAACCGCGTGCTCGAAATACTCGATGAGATCGACCGCGGCCCGTCTTCCGGCGACGATTCGGTCTCCCCGTCCTCGAAGGAGGAGCCGGCGTGAGTGAACGATTTGCCGAAGCGAACCTGCTGGGAGGATTCCGCGATTTGCTTGCGGCGATCGATGACCGGGCGGTGGCCGTGGTCGGTCACGCCCGACCGGATGGCGATTGTATTGGCTCGCAGGTTGCGCTCGCCCGTGTGCTGCGTTCGACGGGAATTGATGCCCGCTGTGTGAACCCGGACGCTGTGCCGCGCCGACTGGCCTTTGCGGCTGCCGGGGAGGAGTTCACCAACGTTGATGGTTTGGCCGGATTCGACGGCGTTGCGATCTACGTGGACTGTGCTGACCAGGATCGTCCGGGAGGTCGCCTGCGCGAGCGGTTTCCCGAGGTGTTGGGAAACATTGACCACCACGTCTCGAATTCGATGTATGCGCGGTTCAACTGCGTGTCGGCGACGGCGGCTGCAACCTGCGAGATTCTCGCGGCCGTGTTTCTGGACGCCGGTCTCGAAGTCGACGCCGCGACCGCCCAGGCACTGTATGCGGGCATCGTTACGGACACGGGCCAGTTCCGGTTTGCTTCGACCACACGCACGACCTTCCAACTTGCGGCGGAGTTGATGGTCCGGGGAGCAGATCCGGTTTCGGCCGGCTTCGAACTATATGAGCGCGAACCGCTGGGGAAGGTTCAGCTCCTGCAACGTTTTCTGGCCTCCTTCCAAACCGCGGCGGACGGGCGAATCTGTCTGGGCACGCTGGAGGATGGCGTTTTTGCCGAAACGGGAACCTCCCACGAGGACACCGAGGGCATGGTGGATTATGCCCGGGCCATTGATGGTGTTGATATTGGCGGCCTGATCGAGGTGCGTCCGGATGGTATCAAAGCGAGTTTACGGGCCAATGATCCCCGATTTCGGGTGCATGAGGTGGCGGCGATGTTCAATGGAGGAGGCCACGCCTGCGCGGCGGGACTCAATCAACCCGGTGTCACCTTGGCGGAATTCACTCCTCAACTCATGGCCGCGTTGGAGGCGCGACTGGCCGAAGTCGATGCCGAGCGGGAGACCTGATCGATGCTTGGACCACGCAAGGAAATCGAGGGAGTCCTCCTGGTGGACAAACCTACGGACCACACGTCCCACGACGTCGTGGCGCGACTGCGGGGCAAGTTGCAAATGAAGCGGATTGGCCATGCCGGCACATTGGATCCTTCGGCCACCGGCCTGCTTATCATGCTCATCGGGAAGGCGACCAAGGTGTCCCAATACTTGATGAGTGCCGACAAGGAATACGTCGGCACGGTGAAGCTGGGGGAAGTGACCAACACGCAGGATGCCGATGGTGAGGTGCTGGAGACCCGTCCCGTGCCCGATCTGTCCGACGAGGGCGTGCAGTCCGCCATGGCCCAGTTTAAGGGAGACCAATACCAGATCCCGCCCATGTATTCCGCGATCAAGATCGACGGCGTTCCGCTCTACAAGAAGGCCCGCAAGGGAGAGGACGTGGAGCGTGAACCTCGTTTCATTCGGGTGATGGATTTCGAGCTTATCCGGTGGGAGTCTCCCGAGCTTGATTTTCGCGTTCACAGCACCAAGGGCACTTACGTGCGGACGCTGGCTCACGACCTCGGGGACAGGCTGGGCTGCGGGGGGCATTTAAGAAGGCTCCGGCGCACGGCTTCAGGGGAGTTGCGGGTCGATCAGGCCACCTCGCTTGATGAACTGCTCGCCATGCCCGTCACCGCCATCCATCAACGGCTGTTGCCGGTGCATCAAGTCGCGCCGCGAATCGCCCTGTGAGTTCGTTTCCCTCCCATATTCAAGGATTGGACTCGGCGGCGCCCCAGCTGCCGGATCAAGCGGTGCACCTGGCGGTGGGGATGTTCGACGGGGTGCATCTCGGCCACCGCGCGGTGCTTGAAGCGGCGGTGGTTTCAGCCCGCCGCACCGGCGGTGTGGCGGCGGCACTGACCTTTGATCCGCACCCCAGTCGTCTGCTCCATCCGGACCGGGCGGTGCAATTGATCCAACCCGTCGACATCAAAGTGGATCGCATGCTCCGGGCGGGATTGGATGCAGTGATCACCCAGACCTTCACCCGGGAGTTTGCGGCGGTCGAGGCGGAGCACTTTCTGGCCGAATTGAAGTCGGCGTTGCCCCGATTACAGAGCGTCTACGTGGGCGAAAACTGGCGATTTGGCCGCGGGCGCAAGGGCGATATTGCACTGCTGAATGAACTGGGCCGGGACAGTGGCTTGCGCGTCTTCAGTGCGCCGCGCGTGAATTTGGACGGGATACCGATCAGCAGCACACGGATTCGGGCCGCCTTGGTCGAAGGAGACCTTGAACTGGTCAATGCCTTGCTGGGCTATACCTACCGCAGCCGGAGCACAGTCATCGCGGGGCGCCGCCTGGGGCGGACGTTGGGGTTTCCCACGCTCAATCTGCCTTGGGTCCCCGAGTGTCGGCCCAAATATGGAGTTTATGCCGTCAAAGTCGGCGGAGCGGGGCAGGATGCGACGTGGGAGGGCGTGGCGAATTATGGGGTTCGGCCGACGGTCGAAACCGAGATCGCGCCGGATCCCCAGTTGGAGGTGCACTTGTTCGAGGACCCACCTTTCGCCACCGGGGCCGATTTGGTGGTGGACTGGTGCAGTTTCCTACGCAGCGAAAAACGCTTCCGCACCATTGAGGAGCTGCGTGATCAAATTACCATGGACCGTGGTGCCGCCCGCCGGTGGTTCGAGGGCTGACCCATGTGGATCGATCCACCGTCGGGTTCCGGTTAGAACCGCCAGGTGGCGCTCGCATGCAAACTGCGACCTCGGCCGGGGACACGGTCGCCTGCGCGCAGGTCGCCACTGGCGGGACGACCGGCTGGGACCGGTCCGCCCACGGGCGGAGCCAAGTATTCATAATGATCCTGGTTGAAGAGGTTTTCGACTCCAATGCTCAGTCCAAGCTGATCGGATACTTCCAAATCGATTCGTAGATGAACGAGGGTGAACTCCTCCGTGTCCGCCCACAACGGGGCCAGCTCGGGCTCGGGGTTGCGACGCGCCGCCACATGGCGAAAGCCCAGATCCACCCGCGCCGTGCGATTGAACACCTTGGTTTGCCAGCGCGCTGCTCCAGTGAACTCCCACGGTGGAATTTCGGCCAGTCTGGCGTCGGTGGTGACTTGGCGGGCTTGGGTGGCGCCAACCGCAAAAGGAAACTCCCACGCCTCCGCGGGCCGCCAGATTACACTGGCCTCCCCGCCCCAAAACTCGGCATCCACCGCGCGCCAACCGTAGACCGGATTGGGCCCAAACTGGCCGACGAGTTGGCGATGAATGTAGTCATTCACGCGATGGGCGAATCCATCCGCGGAGACGGTCAGGCGTGGCGTCTGCCAACGCAAACCCACCGCCACCCCTGCTTGTTTTTCCGAATCCAGCGTGGGATTGCCGATCTCGAATCCACCGCCCAAGGAAGGCAGCAGGGCGCGGTATCGTTGGCCGATGCCCGGAGCCCGGGAGGTGAGGTTCAGGCCGGTGTAGGCGGAAAGCGGTCCGGTCGGATCGTGTTGCAGCACGGCGTTAAACGAAGGCAAGACGTCGCGTTGGGAGACGTCGTGCGCCGCGGGACCGTTGAAGCGAACGAACTGGTCCCGCACAGTTGCCCCAAAGGCGAGTTGATCAGCGGATTTCGCGTCGCTCGCCACCGTATCGATGCGCAGGCCGATCCGCAGCATATGGGTGGCGTTGATTTCAGTGTGCGACTCGACGAAACAGCCAAGGTCGGTGGACCGGACGTCGGGCCAAATGTGATCAAGCGGACGGTCGTCGACTTGGCGCACGGCATCACGGGTTTGCCGGGTGTAATCAACTCCGGCGGTTACTGCGGTTGTTGGAGTCGCGGTCAAATTCAACGCGGTTCTTGCCGTGGTGGTGCGAACACGGCCGGTGCTGGTGATGAGGAAGGGCGGTGGCGGTGGGCGGTCCGCGTTGTCGAGGTAAGGATCGGTGGCACCGTAACCGGCACCGAAGGTCCACTGCTCGATCAAGGACCCTTGGGGGCGCACGGTATGACCGAGGGTGACGAGCAAGCTGGAGGTGGCTTTGTTGTCGAGGGGAAGGGCGATGTTCTCGCTGTCGAGTAGGTCGCGGTAAACGACACCGAGCGTGGTGCGTTGGTGGTCGGCGAGGGTGGTGCCGAGATGAAGGCTGGCCCCCCATTCGCGCAGGTCGTTGGCCACCTCCCGTCCATCAGCGGCGGCATAGTCGCGATTTTCGTTTCGAGAGAGCGTCACGCGGTAATCGTGCCGGGCGGCGGATGCCTGGACGGCGGCGGCGGCCTCGATACCCTGGGTGTCGGCGTCGTGATGCACCGTGACCACACCTTCGGTGGGCCGGATGTTTGCGTAATCATTATCCGGATACGGATCGAGCGAAAGCTCGATGTGCCCGCCAAGGTTGGGCGGGCCGAGGGTGAGCGAGGCAAGTCCCCTGTGCAGGCGAATTTGGGTGGTGGTGGCCTGGCCCACGCGGGAGAGTGCGGAAACGGTGCGGGTGGGTGAACCGTTGGGCACAGGCAGGCCGTTCAGGGTGGTGGTGATGCGGTCGCCCGCGTGGCCGCGAATGTTGGGCTCGATGGCTTGAGATCCCCGGCGCTGGGCGGAGATATTGGGCAAGGCGGTGAGGGTGTCCGCGAGTTGGAAGCGGGGTGGGGGTGAAACGATCCGGTTGGGGAAAGGCTCTTCCGGCATGGCCGGAGCGGGGGCGGCGCGGACGGTGAACACAGGCAGGATTTCGATATCGTCCGAAGGCGGGGTCGGCACGGTCTGTGCGGCCAGGGGCAGACTCAGCAGGCTGAAAGCTGCCAAGGCATGGGATCGGCGGAAAGGTGAAGGGAATGGTCTCATGATGGTCGGGGGTCAGGTAGTGAAAAGGCCGGCAAGGCCGGCGATGGCGACGGTGGCACCGAGGAAGAAACGCGGCTGCGGCCAGCGCCGTTCCATGAGGCGGGCCAGGGGCGTGGCGATGAGCGGGGCGGTGGCGACGACGCTTTGCACCAGTCCGGCCGGTGCGAGACTCAGCGCCCATTGGCGGGTGGTGATTCCCAACACGGGGCCAAACGTGGCGTTGAGCAGGACCCACAACCACGGCCAATTGGGTCCCCAGGAGCCCAGTGCGCGATCGCGGTGTTTTTCGACACGGGTCATTTCGCTGTGCGGCAGCAGGGCCGGCCACACTTTGACCGCGGTATAGACAATGCCGCCGATGATCAGTCCGCCCAACAGTCGCTGGAAGGCGGCGGAGCCGGCGTCCAACTCAAACCCGGCCGCCTGGGTCACCGCCCATCCCTTGCGGCTTACAACCATGCCAAGCGCCTGCCCCAGACTGCTGAGCAGTGCCCAGGCAACCCCACTGAGCTTGCGACCGCGACTGATGCCGGCGGGAAATCCCGGGGCCAGCCCCACACTTATGCCGACCAGGATGAGGGCGGCCCAGCCCAGTTGGTCGAATCCCACCGTAGTGCCCAGCCAGCTCCATTCGATGACCAGGGCAAAGGCGGCGGTGCCACATTCGACCACCAGCAGACTCAAGGGTGTGCCCAATCGGGGCAGGCAGTGAAACATCGCCACGCCCCCAACACCAAATCCGAGTAATCCGCTGCCAAAAAACCACCCCCAACCGGGCCCATCGAGCCCGCGACCGAAAAGGAAAGCCCAGGGACCAAGTAACATGACCGCGACGATGAGCCGCCAGCAATTGGCCCTCACACTGCCCAGCAAGCGTGCCGATCGATTGGCGCACACGCCGACGGCGGCGAAACACAGGGCGGTGATCAGCGCGGCAAACATGGCGGATCAGGTGTTCGTGGATAAGGCGGCGAGTCCGGATTTGACCTGCACGCCGTCGATCTGGCCGAGCCGACCGGTCAACGCCCCCAGTTCGTCGGTTGTCATTTCCACGATGAGGACGATGACACTGACGGAGGGTCGCGCGCGGGGCAGGCCCATGCGGCCGAGGATGTGTTCGCCATGCTCGTGCAGAATGGCGTTGATTTGAGCGGCCGCGGAGCCGCGTTGGTGAACGATGATGCCGACGAAGCCGAGTCGAGGATTCATGAACACATGATGGGTTGGGGTGGCGGGGAAAAGGCGGGCTGCAAAAACATCGCCCCGACACTACCCGTGTTGCGCAAAAGGCACGGGGAGAGCCGGGGCGTCCCGGATTCACCACGTCGCCTCGAGGCGACGTGGTGGGTCAAAAGGGTGGGCAGCGACCTTCCCCTTTCCTTAGGTGATTTACCCTTGGCGCAGGAACGGTGAGCTTGGGTCGGGTATGTTGAATCAGATTATGGCCGTGAGTTGGAACAGGAGAGGTTGAGGTTAGTTTTTGTAGAGCGGCCGCGGCTTGTAGTTGGTGTGCAACAGCTGATGGGCGCGCTCACTGAGAGGCTTGCCAAGATAGTCCTCGTAGAGGCGCTTGATCTCAGGGTTCTCGTGAGAGAAGCGCACGGCACAGTCGCGATCATCGGCATAGAGCCCTTCGATGCGCTTTTGCCGCACGGCGTTCGTCACACCATAGGGCTGACCACCGCCCCCGATGCAGCCACCGGGACAAGCCATGACCTCGATGAAGTGGTAGGGCAGCTCGGCACCGCTTTCGCGCGCGGCCCGGACCTTGTTGAGCACCTGCTCGACATGGCTCAGCCCGTGAGCGACCGCAATGCGGACCTCGGTGCCGGCCACTTTGATCGCGGCTTCCTTTACACCGTCGAGACCGCGCACGGCCTCGAAGTTGATCGCCTCGCCCTCGAGATTTTCACCGGTCACGTAGTGGTAGGCGGTGCGCAGGGCGGCTTCCATCACGCCACCGGTTACGCCGAAGATCGTGCCTGCCCCGGAGTAATCGCCGAGTATGCTGTCGGCCTCCTCGTCGGGCAGGGCCAGGAAGTCGATGCCGCTTTGTTTGATCAGGCGGGCGAGTTCCCGCGTGGTGAGCACAACGTCCACATCATGGAAACCTGAAGCCATCATTTCGTCGGTGCGTTCCAGCTCATACTTCTTGGCCGTGCAGGGCATGATGCTGACCTGAAAGATGGTGGCCGGGTCGATCTTTTGGGTCTCGGCGAAGTAGGTCTTGGCCATGACACCGAGCATCTGCTGCGGGGACTTGGCACTGGAGAAGTTGTCGATGAAGTCGTAGTGCTTCTTCTCCATGAAGTCGGTCCAAGCGGGACAGCAGGATGTGATGAGCGGCAGTTCCCCTTTGCCGTGGGCAAACCGTTCAACAAATTCGCTGGCTTCCTCAACGATGGTGAGGTCCGCGGAGAAGTTGGTGTCGAAAACCGCCCGGAAACCGATTCGCCGCATGAACGCGTAGAGCTTCTTGGTGAGGTTGGTGCCGGGGGGCAGACCGAACTCTTCCCCGATGGCTACCCGCACGCTCGGTGCGATTTGCACGGTGCAGAACTTGGCCGGGTCCTCGATGGCGGCGGTGACAAGCGATACGTCGTCGCGCTCCACTATCGCCCCGGTCGGGCAGTGGGCGGCGCATTGGCCGCACTTGATGCACGGGGACTCGGCCAGGCTGATATCACCGGCCGGGGCCATGCGGGTATTGATGCCGCGTTCGAGGAAGGAGAGCGCCCACACATTTTGGACCTCCTGGCAGACAGTGACGCAACGGCCGCATTTGATGCACTTCCGGAAGTCGAGCACGATGGAACCGTTCGAGTTGTCACAGGGCAGGTCGCGCACCGTGCGTTTGATGACGTCCTGCCGGATGCCGAATTCGGCGGCGAGGGTCTGCAGTTCGCAGGAGCCGTTGCGCCCGCACGAGAGGCACTCGTTGGGGTGGTTGGAGAGGATCAGTTCAATGACGGAGCGGCGGATTTCACGCAACTCATGGTCGTGGGTCACGACATCCATGCCATCCTCCAAGGGGGTGGCGCAGGCGCGGGGCAGCTTGGCGTTGTCCTTGAGTTTAACGATGCACAAACCGCATGCGGCGGTTGGCGGGAGGTCGGGGTGCTTGCACAATACCGGGATCTCGATGCAGGCCTGGCGGGCGGCGTCGAGGATGCTGGTGCCGTAGGGCACTTCGACCGATTGTCCGTCGATGGTGGCTTTGACCGTTCGCTGTTTGATCATGGGGAGTCCTTCCGGGATGCGGGGTTCTAGACGGTGGCCACGACCGGCTTGGGCGTGCCGGCTTCGCGGGCTTGCTTCATTTTGCGGGCGTAGGCGCGGCCGCCTTCGATGTAGGCGCGATACTCGTCCTCAAAATACTTCAAGGTGGAGAGCACGGGGTTGGCGGCGGTCTGACCGAGGCCGCACAGCGACGCCTTCTGCATGGCGACGGAGATGCGGCGCAGCAGATCGAGGTCGTCCGGCTTGCCGTTGCCGCGGGCGATCTTGTCGATCAATTGCAGCAACTGGAATCCGCCGACCCGGCAGGGCGCGCATTTCCCGCAAGACTCATCAACACAGAACTTCAGATAGAACTTGGCGACATCAACCATGCAGTCGCTCTGGTCCATCACCAGCATGCCGCCTGAACCCATGATGGACCCCAGGGCCTTGAGCGCCTCGTAACTCACCCCGGTATCCAGGAGCTTCTCGGGAATGACCCCGCCGGACGGGCCGCCGGTCTGGATCGCCTTGATGTCGAAGACATCGTGGGTGCCGCCGCAAAGGGCGAAGACAATGTCGCGCAGTTTGGTGCCCATCGGCACCTCAACGAGCTGGGCGTGCTTCACCTTGCCGGTGACCGCAAACACCTTGGTGCCGGTCGACTCCTTGGTGCCAAACCCGGCATACCACTCACCTCCGCGGGCCGCGATGGCGGATGCGGCGGCAAGCGTTTCAACATTGTTGATCGAGGTGGGTTTCTCCCACAGGCCACTTACAGATGGGTAGGGGGGCCGCGGGCTGGGGCTGCCGCGCTTGCCTTCGATGGAGGCGATCAAAGCGGTTTCTTCACCGCACACAAACGCTCCGGCTCCAAGACGAACCTTGGCGTCGAAATCAAAACCGCTGCCGAGAATGTTCTGGCCGAGCAGACCGGCGTTGCGGGCGGCTGCGATGGCTTTCTGCACCCGTTCGATGGCCATGGGGTATTCGGCTCGGATGTAGAAGTAGCCGGTGGTGGCCCCTATTGCGTAAGCCGCCAGGATCAACCCTTCGAGCACGGCATGGGGATCGCCCTCAAGCACACTGCGATCCATGAAGGCGCCGGGGTCTCCCTCGTCGGCGTTGCAGATCACGTATTTGATGGCTCCGGGAGCCTCGCGAGTGAGCTTCCACTTCATCCAGGTCGGGAAACCCGCGCCGCCGCGACCGCGCAGGCCGCTGGCCTTGAGGGTTGCGAGACAGGTTTCGGGGGGCGCGGCGAGGGCCTGCTTCAGTCCCGCGTAACCGCCGTGGCGGATGTAGTCATCGATGTCTTCGGGATCAACAATGCCACAATTGCGCATCACGATGCGTTGCTGGTGCACGCTGGCCTGATGCTGTAGCTCGGCCACAACTTCGCCGTTTTTGATCGTCCGTGCCACAATGTCGGCCACTTGGGTGGTCAGGACGTTGGCGTAGGTGATACCGGCGGGCAGGATGCGCAGCACCACACCTTCATCCTGCACCCCGAGGTCGAGAGCACGCACGACCTGCACGGATGGATCCAACCCTTGGCGTTTGATCTCTTCCTGGAGGGCAAACTGGAAAAACTCGGTCTTGTCGCCGTCGTCGCAGCTCGTGTCCTTTACGAGGACAAATGTGTGTTCCGTGGACTTGGTGACGGTGGCTCGAGCCTGGGCTTCGTTGGGGTAGGCGAGAGCATGGTCGTCGACCAATTTGCCGCCGAGGATGTGCTCATCCAGAATCTGCTGGGCGGCGGTTTCATCGACCGCACCATAGAGTGTGGGTGGCAGGCCATCTACGTTGACTTCCAGCAGAGGGTCCGCCCAAGACAGACCGTTGGAGCCGACGCGCTTGATGGGGGGGAAGTCATGGTGTTTCTTGGCAGCGGCGGTGAAAAACTCGTGGATGACGAGGGAGCCGGCAGCGATGCCCCCGGTGTCCAGCCCGACACGCAGGTAGGGTTGCGCGAGAGTTGGGGCGTCGGCGGCGATTTGGTCGAGAGTGGCGGAATCGTAGGTTGCGTTCATGCTTCGGCCTCCTGGAGTTGGTGGTCTACGTCGGCGAGAATGCCCGCGACATCGGCCGGTTTGAGTTTGCCGAGGGTCTTGCCGTCGAGCACGAGCGTGGGACTCAGGCCGCAGCAACCAATGCAGCGCACGGTTTCGAGGTGGAATTCGCGGTCAGCGGTGGTCGCGCCTTCAGGAATGCCGAGCTGTCTTTCCAGTGCGGCCAGGAGTCCGGGAGCACCCCTGAGGTAACAGGCGGTGCCCATGCACACCGTCACATTGTGCTTACCGGGCGGAACCAGCTTAAAGTAGTGGTAGAATGTAATGACTTCGTAGATGCGGGCCAGTTCGACCTTGAGGGCCCGGCTTAACTCCATCGCCACCTCGCGCGGCACATAACCGTGCTGATTCTGGATGTCGTGCAGAATCATGATGAGGTTGCCTTCCTCGTCGCCCCAACGATCGATGTAGGCCTGCACGTCCTTTTTGACGTTGCTTTCGATCTTGCGCTGCAGGCGCTGGAGTCGGTCCAGACGAACCTCCAGCAGCTTGGCGACTTCGTCAGAGATTTCCCGGGGGATGAAGCCGTGCGTCTGCTCGACGTTATCCAGCAGTTCAGCCAGCTCTGATTCGTTGTTACTCAGGTTTGCGAGCCGGTTTACCAAGTCCTTGGGTTGGTTTTCCATATGGCAGGAAGGAAGAGGTTGGCAGATGGGGTGGGCAGGGCGGCCCCCTTCCGGACGAGCAGCGAGGTTCGGCTGGAATAGAAACCGTCCACTTATCAGCGGCAATTATAAGATTAGTAAAACTTACCTAACAACAACAAAGAATTAAATTAATTAATAATAAGTTCTCGTGATGCCCAAAATCTGGTTGGCTTACCTTCCATTCCCACCCCGACACGGATTGCCCGTGGAGCCTTTCTCCTGCCTGTGGAGGCAGGGAAGATCAGGTCACTGCGATTCCCACCCAGTCGACCCGTTGAACCCTGCTAAACACCCTCTGCACTAGCGCCAGAACAGCGGCGACTCCCCTGACCCTTGGGAATTGGATTTATGACCACTGCCAGATTTCCGACGTCAAACCATTCCCGTGCGGACTGGAATAAGCCGGAGAGGCCGGTGGTGTTTGGCTTCCCTGAAAGAGGAGATTGAGACAAAAAGACCTTCTACTCGTGGGCGACGTTTTCGATTTCACGAAGTTCGGCTACGATCTCATCGGCGACATCATCGGGGATGATGTCGTGGTAGCGAACCTCAACGACGCCGACTGGTGTCGTGTCGTGAACGAAGCAGTCGTTCCGGGGGGTAGAGGGGTCCAGTCTCTTGGAACTGAGGTGTCGATTCCCGTTCATTGGTATTTGGGTTTCGCCCATAACCATCGTCACAACTTGTCCAAAAGTAAATGTAACTTTGCTAATGATAGGACCTTAGTGATATAAAAGAAACTGATTTAATTGGTCAAATAAGGGGCTTCTGGTGGTTTTTAGTATTACCCAAGAGGCTGGTAGATGGGGCTTTACGCCCAACTGAGGCGAGATTGGGTATTTTGTTGTCGGGCATGAAGCTCGATCCACCTAGGATCGCGTTCTGAAAGCGGCGACGGGAACCGATCCGAGGAGAACGAGAAAGATCCGCCGCTGTTCCGGTTTCACGGGAACCATGGAGAGAGAGATTACTCTGGTTGCAGATAGCCGGTTTGCCCGAATGTGAATACCGGTGATGGGCTGCGGGCTTGGGCAAGAAGATTACTCAGCCGTTTGGTGACTTCCGGGTGCTGTGCTGAGAGATTGTGTTTTTCGGACGGATCCCGAGCCAGATTGAAGAGGGCAACCGGCCCATCCGGGTTTGCTAACACGTCGTAGCGAACCACCTTCCAATCCCCCTGTCGCAGGGCCACCCGTCCACCGTGTTCGTGAAACTCCCAGTAGAGGTAGTCATGCTGCTGTTGTTCACCCGATTCAAACAAGGTGGGCACCATCGAGAGGCCATCCAATCCTTTAGGGGGTTCCTGCCCGGCGAGTTCAGCAAAGGTGGGAAAAAAATCCCAGAAAGCCGAGATGTGCCCCGACTCGGAACCAGCGCGAATCCGGCCGGGCCAATTGGCGATCATGGGAACTCGGATGCCACCTTCGTATAGATCGCGCTTGATGCCTCGTAATCCACCATTGCTGTTAAAATAAGCCGGATCCGCCCCGCCTTCCCGGGCTGGGCCGTTGTCCGAAGTGAAGATGATCAGGGTGTTTTCGCGCAGCCCAAGTCGTTCCAGCGCAGCGGCAATTTCCCCCACTTGCCGGTCGAGAATTTCGATCATCGCCGCAAAAGCCGCTTTGGGTTCGGCTTGGGATTGATAGGGACCCTGTCGGAACTTCGGTCCATCATCGATACCAACGTAGGGAATTTCCACACCGTAACGTCCCCGGTGCTTCTCCATCTGGGATTCGGGCGCCGCCAATTCAGCATGGGGGATTATGGATGCGACAAAACAGAAAAACGCGCGATCTCGGTTTTCTTCGATGAACTCCAGGGTTCGATCATGAATAATATCCGGGGCATATTGGCCGCTGGCGCGATCCCGATTGCCTTCCAGCGGAACGATGCGATCGTTCTCCCAGAGATGAAGGGGATAATAGTGGTGAGCTAAGCGTTGGCAGTTGTAGCCGAAGAATCGATCAAATCCTTGAGACAGCGGTTCGCCTTCCGAACCAGGATAACCAAGTCCCCATTTGCCAAAGACACCGGTGGTGTATCCGGCGTCCTGAAGAAGCCCTGCCAAGGTCCTGGTGCCGGCGGGAAGGGGATGCTGTCCTTCGGGCTGAATCCCTTTGTTTCCTCTAATGGGGGTGTGGCCAGTGTGCAGGCCGGTCATCAGAGCCGAACGGGAAGGAGCGCATACGGTCGCACCGCTGTAGTGTTGCGTGAACCGCATGCCTTCTGTGGCGAGCCGATCTATGTTCGGCGTCGAGAAGTGCTGCTGGCCATAGCTGCTGAGGTCACCGTAGCCAAGATCATCGGCCAGAATAAAAACGATGTTGGGCGGTCTTTCGCTGGTGGCTGCAGCAAGCCTGACCAATCCGTCCAGAATCAGGATAGAGATCAGAAGAGAGGGGAAGGATACGTTGAACATTGAGGAGGAAATCTATCCAAACAGGCGATGAAACCCCGACACCCTCACTTACTGCGATTGGTCAGGGGAAACTCGGGATGCTCGGTTCTGGCGGTGTTGATCAGGCCCTCGAGTTCGCGGGTTTTCCCGGGGTAAAGGTTTGAGAGATCGACGGATTCGGAGATGTCGCTGGAGAGATCGTAGAGTTCGATCGCCCGGTTCTGAAACATCACGGCCTTCCAGTTGTTTTGTCGAACGGCTTGGATGGGACCCTGGCGTTCATTGAACTCCCAATAGAGATAGGGATGGCGTGCCTGGCCCTGGGGCGCCTCGATCAGCGTCGGCAGGTAGGATAATCCATCCACCGCGTCCTGTGGAGAGACCCCGGCGATTTCGCAGACTGTTGGCAGAAAATCCCAGAATGCGGAGGGGTGGTCGCTGCGTTTCCCTGCGGCGATTTTCCCGGGCCAACGGGCTACGAATGGAACCCGAATGCCTCCCTCGTAGAGGTCGCGTTTCCCTCCCCGCAGCGGACCGTTGCTGTTAAAGAAACGATCCGTTCTTTCGTATTCGGGGCCGTTGTCACTGGTGAAGATGACCAGCGTGTTTTTGTCGATGCCGAGCTCGCCAAGTCTGTCCAGCATCCTGCCGATGTCCGTATCCATGCGGGAGACCATGCCGGCATAAGCTGTGTTGCCTTCCGGATCGTGGCGGTAGTGTCCGGGCTTCATAAGCCGCTCCGGCCAGCCGAGGTTTTGGTAGGGGGCCTTCGATTCCTCCGGCACGGTCAGCTCGTAGTGGGGGATGGTGTAGGACAGGAACAGTAGAAAAGGGGTCTCGGCATGCTCCCCCACGAAGTCGAGCGCGGCTTGGGTGAGAAGGTCGTGAACGTATTCTCCTTTTTTGTTCAGATGATCGTTGGCGGGCAGCTCCACCGTTTGTTCATTCTCCCACAGGGTGGGCCAATAGTAGTGATGAGCGTCCACGTGACGTCGGTAGCCGAAGAAGTAGTCAAAGCCCTGGCGACTCGGCATGCCGTCGTCCGACGCTTCCGCCATCCCCCATTTGCCGATGATTGCGGTCGTATAGCCGACTCGTTTCAGCTCTTCCGCAAAGGTTACATCCGCTGGTCCAAGGTCCACCGCCGTACCGGAGTTCGTCCATTTGCGATTGCCGCGAATGGTAGCGTTTCCGAGGTGCTTGCCCGTCAGCAAAGATCCCCGGGAAGGCATGCAGACGGGGGCGCCGGCATAGTGATTGGTAAGAACCATGCCCTCGCGGGCCATGCGATCCAGATTGGGGGTTTTGATGTGTTTCTGCCCGTTAAACCCGACGTCACCGTAGCCGAGATCATCGGCCATGATCAGTACGATGTTGGGCGGATGGCGAAGGACGTCTCCGGACGTGTCAGCGCCCCGGACGTTGGCGGCGACCAAAAGGATGCTGATTGCGGCGAGAGCATACTGAGACTTTGTGCTCATGGTGCGGGGAAATGGCGAAGGGCCGTGGTGTTTCCGGGTTGGTGTGGGCGGTGCCTAAAACTGACTGGACACCTCAATTTCATCAAGAAGCACGGCTCCGGTTCCTTGATTTACGATCGAGATTGTGTTGCCGCCTCGCTCCAGACGGTGGGTCGTTTTAACTACGCTCCAGCGCTGGCCGCTGGCAGGGAGATTGACCGTTTGAGACCTGCCGTTGTTTACCCTGAGTTCAATTTTGGAATCGGCATTTGCTCGATAACGAATCCGGAAAGCAAACTGTCCGAAACTACCGTCGTTTTCCCGGTATAACTGAGCGTGCTCCCCGGGAGGCAAAACTGCATAGCCCGTTCCATAGTGTCCGCTTATGTCGGCACTCACGGATGTCCCCCCCGATAGCCTGCTGTCCTCAGCTTGAAGTCCCTGGCCTGCGACTTCTTCGGGCTCCCCGGGAGCGAGCCAGTGAATTCCCACGTCCGGGGCGAAGTGTTCCCGCATTTCGAACAGGAGTGCATCTTTCCGGAAGACCCCGGCCCTGACCCCGGTTCCGAGTTCCACCGGAAAAGGCGCTTGGTAAACAGGGCTTTTGAGATGGGGTTCCGAACCATCGAGGGTGTAGTGAATCCGGAGAGTCGCCGATTGTGGATTGCCCTGGAGGCCGACCTGCCGGAGATCGAAAGAGACCATATTGGAGGTGAGATGGCGTCTTTCGCCGTTGATTGATCCAACCGTCAACGAGACATCCCCGTCTGGGTCGGTGATGCGCACAAAAGCCCGGGTGAGACCGAAGAACGTGCGCCGTGAATCCTGACCAAAATTGGGTTCGGTATCGACCGGATTGCCGTTTTCCAAAGAGATGATCTCCGCGGCCCCTTCCAGGTGAAAGAACATCCGGTTCTCACCGTAGGGGTAGAAGTTTCCGTCGTTGTCGTGTTGAGATACGGTCACAATGGAGAATGGCAGGGCGGAGGCGCTCAACGATATGGTTTCAGGTTGCACCTGAATCCGGGTAGGCACTCCGGCCGAGACATGGCGGGAGCGCGCGACCTCCCGCCCGTTTTTGTAAGCCACCGCTTCGATAACTCCCGGTTCCCACGGCACGAGCCATTCACACTGCATTTCTTCCGCCCTGACTCCCGGACGGTCACGCCCGAGCGATTGCCCGTTCAGAAAGAGCTCAACCTCGTCGGCATTCGAATACACCCAGACGGGAATCATCGTCCCTAACTCCATTCGGGGGTGCGTCCAGTGGGGCAGGATATGAACCATGGGTTCCCGGGTCCATTGGCTTTGGTAAAAATAGAAGAGGTCTTTTTTGAAACCGGCCAGATCAAGCGCCCCGCCCATGAAGGCGCGAAACGGCCACCCGCCATGAACATAGCCGGCTTCGCCAAGGTAGTCGAAGCCGGTCCAGCGGAAGTGGCCCGAGAACCAAGGCAGGTCCCGCATAAGCTCCCAGTTTTTTCGAGCCGAGATTCGGACCGTGGCATTGTCATAGGATGAATTGAACACCTGTTTGCCGCTGGTCTTTTTCGCGGCCGGGGCCCAGTCGTAGCGGAAAATCTCGTTTTCAGTAAGGTCGGCCAGAGGGAAGGGGTCCTGGCGCCGATTGGGGAATCCATCCCGCCACCAAGTCTTGGTTCGATAATAGCCTCTTACTTGCCAGGTGTGGGGGGCCTCGGTCGCGATGAACGGTTTGGCGGGGCGTTCTTGTTCGAAGAAGTGTTGTTTTTCCGAGTGCCCGTTGACGCCAAAAACATCCACATGCTCGGAACCCGAGTGCCCGGAAGTAACCAGTCGGGTGGAATCAAGTGACTTGATGGCTTGGACGAGCCGGGGGGCAATCTCCCCCCTGGTTTCGTTGCCGATACTGTAGATGATGACCGAGGGGTGGTTGCGATTGCGTTTCACCCATTCGGTGAGGTCGGTTTCCCAATGCTCCGCAAAAAAGCGGGCGCCGTAGTCCTGCGGGGCTTTCTGATGCCACCCGTCGAAGATCTCGTCCATGACGAGCATGCCCATCTCGTCACAGGCGCGGTAAAACTCGGGGACTTGGGGATTGTGGGCAACCCGGATGGCGTTGACCCCCATCTCCTTGAGTAACTGGATCTTCCAGCGAATGAGATTGGGATGGGCTTCTCCCCCAACGGGACCAGCTTCAAGATGATCTGCGACGCCCTTCAACTTGACGTTCCTGTCGTTGATCCAGAATCCGGTGTCCGTGTCCCAACGGATCGTCCGAATGCCAAATCTTGTTTTTACCGAATCAACGATTTCATCCCCGATCATGATCTCGGAAACAGCCGTGTAGAGCAGCGGAGAATGGATGTCCCATCGCTGCGGGTGGGGAACTGAAAGAATTTGTGAAGCGTTTTCCGCCTTCCGGCCCTCGGTGACGGCGGACACCACCTCCCGGTCGTTCGGATCGAGAATGCGGGTTACGAGTCGACCGTCCGAAGGGATGGGGCCTGAAAGTGTGGTTTCGATTTCGATGGCCGCGCGTCGGTCCGTAAGGCTGTCGGTCTTTATAAAGACCCCGTTGGGAACAATGTGCAGCGGGTTTACCACCACCAGTTTCACCGGAGCGTAGATTCCACAGGGATGATACCAACGCGCCGAAGGTTCGAGGGAGTTGTCCACCCGGACGGCGATAACATTTGTTCCCGACTTCAGGTGTTCGGAAACATCCAGTCCAAACGACATGTAGCCGTAAGGTCTGCCTCCAACCCATTGCCCGTTTATCCAAACCCGGCTGTCCATGTAGACGCCGTCGAACTCCAGTCGCACTCGGTTGTCCGTCCACGAAGGGTCCCACTCAACGGTGCGACGATACCACCCGATCCCTCCGGGCTTGTAGCCTCCCATGTCTTCCTGCGCAGCATCCACATCATAATCGGCCCGGAAAGCCCAGTCGTGGGGGATGTCCAGCCGTTCCCAGGCGCTTGAATCGAAGTTGACCGTCTCGGCATCAGGAGGATCTCCGAGCCAAAACGCCCAATCTTCGTTTAGAGGGACTTCCTGACGGGCTTCGGCGGCCAATCCCCAAGCAGTGAACACCAGGAGCGAGGCCATAAGTCTGAAGGACGACTGCGTTGTCGGCATGGCGGGATAGTGCCTGATATTTCAGTCCAGGGGTTATGGGCTTTAACCCAAAAGCTTGGACCTTTGATGCAAATCGTGACCAGACTGTCCGCCCCCAAGCCCGCCAAGTCTCAAGTCAGGGTGTGACTGTGAATCAAAACTGCAAACGGTTGAAACATGAAGACTACGCCGGGCACACGTGGATTGATTATAGTGGACCGTTCCCCCGCCCGTCCTGAACGCCCCCTTTTGCCGACCCGGATCAAAACCATGCTGATCTTTTGCTCACGTGTGCCAGATATGAAGGAGAAGCCCGGAGTGATCGCCGAATCGCCCGCCGGAATTCGGATTTTTCTGCTCATTGTCCTGCTTCTGGCCCGGCCCTTCCCGCTTTCGGCGGTGGAGCCCTTCCAACCTGAGATTGAGTTGTCGCTAACCGAAAATTGGCGTTGGACGGAGCTTGAGGTTTTATCGGGTTTTGGAGCCCGCTGTGCCGCCGAAGCAGATGATGGTTCGTTGTGGTTTGCGCGGCACGATCAGGTTGCGCGTTATGACGGAAGAAGTCTGAAAAGGTATCCGTTGTCGGGAATCGAAACGACCGCCGCGGTGCGGGACATTCATGTTTCGTCTTCCGGGCATGTCTACCTGCTTACGAACCGGTTCCTGGCGGCATTGGAAAATGAAGTGTGGCGGGTCCTTGTCGAAGCGGATACCGAGAACCTTTTTCTTGAGACGATCGGCGAAACCGACGATGGGGAAATCTGGCTGGGGCTTGGAGATGAGCTGATTCGCGTGAGAGGTGGAGAGATTGAACGCTTCCCGGTCGATTTAAGAAACATCGGATCCACCGTGATCGACCACCGGTCCCGTATGTGGGCAGCGGAAACTGACACTGGCCGCATCACAGTGTTCGACCTGAAACCCGAGGGACCGGCGGAGTTTCAGCGGTATGAGCTGAGTGGACCGCGGCAGGCGTTTTGCCGGCTTGTTTTGGGTTCGGTTGGACAGGTTTGGGTGATTCGGCAAAATGCTGCTGATCAATATCACCGCTTTGTTGACTACGAGCTTCGAGAGGGGCCGAGTGGATTGAGGGAAGCGGGTCTCCTCACGAGATTGACTGCGTTTGCGGAGACGGACGATGGCCGGCTCTGGATATGTGGCAAAAACCGCATGGGAGAATGGGAGAATGGCCGGCTTAAGATGCACACCTTGGAGGAGCTGCCCCTGCCGACAGCGTATCCGTTCGTTCATGGCTTGTCCGGTGGCCGCCTTTTGATCGGCGGGCGGGCTGCGAAAATTTATGTGGTCGATCTCTCGAGCAAGCGCTGGCTGACCTACCGCCAACTCAATTTTCAAGGTGAAGACGCGAAAGGGGGGGCATGGTTTCTCCACCATGACGGACGGGCGGTTTACCGCCATCCGGGTGCTCAATCGTGGTCGGCTTACGACCTGAGCGACGGATTGATCGACTCTGCCAACCGCATCTTCATCTCGAGTGACGGAGTTGTTTGGCTGTCGGGAGCTCACGAGGGTCAGGCGGCGGTTTCATACCTGTGGAATGAAAAATGGCACAAAGCGTCGTTTCCCGGTGCCGGATCGATCTTCAGCCACTTGGGCGTGATGGAATCCAGCGACGGCGGAGTGGTGATGGGGGTGGGAAGTAGCCCGGAAAGACTGCAATCAGGCAAGGGAGGAGCGGTTGTTTTTCGCCGGAACATCGAAACCTATGCGGGATCACATGTGCCCCCACCGCTTTTCCCCCAGCGGACGGCAAATATCGTGGAGCGGGAAAATGATGGCTTCTGGTTTGGGGCTGCATCGATGACTCATCGCTCGGGGAACGGGGCTCTTGTTCCAGAGCGGATCCCCCTTTTTGAAGACAACTGGATCGATCACCTTGTCGTGGATGGGGACAACAACCTGTGGGCGGCTTTGTGGGGTTTGGGCGTTTATCGCTATGACGGAGAGACGTGGAAGCACTACAATGAATCAAACGGATTGCTCAGCGACCAAGTGGTTTACTTGCTTCCAAGCAAGAGTGTTCCAGGCATTTGGGCGGTTAATAGCCAGGGTCTCAGCCGTTTCGACGGTATGTCATGGAGTAACTGGGAATTCCCCCATGATCCTCCATTCTTGCGAGAGTATAACACTCTGCGAGAGAGTGCCGATGGTTCACTCTGGATCAACTACGCCTACCGCTCCTGGTTGCTGGAGGGTCACCGGGAAGACAGTCGTGCAAGGTCGTTCAAGAGTGTCCGTTATCGAGCTGATAAAGTTGCGCCACGGTCCAAACTCTTGCCCTACGACAAGGAGCTGCCGGAAGGCAGCCGAGTGGCATTTTCCTGGATGGGCAAGGATGGTTGGTCCACGACCGAGGCGGAGCAGTTGGAATATTCCTGGAGAATAAATCAGGATGCCTGGTCTCCGTATTCGCGGCAGACCAGCATTGTATTGGATGAACTGGGCGCCGGGGAGTATTCCTTCGAGGTCAGGGCCAGGGACTCTGATTGGAACGTTGAATCCCAGCCGGCCAAGGCGGCTTTTGTCGTATTGCTGCCCATATGGCAACGCACATGGTTTATACTCGTCTGTGTCGCGGTTTTTTTGGTTATAGGCGTGCTTGTAAGTCTGTTGTTTAAAACCAAAGTGCGAGCCGCGATCGCATTGGAAGAATTCAAACTCGGGTTCTTTACCAACCTGTCTCACGAACTGAGAAATCCGTTGGCCGTGATTGTCGGACCACTCGAGAGCTTGGCGCAACGCGGGTCGGCAACCGACGAGGAACGGAATCTACTGCGGATAGCCTTGCGCAATACCCGCAAGATGCAGGGTATCGTGGACCAGTTGTTACAATTCAGGTCACTGGGACTCGGCCAAGCGAGATTCTGCCCCACCAGAGGGGAAATTGTCGGCTTTATCCGGGACGCCGTGGAGTTGCATGCCCCCTTGTGGGAATCGAAGAATCAAACGGTTCAGATAACCACCGAACCACTCTACGCAGAGTGCGAATTTGACTCCGACAAACTGCAAAAAATCGTCGATAATCTGCTGGGCAATGCGATTAAATATTCCCCTCAGGGAGCAGTGATCGAAGTGGGAGTTGTAATCATGGACTCCGTCGAGGGGGCAACGGTTGCGCTGTCGATCAAAGACAATGGAAGCGGGATACCTTCCCACCAAATCGAGTTGGTAAAGGAGCCATTTTACCGGGCTGCCGGAGCCGTCAATGAACAGGGAGGTTTCGGCATCGGACTGGCTCTTGTCCAACAGTTGGTTAATCTATGGGGCGGGGAGATGAAGATCAGCAGTCCCCCTGATGGTAAAGCAAGGGGCACCGAGGTATTGGTGAGCCTGCCACTTTCTCAGCCCGGTTCAGAAACGGCGGGTCGCGAATCACGGTTTGATGCCATTCCGGAAGATCCTCAGAAGCGGCCAGGACTTCTCCTGGTGGAGGATAATCTGGATTTACGCCATTTCATTAAAGGTGAATTGCATCAGGACTACGAGATTTGGGAGGCTTCCAACGGTCAGGAAGGCTTGGCGGTAGCCCTTCGTGAAAACCCGGACCTGATTCTGACGGATGTGATGATGCCGTTGATGGGTGGATTCGAGATGACCCGGAGAGCGCGCCAAGACCCCGAGACGTCTCACATCCCCATCATTATCCTGACGGCAAAGAGTGCGGAGGAACAGAGTATTGAGGGCATCAAAACAGGTGCCGATGCCTATTTCCCCAAGCCGGTGAACATGGATCGGCTGAAGGCGAGAATAGAGCAGATATTGGAAACGCGTAACCGCCTGAAGCGGCAGTTTTCCCGACAACTAAAAATCGAACCCTCGGACCTCACGGTGAGTTCAGCGGACGAGGTGTTTTTGAGAAAAGCGATTCAAGTCGTGGAATCGAACATGAGTGATGTTGAGCTTGATGTGAATGTCTTTGCGGCGGAGATGGCTGTGAGTCGGACCACCCTCTACCGGAAACTCAAGGCGCTCACCGACCAGGGCCCCAATCCCTTTATCCGCAGCATGCGGCTCAAGCGGGCTGCTCAATTGTTGGCCTCTGGCAGGGTGACGGTGTCGGAGGTGCTCTCTCATGTTGGCATCTATGACCACAGCTACTTCAGTCGGATCTTCAAAAAGGAGTTTGGGGTTGCTCCTTCCGAATACCATTCCCGGCAGGAAGCAAATGAGGATCAGGTGATTTTAGAGCAGGATAAAAATCCATAAATCATTAATAATAAAATTGATAAGATTGATGGTCTGCACAGTCAAATCATTGGATTAATTGTGCTAACGAGTTGGCGAGGATATCTGAGACATTGGCGGCGTTAAAACCCCAGCCATGACGAGAGGCCCTTGTTTGCACCGAAGCAAAACCCGGCCTCAACAACCTGATACCTACTACTCATGAATGTCCCCAAAACCTACCTCCGTGCGCTTTTGGCTTGTGGTGCACTGTTTGCGTCAAACTGCCTGCTTGCTCAGGAATCCGAGATCATCGAACTCAGTCCCTTCTTGGTAAATACTTCGGAAGATATCGGATACGTTGCCAAAAACACCTTGGGGGGGAGTCGACTCAATACCCGCCTCAAGGATACGGCGTCTCCCATCTCGGTATTCACCGCTGATTTAATCGAAGACCTGGGTGCCTTCAGCGTCGAGGATGTCATGAAATACGGCACCAACATTACGGACAGCACGGCTTATGAAGCGGGCACCGTTAACGGGAATTCACTTTCCGAGTTCGACACGGTTTTCTACACGCGGGGACTGCCGGGATCCCGGGCCCGAAACTATTTTAAGTGGGAGACGGCATCCGATGTCTTCAACGTGGAGAGAATAGATCAATCACGGGGACCGAATTCCATTCTGTTTGGGGTCGGTTCACCCGGCGGTGTTGTGAACACCGATACCAAGCAGGCCATGATCAACGGCAGCCTTTTCAAAACCAAGTTCACGGTGGGCAGCAACAGCTTGATACGGGGGGAGCTTGATTACAATAAGTCACTCGTTGAGGACAAATTCGCTCTGCGTTTGAACGCGCTCTATTCTGATTCCGATGGCTGGCGGCCCTTCGAGTTTGACGAGCAAAAGCGCTATCATTTGGCGCTCAAGATCCGGCCGACGGAAAACTCCGAAATCCGAGCGGAAGCTGAACTTGGTGAAGTCACCAACATTAAGAACCGGCCCTGGCCCGGGCTCGACAGCCTCAGTGATTGGCTTGAGGCGGGATCTCCCGTCCGCACTGGAAACGCCGCTGACGTGTCCTCTGGAATCGGCCGCATAGGGGGGAATTATGTGACCTATTTTGAGGATCTCGGAAGCCTTATGAACATGCGTCGAACCCTGACAACCAGGGGGTCGTTTGGGGTCATCCAAGATCCCACGACGGTTGATTTCGAAAATGGATTCGCCGGGCCGGGCGCCACCCGTGATACGGACTACCATACGTTTTCGGTCTTTTATAATCAGCGCCTCGCAGAGGGGTTGGATTTCGAAGTGGCTTACAACCGGCAAAGCACGGATTTTGTGAGCTACGACCCTCAGAACGCAGGCAATGTCGTCCGAGGAGATCCTAATGCGGTCCTGCCGGACGGAACCACCTCTTTGGCGGGCCAGTGGTATACCGAAGCGGTCTGGGAGAACCGGAACCGGGACCGCGAAATCGACACTCTGCGGGTCGCGCTTTCCTATGAACTCGACGCCGGGAAAATGGGCGTCCACCGGTTGGCCGCCCTTTTTGAGACATCCGATGCCACCACGGTGCGAAGCGAGAATCGCCTCTACCTCGAAGGCGCCCCGTTCAATAACTCCCCGGAGAACGGGAATAATTTGCTTCGCGTTCGCAACCATCTCCCGGTGGGAGAGGCCAACGGCTTTTACGCCGGCGACTGGCGCAATGTTTTGGGCAGAACGTTTACTTACAGCGATGGCAGCCAATACCCCATTGTCTGGGGGCAGCGAAACCAGAACATCGATGATGATGAAGAGTCCACGGACTCGTTCACCTTCGCCATGCAAAACTACTTCTTGTCTGATCGACTGGTAACCACATTCGGCTTTCGGGAGGACCAGGTCGACATTCTGGATCGTGGAACCGTTCGAGGGGATCCGGTTGCGCCGGGCAAAAACGGCTGGTGGGAGGTCGATTATGACAATGTTTCCCGCCCCAAATTCGACGCCTCCACGACCACGTTTGGCCTCGTCGGCCATGTGACGGACACCATCTCCGTGTTTGCGAACAAGTCTGAAAACAGTGGTCTCCCGCAATTCAACCAGAACGTCCTTCCTGACTCAACGACGCCGGACCCCTCCAATGGCGAAAGCGAAGACTTCGGTCTGCATTTTGAATTGCTGGAAGGAAAACTCTTCGCCTCGGTTGCGTATTACGAATCGGCTGCCTCGGGGCTCACGGCTTTCGGAACCCGAGGCGCCATTGAAAACCGCAATGACCGGGTTTTGGACGCGATCGTCGCGAACGGTGGCTTGACTGATGCCCAGGCCGATGAATTGCGCGTCGTGACAAACGTCTACACGTTCGACCAAGTCGCGGAAGGATTTGAATTCGATCTTACGGCCAACCTCACCGAATCTTGGAAGTTGGTTTTGAACTATTCCCACAATGAGTTGGTGCAAAGCAACATTGCGCCGGAGGTGGAAGCCTGGTGGAATGAGAACCGTCCGCTTTGGGATGCGAACTCGGCTCTCAGCACTGGAAATCTTACCGTCGCGGAGGAGGCGGAGCAGGTCGATCTTTGGTTGAGTGGAAGGCAGGCACTCGATGGAATTGTTGCTCAGGGATCCCGTGAACACTCCTTCCGGGCCTTCACCAACTACACCTTCCGCGATGGAGCCCTGAAAGGCTTCCGCATCGGCGGGGGCGTGCGCTACATTAGTGAATCCGCCCTCGGTCGCGATCCCGGCAACAATGTGTTCTTCGGTAATGGGCAGACGCTCGTGGATCTCGTTGCCGGTTATTCCTTCAAGGTCTTCGACGATTCAAGCAGGGTGAATCTGCAGCTCAATGTCAGCAACCTGCTGGACGAGGACGACCTGTATCTGACGCGGGCCAATGGGGCGGGCGTGATTAATCGAGCCAATATTCCCACCCCCCGGGTGATTCGCTTGTCGGCGTCGTTCGATTTTTAACCTGAGAGGATCGCTCGTCCGGGGAGGAGAACCGGAACAAGCCGGTTCTCCTTTCTCTTTTGTTGGGTTGGAGAATACTGGGGCCGCCACCGGATCCAGGCACTTGACTGTTCAGCTCTCACCTTCTCTTCAGGCCATACCGGGTTAAAAGAAAGCACTGCCATTCGATTCCTTCATCCACATGAACTACCTGACCAAATTCATCATCACTTTGAGTATGATCCTCGCTGCGGCCGACGCGGCGGACAGACCCAATGTGATTGTCATCATGGCCGATGATCTCGGTTATGGCGATCTTTCCGTTTACGGTGCGAAAAAAGTTCAAACGCCGAACATCGACCGACTCGCTGCCGAGGGCGTGACCTTCACCAGCGGCTACTGCACGGCGTCGACCTGCACGCCCACCCGCTACTCCTTCCTGACTGGCGAATACGCCTTCCGCAGACCCAACACCGGCATTGCTCCGCCCAATGGTCCCGCTGTCATCCCCGGTGGCACCAAAACCGTGGCTTCGGTCATGCAAGATGCCGGCTATGTCACCGCCGTCATCGGCAAATGGCACCTTGGCCTGGGCGGTCCGGATGGGCCCGACTGGAATGGCGAGCTGCGTCCTGGCCCGGCCGAGATCGGGTTTGATCACCATTTCCTGTTGCCCACCACCAATGATCGTGTGCCCCAGGTCTACGTGACAGAGAGCCGGGTGTTGAATCTCGATCCTCGCGACCCCCTTTGGGTTGGCCGCAAGCCCCCCGCAGGCCAGCCGACCGGTATCACTCATCGTGATACGCTGAAGATGGACTGGACCCACGGCCACAACATGACGATCCATAACGGCATCAGCCGCATCGGGGCCTACACCGGCGGCCATGCCGCCCGCTTTCGCGACGAAGACCTCGCCGACAAGTGGGTCGAGCAATCGATCAAGTGGATCGAGGAAAACAAGGATAACTCCTTCTTCCTCTTTTTTGCATCACACGACCTGCACGTGCCGCGCATGCCCCACGAACGCTTCCATGGCACTTCCGCACTGGGCTTTCGGGGTGATGCGATCGTGCAACTCGACTGGTGCGTGGGCGAACTACGCGCAACCCTCGACCGGCTCGGCCTGGCCGAAAATACCCTGATCATTTTTTGCTCTGATAACGGTCCCGTCATGGACGACGGTTACGCGGATGGGGCGCTCGAGCATGTCGGCTCTCATCGCGCGGGTGGTCCATTCACGGGAGGAAAATACAGCGTTTATGAAGGCGGCACCCGCACGCCATTTATCACTTGGTGGCCGGGTAGGATTAAACCCCAGATTTCCGGTGCCATTGTCAGCACGATGGATATTGGCGCCAGCATTGCGGCCATTACCGATACGGAATTGGCGGACGGGGTGCTCCCGGACAGCTTTGACCTCTCCGAGGCCCTTCTGGGCAAGCCGGGAGCAAAGGGACGCGACTACATCGTGCAACAGGACAATGGCAGCCGTGGAAACTTCGGCCTGCGCGTGGGGAACTGGAAGTTCGTCCGCCACGAAAGCGGTTTGGCCCGAAACACCATGGTCGAAGAGCGGTTGGCCAATATCGAGGTCCCCACCATCGCTCTCTACGACTTGAACAATGACCCGGGCGAACTCCACAATGTCTCCGCCCAATTCCCCCAACTGGCTCGTGAAATGGAAGCAAAACTCGACGCCATCATTGCCGCCCCAGGCACCCGCTGACCCGGGTATCGTGCTTATGGAACAAATGCGATCGGCGAAAAACAGGTCACACCGGACGCCCTTGGTTCAACGTCATCAAATCAAAACCTGCTAAAACCGCTACCGCAAATCGGCCTCGCCTGGCTATCTGGGCACCTCGTAAGCAGAGGCAGAAGTTTTGTCCCTTAGGGAGGCAATAGACTCCTCGATTGCTCAATCTGTAATTCCCCCCAACCAACTTAATAAGACACAGCCGTGTCCCACAAACTCAGGAGGCCAGTTGCGTCGAAAGGGGACCGAGCCGAAGAACAGACTTAGTTCGAACGAACTAGTGTTTCTCCCATCTCACGTTTGCGACTTTTGCGGTTTCCTAGCTTTCTTAGCGCTGAAAAACAGCAGCAGTGTGGGCGGTGCTTCGCACCGTCTGGATAGAAACAGATAAAACGAAGGAGAAACGACCTGCCGCTGTTCCGTTTTCACGGAACTATGGCGAGAGAACGAATGAGAAGGATGGCCCGAATGGGATCAGGTTTTCTATCCGTAGTAGAGCGTGGACCAGCGTCCTTCTTCCTCGAGTTCGGCTTTTACGGTTTCCCAGACTTCGGGGGTACCGGCGGCGACGCTGAAGACTTTATCGAGGTCTTCTTCCAACTTAGAGAGACCGGAGATGTAGACGTGTGTCTTGGGGTCCTGGATGAGATCCCAAGCTTCCGACGCATTGTCGGAAATCGTGGACACCATGTCGGCGGGTTCATCGAAATGCGGCCGGGGGCTCAGGGCTTTGAACGCCCTGAACGTCGCCTCGTCGTAGTAGTTCGCAAGGTCACCGTTTTTGTCGTTGAGATAGAGGGCGTCCATGCCGGTTTTGGCTCCATAGAACAGGCGGATTTGTCCCTTCCATTTCTTGCGGTCCTCATAGATGTGCTTGAGGAAGGCGCGGAAGGGCGCGATGCCAGTGCCGACGCCGATCATCAGCAGGTTGCAGGTATTGTCCCGCGGCGGCATGAAGTGACGACCGTAGGGACCGGTCATCTTGATCTGGTCGCCGGGTTTCGCATCGCAGAGGTGATTGGAAACCACCCCGGGGTAGCGTTCACCGCTGACGTCATCGATGAAGAAGCACCGGCGCACGCAGAGTGAAATCTCAGCGGCATCCTCGGCTTCACCAAGACGGGAGCTGGCGATGGAGTAGAGCCGCATGTAGTTCTCGTTGCCAAAAATGGGCGGGGCAGGCACGAGCACACCAACACTTTGACCTTCGATGAATTGAAACGAGGGATGGCTCACGCGCAGGTTGATGTGGCGGACCTCATCGGTGTTTTCGTCGGTGATCCTTTCCGACTTGGTCACAGTCGCAGTGAAGGGGTTACTGATGTCGTATTCGGTCAGTTGCATGGCTAGTCTTTCTCAATCGAGGCAGAGTTTTGGTTTTGGGATTTAAAGGCTTTGAGCAGTTTTTGTTTGGGACACTTGTTGGTATCGCGGCAAAGGCACAACAGGCTGCATCCCCCGCCTTCTTCCTTGGCCGGACCAAACTCGGGATGGCGCGTGGCAAAGCGCCGGGCGGCATGCTGCACCAGGATCCACGCGAGCAAGGCCAGGAAGATCAGGGCGATGGCAATGAACGTGTTGAGGAGCATGTCGAAAAATCAGCCGCCAAGCCCGGCGAAGCCCATGAAGGTGAGGGAGAGCATTCCGGCGATCATCAGGCTGAGCGCGGCTTGGGTGACGGTGTCGGGAATGTCGGCCAACTCGAGTTTCTCGCGCAGGCCGGCCATGAGCACGAGGGCGAGGGTAAAGCCCGCGCCGGCCCCGAAGCTAAAGGCCAGGCATTGGGTGAAGTTGTAGTCGCGGTTGGTTTGGAAAAGGGCGAGGCCCAGGATCGCGCAATTGGTGGTGATCAATGGCAGGAAGATGCCGAGGACGCGGAACAGCGCGGGGCTGAATTTTTTGACGAACATCTCCACCAGCTGCACCGCCGAAGCGATGACCGCTATGTAGCAGATCAATCGCAGGAACTCCAATTGATAGCGGACGAGCAAGTGATTGATCACGTATGCACAAACTGAACTGACGAGCATCACGAAGATGACTGCCAGGCCCATGTTCCACGCGGTCTTGACCTTGCCGGAGACGCCGAGGAACGGGCATAGCCCCAGGAACATCGCCAGAACGAAGTTGTTGATCAGAAATGCGTTGAGAAAAATAAAGGTATGGGAGTCAGGCGACATGGGGCTCCTTTGCATGAGATGCCTCACGGCGTTTGCGGAAGTAGGCGAAGAGGAACAGCCAACCGGCCAGCACGAAGAAGCCACCCGGGGGCAGGGCAAACACGGCCCACGGCTGGAAGTTTGCGCCAAACAGTTCGAATCCAAACAGCGTGCCAAAGCCGAAGATCTCTCGCACCACGCCGAGGCAGAGCAGCGCGAAAGTGAAACCCACCCCCATGCCGAGCGCGTTCACGAAGGAGTTGATCACCGCGTTCTTGGAGGCGTAGGACTCGGCCCGGCCCAGGATGACACAGTTCGCCACGATCAGCTGGATGAATGCTCCCAACGCACGGTGGACATCAAGGCTGATGGCTTGGATGGCATAGTCGACGATGGTCACAAACGTTGCGATGATGATGATGTAGCACGCGATGCGCACTTGCTTGGGAATGACCTTGCGTAACAGCGATACCAATACGCCGGAACACAGCATCACAAACGTGGTGGCGAGACCCATGGCGAGCGCGTTGGTGGCGGTGTTGGTCACCGCCAGCACGGGACACAACCCGAGCAGCATGACGAAGACCGGATTCTCCTTCCAGATACCTTGGGTGAACGTGGTGAGGGAGAGCGGTTCAGGGGTGCGGGGATCGGTTGGCATCAGCTGTCTCCTTTCGCAGCCACCAGCAAATCCTGGTTGGCCATCAATGTCGGCAACATGGCTTGGGCGCTGTCGTTGAGCGCATCTCCAACGGCGGCCGAGGTGATCGTTGCCCCCGAGATGGCGTCGATTTCCCACGGATTCACCTTGCGGCCGTTCTTTACCGTAATGATCGGATGAGCGAGGGCATCGCCGGCTTCGTTGAGACTGGCGTCGAGCGGATTAAAATTGGCGAGAAATGCGGCATCGGTCTCGACCTTGTCGCCAATGCCGGGTGTCTCCGAGCTTTGCAGCACGGTGAAACCGATGATGCCCTGTTTTTCCGGGACGTAAGCGTAAAGGACGCGCACCACGTCCTGATAACCGCGCGCCGCCCCTTCCATCGCGACGCCGACCAACGTGTTGTTGGCATCATAGCCCGCGAACACATTGGCATCGGCAAATTGCTCGGACGTGAGCGCGGTAAGGCTGTCGCCTTCGAGTCGGAAATTTGCATGCACCTCCGCTTGGGGCAGCACCTGGAAAATCGCGCGTTCCAAGGCGGCTTGCTGGTTCTTTTTGATGACCGGGGCGGTCACTTGAAAAGTGACGGCGACGAGCAGCCCCGAAATCATCGCGATTGCCGCCAGCGCGGTGATAAGCTTGCGACTGCTGGGCAAAACCGGCGGGGGAACAGATGGAGTTTCTTCGCTCATCCGGCTCCTTTCTTACTCGGTGCGCCGTAGCGCCGTGGTTGCGTAATGCTGCTGATGAGGGGAGAGCAGGCGTTGGCCAGCAGAATGGCATACATGATGCCCTCACTAAGACCACCAAAGAGTCGGATGATGATGGTGATAAATCCAATCAGTCCGCCGTAGATCCAGACGCCGAGGGGAGTTACGGGAGAGGCGACCATGTCCGTCGCCATGAACACGGCCCCCAGCATCAGTCCGCCCGAACAAAGCATGAAGAGAGGGCCGGGATACTTGTCGCCGTCGATCAACCAGAACACCGAGGTTGTCAGTGCGGCCACGACGAGGATGCTGATGGTAATGCGCACTTCCATCATGCGTCGGTAAACCAGGTAGGCACCGCACAGCATGATGAGCAGTGCGGAGGTTTCACCGGCGGAGCCTGCGGTCGAACCCAGCAGCAGCGAGACCGACTCGGTCGGCACCTGCTCAAACTTCATCAGGGCGAGTGGGGTTGCCCCGGAGAATCCGTCCGGCGCGACACTGGCGACCCAGGTCTGGATCGATTCCGGCTGCATGAAGGGCAGGGTGAATGTCGACGGAATAAACGACGTGAAACGGTCCGGCGCCATAATCGGCACCCAGGTGGTCATCGGCGCGGTGAAAGCCGCCTGGGCAAAGGCCCGGCCGATCAACGCCGGGTTCATGACGTTGTAGCCGAGACCGCCAAAGAACATCTTGCCGATGCCCACTCCGGCGATCGAGGCGACCACGGCCATCCACAGCGGGAAGCCGGGTGGCAAAGTCAACGCGAGCAACAGGCCGGTAATGATCACGCTCCAGTCGTTCACGGTGGAGGCCCGGCCCGAGAGTCGGCAGATGACATGTTCCATCGCGAGACAGGTGCCCACGCAGACCAGCACCAGTGCGAGCACGCTGATGCCAAACTGGTAGATCGAGAAGGCGGTGACCGGCAGCAACGCGTAAACGACGTTGCGCATGATCACATCGACCGACGGAGTGTCCCGCAGATGCGGTGAGGTATGAAGAACCACGCGGTGTCCGGCGGTGCTCATGATGCGGCGGCCCTTTCTCTGGCGGCTTTTTCGCGCAGGCTGGATTTGGCGATGCGGAAGTATTGCACGAGCGGGATGCCGCTGGGGCATACGTAGCTGCAGCAGCCACATTCAAAACAGTCCATCAGGTGGAAATCGGAACGCATGTCGTCGTAGCGGTGCTTGTAGGCGAGCTTGCCCAACTGTGACGGATTGAGGTGCATGGGGCAGGCCGCGACACATTGGGCGCAGCTGATGCAAGGGTGGGTGGAAAGCTCGTGCTGCTGCTCCAGTATTTGCTCCGTCAATACCAACAATCCGCCCGAACCCTTGGTGATGGGCACATCCAGTGAGGAAACCGAGCCGCCCATCATCGGGCCGCCCATGATCAGGCAGTTGGACGTGCCGCCAAAGCCCAGTCGGTTGAGGATGAACCGGATCGGCGTGCCGATGGGCACCATGTAGTTGCCCGGTTTTTCGATGCCGGGGCCGGTGACCGTGACAACGCGCTCGATGACACCCTGGCTGTGGGGGAAGAGCGCTCCCAGTTCCGCCGTGGAGGCCACGTTAAAAACGCCGAGGCCAACCGAAGAGGGAAAGTTTCCGGACGGGATTTCCACGTCCATGAGTGCTTTGGCCAACATTTTCTCCGCGCCCTGGGGATACTTGGTCGGCACCGCGCGCACATCGATGGGACCGTCGGCGGGGAGATGGGCTCGGATCGCCTCCACGGCGTCCATTTTGTTTTGCTCGGTGCCAATGATCGCACGCTCGGCGCCGAGGGCGCGCATGAGGATTTTGGTGCCTCTGATCAGGTCCTCAGGATACTCGAGCATCACCCGATGATCGGTCGTAAGAAACGGTTCACACTCACAGCCATTGAGCAGCACGGTGTGCACCTTGTGCTCCTTGGGCGGAGAGAGCTTTACGTGTGTCGGGAAGGCGGCGCCCCCGAGGCCGACCAAACCCGTGTCTTGAACGGCCTTCACGATGTCCTTGGGCTCCATCGTCGTGTAGTCGCGCGGGAAGTCGTAACGCACCTCCTGGCTGTCACCCGGGTAGACCTCGAGGATAACCGAAGGCGTGCGCGGTCCCTTGGCGGTGGGCATCAACTCGATCCGCTTGATCCGTCCCGTGGCCGGGGCGTGCAACGGAACCGACATGAAGCCGTTGGCCCTGGCGATGGGTTCACCGCGCACGACCTCCTGTCCGGGATGCACGATGGCTTCGGAGGGGGCGCCGAAATGCTGTGAGAGCGGCAACACCAACTCCGGGGCAAACGGCAGCCGTTTGATCGGCATGTGCGCGGTGTAGTGCTTGTTCTCCGCGGGATGAATCCCGTGGGAGAACGTGCCGCGTTTGCGCAGGAATGACAGGAAGTCGAACACCGGGTTATTCGCGTGGGCTGTAGGCGGAAGAGCTTACTGGAATTTCTCCGCGCGCTTGATGAGCTTATCGACGCCCTTCTCGTTGGGATCGGCGGGGGTGCCGGGATGGATGCACTTGCCGGTGCATTTCTCCGCGGCCCGCACGATGTCCTTGAACGGTCCACCCTTGGGATCCTTCACGAAGGCTTTCTTGTCGCCGTCGTATTCGAAGATCTTGGAGTTGATGTTCACGCACTCATCGCAGGCGGTGCACTCGCTTTGATCGATCCAAGCCGGTTCGAACGCAGTGGCAGCACCTCCGGACGCCGGAGCGGCGGCGGGGGCTGAGCCATTGGTCGGTGCCACCTCAAGCAGGGGAGCAACGCTGCCCTCACCGGCGAGCATGGCCATGAGGCCTTGGGCCAGCTTCTGGGCAGTTTCACCGCGGACCTGCTGAGCGATCGCCTCGGGGTCGACCTTGTTGGTGAGGCCGGCCAGGCCCCGCAGGGTGCGCCAGAAATCGCGGCGTTCCTCGGTCGAGCGGACGATTTCCTGAGCGACCAGGACCCGCACCAGGTGGTTCGTTTTGTTGACCGTCCAAATGTAGGGGTAGCAACCCTCGCGATCATCAGCTTCGAGATCGATGAACTCGGCCAGCGGCACCATGTTGTCGTTCCACGTGTCCGGCGGCGCGACGCGGAAGTGCTTGCGGAAACGCCCTTCCTGCACGGCGAAGTCGGCGAATGTCATGGGCAACTCCATCGACTTTTCGGAGCCATCCTCGTCGGTGTAAGCGAGCTGGTAGGTCGGCCAGTCCTCGTCGATGGCGGGGTTGCCCTCGAGCTCAATGCACTCCTCCCAGCTCTCGCCCGCATCGGGGTCGAAGCGGAAGAGCGGGTAGGCGCGAGATTCCGTGGCCATCTTGCTGCGGAACGCCGTGGCATCGTCGGCAACCCCATGCTCGGGCTGGCAGACAGAGTAGATGCTGAAGAGAGCGGGGCGGCGGGAGTTGATGCCGTCGATGTAGCCCTCGATCAGATGCGTGACGTTGGCGAGGCTGCCTTGGTGGATGAAGGCGGAGCGGTGGGCGGCTCCGATCAGGGCCATTTCCTTGCGGATCTCGGTCTTGCCCTTCCACGCCTTGCCATAGGGGGCCATGTCCGACACTTGACCGATAAAGCCGGAGGTGCAGGCCTGGCCGCCGGTGTTGGAGTAGACCTGCGTGTCCATCACGAAGATTTTCAGCGGGCGACCGGCCATGAGGGCGCGGGAAACGTTCTGGAAACCGATGTCGAACATCGCGCCGTCACCACCAACCGCGACGACCGGCGGGCTGAGCAGGTATTCCTCATCGGTGAAGTCCTCCCAATTGAAGACTTCGAGGGACTTGTTGATCGCGCGGAAGTCCTGTTCACCCGCGAGCTCGGCCTCGGCCATGCGGATGGCTTTGAAGCCGTCGGCCATCTTGCGCATGTGACCTTCGAAAACCCCAAGGGCGACGGAGGGCGCATCCTGGAAGAGATGGTTGGTCCAGGGGAAGGGATACGGGTTGTAGGGGAAGGACCCGCCGTAGATGGAGGAGCAACCGGTGGCGTTGGTGAAGCCCATGTTGGCGCGTCCGGTGTGGGTGATGCCCTCTTCGTAGCGCCATTTGAGGTCCTTGAGCTGCGTGAGCAGGTCGCTCATCCAAGTAAGCCACTCCTGATCGAGTGGGGTACCGGCCTTGCCCTCGTCGAGCGAGGCCGCGAGGTCGGAGAGCTTGAGATCGCGTTCACTGCTGCGGCTGACGACGGCCTTGAGGGCAGCAGGGTCGGCTACGTTCACGGTGTCGGCCAGCTTGGTCTTCAGGTGAGCCTCAAGCTTGGCGATGAGTTCACCGAGATAATCCACGTGCGTCTTCACGCGCCGCTGCATGAGCGCGGTGATCGTGCTGGTGAAGAGGTGGATGACCGACTTCTCGCCACAGCCCGTGCACCCCCCGTCGCCGCAGCTCATCGTGGAGTAGACTGACTTGTCCATCAGCATGGTTTCGAGGGCACCGATCTTCTCGTCGATGTCGTCGATCCGCATGAAGTCCTTTGTCGTGGTCGGCAGATCCATCCAGTAGTCCCACTCTCGCTCGAGCTTCGCGACCGTCTCCTTGGTCTGCGGAAGCACAGTCAGCGCATCATCGTCGCAGACATCCACACAGAGCATGCAGCCCTTGCAGGTGTAGGGGTTGACGGTGATCGCGTAGAGTCCACCGGCGCCGGCGGCCACCTTCTCGCGTTGGTCGAAGTAGGGCTTGGTGAAGGCGAACTTGAACTCGCCCATCTCCTCGCGGAACCATTCAAACTCCTGGATGAGATCAGCCTGATCCTCCTTGGTTTCGGCAATGGTGTCGGAGATGGCGTCGACCATGAGCGGGCCGACGTCGATGCTTGGATCGGAGCGGTCGCCGTTCACGGCGTGGGCGGCAGCGCGAAGTTTCTTCTCCACGGTGCGGACTGCCTTGGGCAGCATCTTGACCTCGTGGCCGGCCTTCTTGACGCGCTTGATGGTCGCCTCGAAGGCGGAAGAAACGGAGCAGGCCAATCCGGGGATGGCACTGTCGGGGCAAACGGTGAAACACTCGCTGCACGCCGTGCACTTGGACGGATCCCAGACCGGGTGGTTGAACCGGATCTGTGTCATGTTGCGATACAGGCCGGTATTGGCGGGGATGAGACCCATGGCCGCAAACGGATCGGTGATGTGATCGTTGGGCTTGCCGCCGAGGTAGAAGCTGCCGGTCTGCTCCCAGAAACGATGGGTGTCGGTCTTGGGATCGTCGCTCTGCGGGATGTGTTTGAGCATCATCGGCAGGTTGGTGCGCTGCTTGGGCGAGGCAGCGACGGGGGCGCTGATCTCCATGTTGTCGAGCACGACGATTTCGTCGAAGCCACGACGGACGACGCGGATGTTGTCCTCGACGACGCGGGCGCCCTTGCTGCCGAACTTCTTCTCAATCTGATCGTGGATGGCCTTGAAGAGGCTTTCCTCGGTGAAGTTGGCGGTCTCCATCAGGTTGGAGGCGGCGAAAAAGGCGCCTTGAAAGGCAATACCCTGCATGCGGAAACGCAGGTCCTCATCGGAGGCTTCCTCGCGGGCGATTTTGAAACCGTCGACGTAGGCGACTTTGATGTCGTTTTCCTTGATGAACTTCTGGGCGGCGACGGGGAACGACTGCCATACGGCCTCGGGGGATTCCAGTTCGCTTTGGATGATGAAAGAGCCGCCTTTCTTCAGGCCGGCGAGCGGGTTCGAGTGACTGAAGACATTCGGGTCGGGTGACAGCACCGTGTCGACGAACATGTATTCGCAGTTGATGCGAATCGGTTCCGGAGCGGCGGAAAGGTAGTAGGTGGTGGGCTGACCCTTCTTCTCGGAACCGTATTTGGGGTTGGCCTTGATGTCGAACCCGAGGAGCTCGTTGAGCGTTACGGCCAGGTTTTTGCCGGTGGTGATGGCACCCCAGCCACCGACGGAGTGCATGCGTACGGTCACGGCGCCGTCGGGCAGGAGGTTCGGATTTTCACTGCCGCGCACGGCAAGCTCGGCGACATGCGGATACTTCTCCAACAGCGCCTGTTGATGGATCTCGTTCTTGGGTGAAGGGCTATCGTAGAGGAAGTCGATCGAGAGGTAGAAAAACTTCTTCTTCTTGCCCTCGGGCAGCATGTTTTCGACGGCACCGATGATGGCTTCAGGCTGCAGGTCACGGCTGCCCAGGCCGAACGAGCAGGAATAGAGCGGCGGCATGTCGCCGGGCTTCGCGTAGTGGTCGTATTGGGGATACGGTGCGCTGCCCTTGGTCATGCCGTTTTCGAGGCACTTGGTGAGGGTGGCGCGGACCTCGCGGATGACCGGCAGATCCTCCGCCAGCGGTTGATCGGTGCGCTCGGGGATGACAACCCCCTTGCGGCCCTTGAGGATCGGACCGAGCAGGTCGCCCGGGAAGGGGCGATACATGGTCAGTTCGACCACGCCGATCTTGATGCCGCGTGATTCGCGCAGGTAGTCGGCCACGGCTTCAGAGGTGCCGATCACACTGCCCATCGCGAGAATGAGATAGTCCGCATCGTCGCACTTGTAGGTGGAAACGCGGTTGTAGCGGCGCCCGGTGAGTTGGGCGAACTCGTCCATGCACCGGTCGGTGATGGCCGCGATGTGATCAAAGAAATAGGGACGCTGCGCGGCCACCGACTGCATGTAGGCATCCTGATTTTGGGCGGAGCCGGAGAGCACGGGGTTGTCGACGTCCCACAGGATGGGTACGCGGCGGCGTTCCTTGCCATAGAGCATTTCCTGGCCGGGTGTCGGGGTGGGAATCATGTCGTCGGGACGACCCAGATACTCGGCGATCAAGTCGCGCTCGGGCACGCGGAGGGTTTCGATCAGGTGGGTGGTGAGGAAGCCGTCCTGTCCGACCGCACCCGGGGTGAGGGAGAGCTCGGCGATCTTGCGGGAGATGATGTTGAGGTCGGCCGCGGCCTGACCGTTTTTGCCCAGCACCTGGAAGAAGCCCGTGTCGTCCATGAGGTGGTAGTCATCATGGGCGGCGTGCACGTTGAGGGTGGACTTGGTGATCGCGCGGCAACCAACGTTGAGCAGGTAGGGCAGGCGTTTGCCCACGGCGCCGTAGAGCGACTCGTGCATGTAGGCGATGCCTTGGCCGGACGAGAAATTGGAGGCGCGCAGGCCGCTCATGGAGAGACCGGCGGTGACGCCGGCGGCGGCGTGTTCGCCTTCGGGCTCGATGAAAATCAGTTGCTTGTCGGAGATGTTGCGGTGCCCCCGGGCGGTTTCCTCGGCCCAATACTCACCCATTTGCGTGGACGGCGTGATCGGATACGCACCGGCCGCGTCACTCGACTCCCTCTCACACATGATGACGGCGGTGTTTCCATCCATCGCCGCGGGAATTCCGGGATACTTCACTGTGGTTTTCTGGCTTACCATTTTTCGAGGGGGTTGAGTTTCAGTTGATAAATTGGGGGGAAGGAAAAGGGGGGATCAGGCGGTGGGATCGAGCGGGAGCGGCTCCTTGCGAAGGATGCGTTTGGCGGCAGCACCTTTCTCGACGGTGCTGTCCTGCAACCAAACGATCGCACCGGTGGGGCAGCGTTGGATGGGCAGTTTCGAGGCGAGCGCGTTCTTGGAGTAATCAACGGCCGCGAGATTGTTTTTGATGGTGATGAGACCATCGGGGGCGTCGGCGACGCAGCGCGCGCAACCCGTGCAACCGACTTCGCAATCGGCCAGGACTTCGTCGCCCTCAGCTAGGCTCTTGCAGGCAACCCACAGGCGGTGGCTCACGGGTTCGAGCGAGAACAGGTTGAGGGGGCAGGCGACCACGCAGTCGTTGCAGGCGACGCATTTTTCTTCATCGACGACGGGTAAACCGTTGCGGTCCATGGTGATGGCATCAAAGTCACAGGACTGCTCACAGTCGGCCAGCCCGAGGCACCCCCAGGAACAGGCCTTGCCTCCACCCCCCGCCGCAACGGCGGCGCGACAGCTTTGCATGCCGCTGTATTGGGAACGCATGCGAGCAACATGGTTGCCTCCCGCGCAGGCAAGGCGGGCCACAATTTTCTCTTCGTCACCCAGTTCGACCCCCAGGTAGTCGGCAATGAACGCCGTCATTTCGGGCGGACTGACCGTGCACTTGGCGGGGTTGACTTCGCCGGCCACGCAAGCTTCGGCGAACGCCCGGCAGCCGGGAGAGCCACAAGCTCCGCAGTTGGTCTTCGGCAACATCTCTTCGACGTCATCGATCCGCGGATCCTCCGCCACGAACAAGCGCTTGTTGGCCAGAGTAAGGATCACTGCCAGTGCCAGTCCGAGTCCACCCATGAAGATCAGGGCGCCGGTGAGAGACATGAGCGATTCGGGAATCACGGTCGGAGGTCAGGCTTGGTCGGTCAGGCGATCGGGAATTTTGGCGTGTGGGTGATGCGCCCGGCCTTATCGACGAACAACGCGTCGACCTGAGGCATACTTGCGACGAGTTGCCGGCCGCGGGATTCGCCCAAGAGGAAAACGGCCGTGGAAAGAGCATCCGCTTCCAAGGCGGTGGGAGCGACGATTGACACACTCGCAAGCTTGGCCGGGGAGCGACCGGTTCGGGGATCAATCAGGTGGTGGTGGGCGAAATCGGTGGTGAACGTGCTTTCGTAGTCACCCGAGGTGGCCAGGCAGCGACCTTCCAGCGCAGCCAAGCCGAGCAGGCCCTTCGTATTGCGCGGATCCTTCAGGCCGATGGACCAGTGATCCTTTTCGGCGTGGGTGCCTACGGTGCCGATCTCACCGCTGTCGATCAGCGCATGCTCGATGCCGTGCTCGCACAGAACTTCCCTGGCGGCGTCGGCAGCCAGACCCTGGGCGATGCCGTTGAGGGTGACGGCCATGCCGGATCGGCGGAAAGAAATGGCCTCCGTCGAGATGGAGACCATGCGCCAGTCAACCAAGGGCAGGGTTTTGGCGACGGTTGCCGCCGACGGCAGCTGGTTGTTCATGGCGGCCTCCTGGTAAGAGGACCAAAGGGGTTGCACCGTGACATCAAACGCTCCCTCCGATTGGGCGGAAAGCTCGGCGGCGCGCTCAAGCACCTGCACCAGAGCGGGATCGGGGTGGTCAAGCCGCCCTTCGCGGTTCAGTCGGCAGAGCTGGCTGTCCGAACGATAGAGGCTCATTACCTGCTCGATGCGCTCGATGGCGGCAAACGCAGCATCGATGGCCTCCGCCGCAGTGGATTGATCGCTGTGGAATGCCGTGATCGAGATGTCGGTGCCGAGGGCGCGGCTGTGCCGGGTCAGTTTAGCAAGATGGGCGGCTCCGAAAGAGCCGCCCTTGGGCCGAAAACGAGAGTGAAGATGAACGCCCACCGCCCCGAGAGCGGTGGCTCCAAGAAAAGAAGAAATGAACTTACGACGTCTCATAAGGTTAGACCTCGAACAACAGTTGGGGGTCCGGCCGAGGCCGGAGAGCGGATGGCGTCGATATTAGAGAGTCTGTTGATTTCAGCCTAATCACATCCTGCCAAAAATGCGTCACATCGTTATGAATATTAATCGATCCCGCTTCTGATCGGCATTGAAGAGAGACACCTGCGGTCCACGCTTGGCGGCGTGAAAAACGCCGGGGCTGTTGAGGACATCAAGATCGGGATTGTCGGTTTGGACTCCAGCCACGCCCCGCGATACACCGAGCTGTTGCACGAATCCGGGCACCCCCACCACGTGCCCGGTGCCCGGGTGGTGGCGGCCTATCCCGGGGGATCACCGGATTGGGAACTGAGTTACTCCCGCCTGCCGGGCTTTCAAAGGACGTTGGAAAACGAATTTGGCGTGCCGATTTTTGATTCGATTGACGCGGTCGCGGAGGCGGCGGACGCCCTGATGATCCTGTCGGTTGATGGCCGCGTCCATCCAGCGCAGTTTGAGGTGGCGGCGAGGTGGGAGAAGCCGATCTACGTGGACAAGCCGTTTGCCTGCACGTTGGACGGCGCCCGGGATATGGCTGCCTGGGCGAGGCAAAGGAATGCTCCGGTGTTTTCATCGTCGGTTTGGCGCTTTGCCGGGGGATTGCCCCGCGCCCGGGAGGCAGTCGGCGGAGTTTGCCACGTCGCCGACCTGCATGGGATGTGGCCTCTGCACCCGGGATTGCACGGCTGGTCGTTTTATGGCGTGCACCACATCGAGCTGCTCTACGCGTTGATGGGTGCAGGGTGCAGGCGCGTAACTTGTCGACAGGAGGGGCCTCATGAAACGATTACCGGGTTCTGGCCCGATGACCGCGTGGGAACGATCACGACCAATCACGAAAAAGAGAGCCCGTTTGGCGGCCAAGTCACCGGAGCCCAGGGACAGGCTGCTCTGTTGGATCTCGGCGATGCCTTGCTCGCTCTCTACGCCGCGTTTCTCCGCCAAGCTCTCGGCTTTTTTCGAGGGCAACCCAGTCCCGTGCCCTTGTCGGAAACCTGTGAAACCATCGCTTTTCTTGAGTCCGCGTGGCAGAGCCGTCGGCAAAATGGAGTGAGTGTCAGTCTGCCCAGGATTTCGACGGACGAAGGCTGAAAGCCCGCGTCTTGCTTAAACCACGAGTCGAACCTCGCCAATCTGTCGCAGATTTCGTGCACTGGCGTCTTCCAACGTAAATCATCCCCGCCTCTTCCAACTGACGAACCATGAGCAAATACACCCTCGCCGAATTCATCGACCGCACCAAGAACCGCGACCGCGGGGAAGGTCTTTTCGAACTCGAGAACCCCCGGTTTCTTGAGGTCAATCTGGACGGCAAAATCTGGATGAAGATGGGCGCGATGGTCGCCTACAACGGGCAGGTCAAATTCACCCGTGAAACCCTGCTTTCCCAAGGCCTGGGCAACCTGCTGAAAAAAGCCGTCAGCGGGGAAGGGGCACAATTGACGAAGGCCGAAGGCATAGGCGCGGTCTATCTGGCGGATTCCGGCAAGAAAATCATCATCCTGAAACTGGAAAACGAAGCGATTGTCGTGAACGGCAATGATGTGCTCGCCTTCGAGCCTTCCATCAAGTGCGACATCAAGATGATGCGAAAAATGGCGGCGATGATTTCCGGTGGCCTCTTCAACGTGCGCCTGGAGGGATCGGGTTTGGTGGCCATCACCACTCACTACGATCCGATCACCTTGCATGTTTCACCCGGCAACCCCGTGCGCACCGATCCCAACGCGACGGTGGTGTGGTCGGGCAACCTGGAGCCCGCCTTCAAGAAGGACGTGTCCTTCAAGACTTTTCTAGGCCGGGGCAGCGGCGAAAGCATTCAGATGGAATTTGCCGGCGAAGGGTTTGTGGTCGTCCAACCCTACGAGGAAGTCTATCTGCAGTCCGGCGGCTGACGGCGAGTACCCGTTACGGGCTGCGGTAACCAACAAAAGCGTCATGTCCACCATGCGGGCCGTGGTTTTCGATCGATATGGCCCACCCGAGATCCTCGCGGTGGAGGAGCTGGTGCGTCCTGATCGGAGGCCCGGAGAGATCTTGATCCGGGTCAAGGCGGCCGAGAGCGGTGGCTCCAAGAAAAGAAGAAATGAACTTGCGACGTCTCATGGGGAGGGAACCTCGTGGGAGGGCAGGATTCCGACCGAGGCCGGAGGAAACTGATGCCGCGGATACTAGAGCGTCTGAGGAATCTGGCCTAATCAGATCCTGCTAGAATTGAGTCATCTCATTCCAAATCTGCGGGAGCGGTCGGTTCTTCGACTGAACCTTATGCGGATTATCAGGAGTTCGATCATTGTCTCGTTGGCCCAGTTTCGCGATCTTCAATCATTTTCTAACGGCGGCGACAGCCAACAAAATGGCGCCTGTTCGCCAACAAGTGCGCACCTTACGGTGTCGCGCTTGAATGTGCACAGCTGTCAGAGTATGACTACCCTGCTTCGCATTGACTGGTCCCGGTGAGCGGTAGGGCAAACCACTAGGCTTTCCGCAATATGATAGTCACCTCCTGTATTCCCCCGAAGCATCAATCGATCTTGGCGATCGAAGCGCGTTACTCGAACACCAGCGGTAAAAGTGCAGTCAACCGACTGCGGTCGAATCTGTTCCCTCCGGGAGTCTTACTCCTATCGAAGATTGGCTGTCTGTTTCCCCAAGCGGCGGTCCAATCGAAGGCGGTGGTAACCTACGAAGGGAGGCCTTCTCAGTGATGGCAATCGATCACGGTCCGTCACGCATGGCAGCGTGTGGAAGTAGGCCGGGGACTTGGGAGGGAACGGGCTTGGAGGGGGCTGCAATACAACATGATCCGATTGCTTTTGGTGTTCCACCCGGCAGCCGTTTGCGCACTAATCCCGGTGTGCGGTTGGCGTGGTCTAGCCATCTCAAATCCGCCGTCAAAAAGAACGGATCGTTCATGGTTTTACTTGATTCGGGCAGCGGAGAAAACCTCCGTGCGGAATTTGCCGATGAGGGGGTTGTCGTCGCTCAAGTGTATGAGCAGATGCCACTGCAGTATGGCGAGGGTGGGCGATGAGTCGGTTTACCTACAGAGAACAAGAGCTGTTTCATTTTGGCTGTGGCATTCCTATGAATCTCGCGCGGTATCTAAGTTTATTTGTTGTTCTCGTCTCTTTGTCTCGCTCGGCCGATTGGGACATCCAGCCGAGTGGTATCTCCGGTTCGGGGCGTCCCACCAGCGTCGTATTTGGAAACGATCGATTTGTCATGGCCACGCGGCCCGGGACCAATCAGGTGCTGCAGCATGCCATCGCGTGGAGCTCCGATGGACGTGATTGGTGGCCGGCAGATTACAGCTTCTCCGGCACCGTGAGGATCGTGTGCTTCGATTCGGTTTTCTATGCGATCGCGCCCCATCAAGTTCATAGGAGTAGCAATGGAAAGGACTGGGAACTCGTAACCTCGTCGAGTTTGCTTCCTTCCATCGCCAATGTGGTCGCGGGCGAGAACGCGATTGTAGCCAGTTCGAGTAATTTGAATTTCCCGAACGTGGAGTATTCTACCGATGGTGAGAATTGGTCGCTGGTGGAGCTGTCCCGACCGTCCCCCGATCATACCGCGTTTGGGCCTGACCTTGCCTTTGGTGGGGGCTATTTTTGGCATAGCTATCGTATCAGTGATGTGCCTTGGCGCACGAAATTGGTGAGAAGCGCCGATGGGAAAATCTGGGAACCCCTTAATCCCCCTTGGGAACCCAATTCAACGAATCGCCTCGCGTATGGGAATGGTCGCCTCCTGATTGAATCAGGTTCACAGCTGGCGGTATCTACCGACCATGGGGACACCTTTGAGGTTGGCCCCGCACCAGCTGCCGCAACCCACAACATCTCATTTGCCGGCCAGCGTTTTTTTTCCTCGTCCACGTTGGCATGGTCTGTCGATGGGTTGGATTGGCGAGATCCCCAGTCTTGGGACCGGCAACGTGCCTTTAATTCCGTGGCCTACGGGAATGGTCGCTACGTTGCTGCAGGCGGATATGTCGGATATCCCAATCCGGGAACCGATTTGATTGCGGTTTGGGAAACGGAGGCGGCTCCTGAGATTCCGCGTGAACCGTCGGACAAAACTGGCGTGCTTGGACGAAGTGTCACGTTTGGTGTCAGATCATATTCGCCGCCTGAAGGTCCCAAATACCAGTGGTTTCACAATGGGGAGGCGATACCCGGAGCCACCACCAGCAAACTTCTTTTGGAAGATTTATCGGAGACTGATGCCGGACACTACCACTACATCGCCATGGACAATGGACTTACCGTTTCTTCGGAAATCGCCAGCCTTGAAATTGTAGGCGCTGAATTTGCTGGAAGGTTGACGAACCTGTCCGTCCGCGCCCAATCCGGTGCGGGTGACAGTGCCTTCATCGTCGGGTTTGTCCTAGGAGGTGAAGGTGAATCGGAGCCCGCCTCCCTCTTGGTCAGGGGAGCGGGGCCCGCTCTCAGCGATTTCGGGGTAAACGACGTGCTAAGTGATCCCAAACTGGTGATTTACCCTCCTGATGATGCCGAGCCGATTTCGTATGACGATTGGGGTGGATCTGATCTGCTCAAGACGACTTTCGACCGACTTGGTGCATTTACCTTCACGCAGGACGAATCCGGAGATGCCGCGGCTCTCCTCAATGGCCAACAGCCGGGGCCCTACACGGTGCATGCGACCGGGCCTGCTGGAGAAAGAGGAACGATGCTCACCGAAATCTACGATGCTTCCGAAGGAGTAAGTCCTGCACGTGCTCGACTCATCAATCTCTCGTGCCGGACGGCCCTTCCTCCCTGGACCGGTGAGTTGAACGTAGGGTTCGTTATCGCGGGAGAAACACCCTTGCGTGTCCTACTTCGCAGCATCGGCTGGAATCTCGAGCGTTTCGGAATAAACAACTTCCATATGCATCCTGAGTTTGACCTCTATGTTCATGAAAACGGCCGATCTCGCCATATTGAACTTGTTCGAGACTCTTGGTCTGCTGATCCAAGCACCGCAGCTCGAGTGGGAGCTTTCCCTCTGGTAGCAGGGAATTCGATTCTCGATCCTGTGCTAGAGCGTGAACTGGACCCCGGGGTTTACTCCATGATCGTCAGGAACCGATATTCTCGTGATCAGGTTGTGTTGGTCGAGATTTACGAGGTTCCATAAGCTGACTGCGGTTCGTGCAGGAGCTCTGCACATTCCAGTCTGCATCGTGAGCAGGCTATCACAGGAACCACCGGATCTGGATGGCGCTACTGAAGATCGGTAATCTGTTCCGGTTTTCGTTTAAAAGTTTCGCGGCACGATTCGCAGAAGTTGGCCTTCGGTTGAGTCGGTGAGCACGTAGAGACCACCGTCGGGGCCGACGCGGACATCCCGGACACGTTGGTCGATGGAGATGCTCGACTCCTTCAGGTCGGTTTTGCTCTGTGCGGAATGAATCACGCGGATCTCCTGGGAACGAAGTCCGCCGGAGAGCACGGCGCCTTGCCAGGCCGGAAATTCTTCGCCGCGGTAAACCACGAGGCCCGATGGGGCCTGGGTATCCATCCACACCAACTTCGCGTCTTCCTTGCCGGGCAGGCTGACATGGTCGGAAATCGCGGTTTGCAGCCCGTAGTTGCGCGAGAATGTGGCGGCGGGCCAGCCGTAGTTGAGCCCTGGCTTGAGCAGGTTCAGCTCATCGCCGCGGGATGCCCCGTGTTCGTTGGCCCAAATTTCGCCCGTTTCCGGATCGCGATCGAGGCCTTGGATGTTGCGGTGACCGTAGCTCCAGAGTCCGGGCAGGGCCTTGCCTTCGAAGGTGGGATTGTCCGCCGGAATGGAACCATCCGGATTCAGGCGGAGCACTTTGCCGAAGGCGGTCTCAACATTCTGCGCCTGTTTGCGAATGTCGTCGCCGTAGAGCGAGACGGGAGGGTTCCCCCCATCTCCAATGGAGACCAGGAAGGTGCCGTCAGGGAGGAAAAGGATGCGGGAGCCAAAGTGCTGGCCGCTCTTTTTGTCAACGGGGTTGCGCCAGATGACTTCGAAGTCGGCCAACCCTGAACCCGTCCATTGCGCGCGCGCGACTTCCGTGCGGTTGGCATTCTGGTCTCCGCTTGAGAAAGTGAAATATAGCCATCCATCTTCGGCGAAGCCGGGGCTGGCCACCACATCCATCAAACCTCCCTGGCCCCGGGTGATTCCACCCGAGCCGCCTGATGTCACTGCGACCGGAAAATCAACGGCTTCGCTGAGCCTGCCGTTCCGCAGATAACGCAACGTGCCGCGCTTCTCCGTGATGATGGCGGTGGAATCCGGCAACCAGGTCACTCCCCAGGGAAGAAACAGATCGTCCGCGATGACTTGGAGACGAAAGTTTTCTTCGGCCGGGATCTTGCCTTCCGAAATCGGGATATCCGTATCCGCCCGGCAGCCGGCGAACAACAAGGCGGAGACGAGGGCGAGGGGAACGAAGCGAGACTGCATGCGCCAAAGAGAACCAAGTCTCTTCCGATTCAAGCTCCGCTGACCGAAAATGCTCTGCAAACGCCCCGGAGCCTTCGCGCTTGCGCGCTGGAATCGGCGTGATTCCTGCATCTGGTGGCGCATGAGAATTTGGCCATGCATCTGGTTCGGAATGCTGTTGGGCCCGTGGGTGCGGGCGGACATCGACCGCTGGGAAGGTGAAATCGACGGGGCTCCCTACACGGTTGCGGCGCCGGTCGGATGGTCCGGTGGCAAAGCGTTCTTCCACGTGCATGGCTGGCGTCCGGCTGATGCCCCGCATCTTGCTGACCTGGACCTCACGAATCGGTTTTACCAAGACCTGCTCGAAGCCGGTTGGCTTATTGGCCGAACGGCGTTTCTCGAAAATGGGGTGGATCATGAGGCACACACCAAGGCGTTGCGCGACTTGCGTGGCTGGATTGAGACCCAGCGTGGGGAAATTGAGTTGCTGGTGTTGGAAGGCGAGTCGACCGCAGGCACCCTTGTGCTTCGCATTGCCGAACAGGACAGTGATCTGGCGGACGGGGTTATCGCGCTGGGGCCGTTCATCGACCTCACGGACGAGTCTAAGGATTCTTTTCTCACCGCCCAACCCCGGCTCCCGGCGATCTTGATGACCAACATCACCGAGATTGGAGACGATGCAGGTTATGTGGCCGTAGCGGCTGACCAGGGATATGCCCCGGCGCTGCGTCCGTTGCTCCGCCCCGGGCACGTCAATGTGAATTGGGTGGAACGACGGGAAGCGGTGCGGGCGCTCGAAACCGCAATTCGGAACCGTGAGCCCCCGATCCTCACCAACGGTACCCGCGATGTGCCCTTTCGCGAGACCGGCACCGAACAAGAGAACACTCACCTGAAGAATCAGGTGACGGCCGTGAACATTTTCTACGGCAACGCGTTCTTGGGATTTCACCCCGATGAGCTATCCGCGGCTGGGATCAACCAAGGTGAGACCTACGAAGTCGAGGCAGGAGGGCGCTCCTGGTCGGTGTATTACGGCACTTCTTATGGCGATGTCCCGCTGGGTGAGTGGGTGATGTTCCCCACCGCCGATGAAGAAATCATGTTGGTGCGCAACCATCAAAGCGCGATCAAGACCGCGAATCTGCAGGTGGGCGATACGGTGAGCATCAAGCTGCCGGAGTAGCGTGGCGTGCGATGGGGGAAATCACCTTGAGGCGCGCCCCAACCGGTGGGTGTATGGGCGGCGTTGATCGGCGGTGAGGGGCGGCAGCTCGGGGAGCTTTTGTTCGTCGCGTTCGCCGAGAGTCACGGTGGCAAGGGCACGGAAATCGTCCCAGCGTTGGGCCAGGGGAAACTCCCGCTCGGCGACGTCATCAAAGGGTGGAGCGGCGGCGACTTGGCGGAGCCAGGAGCGCCACTCGGTCATCAGGCGATCGATATCCCCGCGCCCGGCTTGCTCGGAGGCGGCGGCCAGCGCGCCGGCTTTCGCGGTTCGTCCCATGATGGCCTGCACCACCTCGCTGGCCCCGTAGCCGTAACCCGGCGGCACGCCCTCGACCAGCCAGCCGTCGAAGGTAAAACGGCGGAAGGCCTTTTCGCCGATGGCGGCGAGGCGCCCCAGACGGCGGGGATTCGTTTCGCAAAATCGGTCGCCGCCAAATAAATTGGCGCCGTCATAAACCAGCTGATCGAGCGGATAACGGCGGTCTTCCAGGGCCACGGCCAGGGCGAGCCCCTCCGGGCCGAGAAACGAGCCGGCAACGGCCCCCCGGGCGGTGACGCGTAGTTGCCGATCCAATACGCCGAGCTTTTGCAGTTGCCAAAGCAGGGTGGGTTCGGGCGAAAGGGCGCGGCAGGCGTCACGCCATGGGCAGGAGCGGCAGACCTTGGCGGGATTGCGTCGCCGCCGCACCATCCGGGCCCGGCCTGTATCCGTGAGATGGTGACAAGGGAGCTCGCCGACCTCGGCGACCAGGGGCGCGGTCTGTTCGTCGCCGAGGGGAAGAGGCGACCGGGCGAAAAAGCGGGAGGCCGCGTCGCCCATGACATCACGGGCGCAGTCGCCGGGCCGCAGCCCCCGCACAAGGAAGGGCCACGGCAGGGGGGCGGCGCGCTTGAGCTGTTGCGGGGCGGCCAGTCGCATACGGGGCGTGCGGCCGCTGACCAGGACATAACCGGTTTCATCGAGTCCCCGGCGACCGGCCCGGCCGATCATCTGCAGGAAATCATGGGGAGTGATGGGGCGCTCGATGCGGTCGACGAAGTAACTGCTGGCGGTGACCATGACCGAGCGGAGCGAAAAGTTGATGCCTGCGGCGAGTCCCAGGGTGCCCACCACCGCGCGCAATTGCCCTGCCTTGGCCAACGGTTCGATCAAACCCGCGCGTTGCGCGTAGCTTAAACCGCTGTGGTGGAAGGCCAGGCGCAGCTGCAGCAGTCGTGCGAGTTTGGGTCCGGCGGCCTGTTTTTGGGCCGGGGTCAGCGCAAGGGGATCCGCCAGCGGCAACTCCCGGGCGAATTGCCGTGCGAGGCGCTCGGCGTCCTTGCGGTGAGGTGCGAAAACCAACACGGGTCCGAGGCCCTCGCGCAGCGCGCCGGCGAGCCGCTTGGCCCAGAAGCCGGTAATGGTGCGCGGCAGTCCTCTGATGCAGTCGTCGATATCAAATTCCTCAAGCGGAACGGGGCGTTCGGCGGTTTGCACCACGGCCACCTCACGATCAAGCCGACGCAGCCAGATGGCGACGTCACCTGGATTGGCGACGGAACCTGAAAGCAGGAGAAGCTGCAGGTTGGGATTAAGATGTCCCAACACGCCTTCGTAGTGGTTGCCGCGAGCGGCATCGGACAACCATTGGTACTCGTCGACCGCGAGGAGGTGGAATTCCGAGGGACGACCACGGCCGGGGATGGCGGATCGGGATGGGCCGACAAGCCGGCTTTGCACCGCCTCGAGGGTGGCAACGATCACCGGGGCTTCCTCGTCGATGGTGAGGTCACCGGTGATTATGCCCACCCGCCAATCCCGGGCCCGCCACTCGGCAAACTTGTCGTTGGCGAGGGCTCGGGTGGGGACGGCAAAGATAGCCCGGCGGGAAAAGTTGTGTTGTTCGACCCAACGCTCAAAGACATAGGTTTTGCCGGCGCCGGTGGGGGCATCCAGCACGACATCGCGGCCGTCGTTGAGCGCATAGATCGCATCGGCCTGCCAGCGATCGGGCAGCACCAGGCTCTGCAGACTCTCCAAATCACGACCGGCAAACATCGCGGGAATGCTAGGCAACGGCAGGGGCCGGTCAAATGAGGCAATCACTCCGTCCCTGGGTTTAACTGCAGAGGCCGCGAAGCTCCGACCCGGTGAGACGTGGTCTTGGATCGTTGTTCCTTGTCAGTATTTCACCCCGGAGTGGAGAAGAGCATAACGCCAGGATGTCGCTTAGCCTGATTGTTCAGGTTGCGATGCAGTAGGGTGTGGTCTCCCCTCGCCGGCGATATACTCCCAGTATTACTTGGGTTTCACAGATTCCCAGATGGAGTCGGCATCATATTCCGTCACCTCACCCAGAGCTTTTATTTGTTCGGTGGTGTCGGTGATAAGCTTTTCATACAATTCCAGAGCTTTCGGATCAAAGTCGGGGGTCTCCTCGGCCACTATGCGAAACAGTTCCATTTGATTGAGGAAGTTGTTCAGCACATGTTGCGTTGATTTCATGGCGGCGAGGAAGGTTTCTCGCTGTTGCCTTTCCGCAAATTTACGACGGGCGTTTCGGATGCGCTCATAAAACGAAAATGACAGCACGATGAATGCTGGGACTATCAACTCGTCGACCTCGTAAGCTTCCAGTCGGTAGATCCACACGTGCAAAGCTTCGAAAAGATCAAGACCTCCCACGATGACAACGAGGTAAAGGGTCAGGCCTATGATCAGCCCCGCAACGGTGAACCTATGATCTTTCATAAATAGACTGTTGCCAGCACTTATGCAGGTAGGTTTCGCCTTATTGACGAGATTGGGCCGGCCGAGATTCGTAGCTTCATAAATGTAAAGAGTAGGTCAATATGGGCCTAGAGTCCAATCGCATTTAATCAATTTTTTACATTTAAACTTCAGCGAAGGAGTCAGTGCTTGCAACCTCAGGAAAGGAGTGAACTCGCGTGGTAAATGCAGGTAGTGCGGGAGTGAAGATCGAGTGGATTGCTCGAAACTGAAGGCACTTGTTTCCCCTGTCATGTGGTCTCAACTTTTTTGTTGCGGAAGGCGCGGGCGATTCTGCTTACTCGCCGGCTCTGGTTTTAGCGGACCCTTAGCTCAGTTGGTTAGAGCGCTTCCTTGACATGGAAGAGGTCACAGATTCGAGTTCTGTAGGGTCCACCAGAATTTCTTCAACTTGTTGCAGAGGAATTAGATAGGGAGAGGAAATTCGATCGTTGGCCGGGCTGACTCAACGTGGGCGGGCGATTTGCGGGAGTGGTTTAACAATGTGGCTTGAATCCGCTGCGCCTCGTGACCTGATTGTCGCGTCCCATGCTGCAGACCCTGACCATTCGAAACCTGGCGTTGTTGGAATCAGTGTCTTTGGAGTTCGAGCAGGGTTTCACGGCGGTGACTGGAGAAACCGGTGCGGGCAAGAGCGTCTTGTTGGGAGCGTTAAGCCTGCTGGCGGGGCAGCGGGTGGATAAGTCGGTGATCCGGCAGGGGGCGGATGTGTGCGAGGTCGAGGCGGCGCTGTGGTTCGAAGACACCACGTCGCTGGATGTGCTGCTGGATGAACTGGATTTGCCGCCATGTGAAGACGGGGTGTTGTTGCTCAAGCGCAGCATTTCCCGCCAGCGTGCCCCCAAGATCAGCGTCAACGGCAGCATGACCACCCTCAGCAATCTACAGGAATTGGGTGAGGCATGGATCGATTTTCACGGCCCAAGCGAACCCCGGCGGCTGCTAAAGGGTTCGTGCCAATTGGAACTGCTCGATCTCTTCGCGCAGCATCAAAAGAGCGTGGAGGCTTACCGTGCGGATTATGAGGCCTGGCGCAAAGCGGTGGACGAACGCGCACGTTTGGCGACGCAGGAAAAACTGGCGCCGGACCAAATTGCCTTCCTGCAGGATCAACTCACGCAATTGGACGCCTTGAACTTGGATTTGTCAGCGGTCGAGGAATTGGAACGGGACTTCAATCGCGTGAGCCAGGCGCAGGAACTACTGGGATTGGCCCAAGAGCTCGAACACGGGTTGAACGGCGACGATGGTCTGGCCGCACGCTTGGCGCCCTTGCTGCGTGCGGCGCAGGACCTCGCGGAGTTGGATCCGGGCAGCCACGGATTGGCCGAGCGGGTGCAGGCCTTGGGGATCGAGATCGCTGAGTTGGCGCGGGATTACGCAGGCTTGGGAGCGGATCTTCAGTTTGAACCCGCCGAGGTGGAATCGCTGCACAGCCGCATGAACGCCTGGCTGGACGCCAAGCGCAAATACGGCCCGGACCCGATTGTCGTGGCGCAAGCGCGGGAGGAGCTGCGCGCGAAGATTGATTCCCAAGGCGACATCGACGGAGCGCTGGCTCGTCAGGATGTCAAGGTGGCTGAGCTTCTTGAGGCCGCCTCCCGGTGGGCGGCAAAGCTGACGCAACAACGATCGAAGGCTGCCAAAAAACTCGCCGGAGTCGTCGCCGAATCGATTGCCCAACTCGGGTTCAAGAAAGCCGAGTTCGCTATCGAAATTGTGCCCCTTGCTGAACTGAGGCCCACGGGTGATTCTTCGGTTGAGTTCATGTTTTCCCCCAACGTGGGCGAAGAGGTGCGGCCGTTGCACAAGATCGCCTCCAGTGGTGAGCTGGCCCGGGTGATGTTGGCTTTGAAGACGGTCCTGGCGAAAATTGATGCCGTCCCGGTTTTGGTGTTTGATGAAGTCGACTCAAACGTTGGCGGGGAAATCGGCCGGATCGTTGGTCAGAAAATGGCAGAGATCGGGCAGAACCATCAGGTGATCTGCGTGACGCATTTGCCCCAGGTGGCGGCGCAGGGTCAGTCGCACCTGGTGGTCGAGAAGGACCAATCCAAGGATCGTGTCGAGGTTACCATTCGCCCGATCCATGCGGAGGCGAATGATCGCGTCGACGAGTTGGCCCGGATGCTGGGTGACCGCAAGGCGGCCAGTGCGCGGGCCCACGCCAGCGAACTGTTGGGCTAATCGGTGCGAGCCTGTTCCGGTTGCCGGCTTATGCGATCGGTCGGCAGAGGGCACGCAGGTTTTCGGGCGGGGTGCCGGAGGGTATTTCGCAACCGGCATTGACCATAAACCTAGCGCCGGCGAGCTGGGCACAGGCCAGGGTTTTCGCCGCGATCTCCTCCGGTTGACCAAAGCGCAGGTCGGCCACCGGATTGTGATTGCCGGCCAGGACCACGTCGGGCCCGAAGACGTCGCGCGCTTCATTGAGATCCACCATGTGATCACAGTCCAGGATGTCGATGGGCAGCTCCTTGAGCTTGGGCCAGAGGTGTTGGGTCTGACCGCAGATATGCAGGCGCACGAAGACCCCGGCGTTCTTGATCGCTTGCATCAGCCGCTGCTGCCGCGGCCAGATCAGTTCGTCGTAGATGCCGGGCGAAATCTGACTGCAGATGGCGTCGCCGATGCCAATCGTGTCGGCCCCGGCCTCGATTTGAGCGAGGGCAAAATTGATTGAGGTTTGGGTGCACAGGTCGAGCAGCTCGGCACTGAGCTCGGGCTCTTCCATGAGGTCCATGAGGAACTCGCTAAGGTCACGCACGTCCCCTGCCAGGGCGGCCGGTCCCTCGACCCACCCCATCACGCTGTAGCGGTCAGCGGTGCGTTCGCGGTAGAGTCGAATGGCATCGAGCCGGTCGCGCATGCGCTCGCTGGTGTGTGGATCGGGTACGGCAACACCCGAAAAATCCTCCACGTCGGCGAGGGGCGGAGACAGGCATTCCGGCACACCGTTTTCGTGATATTGAATGATGGCTCCGAATCCCGCGGTTTCGCGGTAGGGGTCGGATATGCAGCTGAGTTGGTCGAACCCAAAATCCTCGGCGCAGCGGATGTTGGCTTCGACAAGCGTACGATAGTCCGAGGCGAATGCCGCATAGTTGCTGCCGATGTATTCGGCGGCAAATTGCATCACGATTGGTATACGGGCGGGGTGATCGACCGGTTCTCCGGCGAGAGTGGCGCGATAACGTTGGGAGGGGGTCATGCGGACAGGGCTCTTAATTGGCGGACGGCGTCGTCGAGGTGCGATTCATGGTCGTCGTGGGCGATGATAACAACCCGGGCCTCGCGCGTCGGATCACAGGGTTTGATGATCGCAGTGCTTACGGTGCGCTGAATCTCGCGCCAACCTTCGGCGGTTTGCACGTGTCCTTTGACGCGCAGTATTTCCGACGGCAGGGCTTCCAACCATGACCGCAGGGCACCGACCGAAGGGGTGTGACGGATTTTTACGGTTTTGGTGGTGAAGGGGTTCGCATCACACTCGTGCAGTGGAGCCGATGGCAGGGAATCGGTGGGCCGAAGCCCGTTGAGGTTAAAATCCAGCCGACAGTGCTCGGCCTCCATGACCTGGGTGCGCGGGTTGGCTTGTTGCACCAGGGAACGGGTCTCCTGGATCTGAGCGGGGGTGGCGAGGTCGGTCTGGTTGATGATGAGAACATCACACGCCTGCACCTGTGCCTGCACCGAGGTCAGGTTTTCGTGCAGTTGCGGGAAACGGGCGGGGGCGACGATGTTGACGATCTGCTGGATCTGAAACGATTCGCTCAACCCGTGTTCCTGCATCAGTTCGCCGATGGCGGAAGGATCGGCGATGCCACTGGTTTCGATCACCACTTGGTCGACGGTTTTCGCCTCGTGCAGCGCAGTGACGTGCTCGCGCATGAGCCGAACGAAGTCACCGGCCTTGCATTCGCAGAACAGACTGCCGCCCACCACGGAATGCACCGGCACATTGGTGAGCGACAAAGTCGTGCCGTCGACGCTTTGCCGTGCGAATTCGTTGACGAGAAAGAGCAGTTTTTTCTGCGGGTTGCGCTCGGCGAGGCGAAGCAGGAAAGTCGTTTTTCCGCTGCCCAAAAAACCGGTGACCAACGTCACGGGGATGCGCGCCTTGGCCATCAGTTGGACTAGTTGTTTTTCGCGGCCGCGGCCTCTGCGAGGGTGGCCACCAATTTGCTTCGGTCCGGAATGATGGAGGCGAACTTCTCCTGGCCATCGACGCAGATACTGGGGATGGCGGAAACGGAGAGCTTGGTCATGTAACCCAAACCATCACGTTCGGTGATTTTGTGCTCGCGGACGGTGGCGCGGCCGTCGAATGCGCGAGCGGCCTCCTGGGCGGACTTGACCATGTAGGCGCAGGGGGCGCATCCGGCGGAGTCCAGGGTGACAACGTCGATAATGACTTCCGATTGTTCGGCATAGGTCGGCACCGTGATATCGTCGAAGCTGTCAGTGGACTCCTTGCTCGGCAGTTGGCGGGCAACGTCAAGTTGGTAGGGATCGTGCACCAGGGTGGCCACGGCCTCCAGATTGGCGGGCGGCACGGCGTAAGGCAGGTCGCACCCTGGAGCCAGAATAAAGCCGGGTTCAGTGCCGGCTTGATCAAGACAGCGCAGCACATCCCGCCGGGCATCGTCGGCATCGCCCAGGAGCAGCACGACGGTGAGTTGCAGGTTGCCGCCGAAGGACTTGCCGCCGGCCCGAGCGATTCGGCCGAGTTCGGCGAGGTCCACGTTTTCATCCACTGAAAGATTGTCGCAATTTGTGGCGGCCATGGCCTCGAGGTTGCGGGTGGCGTTTCCGCAGACGAAGAGGGAAGACAGTTTGCCGCGTTCCCGCACGTGGTCGAAGATCTTGTTGAGCGCCGGGGCCACGAACTGGGTGAAGTGGTTGGGCCCGATCTGGCTGACCATGGGATCGACCACGGCGATAACATCGATGCCCGCCTCGATGTAGGCGTCCACCATTTGGCAGGCGATGTCGGCGCAATAATCGAGGAGGCGGGGAACATCCTCCTCCTCGTCGAACATGTCCATCAACACATCGTCTCCCCGCAGGTGAAGCGCGAGGGTGAGGGGGCCGGTAAGCAGTCCGTAGAGGGCCACGGATTCACCAAACTTCGCCTGGCAGCGTCTGACTGCATCGAGCACCAGGGGGAGTCGTCCGGCTTCGGCCGAGAACTTGGGCAGCCCGGAGAGATTGTAGTCTTCCCCCAGGGGATGAGAGGCCACGGAGGGCGGGGTTTCCTTGGCCCAGACCAATTCGCAGCCGAGGATCTCCGCCTCCAACTGGAGGTCGAATACGACGGGCAAACCATCGGGCCGGTAGCGCTCGACGGCGGTGGTGAGCCCATCGACGATGGCATCGCTGCTTTGCAGGTAGGCCGTGGCGTCGTGGCCAACCAAAGCGCCGCCATGCACGCCGACAAAAGGCACCCAGGGGGTGCGGGAGACAGGTTGGCCGCGGAGGGCGGCGAGGAGTATTTCTTTGCCGGAATTCATCAGGGAGGGATCAGGAGTGGGGGGATTTATGAAGAGATGGTCTTCGAGTGACACAGCCACGATAGCACTCTGGAAACTCCGCCACTGCGCGCGGTTTGTTTTGATTTGTTCGTTGATTGGTAAAGTCGCTACGCGCCCAAAGTGCAGAAGTCGGCCCCCTTAAGACCCGCTCTTGGCACATTTGTCACGTTACAGTCACCCGACTGTGACAACTGACCGTCTTAGTAGCGGCCCGTGGGGAAATCCCACGGATGTGAAAATCGCAATCGTCTCCGAAACCTTTCCGCCTGAAGTAAATGGAGTTGCGATGACCTTCGGGGTCATTGCCGGTGAGCTGGGCCGCCGAGGTCACGAAATCAAAGTCTACCGCCCAAACCGGGATGACCTGCCCGAGCCCGGATCGGAACCACACTATACCCAGGTCCCGATGCCGGGCATGAATATTCCAGGCTACCCCCTGTTGCGGTTGGGTTGGCCGGCTCGGGGGAAGCTCACTCGCCATTGGCGCGATGATCGGCCCGACTTGGTGCACGTGGTGACGGAAGGGCCGCTGGGAGCCACCGGCGTGAGTGCGGCCCGCGAGCTGGGGATCCCGGTGACTTCGAGCTTTCACACCAATTTCCATGCCTACACCAAGAACTACGGTTTCGCTCTGATGAACCGATTGGTCTTGGGATGGCTGCGCCGGGTGCACAACCGCACGCGTCGCACGTTTGCCCCCACGGACGAGCTCTGCGCCGAACTGACGGAGATGGGTTTTAACGACACGTCGCTCCTTTCACGCGGCATCGACATCGCGTGTTTTTCCCCCAGTCGACGAAGCGATGAGCTTCGAGCTGAGTGGGGAGTTCAGCCCGGCGAACGGGTGGTGCTGCATGTCGGGCGCATGGCTCCGGAAAAGAATTATGAGTTGCTGTTCAAGGTCTATGCGGCGATGCGCGAGGTGGACCCGCTGCTGAAATTTGTCCTGGCGGGCGACGGTCCGGTGAAGGACCAACTCATGGGTGAGCATCCCGAGTGCATTTTTGCCGGATTCTATTCGCGGGAGGAGATCGGACGCTACTATGCGTCGGCCGACCTCTACATCCACGCGAGTCTTACCGAGACGTTTGGCAATGTGCTGACTGAAGCGATGGCCAGTGGCCTGGCCGTGGCGGGCTTCGATTACGCGGCCGGACGACAGTTCATTCGCGATGGTGAAAACGGGTTGTTGGTGCCGTGCGATGACGATGAGGCGTTGATCGAGGCCGGACGCCGCCTGGCCGGAAATCGTGACCTTTGCCTACAGCTCGGCCAAGCCGCGCGCGATGGTTTCGAAAATCAATCTTGGGAAAAAGTGATCACCAAATTTGAAAACGACCTGCTGCGTGAAGCGGGCAAACTCAACGAATCATGCGGCGCGTTTTGATTCTCTCGGCCAGCTACGGGGAAGGTCACAATGCGGCCGCCCGGAGCCTGGTGACCGCATTTGATCAACTGCACGGCGAGGGCACGGCCGACCTGCAGGATCCTCTCGCTGAAACGGCTCCGCGGCGTGACCGGTTGGCGCGCTCGGCCTACTATTTTGCCATCAACCGTCTGCCGCGGGCTTGGAGCGCGTTTTACGCGTGGCTCGACCGCACCAAACCGCTGCCGCGGTATTTGGGCCTGCTCGAGCGGGAATCAGCGTGGCTGGAGCAACACGTCCGGGCCACCCGACCCCAGGCGGTGCTGTGCACTTATCCGATCTTTGCGTTCATCTTTCAACGCCTGGCGAAGGAGCGGGGAATCGACGTGCCACTTTACAACGTCGTGACCGACTCCATCAGCATCAACTCCATGTGGTGGCTAGCCCCCTGCGCGGGGTGGTTTTTGCCCAATGAAGACTCTGCCGAAGTCGTGCGCTCGGTGGGGACTTTGGCCGAGAAAGTCCACGTGAAGGGTTTTCCCGTGCCGCCACTCTTTGCCGACGCCAGCCAGCGACTGGAGCCTCCCAATCTCTCCCGGGGAGCAACTCCGCGGGTGCTTTACATCATCAATTCCGGGGCCAGCCACGCTTTGGAAACCGCAACGCGTTTGATTCGGGAAACGGGCTGGGAACTCACTTTTGCGGTCGGTCGAGATAAGAACCTGCGCAAGAAAATCGCCGGGCTCGCCCAAAATCGACCCGTGCCGGTTGAGGTGCTGGGTTGGACAGACCGGATTCCCGAGCTACTGATGACTCACCACGCCGTGATCAGCAAAGCCGGTGGCGCAACCACGCAGGAATCAATCGCCGCGCATTGCCCGATGATCGTGAATCAGGTCGTGCCCGGACAGGAGGAGGGCAACTACGAGTTGTTGCGGCGGCGTGACATTGGCGCACGAGCTGATTCACCGACTGAGATTCTCAACGCTCTACGCGGAGCATTCGCCCGCAACGCGCTGGTGTGGGAAGGCTGGCATGAACGCGTGCAACAGCTCGCCCGGCCGCGCGCGGCGCTCGACATTGCGGAGTTTGTGGCCGCCAATGGTTCCGGCTCGAACCCTGACACGGATTTCCCCCTTCAACCCATCACCTCGAACTCCTCCCCGGCTCATGGATAAGAAGAACCTGCAGGTGCGAACCGTCATCATCTCGGATGTGCATCTAGGCACACCCGATTGTAAGATCGAAGAAGTGAACCACTTCCTGCGACGCGTGCGTTGCGAGAAGCTCATCCTCAACGGCGACATTATCGACGGCTGGCAGCTGCGCCGGGCCGGTCGATGGACAAAAGCCCACACCCGTTTCGTGCGCATTGTGCTCAAGAAGCTCGAAAAACGTGATACCGAAATCGTATATCTGCGGGGCAACCACGACGATGTGCTGGCCAATTTCATGCCGCTCGAATTCGAGAACCTCTCGGTCGTTGAGGATTACGTGCACGAAGGGGCCGATCGGCGCTATCTGGTGTTGCACGGCGACGTGTTCGATACCGTGACCAAGAACTTTGTGTTCCTCGCCCACTTGGGCGACTGGGGTTACCGGGCACTGCTCAAACTCAACCGCGTTTACAACCATTGGCGGGCTTGGCGTGGCAAGGAATACTGGTCGCTCAGCAAGGCCATCAAGGCGCGGGTGAAAGAGGCCGTGAATCACGTGTCCAATTTCGAGGATCACATCGCTCAGCTTGCCAAGCAGCGTCACTGCAACGGTGTCATGTGCGGTCACATTCACACCCCGGCCGACAAGATGCTGGGTGACGTGCATTACCTTAACTCCGGCGACTGGGTCGAGTCTCTCACGGCGATCGTGGAGCATCTGGACGGACGTTTTGAACTCATCGAATTTGGCGACTTCACGAAGCGTTTCCCCATGCCCGACCAGCAGGAGCCGGAGGAATTGGTGCCCTTGCTGGAGATCAACACCAAGGAGCCCGAGTCGCCCAATGCATTGGCCGGGTGATACAAAACGCGACCAAATCGCAATCGGGTAAAACATCGTTCCACCAACCTGCAATGTTCGTATTACGAACATTGCAGGTTGGTGGAACCCCTTGCATGAACGTTCGCTTCAGGCTTCGTCACCTCGTAGTGGTCGCTTAACACCAATCAATCAACGGCCTATTCCGAAATGAATGTTCGTATTACGAACATTCACCGCGGTGGAGTTATTGCGTAATCGGTCACTTCAGGGGCAAAGCCAGGGGCGCTGGCTACCGAGTGCCAGGGCGTAGGTTTGTAGTTTTACGCCTGGGCCAGGCGGGTTGCACTGAGCCACTTGCTCCGGGGCACGTAGGCCAGGGCAATGATGGCCAGATTCGCGGCCACAAAGGCAACGAGGGCGTTAAACGCAGCGTCCATGAACCCATAGCTGTGCAGGCCGACACCCAGCATGTTGGTCCCGAACCAGCTCCAACTCGTCACGATGTTGCCAAAAATCGCCATGGCCATGATGCCGCGCGCGCGCGCCAAACCACCCCAGCGGGCGTGCAGGATGATCGCGTTCCACATCACGATGAGCAGCGCCCCGTTTTCCTTGGGGTCCCAGCCCCAAAAGCGGCCCCAGGACTGGTCGGCCCAGATCCCACCCAGGATGGTGCCCACCAGGCTGAAGAGGGTCGCAAAACATACGATGCCGTAGACCATCCGTTCCATGATCTTGGACGTGTCGCGGTCCAGAGACCGGGTCAAAACGCCACGGAAAACGTAGATGATGGCCAGGAACCCCGCCAGGAACGTGGCCGAATACCCGATGGTGATCACGATGACGTGGGTCGCCAACCAGAAGTTGGAATCGAGCACCGCGCGCATCATCTCCAGGGTGTCACCCGAAAGCGAAAGCTGATGTGCCACAATCATGGTGGCGAAACCGGTCAAGCCGCCCGCCGTCGCCCCGATGGCATTGGGATAAACACGTTCCAGGAACAGGCAGAGAGCGACCGAGCCCCAGCCGACGAACAAGGCGGAAGAGTAGAGGTTGGTCACCGGCGGGCGGCCTTCCAGCCACATGCGGGTGATGATCCCGGCAGTCGTAGCGATCCACGCCAGCCACAACACGTAGTAAGCGGATTTTTGCAGTGCTTCGGGCCAGACCAGCCACGAGGCGATCGCGACCAGAAAAACAAAAACGTAAAGCAGCAGGCTGAGGTAAAAGGGTTCGGTCTGGTTGAATGCCCGCTCTGTATTCGCCTTCTTCATCTGGTCACCGAACTTGGTGTCCAGTTGGGCGGTATAGAGACCTACGATGGTGTTGAACGTTTCGGGAGTCTGGTCGCGCCACGAGCGGGCCATTCCCGCGTAGGCCAGAGCGTAGGGATTGACCAATCCGCTTTGGAAGGAATTGAGCAGCGCGCGACCGGTTTTCTGCCAGTTGTGGTCGGACGTATCCTCACCCAGCGGGGGCAGGGGGATCAGGTAGGCCATCTGGTCCATCGCCAGAAACATTTGGCCGACATCAATCATGCGGCTGGCCAGTTCCTCGTCGTGTTCCTCGCCATTGGAGCGGGCCCGCACGGCGGCAATGCCCTCGGCAAAGTTATCCTGCAGGGACTGCAGGGTGGTCAGAAAGTCCTCATCTCCCGGAAAAACCGCGCTGTGTTTGAGCTGCTGGTAGAGGACCAACTTGCTGCGCAGCTTTACGATGGCGCGCTGAAAGCTGTCGCGTTGGGGCGCTTCCAGCGAAGCGGCCAGTTCCCCCTGACGATCGATCTCGGCCAGGAATGGCGCCAGTTGGTCGAACGAGAACCGGCTGTAATGGGAAGGCGCAAAACCCAGCACCGCCATGAACCGAACAAACGCACTCTCGTAAACGCGCTTACGGGTCTCCTCATCCTGGCCAATCATCTGCAGCACATCCAGGTTATCGATCCGGAAAGTGCGGTAGGTGTCGGCCACTTCGGGGCGGAAGAGCACGTCGAGCAACCACTGGTTCGGGGTGAGCTTGCCGCCATCGGCCAGGTAGACGGTCTGGCGGGCCTGCAGGCTCAACAGGGTGGTGCGCCCCACTGTATCCAATGGCTTGATACGCCCGTCCGCCAGGACGGGCAGCCGACCGAATCCATCGAGATCAAACTCGGTGTCCGGGCCGGGGGCAAACGCCGTGCGCGCCACCAGCAACAGCGCCGCGATCACCGCGAGAATGGGAATGAACCGTTTCATGTCGCGGATGCCGCCCGGCGGCGCTGGGAAAATTTGTAGAGGTGCATGGTGAACTGCCACGTCAGACCGAGGGTCATCAGGAGGCACGCGATGTAAGGAAGGGCCCGGCCGGGATTGCGGACGACCTGCAGCACGCTGAACCCATTGGCGCTGTCCATCTGGTATTGGTAAAAGGTGTAGCCCTGGTAGCGCAGCGGATGGTTCATGTAGATGAGCGACTCCCGGTCTTCGCTGCCGTCGAGGGCGGTGACGCGAACCAGTGAGGAAAAGTTTTTCGGAATGTTGGAACCCGCGTAGACGTCGTGGCTCAGTTCGATCAGGTTGACGGCGAAGTCCTTGTATTCCCGCTCAAACCGGAAGGCGATTTCCCAGCTTTGGCCGGCATACTGAAAAGGTTGTGGCGCAATCAGCATGGGTGAGACCAACCATGTGCCGAGCGACCCCTCCGTCCCCACGAGCTCAACCAGGGCGGTGGGCAGATTGCGTTCCTGGTCGTTGTAGGAAAGCGGCAGTGGTGAAATCCCCAGGCGTGGGCCGATGCCCATGGTCGAGAAATTCGGCGCGAGCGCTGATTGATCGATTCCCTCAGGCAATGAGCTGAGCATGCCGATGTTGGCGTTGGGATAGTAGGCCCGGGGAATAATCTGGAAGGGCAGCTTCCCGTGTTGCACCGGCTGCTGGTCGGCGATGAACGACTCGGGAATCGCCACCACGTCATCGTGGTCGGGATCGCTTTTGTTGATCAAGACGACCTCGTTGCGTCGGAAGCTCTCGGAATAGCTGCGGGTTTCCCCTTCCTCCAGGCGCAACGAAAAGTCCTCCTGCAGCAGGCCGGTGATCAACTCTCCCACCAACAGTACGATGAGACCAAAGTGGGTGAGGTGAATGCCCGCCTTTTTCCACTCCAGCTTGAAGCGCGTGAGGTGGGCCGCCAACAGGTTGATCATCAGGAACCCTCCGATCAAATAGCCTCCCGGCATCACCGGAACGGGAATTTCCGTGCCGGGAAAATTCGCGAGGACAAAGAAGCTTTTGAAGAACTTTTCCTGTACGCCGTAAATGCCCAGGTTCACCTGGGCGAGGGTCGCGACGAACACGAGCACCATGGAAAAGGCCAGCAACGCGACGGTCAGTTTCAGCGAACTGAAGAAGACAACAAAGGACTTGGTTACTTCGTTCACGGGCAGATTAATCCTGGGCGGGCGCGACGGAAGCGACGAAGGCGCGGAAGTTTGCGTTTTCGGCTGCCACGAGATCGGCCGGCCCCATCAACTTGATGAACCATGACTCGGTACCGAAGCTAAAAATCGCCCCGTCTATGCGAGTGGGTTCACCGTTGGACTGACCGGTCATAGTGACGATATCGATGTGGAAATGAGCGGTATCGGTGTGCTCGACGGACGCATCGATTTCGGCCGAGGTCAGGGCGGGCAGGCCAACCTGACCCCTCCAGCGATTCACGTTGGCGGCGAGTCCTCCGACGTTCCCGGGAAACGCGATCACCGAAAGGTCGGCCGTCTGGCCATTTTCCCCCTCGATGGCGAAGCTGCCGCGTCTCATCCCGGTTGCCCCCAAATCATTCCAGTGATCGGGCGCGTTCCAAGTGAGCATACCACCGCCCTCCGGGGTGGCCGGGGCGTTCAGTCCCGGCACGGCCAGACTGGTTTCTTTGGGCACGCGATAAGACGTCACTTCGTCACGGCCGCAGCCGGCGAAGATGATCGCAAAAACCAAGAAAAGGGGGGCCAGACGGGCAGGCATCCGACCACTCATTCGGTTTACGGGGCTAAATTCAACCCAATCCGAACAAGTATCAGCGAGGGCGCAGGCCGGGATTAGATCAGTGCGGGTGGGCTTGTCTTGCCTTCGCGACCTCCTGATGTTGTCGCCATGACGATCAAGCTGCTCGGCGATACCGCACTTCTCATTGAGGTTGCCGAGCAACCCGGGGAGGCCGCCCTGACCGAAGTGCAACGGGTGGCGCAGGGGCTGCAGCAAGGTGCTCATGGGGGAATCCGCGAAATCGTGCCTGCCCTGACCACGGTCGGAGTGCACCTCCAGCCGAGCCAGCGACTGGGCCCTCTCCGCGCTTGGGTGGAGGAGCTTCTCAGAGATTTGCCAACGCAAGCCGAGGCGGATGTGGCGGCAACACGTGTCCGGGAGATTCCGGTGCGCTACGGGGGCAACGCAGGTCCCGATTTGGAGCGAGTGGCTCGACACACCGGGTTGCCCCAGAGAGAGATTATCGAGCGCCATGTGGCCGGTCGCTATCGGGTCGCGGCGATGGGATTTGCCCCCGGGTTTCCCTACCTCATCGGACTTGATCCCGATTTGGCCTGTCCCCGGCTAGATTCCCCGCGAAGGGAGGTTCCGTCCGGATCGGTTGGCATTGGCGGGGCTCAAACCGGAGTTTATCCGCAGGCATTACCGGGTGGCTGGAACCTGATCGGTCGCACCCCTCGGACGCTTTTTGATCCGACCCGGCCGGAACCCGCCTGGTTGCGCGTGGGTGATGAAGTGCGATTTGTGCCGACCAAGGACCTGGCTCCGCGTGAACCAACCGCTGCCGGTCCGAGCGCCCGTCCGCCGATCGACGGGCAGGGGTGGATCGAAGTTGAATCGGGCGGGGTGCAGGCCACGGTTCAGGACCTGGGGCGCTGGGGTTACCAGAGCCTGGGGGTGTGCGTCGGCGGTGCGGTTAATCCGCGGGCCGCTGCCGTCGCCAATCTGTTGGTGGGAAATGATCGCAGCGCTGCAGTGATCGAATGGGCCCTGCGCGGGCCGCGGTTGCGGTTTAATGACTCCCGGGTGATTGCGATCGCGGGAGCCTCGGTATTGGATCGACCACTCGGGCAACCGTTTTTGGTCCAGGCCGGCGAAGTTGTGGATTTGCGCAATGCTGGAGCCAACGGGCGAGGGTATCTGGCTGTCAGTGGCGGTGTGGCGGTCCCGCCGGTTTTGGGTTCGGCGAGCACGCACCTGGGAACAGGGTTTGGCGGTTGGCAGGGACGAACCTTGCGGGCGGGCGATCAATTGTCGCTGGGCAAGCCGGCGGCCGTTGATTTCAAACCCGGTTGGCGGGTGCCGGAGGTATGGATCGGGGGCGATCAACCGGAACACGTTGCGGTCCGGGTGCTGCGGGGACCTGAAGCCGAGGCGCTGGGGGAAAAGGCGTGGCATGCCTTCATCGGCCAGATGTTCACCCTTACTCCCGATTCCAACCGCATGGGCATGCGTCTGCGCGGCCGGCCGATCGAACCGGAACAACCGGTGGAATTGGTTTCACAACCGGTCGCCTGGGGCACGGTGCAACTCCCGCCCAACGGCCAGCCCGTGGTCCTGATGTCGGATCGCCAATCGCTGGGCGGTTACCCCCGGATTGCCAGCGTGATTTCCGCAGACTTGGCGACTTTGGCACAGGTGCCTTTGGGGCGGGCGGTGCGTTTTATTGAAACGGATGAAACCGAAGCGGAAGCGTTGCGTTGGGAAGAGCAACGCGACCTCGGCATGCTCGCCATGGCGACACGGCAACGATTGATTTTCTCAAAACGAGAATCGTGATGACCATCGATCTGAATTGCGATGTGGGCGAAGGCGCGGGCAACGATGCCGAACTGATGCCCCACATTTCGTCGGCCAATATTGCCTGTGGTGCGCATGCGGGAGACGAGGCGACCATGCGGGAAACGTTTGCTTTGGCGGCGGCGGCGGGAACGACTCCTGGAGCCCACCCGGGGTTTCCCGACCGGGAGCATTTTGGACGGCGCGAGATGCCGATGGATCTCCCGGAGTTGCGAGCGACCCTTTTGCATCAACTCACGGCCCTGCGGCGGGTGGGGGCATTTCGCTACGTGAAACCCCACGGGGCTCTCTATAACCTGGCGGCCCGCGATGAGGCGGTGGCGCAGGTGGTGGTGGAAGCTGTGGCCGATTTTGATGCTGAGCTGGGATTGATGGCCCTGGCGGGAAGCAAGCTGCTGCACCTCGGCCGGGACCGGGGACTGATCACGGCGGCGGAAGCGTTTGCGGATCGCGCTTACACTGCAAAAGGAGCATTGGTTTCACGAGGGCAGCCGGGAGCGGTGCTCGACAGTGAGACGGCAGCGGTTGAACAGGTGTTGGAAATGGTGCAGCACGGTCGGGTCAGAGCCATCTCGGGTGAATGGGTGCCCGTGCAGGCCGACTCGATCTGCGTGCACGGCGACAACCCGCAGGCTGTGGCGTTCGTGCAGGGACTTCGTGAAGGGCTGGCCGCAGCGGGCGTAGAAATTAAGTCGAGTTGGACCAACGCATGAAGCCTCCCGTTCTGGTAACTGGTTTTGAGCCCTTCGGCGAGGTTGCGGTAAATCCTTCGGCGCAACTGGCCGAGCGGCTGAATGGCAGCCGCATTTGGGGACGAGACGTGATCGGGAAAACGTTGCCGGTCGAATTCGGAGTGGCGGCAGATCGGCTCATCGCTTTGATCCAAAAGCACAATCCAGCGGTGGTGGTTTGCCTTGGCATAGCACCATCGCGACGGATTCTTTCGCTCGAGCGGGTGGCGATCAACCTCGCTGATGCCAGCATCCCGGACAATGCCGGCCGGCGGCCGATTGACCGGCCGATTGATCTACACGGCCCGGCAGCGTTTTTTTCGACGTTGCCCATCAAGGCAATCGCGCGCGCGTTGAGCGAGGCAGGGATTGGCTGTGAGATTTCCCAGACGGCTGGCACATATGTTTGCAATCACGTGTTTTACCGCCTGATGCAGAAGTTGAAACAAAGGCCGCGGGTGCGCGGCGGATTTCTGCATGTGCCGCCGCCGCGGCGTGGATTGAGTTTGGAGGTGATGGAGGAAGCGATTGGTTGCCTGATCAGCACAACCCTGCGAAGGAGGAAGGATGCAAAAGTCCCCGGTGGAAGGGTGGATTAGACTTCGATCACGGTCCGCTCCAGCGGGCGTCCCCAGTTATGGCAGATTTACATGCCGGACTTCCTCAATGATTCCAACAGTGTCCAGATCGTAGTCCGTGTAGGTCACAAAATCCCCGCGATTCCAAAGGATAACGCGGCTGTCCCCCCACCGCAGGATTAAAGGCCGGATGTTTCGCACGGAAGAGTCCTGGGTGACCGGGTGCCACACGATCGACTCAATAGTATCCGTAGTCTCGATACGAGCACGATAGATTTCGTGATAACCTCCGCGGAATTCTCCGGTGCTCGGGTCGACGTCGGTTGAGATGAACACCTCCCGGGGGTCGAGTGGGTCGAGGGCAAGCAACCCGGTATAGCTGGCCTCCCGATCATAGAGGCAGCGTCCGGCGTGGGCGATTTCGCGATCGATCCAGGTCGTGCCGTTCCATTGGGCCAACCGGAATCGATTGTCGTGGTTTGAAACATAGTAGGTATAGGCAATGTGCGGTGCTCCGTCGGCGTCCATTGCGATGTCGGTCGTCCAGGCTGCGCCGGGGGCGCTGAGCTCCTTGCCTCGCCCGGTTTCACCGCTGCCCTCAAAGACCAGGTCTGCTTCGCTCGGGCGCAGGGGGCCGGCTTCGGCGAGGGACTTGATCAAGGTGCCGTCGGCTCGCCAGAACCGACCGTCCCGATACACCGCGTGGTAGATACTGTTGCCGAATCTCCGCGGGTGTGCGTCGGTGAAGCTGACGTGGAGGCTGTCGGAATCACGCAGGACGTAGCGCGGATAGGGTCGATGTCGCCCGGACAGTTCGCTCTGGATGAAATGAGTGGGTCGCTTCCAAGTCAGGCCTTCATCTGCGGAGACTATAAAGGAAGGGTTGTAGGCAATTCCGCGGTGAAAATTATAAAGCAAACCGCTGCTCTGTTCCCCCCAAAGATTTACATAGGTGATCCGGCCTGCGTTGTCATAGTCGTGAACAAACACCTCCTCTGGGGACCATGTGAGCGGATCTCCTGCGTCACTCATCCGGAACCGGTGCAGAAAATCGTCACCGTGCCTCGCGTAGACCGCGATCACTCGACCATCGGAACGCCGGAAAAAGGCCGCAGTATTGTGATCATCGCGGCCGAAATCTTCGCGCAACACCACCCGGCCACGGGGGACATTGTTGGCGAGGTCATGTATTCCCACCACGACGGAACCCCGCCCGTTGCCTTCGACCCCGCCGATGAAGAGGTTGTTGTCGCTGACGATTGCCCGGGGATCCTGATACCAGCACCAACCTCCGTTTTCCAAGTATACGGTGAAGCCGTGAATATCAGTGGTCCGGTCGTAGGCTGCCAAGGCGGGAATCTCCGGCGCACTCCAAATTGCGATTGGGAACACACAGCCGATTGCAAGTTTGAGCCAGTGCGAAACCATGCTGCGGAGATCACTGGTCCCGGCAGAGAGACTCAAGGCCATCCTGGTTTGAACCGTTGATTCGCCTTTTTCGGTTTTATCGAAGGGCAACTGATACACCGTCCATGGGTTGGATGGCGTCGACTACAATTCCTCGCAAGTTGCGGGCATTTACGCCTTCGCCATCGTGGGTGCGGTTGTTGAGCCCGGTGACCCGCCAGCCTTGACGGGTCTTTGCCACCAGAATGTGAGCCACGGTGCGACCGTATGAATTCTCATAAACGACGGTCTGGCCGCGCTTCAACTCATCGTAGTCGGCGGGGGCCACAATCATGATGACGCCATGCTGGTAGAGCGGCAGCATGGAGTTGCCTTTGGCTGGGACGGCAACTCCCCGGCACTCGCGGGCTTTGGCCTGCGCAACACTCTGGGCGGACGCCGCCGGCACGAGCAGCGGCAAGGGGCTTTCGGCGACGTAGACTCCCTTGACCCATGCACAATTTTGGGCTCCGGCCGCCGTCATCAGACCTACTCCCAACCAGAGGAAAATGATGCCCAAGGTCCGTTGCAAAAAAACCATTGGGACCCGATGCTGGATCACTCGGAAAACGAGCCAAACCCTAATAATTAGGGTATATTACCTATACATCGAGGAGATCACCCTGGGTGCTTGGTTCGCTGGATTACGATCACCCCCGCGACGAACAGGAAGAGGGAGTAGAACGTCCCGCGCGTGAGACCAAAAAGCAGCGACGCATCCGGTTCCCGGAACATCTCCGTGATGATGCGAGCCACGGCATAGATGACCAGAAACTCACCGGTCATTCGGCCTGGTTGCCGGGTGGCCACCGGGGTTTTCCAGAGTCGCCATTGAAGATAGGCGAAGATCGCAAAACCCTCCAGCGCGGCCGCGTAGAGCTGTGAAGGATGACGGGCGGCGATTTCCGTCACGGGGGTGCCGGGCCGGGCACTGCCGGGGAAGATGACCGCCCACGACACATCCGTGACGCGACCCCAGAGCTCGCCGTTGATAAAGTTGGCCAGGCGTCCGAGCCCGATCCCGAGCGGGGCGACAGCAATGACCGAGTCGGCGAGATTCCAATACGATACCGGTCGTTTGCGGACGAACCACCACATGGCCACGGCGACGCCGATGAACCCACCATGCGACGACATCCCACCATCCCACACCCGCAACAGTTGAAAGGGGTTGGCCAGGACCGACCCGAGATCGTAGAGGATAAAATACCCCAAGCGTCCTCCCAGCATGACACCCAGGAGGAGTGCGGTCATCAGGTCCATCACGCTCGTAGGCGGGATTTGCAGGCGTTCCCGCTTGGCAGCGAGGTAGAGCAGCCAACCGCCGAGCACAAATCCCAGGATATAAGACAGACCGTAGTAGCGGATCCCCCACGTCTCGGTGAATTGGATCAGGAAGGGGCTCAGGTCGTGGACCCAATAGGCGGGAGTGGCCGATTCGCCCATGGCGGTTACCCGGACTTGCCTTCGGCGGTTCCGGCCCGCGGTTTGGAGCCTGCCTTGGTCGCATCGCGTTTGGGCCGGGAATTCTTTTTCAACCGAGCCCGGGCCAATTCCCGCATGTCGACCGCGACATCATCCTTTTCGAAAATCTCGCGGCCAATCAGGTGTTCCATGACGTCCTCGACCGTGAGCACCCCGGCCGTGGAGCCAAACTCGTCCACGACGACACAGAGCTGTTGGTGGGTCTTGAGAAACTCCTGCAAGGCCTGGGCGGCCGTGGCCGTTTCGGGCAGGAAGTGGATCTCATGCATGTGGGCGGTGATCGGATCGTTTTCCAGGTCGTTCGCCACGGCCTTGAGCAGGTCGCGTCGCCGCACCAGACCAACCACATTGTCCAAGCTGTCCTGATACACGGGAATGCGGGCAAACGGAATGTTGGGATACTGCTCGAACACTTCACCAACCGTGGCGGTGCGGCTGAAGCTGGTGACCACGGTGCGCGGGGTCATGATCTCCTGCACGCGCACATCGTCGAGTGAGAGGGCGTTGGCAATGATGCTGGATTCGCTGCGGGTCAGGGAGCCGTCCATCGCTCCCTTTTCCGCAAGAAGGATGATCTCTTCATCCGAATCGGTTTTTTCCGGCGGGGAGGTAATGACAAGCCGCACCAAGGCGTTGCAAAGGTAAGTTATCGGGCGGAGCGCGTTGCGCATCCAAAGCAGCGGGTAGACCACGTGGGGCTGCAGGGAAATCCGATAGACCACGCCGAGGTTTTTGGGGATGACCTCGGAGAAGAAGAGGATGCCGAGGGTCATCAGTGCTGAAATGATGCCAAGGGCGGTCTGGCCGTAGAGCTCGATGGCGAGCCCCCCGATGGTGATCGAGCCGAGGGTGTTGGCGATCGTGTTGAGCGTGAGGATCGTTGAGATCGTCTCCTCGAGGTTCGAGGTGAGCTGTTGCAAAATCGCGCCGCGGATGGGGCGGGTCTTTTTGAGCGATTCCACCTCCGACACGTTGGTGCTCAGGATCAGCGCCTCCATGAGGGAGCACATGAACGAGATGCCGAGAGTGAGAACGATCGCAGTTGCGAACAGGAACATGATGGTGCGCCGAGTCTACGACGCGGGTGACGCAGGTTTACGATTCAAAAATGCAGGTGGAATGGCCGGGTTCAATCAGCACCGACATTATCTTGCGTCCAATTGCCGTCGATTATGCGCCACATCCGGCCGGTGGGGTTTGGATCGCGGAGTGAAGCCGGCAGGCGTTCCGGGCGCACGTTGTCGTAGCATTTGAGTGAGCCGAACCGTCGCAGCGAAGCAGGGAACCCGACCGCGGTAAACCCGGGGTGGCCGCCGGCGGGGAAAGGCCCTCCGTGCATCATGGCCGGTGAGACCGCCACGCCGGTGGGCATCTTGTCGTTGAGAATGCGCCCGGCCTTTTGCGTGACGATGGGCGAAAGTCGATCGTGGGCCGCGTCATCCGAGCCGTCGGTGGCGGAATAAAACGAAGCCGTGAGGGAGGCGTTGAGCTCGGTCGCGATGACGGTGAGTTCGTCTTCGTCGGCAGCCACCACCACAAGGGAGGCCGGTCCAAACATCTCGCTCTGGAAGCCATCGGGATCGGTGAGGAATCTTTCCCCGGAGACGCGAAGCAGGGCGGGTTGGGCGAGGAAGCCGGGTTCGGCTGCACTTTTGCCGCGGGCCAGGAGCTCGGCGCCAGCAGCGGTGAGCTTGGCCACACTCTCGTTTAACTCGGAGGGCAGGCTGGAAACCAGCATGACACCCGATGGGGCGGCACTAAACGTCTCGGTGGCAGCGGAGATGAATGTTTCCGTTGCTTTGCCCGCGATCGTCAGGATCAAGCCAGGGTTGGTGCAGAATTGACCGGCGCCGAGCAGACAGGAACCGCTGAATTCGGCGGCGAGCTCGACCGCTTTTTCAGCCATGGCTCCGGGCAGAAAGATGACGGGATTGACGCTGCTCATTTCCAGATAGACGGGTTTTCCGACTGCGTCGCCTGCCGCCTTGATCTTGCGCCCCGTGGTTTCGCTGCCGGTGAAACCAACCGCACCCAACCGGGGGTCGGCGACCATCAACTCGCCGTCTTCAGGGTCGCAGTGGTAGAACATTTGCACGGTGGCAGGCGGAAGTTGGGAGCTCGCGAGTGCGGCCAAAGCAATCTCGGCCAATCGCCTGGTGGTGCCGGGATGGGCGGGGTGGGCTTTGGCGATGACTGGGTGTCCCGTGGCAATCGCGGAGGCGAAGTCACCCCCGGCAACTCCATTATAGGCGAAGGGGAAGTTGTTGGGTCCGATGACCAACACCGGTTGGCCGAGCGATTCGAGGCGCGAGCGCAGGTTGTTGGCTGAGTCGATGACCGGTTGAGTCCACTCTTCGGAAACCGCGGCGGCGGCGGCTTGGCGAAGTTGCCCCGTGGTGCGGGGGATCTCGACCTTGGTCAGGCGTGGTTCGACGGGGAGTCCGGTTTCCGAATGAGCCAGCCCAGCCAGCTCTTCAGTGGCGTCGTCGATGCCGTTGGCGTAGGCGTTGAGGAAGTCGGCGAGTTTGCTCGGTGCGAGCGCCCGAAGTTGCGCCGCGGCCACGTTGCCGGCATCGAGCATCTCGCCGATTTCGGCAGCGGAGGCTACGGGATATACCACGTCATGTTGCTTCCCCGTGTTCGGGTTGGAGGGGGAGAACGTGGCGGCATCGGCGGCAGCGAGCCGCCACTCGCCATTGATGAGCTGGGGTTGGACAGACATGGGATTAAGTGAAGTTGATTTGGGCCGGATGATTGGCCGGAAGCGGAACGAAATCGGGCAGGTCAAAGAGAGAACGAAACGTTCGAACCGGGGCCAAGGGATTTGTGGACAGGCCCGTCATGTCGCGTGCCGGAGTTTGCAATTTAGCCGAATCCTCGCCCGTTGCGGCATGAGTGCTGCCGTGAACGATGCCGTCGAACACTTCATGTCGGGTCTGATCAAGCTCAATCCGGCCGAAACCGAGTTTCACCAAGCCGTGCGGGAGGTGGTGCAGAGTGTCATGCCGGTTGTCCTCGACAAGAAAGCCTACCAGGATGCCCAAATCCTTGAGCGCATGACGGAGCCGGATCGAATCGTCATCTTTCGGGTAACCTGGGATACCGACGAAGGACAAATCCGCGCCAATCGCGCGTGGCGCGTCCAGTTCAATAATTCCATCGGCCCGTATAAGGGGGGCCTGCGGTTCCATCCGTCGGTCAACCAGAGCATCCTCAAGTTTCTGGGCTTCGAGCAGGTGTTCAAAAACAGTCTGACGGGCCTGCCCATGGGCGGAGCCAAAGGCGGTTCAAATTTCAATCCCAAGGGCAAGAGTGACCGCGAGGTCATGCGGTTTTGCCAATCGTTCATGATCGAGCTGCATCGACATATCGGCAAGGATACCGATGTGCCCGCGGGCGATATCGGGGTGGGGGCGCGGGAAATCAGCTACCTGTTTGGCCAATTCAAACGGCTTGAGAATGTCTTCACCGGTGTGCTGACCGGCAAGGGCCTGGAGTTTGGTGGCAGCCTGCTGCGGAAGGAAGCAACGGGTTACGGCTGCGTGTATTTCTGCGAAAACATGTTCAAGCATCGCGGGGAATCCGTGGCGGGCAAAAAGGTTGCCGTCTCGGGTTCCGGCAACGTCGCCCTTTATGCGGCGGAGAAGGCCACCGAGCTGGGAGCAAAGGTCGTGACGTTGTCCGATTCCGGTGGGTTCATCCACGACCCCGATGGAATCGATTTGGAAAAACTGGCCTTCGTGAAGGAGCTGAAGGAAGAGCGTCGTGGCCGCATCCACGAATACAAGGACCGGTTTCCATCCGCCGAATTTCATGCCGGCCAACGGCCATGGGTGGTGCCGGTGGACATTGCCTTGCCTTGTGCGACTCAAAACGAGATCAGCGCGGACGAGGCGAAGACCCTGCTCGGCAATGGGGTTCAGGCGGTTTGCGAAGGAGCCAATATGCCGACTGTCCTCGAGGGGGCGCATGCCTTCATTCAGGCGGGCATCCTGTTTGGTCCGGGCAAAGCCGCCAACGCAGGCGGTGTGGCCGTTTCCGGTCTCGAGCAGACGCAAAACTCCACCCGGTTGTCGTGGTCGCGGGAGCGGGTGGACGAGCGCCTGCAGGAAATCATGGCCAACATCCACGGGAGTTGTGTTGATCATGGCACCAACGGAAACGGGGTTGATTACGTGCGGGGCAGCAACGTAGGCGGGTTCATCAAAGTGGCCGATGCGATGCTGGCCCACGGTGCGGTCTGAGGAAAATGCAGATTGGCGAAAACGACGTCGCCTTGGGCATTGATGTGGGCGCAGAGCGCAAGGGCTGTCACCTTGTTGCCCTGAGCGGCGCGCGACAGATCGTGGGAGCGCCTGAGGTGGTGCATTCGGCGGATGAAATTGCCGCCCGCGTGGCGGCGACAAAACCGGCGGTCGTGGCCATCGACTCTCCCTGTGGTTGGTCGGCCGGTGGCAAATCCCGGCGGGCGGAGCGGGACTTGGCCCGGGCGGGTATCCAGTCGTTTTATACACCAACCCGGGAACGGGCGGCACAAACGCCCGGCTTCTACGGATGGATCTTTGCGGGTGAGCGGGTTTATGCGGCGGTGCGCTCCACCCATCCGCTGTATGCCGGACAGGGCTCGATCTGGGCCAAGTCGATGGAGGTTTTTCCCAACGCCACCACGCGCATGCTTACCGGGCGGCGACCACCACTTGGTGAATCCAAGTCGGCGTGGCGGCGTCAGTTGCTCGATGCCCAGGGGGTGGACCAGACCCGGCTGAGCAACTTGGATTTTGTGGATGCAGCCCTGTGTGCACTTACGGGGTTGTACGCGCTGGATGGCGATTATCAGCCCTTTGGGGACGCGGAGGAAGGCATCCTGATAACACCCCGGGCGCATTGACGGATTGTCCGACCCATTCAGCTTTCGAGATGCAAGAACAACGACGATTCCGGCTCAAGGGTGCGGTCATGGGCTTGTTGGTGGCAGCCGGATCAGGCGGTCCGATTGCTGCCTCTGAGATTTTGATCGAGGACTTTTCAGAAGGTGCGGTGGTCTTGCGCTGGCAGATCGTCAACGACAGCGTCATGGGCGGTATTTCCAACAGCGACGTGGGCCGCGTCACGGACGAAACCGTGCGGTTCAGCGGCACGCTTTCGCTGGAAAACAACGGCGGATTCGCCTCGATGCGGTCCGCCGGCCGCATGCCTGATCTTGCCGGAACCGATGCGGTGGTGGTGCGGGTGAAGGGCGATGGCCGCACCTACCAACTGCGGTTGCGCACCGGCAATGGTTGGCGGGTGCCCGACTATCGGGCGGAGTTCGAGACGCGGCTGGGCGAGTGGCAAACCCACGTGTTGCCGCTGCGGGAGTTTAAAGCCGGTTGGCGGGGCATGGCCGTGCGGGATGCGCCGCCCATTGAGGCCGGGCAGATCCGATCGGTTGGCATTCTGTTGGGCGACAAAAAGCCCGGAGGATTCATGCTCGAAATCGACTGGATCAAAGCCACCGATCTCTCGCGCGGGATGGAGATCTAGTCGGGACTCCTCCTGTCGAAGGCAACGTATTCGATTTTTACAGGCCAACCTCGATGAGGTTGGGCTGATCGGTTTGCAGCGGGGCGACCCCGACGCGCGTGCCATAGTGGAAGTCCCGAACCTCCACCCGGATCAATAGGGGGGCGTCGGAATCAATGACAGTTGGCGGGACCTCAATCAGGCCGGACAGTTCTTCTTTCCAGAACCCATTCCAAAGCGGCACACTGCCATCGGCCGGATAGTCCGGGGTGACGATCGCGAGACTCACGTAGGGGGGGCGCTGATACCAGGGATCGACCTTGGTGTCGTCGGGCACGGTGGCGCCATGAATCGCGACCGAAATCACCCCGGTCGACATGGGGGGCGGGGCAGGCGCCTGCGCAGATTTCTCGACGTAAACCGTCGGGGGCACGTCCCAACGCAGTCCGGCATCGCTGCTGCGACGCTCTCCGTTTGATGTGGCGATCACCACCGTTTGAGTGTCCGGTTCGAAGCGAATGGAGGAGGCGTCTTCGTAGAGTAACCAAGAAATGGATACCCAGTCGCCGCCACGGTCGAGGGAACGCCGAAACACCGCGGGCCGTCCCCGCACCACGGCAAACTCGAAGCGTTCGCCATCAACTTCACCCTGGGTCGTGGCGATGATCTCGCGCGTCGGCAAACCGCGGTTGGCGGAGGTCCACGTCGCGCCACCGTCCGCCGATCGGTAGATGCCGACGTTGGTGCCGGCGAAAACGGCGTCGGAAGTGACCAGGAAACTCCGGGCAAATTCGCAGGTGAGGGACGGCCCCACCTCCTGCCAGGTGACACCTGCGTTGGTGGTCTTCCAATTGGAGTAGTCGCTCCCGGCGTAAATCGTCGCGGGGTCTGCCGGGTCAAAAGCCGACCCACTGATCAGCACCGCGCCGTAGTGGGGGGTGCGTTTTTGCGGAGCGATCCCGGTGCTGGAGGATATCCAGCTAAGGCCGCGATTGTAGGACTTGAACATGCCCTGGTGATGGGTCTCCGCCCAAAGCACATCCGGATGGACAGGGTCCGGGATAATTCGATCCCCCCGGCGGAAGATGGGTCCGATCCAGCGGTGCTCCCAAGTATCGCCGCCGTCATGGCTGACGTGGTAGCCGCCTTCCCAGCGGGCTCCCAAATAAAGTGTTGATGGATCATGTGGATCGATCGTGAGGTGCTGGAAGCGGGAGAGTTGCACCGCCCAATCGGGATTGGGCCAAGGCACCTGATTCTCCGCCACGAAGCGCGCGTAATCAAAAATCTGATGCCACTCGCCGGTGGCACCTGCGGTGGAACGGAACACACCGGCCGGGGTTAACGCCCAAAGCCGGTCCGAGTCGTTCAGATCGATCACCAGGCTGAGAATGCTCTCGTCGGCCAGCGCAACGTGTTCCCACGACTCGCCGTTGTCTTTGGTCAACCACAGCCCGGACTCGCGTCCCCCGGTATAGAATCGCATCGGATCCGCCGGATCGAACACGGCGATGGTGTAGTGCCGCACGTCCGATTGGGGGCTTATCAACTGCCAGTGATCTGCCGCGTTGTCGGATCGGTAAAGGCCGCTGCCGTGGGTGGCGGCAAAGAGTACGCGATCGTCGTCCGGATGAGCCGCCAGCTTCATGATGTAGGCGGAGGCGGGCGTCGGCGTGTCGGCGAAAATGGGTCCCGGTGCGCCGATCAAAACCATCGGCAGCAGGCGCCGAAGTAGGGGGAGGGGTTGCAACGGCATGATGCCTGATCGTGCGCGGTGGCGGAATGCAGGCAAGCCGCCGGCGAAAATTCCGGACGGACTCACTTGCGGCCAGTCGATCCTTGGTCTGCTTTGACCTGCTTTCATTTCTCCCCTCCAACCTCCCTGTTGCCATGCGTAGCCTGCTTGCTTTCGCCATAATCTCGGCCGCCTCGATCACGATGGCGGCTTCAACCGATGACTTGCTCGATGAAAACGGCAACCCTGCCGGGTTTCAAACCCTCGCCATCGGCGATCCTGCGCCTTACTTCGAGCTGCCCGGCATCGATGGCAAAACCCACTCGCTTGATGACCATGCAGGGACCGACGTGTTGATGGTATTGTTCACTTCCAACCACTGCCCGACGTCCCATGGAATCGAGGTGCGGCTGCAGAACCTCTACGAGGACTTCAGAAACGAGAGTTTCCACCTGGTTGCGATCAATCCCAACCATCCGGAAGGGCTTAGCATCGATGAGCTCGGGTTTGGGGAGTTCAATGACTCGTTTGAAGACATGATTCCCTACGCGGCGAAAAACGGATGGACGTTCCCTTACCTCTACGACGGCGAAACCCAAGCCGTCGCCCGGGCCTACGGGTGTCTTGCCACCCCGCATGTCTTCATTTTCGACCGAGATCGCAAGTTGCGCTACGCCGGGCGGTTCGATGACTCGCAATTTCCCGACCCCAGCACGGTGACCTCTCCCGATGCGCACAATGCGGTTACGGCGCTGTTGGCGGGCGAACCGGTGCCGGTCGAGCTCACGCGGCCGTTTGGTTGCTCCACAAAATGGCGGGAGAAACGATATCGGGTGCGGGCCAAGGAGACATCGTGGCAGGAGTTGCCGGTTGTTGTTGAAAAAATCGACGCCGAGGGCGTGTCCGAACTCCGGCGCAACAACACGGAAAAACTGCGCTTGATCAACCTGTGGGCGACCTGGTGCGCGCCTTGTGTGGAGGAGTTTCCCGATCTGGTGGAAATTTCCCGGCAGTATGACATGCGCCCGTTTGAGTTGATCACGATCAGTTTGGATCAGCCCGGCCATTTGCCCCAGGCTCAGCGCTTTCTGGAGCGACAGGGGGCGGGGGTCTCCAACCGAGTGATGCGGACACTGAAGCGCGAAGGCCGTGCCACCAACCACTACCTTTACAACAGTGCCGACCACGATGCCCTGGCGGCGGCGTTGGATCCGGAGTGGCCGGGGCCAATTCCGCACACCGTGTTGGTGGCACCGGGCGGAGAAATCGTTTGGCGGTTCAACGGACAGATTGACCCGATGGAGGCGCGCGAGGAGATCATCAAAATTCTGACGCCCTACTGGCCGCAGCGGAACTGAACTCAGCTTATTAGCCGGGGACCACCCTTGGGCCTTGGACTCAAAGGTGACCAGGAGCGGAGACCCAACCCTCAGTCCTTCGCCTGGGGTTCAGCGGTTTTGCGGAAGATGGCGACGTGTTGCCAGGGGAGGGACATGCTGTCGGTGCTGACATGTTCCAGCGGGTGGACGGCCATCTCCTTGCGGATTTGGGCCGCGGTCATTTTGTGGGAGGGTTTGATGGGAATGCTGGGGTCCTCCTTGCGGTATTCCACGAGGATGAGCCGGCCGCCTGGTTTCAGCGCTTGGCACAGGGCCGCGGTCATTTCGTACGGGTGGGAAAACTCGTGATACACATCGACCATAAAAGCCATGTCGATCGATGCGGGCGGCAGTTTGGGATCATCAATTTCACCCAAAATCATCGTGACGTTTTTGATGCCCTCGGCGGCGAGCCCGCGTTCGAGGATGGCCAACATCTCGGGTTGAATGTCCACGGCGTAGACTTGGCCTTCGTCTCCCACGATGGGAGCAATGCGACGGACGTGGTAACCGGACCCCGCGCCGATGTCCGCCACGTGGTCGCCCGGTTGGATGTCCATGAGCTCGACCAGTTTCGACGGCTGTTCTTCGCGCTCGCGGGATGAACGCTCCAGCCAAGGCGCGCCTTGGTGGCCCATCACATGGGAAATAAACCGCCCCATGTAGACCTTGCCGGTGGCGTCGCCGGGATGGTCGTCGGAGAATGTATAGCCGGGATGGGAGGTGGATTTCTCAGCAAAGAGCGCCAAAGCGGGGCTGAAAATGAGCAGGGCAAGAAGGGCGCGAAGTTTCATGGGGAACAGACTATAAAACCCTAGCCTGTTCGGCTCGGTTGAGCAAATGGAGCCGACATCCTTTTGCATCGGTGTGGTTTTCGCACGTTGCTCCTGTCAACGTGTCGCGTAAAGTCGCGCCATGTTATCCCGTGCTTTCTCCAGTCTGGTGGTTTTTCTTTTAGGGTTGGCTGCTCTTGGAGCATCGCTTCCGGCCCAATCGGCCGACGTGGACAAATCCACCCTGGTCTGGCACCAGGTTACGGATTGGGATGTTGAGGGCAGGGCGTGGACGGATCACGAGCGACTGCGATTCTACGACCGCTTTCCTGTGGCAGCAAAAACCATGGTGACCGAAGCGGTGTGGAATCTCAGCCGCAGTTCCACAGGCATGGTTGCACGGTTCATGACCGACTCACCAAGCATTTGGGTGAACTTCGAACTGATGTCGTCGTCGTTCAACGGCCGCAACATGTCACCCATGGGTGCCAGTGGGTTTGATCTCTATGCCCGCGATGACGAAGGGAAGTGGCGTTGGGTGGAGTCGACCGGTCCGGGCGAAGTGAAAGCCCGGACCAAGGTGGTTGCCGGGCTGGCTCCGGGCGAACGCGAATATGCGCTCTACCTGCCGTTGCGGAATGGAATCAACGACCTGCAAATCGGCGTCGACGCATCGGCGGCATTCACCGGCCTGGCACCCCGGGAGGTCCGACCGATCGTTTTTTACGGCACCTCCATCAATCACGGCGCGAGTGCTTCCCGTGCCGGCATGGTGCACACTGCAATTTTGGGTCGTTGGTTTGATCGTCCGGTGGTGAATTTGGGTTTTGCGGGCAACGGCCGCATGCACGCGGCGGTGGGAGAGTGGCTGGGCAAAATCGACGCGGCGGTTTTTGTGATAGATTGTCTGCCCAACCTGAACGCCGAAAAAGTTCGGCAACGCGCCGTGCCCCTGGTCAAGCAATTGCGGGCGGCTCGTCCCGGCACGCCGATTGTATTGGTGGAGGATCGGCGGAATACCAATTCGTGGATTCTACCGGCCCGCAATGCCCATCACGATGCCAACCACGCGGCCCTTCAGGAGGCCTACGAAAGTTTGCAGGCGGAAGGCGTGGAGGAGTTGTATTACATCCCGGGTGATGACCTGATGGGCCACGATAGCGAAGCCACCGCCGACGGTTCACATCCGAGCGACCTGGGCTTCATGCGTCAGGCCGAGGTTTTCTTCCCGGTCCTGCAAGAAGCTCTGGCCGGTCGGTGAGCTGCCTTTGAATTGAATCCTTGCCGTTGCAGGTCGAAGCCTCGGGCAGAAGTGATTGAACCGCAGATTTCTCAGATGCGCACAGACATGAATCCTGCTGGCCTGAGAATATCTGCGTAATCTGTGGTTATCCCAGCGGTTGGAAGCAGGCCCTATTTGAGCAGCTCGCGCAGGTCGGCCAGTTCCAGCTTGGCGGCAGCGGCGTCACTGGCTTCGAAGACATCCGCCAACAGGGAGCGTTTGGATTCCTGCAGGCCCAGCACCTTCTCCTCCACGGAGCCGCTGCAAATGAGTTTGTAGCTGGTGACCACCCGGGTCTGGCCGATGCGATGGGCCCGATCGGTCGCCTGCGCCTCGACGGCCGGGTTCCACCACGGATCGAAGTGGATGATCGTGTCCGCGCCGGTGAGATTGAGGCCGGTGCCCCCGGCCTTGAGCGAAAGCAGGAAGACCGGGATGGAATCGTCCCCTTGAAATTGGTCGACGGCGGCCTGCCGCTGCTTGGCTGGCATGGTGCCGTCGAGGTAGGCATAAGAGGTATTGGATGCGTCCAGTTCCATCTTCAGCAACGCGAGCAGGCTGGTGAACTGTGAGAAGACCAACACCCGGTGGCCTTCGTCGACGATCTCGTCTATCAGCTCGCGGAAGGCCGCGAGTTTGCTCGACCACGCCGGAGCGGCATCAGCCTGAATCAGGCGGGGGTCGCAGCAAATCTGGCGCAATCGCAGCAACTGGGTGAGCGCGGCGAGATGCAACGCGCCGCCTTTTGCACCGCTCGCCTCGAGATCGATCATGGCGCGCTCACTCTCTTCGTGAACTTTGCGGTAGAGCGCGGATTGTTCCGCGGTCGGCGAACAGTAGATCACTTGCTCGATCTTCTCCGGCAACTCCGGCGCGACGCTCTCCTTGGTGCGGCGCAGGATGTAAGGAGCGGTCTGCTCGCGCAGGCGTTGATCGTGCCATTTTCGTTCCTCGCCGCGGGTACCGGTGGGGACAGGTTTGAGAAAACCCGGCAACAAAAACTCAAACAGGGACCGCAGGTCATCGAGGGAGTTTTCGAGTGGCGTGCCGGTGAGCAGAAAACGGCTGGTGGCATCGAGGGCCCGCAGGGCCTTCGCATTGCGCGTGCGGCGATTTTTGATGTGCTGGGCCTCGTCGGCGATCACGGTCTGCCAGGCGACGTTGCCAAACAGCCCACGATCATTCGCCAGGGTGGCGTAGGAGGTCAGCACAACGTCATGGTTTGCCGCGGCGCTCGAGCCGTCCAAGCGGGAACCGCCGTGGTGCACAAAGACATTCAGCTGAGGGGCGAAGCGGGTGGTTTCGCGGCGCCAGTTCTCCACCAGGGAAGCGGGAGCCACCACCAAGACGGGGTCCGCCGTTTTGTGGCGTAAACTGGCGACGAGGGCGATAGCTTGGAGCGTCTTGCCCAACCCCATCTCGTCAGCAAGCACCCCCCCGAGATGGTGATGGTGCAGGTAAGCGAGCCAGGCGACGCCCAGTTGCTGGTAGGGCCGCAGCAGCTCACCCGCCGGGCCCGGCACGGTTGTCGGTTCGAGACGAGCCAGGTCCCGCAGCGCCCGACTACGCTCGCGCCACGTCGCCGGCGACTTGTATCCGGGTGAGAGCGCCTCCAGGACGTCATCGATCTCGGCGGCACGGCTGGCGGGCACGCGGTGGGTCTGGCGAGCCCCCCCGAGGGCGGTGGGTTCTCCGGCGATGGCGCTTTGCGCCGCCGAGACGCGGGCGGCGGTGGCGGGATCGAGCAAAACGATTTTGTCGCCCGTTTCCAGGTATCCGCAGTTGGCCGTAATCGCCTGGGTCAGGGCTGCGCCGGGCGCATCGGCGGCATCCAGTCCGATGGTGATTTCGAATTCGTTACCGGTCTTGCGAATCTGAGTTTCAACGGAAGCGCGCTGGATTTTGACCGTGTTCCGGTCGAAGTTGGGCGTGAACTCGGCGTGGAAGGTCGTTTCGAGGGTGCCGAGGTGTTGCGAAAGAAAATGCAGGGTCTTGTGGCGGTCACGCAGCCACCACTTGCGGTTGGACGGTTCGAGCCGGAAGCCATTTTCCTTCACAAGATCGAGTGCGCTGCCGTAAGCCGAGGATTCGCGGGAAGGCAGGCTGATCGCCAAAAAATGCTCCGAGCCATCGACCACCATGGGAGTGAGATCGATTTCGGATTTGCGATTTGGGATTGTGGATTTGGCCTTCGGACGAGGGGGAGTTTGAGGGGCGGGCGTCGTGGCCGGGGGCGGCTTGGGCAGGTGTTCGCTGACGCCGCGCAGGATAGGGCCAATCCAGAGCAGGTCTTTTGTGGGGGTGTTAACGAAGGCGAAGACGGGTTGGCCCTTGAGCAGGTCGATGAGCTCGCGCAACTGGGCGGAGGTGAGTTGCAGGAACATCACGGGTGCCGCGACCGCGCCAAATCGTTGCAGGGCGGCCAAGGCGGGCAAGATCTCCGGCAGGGGTGCGATACTCAGATTGGCCTCGATCTTGATCACGATGGCGTCGCGGGGAGCGGTTTGGGCAAGATTGGGCGGAAGGAGGATGCGCAGCATGAGGAAGGGCGAGGCAGGGACCTAGGAGGAAGAAAAAGAGAAAGAGAATGAGAAAGATGCGCTCTTTTCCCCATGCCACTGGGTTGGGCTTTGTGGAACGTTCCCAAAAACCGACGGGTTTCGGGCGGCGAGTCTTTCTTCTTTCTGCCGGTATCGACACCTATCGCATTACTCGACTGGGCGGCATTCTGGCACTCGCATTCACTGGCGGGTGCAGCTTTGCCGACGCGGAGTCCACATCACGGTTGCCGAACATCGCGCTCATCGTGGTGGACGACATGCTTTACAATACACCCGAGTCATTCGGCGGTTCGGTTGAAGGGCTGACGCCGCACATTGATGCCTTGGTCCGGCGCGGCATGAGCTTCACCCAAGCCTACAACGCGAGTTCCCGCTGTGCACCGTCGCGAGGTTCGATGATGACGGGGCTTTTTCAGGATGGTTACGCGGTGACCCAGCAAAGCTCCGATACCACCGTGAAGGATGAGGTCTACACCATTCCGGAGCTGCTGGCCCCCAAAGGGTATGTGTCCGGTTTGTTCGGCAAGGACACCCACTACCGGCCGTTGGCCAAATATGGTTTCGATACCGTGGCCACCATGGCGTCCATGGGGGTGGGGAGGAGTCCGGAGCTCTACGCGCAGAACGTTGGTGCGTTTATCGCGGATGCCGTGGCGCGGGATCGTCCGTTTTTCATTTCAGTGAACACTCACGATCCGCACCGCCCCTTCGCGGGACAGCCGGACGAGGACGAAAACCTGGAGCGGCGTTTCGGATCCGAAGTCCGGCACCTGTCTTCACCACCCGAATACATTCGGCCGCCGCACGAGGACCGTTACAGCGGGCAGGGGATCGCGGCTCCCGGTTTTGTGCCTGATCATGACCTGGTGCGCGAGGAATACGGGTATTACCTCAACTCCTCCAAGCGCGCGGATGACTTTGTGGGGGCGATCATGCAAACCCTTGAGGACCACGGGGTGCTGGAAAACACCTTGGTGGTCTTCCTCTCGGACAATGGCATCCACTGGCCGTTCGCGAAGTCGAATGTCTACGTTGCCAGCGTCAAAACACCGTTGGTCGTATATTGGGAGGGTCGGTCCACCCCTAGCAGCCGCAGCGATAATCTGATCTCCACCATCGACCTGTTGCCGACTTTCCTTGATGCCGCTGCCATTGTTGCGCCCTACGATCTTCCCGGACAGTCAATGCTACCGTTGCTGGAGGGCCGCCAGCCGACGCCAGCCCGCCAACACGTTTTCGCGACGCTCAACAAAAAAGGCGATTCACCTCTCGATATGCGATCGGTGATCACAAAGGAGCACACCTACGTCTACAATTTTTGGGCCGACGGCACCAATCTGCATTACGACGGCCGCGAATGGGGCGGACTGGCCTTTCAAGGCATGAAAGCGGCGGCCGAAACCGATGAGTTCGCTCGCCAGCGTTTGGAGTTTTTCTTCAAGCGAACCCGCGAAGAACTCTACGACAATGTCGGCGACGCCGACGCATTGATCAACTTGCGACAAAATCCGGCACATGCCGCGACGCTGCAGGAGTATCGAGATCTGATGCGCGAGACGCTGGTCGAAAACGACGATCCGTATCTCGCCGACTTTGAACGATTCTTGGAGACCGGGCGCTAGTCGCCTGAACCGTGGGCGATGAGCCCGGTGTGGAAGTCCCGACTGACCACATCCCAGGTAATCTGCTGCATGAGGGCGGCGGCTTCCGCGGACGGGGCTGTGGCGGGGGTGCCATCGGCGCGGGCCAATTGATGCTGCAGTCCTTCCGGGCTGCGCTGGTAGAGCACGGCGTAGTGCACCAGAGCGACGAGATACATGCCGATGTCATTCACATGGATGGCATCGAGAGTGCCGTCGTCGTTGCGGATGAAAATATCCTCGGGCTGGGTAATGCCGGGAACCCCGTCGCGTTCCTCGACGACGCGGAAAAAGGCAGCCAGCACTTGGCCGACCGGGATGACATGAATTCTTGCCGTTTGCTCGGATCGAGCGAGGGCCGGGTAGAGGATTTGGCCCAACCAGTGTTCCGGGTAGTCTTCGTCGAGCCGGGTAAACCATCCGCGTTCGTCGTCCACGTGGTGCCAGGATTCGTAGAGGAATACCCGCGTCTGCGGGCTGTGCCTGGAGATGTAGGCTGCGAACTCGTGCAGGTAGTTTGCGCTGTCGAAATACCGGATGGCATCCTTGATTTCGACCATCTCGGTCATGACAAAGGCGTCGAGTTCACCGCTGACGATGGCTTCATGAACGTCCTGGTATTTGTTGTGCTGGTTCTCGAATTCGAATCCGTTGATCTCCACGTCGGGGTCCCAATGGGATTTTAAGGTGGCTCCCCAGCCGAGTTGACTGCGGTAGTCATGGTCACCCCCCGCGAGCTGTTGGAGAAACGCGGGCATGTTACGACCAACCAGGCTGTGCCCGAGGTGAAAGACCTGGAGTTCGCCTGCAGGCGCAGGCACACGTTTGCCGTATATCGCCTTCAAGTCGACTTGGTTGGGTTGTGCGCCGTTGCGCTCAGGGGAGGCGACCGAGACGGGGAGCAAGACGCCACCGAAGGCAAAGACGCGGACCAAAGTCGTGAACTTCATGGCTCCGACATTCCTGTTTTGATGAATCCCGGCAAGGTCTGACGGCCAAAGGTGGCGTGGGCGGAGCTGATCCCGCCGTCATACGCTCTGAAATAGAATTAATTGAGTTGGGAATAGGGGGATGGAGTGCAGCCTCCTAGGCCCGATGAGCAATGAGGTCTTTGCCCAACTGGTGGATTCACACTATACGCCACTTTACCGTTTCGCCCTGAGTTTGGCGCGGCGGGAGGCGGATGCGTGTGACCTCGTCCAGCAGACATTTTTCATATGGGCCAAGAGTGGCCATCAACTGCGGGAGAAGTCCAAGGCGAAAACCTGGCTGTTCACCACACTTTACCGCGAGTTCCTGCGGGGACGTCGGCGCGATCAGCGATCCCAGTCGATCGAGGATCTGCCCCCCTCCGCCCAGGACATGCCTGCCGAGGAGATCGACCACGCCCGGCGGCTTGATGCCCATCAGGTGGTCGAAGCGTTGCAGGAAGTGGATGAGGTTTTCCGCGCACCGCTCACGCTTTTTTATCTCGAAGATCTCAGTTATCAGGAAATCGCGGATTCCCTCGACGTGCCCATCGGCACGGTCATGTCGCGCCTGTCCCGAGGCAAAACCCAGTTGCGCAAAATCATGGCGCAAAAGGAAGCCGGTGCCGCCAAGAGCGAAGCCGATGTAGTTGTATTTCCGAAATTTAAGCAAGGAGGAGGCAAGCAATGACAAACGAAGAAGCAAAATTCATGCTGCAGGGTTACCGTCCCAACGGGGCCGATGCCGACAACGAGGCGTTCGCCCAAGCGCTCGCCCAAGCCCAACGTGATCCCGCATTGCGCGAGTGGTTCGAGCGCGAACAGGCGTTTGACACCGTTGTGGCGGGCAAGCTGCGCAGCATCCAACCGCCTCCCGGTCTGCGTGAATCGATTCTCGCCGGCAAGAAGATGACGCCGTCGCAGGCCACCGAGTCGGCCCGCCCTTGGTGGGCGCAGACGTGGACGATTGGTTTGGCGGCGGCCGCCGCCATCGTCATGGTGTTCTCTGTCGCCCTCACGCGTCCGGCCACTGAACCCTCGGACAATTTGGTGACCATGGAACCCATCATCAAATTGGCCATGGCAGATCTGGGAGGGGCGCACGGTCCGGGACCATATGCCAGTGCCTTGGGCACAATCGGGGCATGGATTATGGATGCGAACAATCGGCTCCATGCTGACAGTATTCCGGTGGATTTGGATAAACTTCGGGCCATGGGCTGCCGCACGGTTACCGTGGCTGGTCACGAGGTGTTTGAGATCTGTTTCGAACGTGAGTCGGGTTGGTATCACCTCTACATCGTCGATCGGGAGAACTGCGATCCAGTCAGCCTGCATCGTGATCCCATGTTCCACGAAAAGGGCGATTTTGTGGCGGCCTCCTGGGCCTGCGAAAAATACGCATATCTTGTCGCGGGGGGATCAGACCTCGCCACGCTTCGCGGTCTCCTCTAATCCAACGCCATGGGCACGATTCAAAAGTATCTCCACTGGTTGCATCTCCAGTGGCCGGCGGGACGTGTGGAGAAACTCCCTATCGTAAACGAAGACGGCACGACGGCGATCCCCGGGGTGCGGGTGGTCGGCGACCTGACCGGGGTGCCGTTGCTTAAGTTTGCGGCCGATACAGGAGCCAAGGCGGTTGCCGCCGTCGCCGCCGAACTGGGAACCGACATCGGGCGTGACTCCGGCCCGGTTGATCTTGCCATCGTGGGGGGAGGTGTCGCGGGCCTCTCGGCGGCGCTGGAGGCGCAGAAACTCGGCTTGCGGTTTGTTGTCTTCGAGGCGAGCAAGCCGATGTCGACCATCGTTAATTTCCCCAAGGGAAAACCGATTTTTACCTACCCGACGGATCTGGAGCCGGCGGGAGACTTGAAGCTTACGGCCGATGTCAAAGAGGCTCTGGTCGAGGAACTCGAGAAGCAACGTTCGGCGGCAGGCATCGAACCCAAGCGTGCCCGCATCGAGCGGCTGGCGCGCAAAGGCGACGTGGTCGAACTGCACCATGCCGATGGCGCGCCGTTCAAAGCGCGCCGTGTCATTGTGGCGATCGGTCGCAGCGGCAACCACCGCAAGCTCGGCGTGCCGGGGGAGGACCTCGACAAGGTCTCCAATCGCCTGCATGACCCGGCTGAGTTCAAGGGCCGCAAGGTGCTGGTGGTGGGCGGCGGCGATTCCGCTCTCGAAGCCGCCACCGCGTTGCAACAATCCGGGGCGGACGTGACCGTGAGTTACCGGGGCGACGCGTTCACCCGGGCCAAACCGGAGAACGTGGCGGCCGTCCATACCAGCGGGGCCAACATCGTGCTGAAGTCGAATGTGGCGCGGATCGAGTCGGACGCCGTGGCCCTTAAGACCAAGGAAGGCGAGCAGATGCACGCCAACGACTACGTGTTTACAATGATCGGGCGTGAACCGCCGCTGGATTTCTTCCGGCGCAGCGGCATTCCGATTCAGGGGGAGACCAATTGGCTGGGGTGGACCGGCGTGGCGGCCCTGGTGCTGTTCTGTATTTTTGTATATTCGTGGAAGGGCGGGGGACCGACCGAGGGATGGATCACGCCGTCGAATTGGGCGGCTTCGCTCGAGGCGCAATGGAATGATCGCACGACGGTGCTTGGCACCATCGCGGTGTCGATGAACTCGCGATCGTTCTACTACACGTTCCTCTACAGCATGTGCATCCTCGTATTTGGCATCGATCGCATGCGACGGCGCAAAACGCCTTACGTGAAACGCCAGACCACGGCGTTGATGGCGGTGCAATGGCTGCCCCTCTTTATCCTGCCGGAGATTGTGCTGCCGTGGATGGGCTACAACGGCCTGTTCTCCAGTGGCCTCGGTTCGTGGTTCGCCAACAACTTGTTTGAGCCTTACATTCCGTGGGAGGAATACCTCGCCGGAGCCTGGCGCGAAGGGGAGCATCCCCGGGCTTACTGGCGGGCCTATGGCTTTATTTTGGCGTGGCCCCTCAACGTCTACAACGTGTTCACCGGATCGCCGCATTGGTGGTGGCTGGGCATCGGCTTCCTGCAGACCTTTGTGCTGATTCCTTGGATGATCTATCGCTGGGGCAAGGGAGCCTATTGCGGTTGGATTTGCTCCTGTGGGGCGCTTGCCGAAACCATGGGCGACCGGCATCGCCAGAAGATGCCGCACGGTCCGATTTGGAACCGGGTCAACATCATCGGCCAGGTCTTCCTCGCCGCCGCATTCGCGTTGCTGGCTTTGCGGATTGTGGGGTGGGTCACGCCGTGGGCGTGGCCCGACCGTACGTTTGACCTGTTGCTCATGGGCACCGCTGCCGATGGCACCCGGGCTGCGGGCTGGTTCCTCAGCTATAAGTGGTTTGTCGACATCCTCTTTGGCGGCGTCCTGGGCGTGGGATTTTACTTCAAGTATTCCGGCCGGGTGTGGTGCCGGTTCGCCTGCCCGTTGGCGGCGCTCATGCACATCTACACCCGCTTCACGCGATTCCGGATTTTTGCCGACAAGAAGAAGTGCATTTCCTGCAACGTCTGCACTTCCGTATGCCACCAAGGTATTGATGTAATGGCGTTCGCCAATCGGGGAGCTCCGATGGAAGACCCGGAATGCGTGCGTTGTTCCGCCTGTGTGCAGAGCTGCCCAACCGGGGTTTTGAGCTTTGGCCGCCTGCTCAAAGACGGCAAACCGCTCTTCGATGATCTGCCGGCTTCACCGGTGCAAATGAAAGAGCAATTAGCCGGGAATAGGTAGGGAGTCAGCTGCTCCCACTGGCATGATTTCGAAAAATGCCGTTGGGTGGGGTGGGTCGAGAAAATCGCCGCCCGGTGCAATCAAAACCAGGAGTGCCTCGTTGTGACAGGTGTGATGCACTCAATTTTGCGTTCTCCCCGCTGTCGAATCGGCCTCCTCATGGTGGCCGTCGCAGCCCTGTTACTCTCGGGATGCAGTCAGGTATCCCTGTCGCAGCAGCGGTTGGTGGCGAAACCCGAGATGGGTTTTGATCTGACTGCCCAGGGGCACCCGCCGACGAATTTAATGAGCCAGGTTGAACCGGGACTCGCTTCCACGGCCGGCGCCCAGGCCGCCGGCTGCACTTCCTGCCGATGAACTTCCCGACACACTTTCAACGCGGGGTGCGTTCCTGGATCTTTGGTGCACTGATTGCCCTCGGCACAACCGCCACGGGTTCCGCCGCCGATTTGGAAGCGGTGCGATTCACGGACCGCACCACGGGTGAGATCCAAAAACTGGATACATGGGCCGGAGAGATCGTGGTATTGGATTTCTTTGCCTACTGGTGTGCCCCCTGCCGACCCGCCTCGGAGAAAATTGAGCAGGAGCTTGCCCGTCACTACATCGAGAACGGCCACCCTCTCGGCACCGAGGTGACCGTCCTGGCCGTCAACGTCGAGTCCGCGCGCCCGGCCCGCACCGAGAAATTTATCGAATCGGTCGGATTGTCACATGTGGTGGATGATGAAAAGGGGGCCGTGCTGGACCTGCTGGGGGCGCGGGGACTGCCGTTTTTGGTGGTGCTGGATGGCACCCGGGCCGAGGCGGATGGATCCGGCTGGAAAATCGCCTACCGCCACAACGGATTGGAAAGCATCGCCAAGTTGCGTGAAGTGGTGAATGGAATCGGACCGCAAACCGGAGGGCAGGGATGAGGCGCGCTCTTGGAATCGTATCGTTGGTTTTGCTTGCTCCCCTGGCTCACGCCGAAAAGCGCTGGGATCTGGGTTTCGAGTGGGTGACCACCGACGACGTTGATCTCTACCAACTCAACGCCAATCATCGCTGGGAACTGCCGGAGAAGGGCTGGTCGGGCGATCTGAGTGTAGCTTCCAATGGTTTCAGTCTGGACTACGTCCCCGTACCGTTCGATTTCCTGGGCGAATCCGCCTCGCTCGAGGAGTGGAGCTTTGCCGTGCAGGGCCTGGCCCGCCAGCGCCTGCGCGAGAACCTGGAATGGACGCTATCAGCGTCGGGCTACGATGGATACACCAATTACCGCACGATCTGGTTGGCTGAGTTTTACCGCCAGCAGTTCGCGGATCGCGTGGGGTTGCCCGGTGATACCTACCGCGCGCCTTCACCGCGGGGTGGCGGGGCGGGCCTGGGTTTGCGCTGGGAATATGTCCGGGCCAGCGGTTTCCTTGAAGTTTCGGCCAGCGCCCGGCGCGACGAAGTGGCGCCCGGGTATGAGATCGATTTCGAGGGCCTCCGTCGCGGGCGGGAGACGCTCAACGGAACCACCTTTTCCATCGCCACCGAAAACATTCTCTCCCCCCGAATTCGCAGCCGGGCGGAAGTGCGGGCTTCCCGGGTGTCCGAGCGCGACTGGCGTGTCGGCGGCGAGGGCGCCCTCAACATCGCCTTGGGCGAACAGGTTGTGGCCCGTCTCGTTGCCGGAGGTGCCCATGAGAATCCCCAGTTTGATGCCTGGTATGGCGGGGTGCTGATCGACTGGGCCTTCGCCGAGGGTTGGGCGGTGTATGTCGAGGGACGCCACTACGAAGACTCGGGCGAAATTGAAAACGCGCTGCTTTTCACCAGCGCGGCCCCCGGCCTTGAAAGCCAGCAAGCCAGTATCGGCCTGCGTTGGTCGAATCTCCAGCACGCCTGGCGGGTGAAACTTGGCCGCACCAACGGCGACTACGACTCGCCCGATCCCCGCCTCGATTTCTTCCAGAACCTCTACGCCGACCGCGACTGGACGGTGATCCAACTCTCTTATTCCCGAACCTTTTGAACGCTCGTCATCCGATGAAATTCACGCCCCCTTTCCGCCCTGTATTTTGGATTGCCCTGCTGGCCGCTTTGGCGGCCCCGTTGTCCGCCCAGACCCGTTACCAGGTCGGCGACATTGTGCAGGATTTCGAGCTGATCGATCGTTCCACCGGCCAACCCGTGAAGCTTTCGGACTTCGAAGGCCAGGTGGTTTTCCTCGAGTGGTTCGCCAACTGGTGTCCGTTCTGCCAGGCCGCCGCGCGGGAAATCGGTCCGGGCATCGTGGATTATTACGCGCAACGGAGTGGCAACCTCAACGGTGTCCCCGTGAAGCACATTTCGATCAACCTGCAGGAAGGGCAGGAAACGGAGACCCAGCAGTTCATTGACTTTTATAGGTTGGGCCAGGTGCTCAATGATTTCAATCGCGACGTGGCCTCCCGGTTTCAGTCCGGTGGACAACCCATTTTCGCCATCATCAACGGCGTGGCCGGTTCGCCCTCCCATGCGCAATGGGAGCTGATGTATTCACAACTTGGATATGGAAACATCTCGTTTCCCATCGAGACCTTTCGCCAGGTCATCGACTCCGTCCAAGCCTCGACCGCGCCGCCCGACCCGGAACCTGAGCCCGAGCCCGAGCCTGAACCGCCGCCGCCACCCGACCCGGACACCGGGATCGATGTTCCGACCGCAACTCCGACGATCGTGCGAGCCCCGGTCGCGCAGACCGTGCGGGCGGGCGACCGCGCCGAGTTGATCGTTGCCGCCAACGGTGGCGGTCTCAGCTATCAGTGGACGCGCAACGGCTCCCTGATTGCCGGAGCCGACTCAGCACGACTTGTGATTGAGCGGGCGACCCCGGCTGATGCGGGAAACTACCTGGTCTCGGTAACCAATGATATCGGCGTCGTCTCCACGGAGGCCGTTGCCCTGAGCCTGAATGAATCGGTGGAAGGCCGCTTGGTGAACTTGTCCTCCCGGGCATTCTCGGGCACGGGCCTGGAGCAGCTGGTGCCGAGTTTTGTCGCCAACGGTCCGATGACGCTGTTGGTGCGGGCGGTTGGGCCGACCTTGGCCGATTTTGGAGTCATGGGTGCGCTGAATGATCCGCGGTTTGAACTCACGGCGGGCAGCGATGTGGTTGCCGGCAATGACAACTGGGGCATGGATTCGGCCGGAGCAGTCTCGGCCCTGCGTGAAGCTGCCGGGCAGGTGGGTGCGTTTGCCCTGCGTGAAGGGGGAGGCGATGCGGCATTGTTGTATTCTTACGACGGAGGTCCCCGCACCGCACCGGTTTCCGATGTGGCCGGCGGCTCAGGTTCCGCGCTGGTCGAAGTTTACGCCGTGCCGGATTCTTCGCGGAATGGCACGCTGGCCAACCTCGCCGCCCGCGGATTGGTGCCCGCGGGGGAACCGCTGGTGGCGGGTTTTGTTCTGGGAGGTGATCGAGCCCGGACACTGTTAATCCGCGGCGTTGGTCCCGAACTCGCGAACTTTGGCGTTTCCACTGCACTGGTTGACCCGGTCATCAGCATTGCGAGTGGTGGAACGGAATTTGTGAGCAATGACGATTGGTCCACGGATGTCGCAGCGGGCGCGCAAATCGCTTCGATCGCTTCGATGGCGGGGGCGTTTTCCCTGAGCATGGGCAGCGCCGACGCCGCGTTGCTCATCACACTTTCGCCAGGTGCTTACACGGTGCAGGTGACCGGGAAAGACGGCGCCTCAGGCATTGTGCTTGCCGAGATCTACGACGTGACCGGGCTGTAATTTCGACTCAGTCCACCATTGAATTGTCGCGGGTGAGCCCGGATAAGGGCGCGATGCGTGTTTTGATTTCCGCGGGCCCCACTCGCGAACATCTTGATCCGGTGCGTTACCTCTCGAATGGCTCGAGCGGAAAGATGGGCTATGCTTTGGCGGCAGCAGCAGCGCAGCGAGGATGGGAAGTGAATTTGGTCAGTGGCCCCGTCACGCTTGAGGCACCAGCCGGGGTGACATTAACGGCGGTGGTTTCCGCGCAGGAAATGTATGACGCCTGCCGGTCAAGGTTTTCGGCGTGCGATGCGTTTATTGCAGTGGCCGCAGTGGCAGATTTTCGGCCGAAATTCCGTTTTGATCACAAGGAAACGAAGGCCGAGACTGACTCGGTTTTGGAACTCGAGCCGACCGTCGACATCCTCAAATCACTCGGCCAACAGCGTCGCGACAGCCAGGTGCTGGTAGGATTTGCGGCTGAAACCGGTGACCTGGAACAAAAGGCTCCGGCCAAACTCATTGCCAAGGGGTGCGATTGGATTGTGGGCAACGACATCAGTGCGCCTGGAGTCGGCATGGAAGCTGACGCGAACTTCGTCACCCTCTGGAATCGTGCCGGGCGGGTTGGATCTTTTGGCCCGATGCCGAAATCCGAAATCGCCGATTGGCTTTTGGACCAGATATTCGGCCAAGCTTAGGCCCCACACTTCACTCTTGGATTTGGCGGAGGCGGAGCGCAGATTGGCGCGCGGATGAAGCTGCGCGCCCCTCATCGCGACGACTGGGTCTACGTCGCTCCGCTGCTGTGTTTTGCCCTCGCCGCATGGCTGGGGTCGATGAAGGCGGTAAAGGGCTTGGAATGGAAAACGCTCGATTGGCGTACGCAACTGCGGGCCGAGCGCGGCCAGCCCCCGCCGGATGAGCGTTTGCTGGTCATCGGCATCGGGGATCGTTCGACCAACAACATCGAGTTGTGGCCGTTCAAACGGGCGTGGCATGCCCAACTGCAGGCTTTGATCGAACATGAGCGACCGCGAGTGTTGGTCTGGGACATTATCTTTCGCAATCGGGTCGATGTGAATGGCGCGCCGCTGGACGCCGAGTCGGATGTGGACTTTGCGGATTCGACCCGGCACTTGGCGGATAAGGGTATCGACACCGTATTTGCAGCGGTGACCTATGGTGCGCCAACGGGGGACGATCCTCGCGACTTGGGTCGAACCGAGCCGTTGACGCGTATCATCGGTTCACCGGAACACATTTACGCCGACGATTTTCTCGAGATGCCATTCCCTGGTTTGCGGGAATCGGGCTACATGGGAGCGGTGGATGCACCGCGCGGAGCCGGTGGCATCGTGCGACAAATGCCGATGGTGGTGCGGGTGGGTGACGTTGTGTTGCCTTCGCTGACGTTGCAGACAGCCATGCGGTACTGGGACACCGCGGCGGATGAGATTGAAGTGCGGCTGGGCGAAGCGATTGTGCTGGGAGGCAAGGGGGGCGGGCGGCGAATCCCCATCGACGAGGGGGGCATGATGACCATCAACTACCGCTACGAGCCGACGCAAAGCGACGCAGAGTTGGGAAGGGAAATGCCGACGGTGGAGTATTACGACGTCCTGATCGACTTGCACCAAAAGCACGTCGTCGAGGCCCCGGATGCGAGAGGACCGGTGCCGTTGCGCGACCGCATCGTGCTGGTGGGAGAGTTTGCGACCGACAGCGGGCCGACTCCACGCAGCGAGCTTTCGCCGCTGGTGTTTCTTCACGCCAACGCGCTCAACAACATCATGCAGTCTGACCACGTGAAGCCGGTCTCATCGTCCGCCGTGTGGACGATCGCAATTCTTCTGGGGCTGGTGGGTGCCATCCTCGTGCGGCGAGCAGCGGTGTGGGTCTCAGTTGTCTTTTCGGTGGGAGTGGTTTCCGCGCACCTCGTCGGCGCCCAATGGGCCTGGGAGACGGACAGCTGGTGGTTGCCGGTGGTGGCTCCCGTATTCGGTTTTCTGTTACTGCAGTTCGTGTTGATCGTGCATCGCGTGCTGACCGAGCAGCGGGCCAAAGCGGAGATTCGCGGGATGTTTGGCTCCTACCTTTCCCCGGTGGTGATCCAACAGATGGTTGAGTCGGAGGGCACGCCTGAGCTGGGCGGAGAAACCAAGGAGATCACGGCCTATTTTTCGGACATTGAAGGTTTCTCGGCGTTTTCGGAAAAGCTCTCGGCTCCGCAACTCGTGGAGCTGCTCAACGAGTATCTGACCGCCTGCACCGACATCATCCAGGAAGAGCGGGGCACGTTGGACAAATACATCGGCGATGCCGTGGTGGCGATGTATGGCGCCCCGGTGCCGTTGGCAGATCACGCCTACCGGGCATGTGCTTCGGCGCTGCGGGTTCAGGCCAAACTCGAGGGGCTGAGGGAGAAGTGGACTGCGGAGGGCAACAGATGGCCGGAACTTGTCCATCGGATGCGCACGCGGATCGGTTTGAATACCGGTAAATGCATGATCGGCAATATGGGCAGTCGTTCGCGCTTCAGCTACACCATGATGGGCGATGATGTGAATCTGGCGGCGCGAATGGAAAGCGGCGCAAAAAGCTGGGGGGTCTACACAATGGTCACCGGGGCAACACGCCGAGCCTGTGAAGCCACTGGTAATCGTTCGATGGTGTTTCGCGCCTTGGGTAAAATCCGGGTCAAGGGGCGCGAGCAACCGGTGCAGATACACGAATTGGTCGACTGGGAGGATGAACTAACCGATTCCGTGAAAACGGGACTCACACAATTTGAGAGAGGGTTGGACAACTACTACGACCAGCGTTGGGCCGAAGCCGAAGCACATTTTAAAGCTGCCGCAGCGAATGAACGCTTTCAGCCGGCGCCGGATCGCGGCATCCGCCGCAATCCTTCGATCACCTACCTACAGCTGGTTGAGGATCTTTCGAGTCGTGGGCTCCCAAAGGACTGGGACGGGATTTATGCCATGCAGACAAAGTAGATGTGGTTACAAATCCTATGAGCTGAGCTCATTTGAGGGCTTGCTTGAATTTGATCTGCAAAACAAACTCTCAATAGAGTCATCAGTCTCGACTCTTAACACCCCCGATAGCCATGAACTACAAATCTGTTCTTGTCCTCGCCGTCTTCGCTCTTCTGGGGGCGGTTTTGTCGGCCCAAGAGGCCACCATAGCCCGTCTCGCTGGCGCAGAATCGGTCACTGTCACGCTTCCCGATGGTCACTCGCAGGGCGGCCAAGACGTGGAGATGGGCCAAGGGGAAGTCATCCCGGTGGGCTCCTGGGTTATTGTGCCCGACGGAGCCAAGCTTTTTCTCCGCACCTTCACCGGCACCGTTTCGGTTTTCAGTGCGGGATCGATTTTTGAAGTCACCCAAGTTGAGGCAAATGCCGGTCAGGAGATCACGCGTCTGACCCTGCAAAACGGCGACATGGTTGCCAACCTTGACCCCAAAAAACGCAATGTGAATGACTACGGCGTGGTCACGCCCAAGGGGGTAGCCGCCGCCCGGGGTACGAATTACACTGTGAGCGTTAATGGCCAGGAGGTGTTGGTCACCGTTGTGGCGGGTGTGGTGACGGTCGATATTCCCGACGTGGGAACGGTTAACCTGAACACCGGGCAAGTGACCACGGGCGGTGCTCCCACTACCTTGGCCGCAGCCTTGGGTGATTCAGCCACGGCTGCGATAACCCGGACGGCTCTGCAGAATGCCGCTTCGGTGGTCGCAACACTAGCCACCACTGGTGTTGATGGCGTGACCAACGACACCTTGTCCACCGTGGTATCGACTGCAGCTGAAGCTGCTTCGGAGGCAGGTGACAATAATCTGGTGGCAGATGTTGCTACCGCAGCCACCCAGGCAAATCCGGCGGCGGTGGAGACGATTGTCACGGCCGCAGTTTCTGCCGCCCCCGCAGCCGCCAGCGAGGTTGTCGAGTCGGTTGCACAAGAAGTCGTGGAATCAACTGGCGCGGATACGGCAACGACTACCAGCGCTTTGGCTGAGATAGCGAGGGACGCCGGTTCCTCAGTTACGATCGATGAGTCGGCGATCACCGATTCGGTGGACCAAAACATCGAAGATTCCGAGGGGCCTGAACCGGAGGTTGATGTTGAGGTGGATGTGCCCCTCGACGAGGTAGATGTGATTCGTGAGGCGGTCTTTACCATTCGCTTGAGTGGGGGCCGTCTGGTTGCGGTCACTCTCAACAATTCCGATGCCCAGGTGACCACTACGTTGGTGACCACGGCTGAAGGTCCGGTTACCGAGGAGATTGGTGATGGAGGACAAGTTGCGTTCACTATCCCGGCCCGTGTCGCAATCGCACTTGGTGAACCCGTCACGGCGCAGCAATTCCAAGCGATTGCCGATGCACTCGAGATCCTACTTGGTATTCCCGAGATCACGGTGCCCAACAACACCATCGTGGTGAGCCCCTCCAGCTGAGGCCTCGTTTTCTGCCCATGACTTCAAAGCGCACCCCGCGGGGTGCGCTTTTATTTGGGATGAGATTCAGCTACCGGCGAGAAACTCGGTCTGCTGCTCGCCGGGCTTGTTGGTAGGATCGTCCGCTCCTTCATCGGAAAGATGGCGGGGGGGACGGGAAACTTTCGAGGCGACCGCCGCATCGCGGCCGGCCACAATGCGGTCGCATATTTGGTGCACCTGCAGCCGCAGCCATTTCGAGGTGGCGCTGGTGACGCGGTAGTCGGCCTCGCCGTAATGGTCGATCCGGCCTACCTGGCGCAAGCGGTCGTTCTGCTCAAATTCTCCAGTCGATTCCGGATTGTAGACACCATAGGCCTTGCCGCCGCCGCGTTTGACCACCGAGAAGCTGGGAATGTCACTCGGGCCATCGGCGACGTAGATCATGTTCTGCATCGGGATGCGGCGATCCTCGGGGGTCATGTTCGAATTCACATCGATGGCCCCATCCTTGTTGGAGCCTTTGTTGATTTCGAAAATGGCGCGTGTCTTGGTCGTATTGTCGATCACCATGCCGATCTGGGCGATCTCCGCCTCGGCGGCCAGTGACATTTCCTCCTGATGGAGAAAGCCGGGCTGGAGGGGATTCTCCACAAACTCACAAGCCCAGATCCCGTCGACTTTATCCGCGATGGCACTGCCGCGGACCATCTCCGCCAAACCGGTGCTGACGATGTAGTGCTCAAGCGTTATCTCGTGTTGCCGGTAGGCGGCTTTTTCCTTCACCCAACCGCGGCTGAGATCGAAGAAGTCGGGCAGGCCGGGGTAGAATTCGATTTCGGCTCCACACTCGCGCAGGACCCGGTTGTTGAGGCCGGCCATCTGCCCCGACAGCACGTAGGTGAGCAAGTGGTTGAGGTAGGCGATTTCACCCGAGATGCGGTAACCCCGCTTCTTGTATTCGGCATCGAGCCGGTTGGTTTCCGCCCAGAAGTTGCTCTCGTTGATGCCATACCGCTTGAACAGCGGCGATTGCATGTATTGTGGGATCAACGTTTTGTCGAAGTCCCAAATGCAGGCGATGATGTTTTGAGTGAAAAGCGGAGCGGCCATGACAGAGAGGCGGGGAGTGGATCGGCCATGCGCCGATCTCCCGTCGGCACGATGGCGAGGCGGGGTTTTTTCGCAATAGGCAATATCCGGCGGGTTCGTGCTTTCGTTTGGGCGGAGTTTGCCCTTATGGAACGGTAACGACTTCATGACCGAACTGCCTGATATCGCCCCGTTCCGCATCCGCCTGGATGAATTGGACGCCCAGATGGCCGATCCCAACCTCTTCGCCGATCCCAAACGAGCGGCCTTGGTTTCGCGTGACCAGCAGCGCATGGCGCGTCTCGTGGCGGACTATGAGGAGGTTGCCAAAATCGAGGCCCAGATCGAGGAAGCGCGTGGTTTGCTCCGCGATGAACAGGCCGATCCGGACTTGCGGGAGCTGGCGGAGCTGGAGTTGCCGGAAAACGAATCGAAGCTTGAGGAACTCAAGCGCGCCGTCCTGCTGGCCATGATCCCGCCCGACCCCACGGACAACCGAAACACCCTGCTCGAAATCCGCGCCGGGACCGGCGGCGATGAGGCGGCGTTATTTGCCGGTGAGCTTTTTCGCGCGTATTCCCGTTTTGCGGACACGATTGGCTGGCGGGTGCAGCTCATGTCGGCCAGCGAAGCCGAACGCGGAGGCTTCAAGGAAGTCATTGCGTTGATCACGGGCGAGGCGGTTTATCGTCAGCTTAAATTTGAGAGTGGGGTGCACCGGGTGCAGCGGGTTCCGGTGACGGAGGCGAACGGTCGCATCCACACGTCCACGGTTACCGTGGCAGTGATGCCGGAGGCGGAGGATGTTGATGTCGCGATCGACCCGCAGGAATTGGAGATTACCGTCAGCCGGGCAAGCGGTCCGGGAGGGCAGGGGGTAAACACCACCGACTCGGCAGTCCAAATCCTGCACAAGCCCACGGGCATGATCGTGACGTGTGCGGATGAACGTTCGCAGATCAAAAACAAGGCCAAGGCTATGACGGTATTACGCTCGCGGCTGCTCAAACTGAAGGAGGAGGAAGAGCGCGCGAAATATGCGGCCGAGCGTCGAGGCCAGATCGGCACGGGCGATCGCTCGGAGCGGATTCGCACCTACAACTTTCCCCAGAGCCGGGTGACCGACCATCGCATTGGCCTCACCCTGCAAAGCTTGAACCAAGTCATGGAAGGTGAATTCGACCCCTTGGTGAAGGCGCTGCTCGAAGAGGACATGGCCCTGAAACTGGCTGAGTTTGGCCAGCACGCGTAGTCGCCATGCCGATGACCAGCCTGCTGGAGGTTTTGCAGAAAAGCGCCGATTTCCTGGAGCGCAAGGGGGTGGAGCATCCGCGGCTGAACGCGGAGTTGCTGGCGGGTCACGCCCTGGGGTTGCCGCGCATGCAGCTTTACCTGCAGTTCGAGCGATTGTTGCCGGAGCGGGAGCTGGAGTTGATCCGGCCGTTGATTCGCCGACGGGCGCAACGGGAACCCTTGCAACACATCATCGGGTCAGTGGATTTCGCCGGGATTACGCTCAAGTGCGATGCCCGCGCGCTCATTCCCCGGCCGGAAACGGAGTATCTGGTCGAAATGGTGCGCGCGGAGTTTGCCAACAGGGAGACACCAACGGAATTCCTGGACTTGGGCACGGGAAGCGGAGCATTGGTGTTGGCGCTGGGCGAAGGATGGTCCCGGTCGCAGGGCTGGGCGGTGGATATCAGCGAAGATGCGGTTGCGCTGGCGCGGGAAAATGCGGAGGCGTTGGGTTTGGCCGAGCGGATTGATATCCGGGTTTCGGATTGGTTCGAAGCGCTGCCCGCGGAACAGCGCTTTGGGCTCATCGTTGCCAATCCTCCTTACCTGACTTCCTCGGAGGTGGCGGAGACTTCACCCGAGGTGAAAGACCATGAACCGGCGGTCGCACTCTCGACGGCGGTGGATGGTCTGGACGCACTGCATCACATTATCGATCACGCCGGGGAGTGGCTGTCGCCGGGGGGACTCCTGGCGATGGAGACGGGGATTGCGCAGCACGCGACGTTGGTTGGACGGCTTGAATCCCGTGGCTATGTGGACGTGAGCTCGCGTCAGGATCTGACGGAGCGGGACCGGTTTGTTTTCGCGCGAAAGCCGGCGGACTAGCCGCCGGTGGAGGAACGGGCGGTGAGAGGCACACGCTCGGCGAAGTGGGGCTGTTCGCCGATTTTCACCGCGTCGACCAATACGCGCATGGCCTCGCGGAGGTGAATGTCGAGTTGAGCGTAACCTTCGGGCTCAGGCTCCTCAGCTTCTTCGTCGTCGATGGCAGCATCCGGCTCAACTTCGGCCACGGCCACGGCTTCGACGGCCTCGCTGCCTGGCTCTTCTTCAGCAACCGGAACGGTGAGATCGGCTATTTCGGTTTCGTTTTTGATCGGCTGGTTTTCCTCAACGGCCGTGGCGTCGACTTCTTCCTCTTCGGGAGTCAGCAGAAACTCGGTGTAGGTGTAATTCTGTTCGCGCAGCATTTTACGCTCGAGCTTCATTGCCTCTTGGAAGGACTTGTCGGCATCGCGGCGGGCGATGCGGGCATCCAGATTCAGGGAGACGGTCTCCTCGTCCTGACGGGCCGTGAACCACGCGATGTTGCGTTGGAGGAAATCAAACTCTGGCAGCGTTGCCTGGCGGGCCAGGCTGGCTTCGCGCAGGGGGGCGAGGATGTGGCTGTCGAGGGGAGTGCCATCAAATTCGGTGGTTTCGATTTCATCCCAAACGAGGGCCTGCGGCAGGTACCGTTCGCCGCTTTCCATGGCATCGTCGATTGACGGCAGCACGATATCGGGAACCACCCCGTTGAGCTGGGTGGACGAACCACTCGGCAGGTAGAACTTTTGAATGGTGAACTTCGCCGCTCCGGATCTCGTGTCGAGCATGCGCAGTTTCGGGTCGAGCTTCTTCATCTCGTAGACTGTCTGAACAGTGCCCTTGCCGTGAGTGTGACTGTCACCAAGAACCACGGCTCGACCGTAGTTTTGCAGCGCACCGGCAACGATTTCCGAAGCGGAAGCGCTGTATTTGGATACGAGCACTGCCAGCGGTCCACCGTAACGCACCGCCTTGTCCTCGTCGTTGTCGACCTTCACATCGCCATAGTAGGAACGCACCTGCACGACCGGGCCTTGCTCAATGAAGAGGCCGGTGAGGTAGATGGCTTCACTTAGCAGTCCTCCACCATTGTCGCGGAGATCGAGCACGAGGCCGTCGATGCCCTGCGCTTGAAGTTGCTCAATCAAAATGGCGACATCACCGCTGGCGCTGTTTTGCGGACCGTCAGTGCTGCCGGGATTGGGGCCGTAGAATGCAGGCAGGGAAATAACACCAACGGAGCGGGGAGTGCCCGAGTCGTCGGGCACTTCAAAGATCGCTCCGCGCGCCCGGGCGGAATCGAGATTCACCACATCGCGGGTGATGCGAACGACTTCGCGGGCGGAGGCATCTGGAGTGTCGGCCGGTTGGATGGTGAGGAACACATCAGTGCCTTTTTCACCACGGATGAGGTCTACGATGCGGCGCAGCTTCATGCCGATCAGTTCAACCGTTTCAGCTTCGGGGTCGTCGGATTGGGAAACGGCGATAATGCGGTCGTTGGGCTTAAGCCGGGAGTCGAGGTCGGCAGGACCGCCGGGAATGATCTCGCGGATCACACACTCGTCGTCTTCCAAACCAAGCAGGGCCCCGATGCCGACCAATTGCAGACGCATCTGGATGTCGAAGTCCTCGTAGGTGTCGGCCGAGAAGTAAGTGGAGTGGGGGTCGTAGAGCTGTGCGATATTCGACAAAAAGAGCTCGGTGACTTCGTGGGTTTCGATGTCAGCAAGGTTTTTGATCATGCGCTCGTAGCGCTTGCGGATCTTCTCCTTGGCCTCATCGAGCTCCTGCTCGTTCAACAGCTCCTGGATGATTTCGAAGCGCAGGCGGTCCTCCCAGATTTGATCCGCCTCGGATGTTGTGGTGGGCCACTCCAGATCGCGACGGTCGACGACAAATTCGTCGGCGGATTCAAGGTTAAACTCACCTTCGAGCCGGTCAAAAATCCAGCTCGCCCGGTTCTGAGCGCGTTCCTCGTAGCGTTTGAAGATTTCAAAGGCAGGGGAGATGTCGCCGAGGGTGGTGACATTCCAATAAAGGCCGTCGCTGTGTTTGGCGATGAAGGCCTCAGCGTCGCTATCGAGGAAGAAAAGATGGTGGGCGTCCCAATCCTCCATGTAGCTCCGAATGACCGACGGGTAATCGGAGGAGGCAACGGCTTCCCGGTTATAGTGGGCTTGTTCAAGCAGCTGGACGAAGTTGCGGATCTCCTTCGATTCAGCGGGCGTGAGGGTGAACGAGCGGTCGGGGTAAGCCGCCAGCGGGCCTAGACCAACGAGAAGAGAAATGAGGGCGAAGAGTCCGAGGAGGCGGGGCGTCAACGTCATGGGCACGAGGGTGAGAAAGCCAAAGGCGGAATTTGTTTCAAGTTTGGGTCGCTTGACGGGATGTCCCGGAATACGAGCGGTGAAAAAGGCAGATCAGCGGCGGTTGAGCATATCCTTTGCCCGATCGAGGATTCGTTTTTCCTCATCGGTCAGCGCGCCGAAACCACTGGTGTTTATTTTGTCCAAAATACGATCGACCTCGGCCTTGAGGTCCACGTGGCGGGCTTGGGCCTTCGAACCGGCGCGCTTTGTTGTCGAGGAACCACCTACGTTTACCTGGTAGGCTCCCGATTCAGTCCGGCGGCTCTTGTTGCGCTTCAGCCATCCGGGAAGTTCCATCGCAGGACTGTCGCTCCCAAAGCCCTGCCAGTTGCGCTCATAAACGTAGCGAAAAAACAGCCATCCGAGGGCAAAGCCGCCCAAGTGGGCCGAGTGGGCGATGCCGCCGATGCCGCGGGAGCCCACGGCCTCGTAAAAGAGAAACCCGAGCAGGTCGAATCCGCCGAGGCAGATGACCAGCCACTTGGGCCTGATGGTAACGGGTAGCACAAAAAACAGCAGGAATGTGATCGGCTTGTTGGGATTGATGGCGGCAAAAACCATCAAAAGCGCACAGACACCGGCGGAGGCCCCGAACAGCATGCTGTTGTCACTCCAGTTTACCGCCAGCCACAGGATACCGCCAGCCGCTACCCCCCCGCCGTAAAGCCAGAGAAACCGCTTTCCTCCGAGCAGTGGCATGAGTTCCCGGCCCAAAAGATAGATCCACAGCAGGTTGAACACAACGTGCAGGAAGCTCGTCATGCTGTGGAGGAAACTGTAGCTCAGCAGGGTCCAAATCTTGAACGACTTGATGCTATCTCCACTGAGCGCCAACAAGTTGTTGAAGCTCTGTTCGGCTCCGTCCCCCAACCATCGCGCGGCGATGTTTTGCAGCACGTAACCAGCAATGATCATGCAGATCAGCCACGTTGTCACCGACGTGGAGGGACGCTGGTAATCATCGCGCATGTAGGACCGATCCGAGAGCATCGCGGCACATTACCCGAGAGGATGAGCGTGACAAGTGTGCAGCTTGCTTACTTGGGGAGAAGTTACATGGGACCGGTCGGCTGAGAATGGCCTAAATTGACTGGGGCACTCGCTTGACACGCCCGGGGGAATGTCTTTGGTCGCGACATCTATGGCAGATAAAGACGACAAGTGGGAAGACAACGTGGCAGGTAAGTTTTACGTCGATCAACAGTGCATCGACTGCGACCTTTGCCGTGAAACCGCCCCCGACTTCTTCACCCGTCACGACGACGGGGGATATTCCTTTGTGCACAAACAGCCGACCACGGAAGAGGATATTTCCCTCTGCATGGAGGCTCTCGAAGGCTGCCCGGTGGAGGCCATTGGCGAAGACGGCGATTCCTGACCCGACCCGTCTTTCCTCGATTTCACGACCCGAGTCCAATGCGGCTCGGGTTTTTTTGTGCCAGGTGTGGTTTATGGGTGATTGTTAATATAATTTGAGAAGATACTAACAATGGCTTGATTTGCCCGCGTTCCTTCCTAGCCAGAGAAGCATGAAGTCACGCTTCTTCATCGTTTCCCTCTGCCTTGGCCCATTCGTGGCGGGCTCATTTCTGTGCGCCCAAACAACCGCATCCTCAAATGACGACGAGAATGCTGCGGTTGAGCTGACCGCCTATCAGGTGCTCTCACCACGGATTGCCCTCCAGGAACCCATCGCGACGGTGGCGACGCCGGCATCCGCGTTGCGCTATGAACCCCTGGTGGACCTGCAGTCGCGTAACTTTGCCGAGGGGCAGGCTGATATCTCGATCCGGGGCGGCACCTTTGCCAACGCCAACTTCAGTCTGGCCGGACTTCCGCTCTACGATCCCCAAACGGGACACTATTACGCCGAGATTCCCGTTGCCCCCGGCATGCTGTCGACTCCGACCATTGCGGTCGGGGCGGAGTTGGCGATGGGCGGGGCGTGGAATGCGACCTCCGGGGGGATTGCCTACGATTGGCGAGCCGTGCGGGCTGGAGGAGAACTGAGTGTTGGTGTCGGCGACTGGAACAGCTGGCGGACCGATTTGTTGGCGGGCACGCATCTGTCCGGAGGTTGGGCGGCGGACGTGGCCGCAGCGTATTCAACCTCGGATGGTCCGTTCGCCGATGCCGATCACGAGATCAGCCGCTACAGCGCCCGGCTTCAGCGGGCTGACGAATTGGGCACCACCAATTTCCTGGTCGGATATCAGGACAAGTTCTTCGGCTGGCCGAACATGTATACGCCGTTCAACTCCCCCGAGACAGAGGACATTCAAACCCTGTTGATTGCGGGCACCCACCAATGGACGCTCGACCCCGCCGCCGGTGATTTCGTGGAGATCGGGGCATATTGGCGCCGCAACGATGACAACTACGCGTTCAACCGCTACGCACCGGTGCCGGCGATTCCGCCATTCAAACACACGACTTATGTGACTGCGGCCGGCGGGCGGGGCCGAGTGAACCTCGATGGCCAAAGTGCGATTGAAGCCCGGCTTTGGGTGTTGGCGGATGACATCGAGTCGACGTCGCTGCGTTTCGGAGAATTCAACAGCCGCACGCACGCCACTGCCGGGGTTTATTATGAACGTCAGGGCCAGTTTGGTGGAGGCGATGCATGGGAGCTCCGGACTGGTGTCGGTTATGACACCTCCAACCGGGGAGATGGTGCGTTGACCCCGGTTGTGGAGTTCGCTCTTCAACCCAGCTCCGGGCCGTGGAATCGTGTGGCCCTCGGCTACAGCACGACGTCCCAGGCCCCCAGCTACACCGCCATCGCGGGCAACCCCAACGGCGGGTTGTTTCGCGGCAACCCGGATCTTGATCGGGCGACCAGCCGGACGATTGATCTGACCGGCACGTTCAACCTGGGCGCCTGGTCGGGAACGTTGGGGGCATTTTACCGTTTCGACGACGAATTGATCGACTGGACCTTCCGCAACGATTTTTGGGCGCGGTCGGCCGCCGCCGTCGACTTGGAAAACTTTGGCGTGGAGACTTACATCAGCCGAAGCTGGGAAACGGTGGATCTTCACCTCGGTTACTCGTGGTTGGAGAAGGATGAGGACTATGGGGGGCTTTCCGTGGACGGGAGCTTCTATGCGCTGAACTTCCCGAACCACCGGCTCACCGCAGCGGTCGTCTGGCGGGTTGCGAGCAATGTAGATCTGCGCATGGACAACGAGTTTCGCATTCAGGAGCCGAATCCACTGCGTCGAAACGACACCGAGGAGACCGTGTTAAGCTCCCTGGGAGTTTACTGGCGGCCCAGCTTTGCCGACCAGCTCGAGCTCTCCGTGCAAATCGACAACGTCTGGGACTCGGACTTCGAGGAGATTCCCGCTGTTCCGGCCGCCCCACGCCTGTGGTCCTTCGGCGCTCGTTGGCGTTGGTAATCCGCTTCAAGACCGCTCACGCCACGACCGGGTCCCAAGGCCATGTTCGTAATACGAACATGGAGGTGAGATCGGAAGCACACAGGGATAGAGATGACGGGTGGACGCTTGCGCCGGCAGAGCCGTTGGGTTCGGCTGAACCCATATGTCGACAAACCCCTTTCTCTCTTCTGATTTTACCATTCGATGGTCCGACCATACTCCGGAGCATATTGAGCCAGCCATCACCACTGCGATAGCGGACGGGCAGGTGGCCATCGATGCGATTGCAAATCTTCCGTTGGAGGAGGCGACCTATGCCAACACGTTTCTCGCACTGGAGAAGGCGACCGAGTCGCTGAGTTATGCGTGGAGCAAGGTGTCTCACCTCCAGTCGGTCGAGGACTCCCCGCCGCTCCGCGATGCCCAAAACAAAATGCTTCCCCAGGTTTCGGCATTTTTCGCCCGCATTCCGCTCAATCCCGAACTGTGGAAGCGTTTGAAGACCGTGGCCGAATCCACCGAGGCTGAAAACCTGACCGGAATCCATCGTCGTTATCTCGACGAGACCGTGGCCGATTTTCGGGAGGCCGGGGCGGACTTGCCGGAGGACGATCGCCAGCGCCTGGAGGAGATCCAAAGCGAATTGGCCAAACTCACCCAGACGTATTCCGAGAACGTTTTGGACAGCACCAATGCCTGGGATGTGATGGTGGAGGATGAGTCGCGGCTTGCGGGCATTCCACAACATGCGCAGGACGCGGCTCGTCAAGCGGCGGCCGGCAAAGGCAAAGGCACAGACGAGAAACCCACCTGGCGCTTCACGTTGCACCACCCTTCGATGGAACCCGTCATGGTCTACGCCGAAGACGAGTCGCTGCGGAAGGACATCTGGACTGCGGCCGCCGCCATCGGCTCGACCGAAGAGCACAACAACCGTCCTTTGGTTCCGCAGATCCTCGCCCTGCGCGATGAGAAGGCGAAGTTGCTCGGGAAGACCCATTTTGCCGATCAAGTGCTGGCCCGCCGCATGGCCGGGACCGGTGATCGCGCGCTGGAATTTGTTCGTGATCTGCAGGGCAAATCCCAGGACATGTTTAACCGGGAAATCGAATCTTTGGAGCAGTTCAAGGCGGACCAAACCGGCCAACCGGTGAAGCGCCTGAAACCGTGGGAAGTCGCCTTCTGGTCCGAAAAACAGCGGCGGGCTTTGCACGACTTCGATGACGAGGTGTTACGGCCCTATCTGCCCATGCATTGTGTGATCGACGGCTTGTTTAACCTATGCGGCCGGGTCTTCGGTTTGGTGATCAAGGAGCAGGAAGTTGGGCCCGACTACGTCTGGCACAAGGAGGTGAAGTTTTACACGATTCACGATGAAGCGGGCCGCCACTTGGGTTCGTTTTATGCCGACTGGCATCCCCGGGCATCAAAACGCGGGGGAGCTTGGATGGGTTACCTCAAGACCGGCGATGCGCATCCGGATCGCCCGCGTGATCCACATCTGGGCTACATCACGGGCAATCTCACTCCGCCGCTCAACGATCGCCCGGCCCTGCTTACGCACCGGGAGGCGGAAACGATCTTCCACGAGTTCGGCCACCTGCTGCACCACCTCCTGGGTGAAGTCGAAATCAAGTCCCTCAACGGCGTGAATGTTGCCTGGGATTTTGTGGAGTTGCCCTCCCAGATCATGGAAAACTGGTGCTGGGAACGGGAGAGCCTCGATTTGTTTGCCCGTCATTTCGAAACGGGAGAGCCGATTCCGGAGGATATTTTCCAGAAGATGACGGCGGCACGAAATTTTGGCTCGGCGACCAAGATCACCCGTCAACTCCAGTTCGGCAAGATGGACCTGCTCATGCACACGGAGACGCCCGATTATGTGGCGATCGGGGCCGACAAGCTGGAGGCCAAAATCACCGAGGCCACTGCCGACATGATGGTCCCCACCGAACCGCCCGTCCGGCCGATTGTCTACCGGTTTGGGCACCTGTTCAGTGATGCGACGGGTTATGCCGCCGGATACTATTCATATCTGTGGGCGGAAGTTCTGGAAGCGGACGCCTTTGGCCGCTTCAAGGCCGAGGGCATCTTCAACCGGCAAACGGGTCGTGAGTTTGTCGATGGCATCTTGAGTCGTGGAAATTCCGCTGATCCGGCCGAATTGTTTCGGACCTTTCGTGGACGTGACCCCGACCCCGAAGCCCTCCTGCGCCGCAGTGGTTTGTTACCGATTTCCTAGAATGAACGCGAGCAACTAAGAACAATAGAATAGGCTCTTATTTTGAATAGAGTAGACGAGAAGTAGTATGTTACACCAGTCTCTTTAAGCTCGTTCAAACTTGCTGAGATAACCGTAAGCGTCCGGCTTCCCCATAGCGGAAGGATTGACGTTCAGACGGCTGGTTTTCAGCCGCACGGGGGTCAGTTTTGCCTTTTCGATCTTGCTGCGCTGTCTACCTGGCATGACGACTAAACCAAGTCGAAGCTGCTGCTCTCACCCCGCGAGAGTGGGCTGTCTGTCACGTAGTCAATACGCGGTGGGACGGACGCTTACTTGATTTTTTGGAGCACTAATTCAGCGTCGATTCGTATTAACCGAACTTTAACCGCAATTAGGCATACGTTCAGTGAAATTTGGCAGTGATTTATTGCGGTCAAGATACAAAAAGCGCACTATACACAAGGCACGCCTTTCGCGTATCAGTATAGTGCGCTAACCTAAACAGTGGGAAATTGAGAAGAAATGTTATCTTCTCGAATTTAATCACTTTAGGAGTTTTATGAGATCGTCATAATCTAACGTCTAGTGCTTTGCTGAATTGAGAGTGGAAAGACCATTACATCGTAAGAGAGGGTCCGAGAAGAGGCCCGAGCTCATTTTGAAACTTGTCGATGGTCACAATTCCAGCTGTTTTGAATCCATTGAGTAGTGGGTGGTTTGTAGCTGTGAAACGTTTCTCAACTCTAACCGCATTTGCTTCGACTATAGATTTACTATCAAAATCAAGGACAAACGTTACTGTTTCTGCATTTGGATAGAGAAACTCGGAGAAAATCGATGGACTATGTGCCATTCGTCTCCTATCTGCTTCCGATAAGTGCTGGGTATATTTCCCCATCACCTCCAATAGCTGTCTTCTGATGTCCTGTCTTAACTTGGCCGGAATCTTCAGCTCCAAAACATGTTGTGTCTCACGTTCCGCAACTCTAACGACGTAATGGGACGCTTGATTCAAGTATGAATCTTTACATTCCATGAGCTCTTTTCGTAGTGTGCGGACATCCTCTTCAGATAGGGCCAATAGAGCCTGATCTGACCGACTCAAGAACTTACCGAGAGGCGATGATCGGGTTGGGATACCTTCTGAATTGTATCCCGGTTGGATTCTTTTTTCCTGGTCAAGAACTTCGACAGTAGACCTCTGTTTTGGAAGTATTTCGGTTTGTTTGTATTCCTTTATCTGTAGGCTAGTCGAAGGCTGAGCTGAACTAGAGGGAAGAAGAGGTTCCTGATTCGATGTGTCGGTTAGACGCTCAGTTGAGCTATAATTCATCCAATAAAGGAATGCGGAGACGGTGACAATCAAGCTTAAGAAAGCTATTATCAATATATTGGTTTTCATGGCAAAAGATTATCGGTCTCCGTTGTGGCCTTGACCCGAACCGGGTAAGTGAACAAACACAGTGACCGCCGAAGAGATTACGTGGTAGGTGGTTCCGTCCCAGTGTCCAGTGGTTTTATAGTAGGTTATAGGAACGACATTACCGTTTCCGTTCCCTACTACTACATCCCATGAGTTTGAACGACTAATATTGTTAGGCGAACTATTCGTTTGGCTGTTGATATCTGACAACACGCCTAAAGATGACTGCTTCAATACTCCAATTACTTTTGTTCCTCCCTGAGTATTGCCAATTAGGTCGGTCTCGCTCCAATCAACCACCACCACAACTTGACCACCTGTGACCTGAACTAAGCGCACTTCGAATTTTGCTGCCACAACGCCAAGCATCGCATCAAAGGAGAGTAGCCCCGGATTCGAGTTGTTCAGTGCCGAGCCATCCGACAACCACATGACATTGATATTGAACGTAAAATCAGGTTCTCCAGGCAAGGATCCGTTTCCATAGCTTCCCCCTAAAGGTAACCCTAAATCACCGACGTGCACATCCAGTCCGTCTTCTCCGAAATGCGACTGGCCGGACGCAGTCAAGACGATGAGGAAAAACGCTAAATTTATTAAGAACTTCATGCTTATTTAATAATATTAATCTTGGTATTACTGATTGCGGCCAGCATTTTTTAATTCAGAACTCGAACATCCAATGTCAATCGATTTTCTGAAGGCTCAATCACCACGAAAATCACAAGAAAACGGATGCTGAGATTACCCTCTTAAACTAGATGTGAAATGCGCTAAACCTCTTGCGCGTGACGCGGCCTCCTCAACTGGACACTTAGCTCTAATTTCTATGGCCGAGCCAGTGGTGGGTGATTGTTGTTTGCGCAGCGCCTTGGCGGAGACTGTTGGGGGGCGGTGCTATATGGTCCCACTATCGCTCGTCCGACTGGAATAAGGTCACAACCTCGATCCCTGCCCCGTTGATCCGGACGGCACACGGCATTTCTACCTAGGATTCCCTTTCTAGGTGTCCGACTACAATCTGCACCACATTTTCCAAACGCGACCGGTTGCACTTGCAAACGGGCGCAACTCGATAAGTTGGTTTCGGTCTGAGGAACCAATCCTCGGCTGAGAAATCAATTTATACCAATATGCTCTGGATGCTAATCCTCATTGGCGTACCGATGTTATTCGGTCTCTACGCCCAATCTAAGATTCGTCGTGCCTACGAGAAAAACGTGCGGCGTGGATCTCGCGGCGGCATCACCGGTTACGAAGCTGCTGCTGCCGTCATGCGTTCGGCCGGGATCAGTGACGTCGAAATCGTGCAGGTGCCCGGACAGCTCACGGACCACTACGATCCAATCAAAAAACGTCTTGCGCTGTCGGAAATGAACTATCGTGGCTCCAGTTTGGCTGCGTTAGGAGTGGCTGCGCACGAAGCCGGCCATGCTATTCAGCACAAGGTGGGTTACTCGATGATGACCGTTCGCCAAACCATGGTTCCGGCCACGCAAATTGCAGCAGGAGCCTCCAATTTTGCCATCATCGCAGGATTCCTTTTGGCCGGGTCTCTCTTTGGTAACACTATGCTGATGTTGGGGGCTGTTGCCCTTACCATCATCGTGCTCTTCCAACTCGTGACCCTGCCGGTCGAGTTTGATGCGAGCGCCCGGGCCAAAGCCCAGCTCGTCGAGTTGGGTATTCTCGATCGCGATGAAATGGGTGGGGTCAACGAGACGCTGGATGCCGCCGCTTTAACCTATGTCGCTGCCTTTGTGGCTGCGCTCGGATCACTCCTGCACATCCTGATGATCCTTGTCGGTCGCCGGGACTAAACCATAATAGGTTCAGATGCCGAAGCCGCCCGCCCGGGCGGCTTTTTTTGTGCACCGATCGTATTTTGATGGGCGGACCTGTCATCAAATCTCCTCACAAATGTAACATTGTGCCCCATGTTCTCGCTTTCGCTCGCCTAAACCGCCGCCGCTCACAGCGTCGGGGCATGGCAAAGAAAAAGCTTTCTCGGGTGACCGGTTTGGGCGGCCTTTTTTTCAAGGCAAAGGACGTCAAAACCCTCAGTGAATGGTATCGTGATCGACTGGGGCTGCCGGTTGAGGAGTGGGGCGGATGTGTCTTTCCGTGGCGTTACGAAAACAATCCGAAAAAGAAAGGACAGACGGTCTGGGGGGTGTTTGAGGCCAACACCGGTTATTTCAAACCCAGCCGCAAGGCCTTCATGATGAATTTCCGGGTCGAGGATCTCGACCGGGTACTGGCCGAGTTGGCAGCAGAAGGAGTGAAGGTCTCCGATGCCCGCGAGGAGTCTGAATACGGCAAGTTCGGTTGGATCATGGATCCGGAGGGCAACAAGGTGGAGCTGTGGCAACCGCCCGCTCCCGCCAAGCCCAAGAAGAAGGCCAAAGCGAAGGACAAGGCCGCCAAGGACAAGAAGCCCAAGTCCAAGCCGAAGGGCAAAAAGAAGAAGGCGAAGAAGTGATTGAGCGCCGCCAGGCGGCGCCAAATCAGGAACTCAGGCGAGCTTCCACCGCAGCGGCATAGGCGTCGATTTTAGGGGTCAGTCCTTGGATGGCTTCGGCCCAGAAGGCTTCTTCGCGAATGTCGCGGCCCAGCGACTGTTGTACAACTTCCTCACAGGTGGCGCGACCCGTCAGCCCAAGAAAGGTCTCGTAGCGCTCGAGGAAGGATTCTCCCTCTCGTTTAAACTCCTGGAAAAGGGCCGAGCTGAGCAGGTAGCCGAAGGTGTAGGGAAAGTTGTAGAATGAAAGCTGCGTGATGTAGAAGTGCAGTTTCGAAGCCCAGAACCAGGGGTCGACGCCATCCTCGAGCAGGGCATCACCAAACACCTCGCGCTGGGTTGCGGTCATCAGTTCCTTGATTCGACTGACGGGCACGTTGCCCGCCTGACGCTCTTCGTAGAAACGTGACTCGAATTTGAACCGCACCGGGATATCGAGCAGGAAGGCCGGGGCATGGGCCAGGCTGCGTTCCAGCAAGAACGCGCGTTGATCTTCGGTCAGGTCCGGATTGGCGAGCAGACCGTCCGCCAGGATGCTCTCGGCAAACGTCGACGCCGTCTCGGCCAAGGTCATGGGATAATTCTGTGCGCAGGGGCGCAGGGAATTCAGCAAATGTGAGTGCCAGGTATGACCCACCTCGTGGGCCAGGGTGGTGACGTCCGTCATCGTGCCGCCGAAGGTCATGAAGATCCGCTCTTCGCTGATGATGGAGGATCCGGTGGCGAAGGCGCCGGCGCGCTTGTTGGGACGGCGTTCGTTCTCGACCCACCGCTGCTCGATCATCGCCTGGAAATAGGCCCGTAGTTTGGGATAGGAACCGGCGAAAGCTTGGTCGCACATCTCGACGGCGCGCTCCCAACTCAGTTCGGGCAGGGTATCGGGCAGCTGCGGGGCGTCCTGGTCGAACCAAGCGATGCCTGTGGTGCCTTGGAGCCTGGCGTTCAACTTCACCAGGCGCCGGGGGACTTCGATGTTGGCATCGATGGCGGCGAACATCGCGTCCACCGTGTGGCGCGAGACGGCGGCGTCATGGAACGGCGCGTCGAGAAAGTGCTTTTGACCCCGGCGGCCGTAGAGCGTGTGGCGTGTGCCTGCAATGGCATTGAGAGCCGCGCCCATAATGTCCTCATGCGCCTCCCAAACCTTGTTGCCCTCCCGAAACGCGGTTTCGCGGACGCGGCGATCACGATTGGTCAGGAGCGAACGGCGTTGCGACATGGGAGTGGTTTCCGTCCGTTCGTCGGGCCACTTCATCTCAAAGGTCATTTTTCCACTGACCGTATCGTAGAGACGCCCCCATGCGCCGATGCCATCAACGCCAAGATCGGCGGCCAGGGCCTCGGCCGGAAGGTCCATTTGGAACATGGCGCGTTCCCGCATGCGATTCACGCGGAAGGTGGCATCAATCAAGTCTTCGTTCTGCAGGAATGCGGTCCATGTCTTGTCGTCTGCGGCCTTAAAACCGGCGGAGAGAGAAGTGCTGAGTTTGGAATATTGGGCCCATTGTCCGGCAAGTTCCGCGTCGGCGGTTTGATAGGCCTCGTTGGCGGCATCGGCCGATCCCAGGCAGCCCAGGTAAGAGCTCAAATGACCCAGACGGGCGCCGATGCCCTCGTAAGTCCGAAACGCTGCGACCCAGGACAAAATCGTATTGGCTGTGAGTGGAGCCAGGGCCTGCGCATCTGCGATGGCTTGATTGAGGTCATCGGTGGTTTGCTGAAGAAATTTCCGGTATTCGGGCCCGTCAAAAGCCGGGAAATAACTCGTGAGCGACCAGGTGGGGGAGAGTTCAGGCATGCAGGCAGATAAAGGGCCAAATACCCGATGGGGCCAGAATTTCCCGCCTTTCCAACTTGACCGATGATTTCAAAGTGATATCACTTTGAAATCATCCAACTCCAAACTATGAATAACGAATCCTTCTCTTCCTCCACCAACCGCGAGCATCGGGTCTCGGCCGTGAGCGGTTGGACGATGCTTTTCTTTAACGTCGTGCTCTACGCCGCCGTGGTGGCGGTCTTCATTCTCGGTGCGGTTGCAAAAGTGCCGCTGATAATTTTGTCGGCCGTGGTTCTTTTGTTGGCCTCCATCCTCACCAGCATCGGGTTTTTCACCCTACAGCCCAATGAGGCGGCCGTGTTGATTTTGTTCGGATCCTACAAAGGCACGGTGCGCGACAGTGGGTTCTTCTGGACGAACCCCTTCAACAAGAAGCTCAAGGTCTCACTGCGTTCGCGAAACCTGAACGGCGACAAACTCAAGGTGAATGACAAGCGGGGCAACCCGATCGAAATCGCGGCCGTTGTCGTCTGGCGCGTGCAGGATACGGCCCAAGCCGTTTTTGATGTGGACGAATACGAACACTACGTTGCGGTGCAGAGCGAATCCGCAGTGCGGCATCTGGCCAGCGGTTACGCCTACGATCAGGCGGAAGATGGCGAAATGACGCTGCGCTCCTCCACCGATGCGGTTTCGCAAGCGCTGCAGGTTGAGCTGCAGGAGCGGCTCGGCAAAGCGGG
>JANQKV010000032.1 GCA_028280945.1 Opitutaceae bacterium
CGACAGCGGGGTATCGATCACCTACGCAGTGGATCCCAATGCCGCGCTCAGCCGCACCCTGGTGCGCAACCGAGGGGGTACGGTGACCTATTACGTCTATGGTTTGGGACTGCTCTACGAAGAGACGGGTGCGAGCACGAACACCTACCACTACGACCACATGGGTAGCACGATTGCGCTGACCAATGATGATGGGACCACGGTCAGCGACCGGATACAGTATTCATCGTTTGGGCAGATTGTGGGTCGGACGGGCACGCATACGACGCCGTTCCTCTACCACGGGGAGGCCGGGGTGAAGACCGATGGCTCGGGGCTCAACTATATGCGGGCTCGCTTCTATCATGCCCGCCTAATGCGTTTCCTGAACGCCGATCCTATCGGATTTGCTGGCGGCTATAATTGGTACGCTGCGTTTGGAAGTAATCCCATGAGTCGGTTCGATCCGTGGGGGCTTAAGGATACCTCTAGTGCCGACGTTTACACTATGGAGCCATTCACAGTTAGAGCAAATGGAGGCGATGAACGGGATGGGCGAAGAAATCTTGAAATTATTCACTACAACAATCCTGAATATTCGCTAATTACTGATGGCATCAGGGTTCAAATGGTAATAAATATTGATTATCATGGAGAGCCTCCCAGCGATGTAATAATGAAATTTAACCAGGGAATCGAAGATTGGTGGACTGGTAAATTTGGGAAATATGTAGTCAAAACTATCATTAATAATGACCCAAACAGAAGAGGCTTTTATGTCTTGGTTGTGCCCGGATCAGGACGCTCAAATATGAATCTTTGGTTCGCCGATGATGATGGTTGGACTGCAGCACACGAAATGGGTCACCACCTAGGTCTTCCCGATGGCTATCACGTATTCACCGGAGAAGTCTTCGACGGGCAGGGTGATAGAATAATGGAGGCCCGCGATATGCCCCCTAGCGAAAGCGAAGTTGAAAATGTGATAAACCAAGCAAGACTAAGGGCAGGAAGGAGATAATTCTAAATGAGAGTACTTTTTGTAATATTGCTGACATTATCAATCAAGTTGTCCTCTTGGGCTACTGCTCCCGAAAAATGGACGAAACTTGCAGCGGCTGATTCGGTTGAGCTTTTAGTGCCTTCACATTATACTTTAAATGAAAAGAGTCCTTTGGATGACTTCACGTTTGTGCAAATTCTGGATGGAGAATTAGTAATATTCTCATTTTATATTGGCGATCACCCGTCATTCCCGAGTGAAGCCTCTACACCGACTACCCAATCCAAAACCGCAAATGGTTATCTCAAGCACAGCGCTTTGGGGGCACCTGATACATCTATCCTTAAGGAAATGTTAATAGAACTTGGTGAAAAATCACCGAAGTATGCGCATTTCGGAATTCGAAAAGAGATGGCAAGCCGACTTGAGATTATGGAGACTATTGTAGATAGCATCAGAGTGTTGAACTCTGACTAAATGACGATTAACATAACGCCAATACAATGGACGCCGCATGGTCACTAGCCCAGTAATGATTCACGGGCAACAGAGAGCAACAGAAGGGGTCATTCCGTAAATCTTTGAATTGCTCCATTGATGGTAATATGGCATGCAGACCTCATGCCCCGGAGTTTGCGCTTGGAACGTAAGGATGGTGTTTACCACATCATAAATCGCGGAAACTACCGTCAGGACTTGTTCGTGGATGCAGGGACGCATCAGGCCTTCGAAACTTGTCTCTTTGAAGCATGCGAAAAATGTTCCTGGGTATTGGAGGGCTTTTGTGTGATGACCAACCATTTCCATTTGGTCGTGCGCACGCCCACCGGAAACCTGATCTATGGGATGAAGTGGCTGCAATCGACCTTTGCCAACCGCTACCACCGCTTTCGGAAAGTAACTGGCAAGCTGTTCCAAGGCCGATACAAGAGCCTGATCGTCGAGGAATCGACTTACCTTGGCGGGTTGTTGCACTATGTGCACCTCAATCCCGTGCGGGCGGGGATCTGCTTGGTGGCGGAATTAAAGGATTACCGCTGGTCAAGTTACTGGTATCTTGATCAACCGCGTCGTCGGCCGAGTTTCCTGAACCTGAAAAACACGCTGGAATCCGCCGGAGGACTAAAAGATACGCCTCGTGGTCGTCGGAGTTATGCCGACTACCTGACCTGGCTCTCAACAGATGATGCCGCGCAAAAAGAACTGGCCTTTGGAAAAATGACCCGAGGTTGGGCCCTGGGCACAGCGGAGTTTAAGCAACGGGTCCTGAAGGGGGGAGTGGCCGGGAGAGAATCCGCCGGAGGGGACATTCCAGAGCACTTTGAGGGACGCGACTTGCAAGAGGTCAATGAGTTGATCTGGCGGCGTTGTTTGGAGCGGGCCCTATCGAGGATGGGAAAGTCCGGTTCCGAGATCATGGATTCCCCCAAATCAGTGGAGTGGAAAATCATGATTGCAGCTGCGCTGAGGCGTCGCACCAGTGCCACGAACGTGTGGATTGCCCGAGAGTTGAATATGGGAGTAGCGCAGTCAGTCAGCTTGCATGTGGGCAGATTCAGAGCCGCCGGAGGAGAATCCAAGAATGTGTTTCAGGAGCTTATTCAAAGAATTACGGAATGACCCCTTTTGCCCCCGCAAAGAATTACGGAATGACCCCTTTTGCCCCCCCCTGACCAATGATGACGGTGTAACTGTTAGCGACCAGGTGCAGTATTCGTCATTTGGGCGAATCGTGGGTAGAACCGGCTCCAGTGACACTCCCTTCCTCTACCACGGCGAGACCGGGGTAAAAAAGGACAGCAGTGGACTGTATCACATGCGTGCTCGCTTTTATCATCCACGTTTGATGCGGTTCCTCAACGCCGATCCGATTGGCTTTGCGGGGGGCTACAATTGGTACTCAGCGTTTGAAAACAATCCACTAAAGTATGTAGATCCAAATGGACTCAGAGTTGAGTTTGCGCCAGGGCAAACCCGAAGCCAAATCAATAGCATATTGGACTTGAATCGAGCCACAATGGCAGGATCAGAAACGCATGCTTCAAATTGGATGCAGCTAGTGAATTCCGAGCACACTTATTATGTAGCGGCGGTTACTCAGACTAATTTAATGGGAAACTCTGGTCAATTTAATCATTATAGCAGAACTCTTATAATTGATCCAAGTTTGCATATGATTGTGAAATCTACTAATGAGCCTCTTACCACCGAAGAAATTTGGGGACATGAGGTATCACATGCTGCCCAGTTCGACCGCAGTCCCGATCAGTTTTTGAGAGACTTTGCTACAGCGGTATGGCAAACGGTGCTCCACACCGGCAAACGTCGATCCGTAAGACGAGAGGAAGTGCGAGCTACTGAGGAAGAAAACCAGATTTCAGCTGAGCTAGGCCGGAAAGGCAGGAAAAATTATTTCGACATTGACGGCTCGAATCCTGTTTTGCGCTCAAATAAACCCGGAAAATAAATTATTAAAATCGAAATGCAGTACTTCCCCTCCAAACTTATTGTATTACTCGTCGTATTATTGTCCCCTTTAAGTGGCGAGGAATCATCGAACAAGCAACTAGAAGTTCTAATCCAGTCCGTTGAAAGCCATCCGATACGTAGTGTTAGGCTAAGTGTCTGTTATGAGTATCCCCGCACAAAAACGCATGGCGCGGCACCGCCCGAATCAATAAAGTGGTTTTTTGACCGAAGGTTGACTTTTTCATCTGAATACTCCCACAAACTACTGCGAGAGCTTCAGTCAAATATGGAAGTTACTCCGGTTAAGATAGAGTCTTCACCACGTGGGGAATGGAATTTGGCATTAATTTTTCAAGGAGTGTGGCAACAATCAGTCATCGAAATATACTTCGACGAAACGCTTAGTATAATGCGCCTCGAAAATAAGGATTATGCTCTTTCAGAGAGTTTTAAAGTTTGGATCAAAGAGGAGATTATCGAACCATTTAATAATCTTCCCCGTGTGCGTCAGTAAGAGCCCGTGTAATCTACCCCGATTAACAGGAGAGTCACAATCGGACTCTTGGCTTTAGTGAAGTTGCTCAATCAACTTACTCCGAAATCTTTGTGTGACGACTGAAGTTTTGAGAGAGATACGACATCAACTCCGACCAACTGGAAACATACGACATTTCATGGGTTCCAAAACCACCAAATCACCGGCATTTGCTCTCAGTTATGCGACGTTTGGATAGTTCCGTACTACGACATTACTAACGTATTTTCCCATTTGGCCAATTGATGGGAAAGGCAAAAGGGTCATTCCGTAAATCTTTGAATCGCCCCATAATAGCGGCAACCAATAGCAACGAGTGTGCCCGGCGTTGGCGGATGCAATTTCTTGTTAACGCTCAACCGAGCTTCTCAGCGACAGAGGGTCACATGCCAAAACGGGTCAGGCTTTGTAGTTAATCCAGTCTGCTCCAACTCCAACGCGTAACCCCGCCCCTGCGGCACATCGCCTGCCAGCCCTTCGGCAAGCTCAGGACTGATCACGCGATCTGCGCGTTCCCTCCGCTCCTGAAGGTTGCCTCCAGTCCACGAGGGTGCAGCCCCACTGGCGGCGGCCTGTGGCGCCTACGCGCCACGAAGGCAGGGCTCCCGTAAGACCCGCCCAGCCCGCTTGAAACCAGATGGCCTGTCAGTTCCGGCCCGAGCTGCCGGGGCAGGCACTCGTCGAGAATCACGCGCATTGCTCAGACTGCGGCAGCGATCAACTGGGTGCGAGCCTCTTCCAGAAATGCGATCACTTGGGCGCGACTGACCGATGGAAAATCCTCCAGAAAGACGTCAATGGAGTCGCCGGCTTCCAGGCAATCGGTGAGGTTTTTGACCGGCACACGCGTGCCGGCAAAAACGGGCGTGCCATCCAGGATCTCAGGATCGGAAGTGATGAGCCGCGTCTTTGGGTGCATAATGCGCATAATATGCGCATAAAGCATCTCGGGTGCAATGTGCGAAAAACGCACATCGCGCCTCTTCTTCAGCCGTTGTTATTGAGTCATCCAACGCACTGGCGTCGCCATCGACGATGCACTTATCCGAACTCAAATGGGGATGCGACTGCCGCCCATCCGATGGCATGACAAATCCCAAAGGTGGGCCAGGAGGTCGTGAGATCTGTCCCAAGCTCCTTGGCTACCGAAGTTTCAGAGATGGTGGGTTTTGGGATGTCGCCGGCGACGCAGCCCGGCGGCGACGAGGGCAAGCAGGCCAAGGCCGGTCGCTGCGGTGGTGGGTTCGGGCACGACGGCATTGATCTGAAACATCTGGAAGGAGTAGGCCTTGTAGTCGTCTGAAATCGGGTTGTAGACGCTGGCAACCGACACGGTGAAGGTGCCGTCCGCGGCCGGGGCGATGTTGTCCCAGCCGATGACATGACCCGTGATGCTGTTGTAACCGCTGTTGATCACAGCGGAACTGCCCGTGATCTCCACTCCGCTGGAGTGGGCATTGCCCGGGGTGTTGCTGGTCCCTTGGATGGTAAACCGGGTCGACCGGCTCGCATCACCCACGTAGGCGGAACCTCCCCGGTTGGAGGTGGCGAAAAACTCGTAGGTCCAGTTGGGATTCAGGTTGGAAAACGTGATGACCTGCTCAAAGGGAATGCTGCTGTCGTCGTAGGATTGAACAAAAGTCGGATTGATCCAATTGCTGCCCATAAACCGGGTATGAGCATCGGTTCCTTCGGCGTAGGAGAGATCAAGGCTGCTGGATAGATAAGTGACGATATTGGTTTCGGTGAGAGTAACCCTTGCCGCCAAGGTCTCCCCGGTGGCAAAATTTTTCAGGGCGCCCTGATTGTCGTTGTCCCAGTAGGTGGCGTTCGAGGAAACGCTATAACCGATCCCGTTGAAAGCCGTCCAGGCCACCTGAGCCTGAACCGAAATCAGGCCCAGGACGAGGATCGCTAGCACAACAACCCCTTTTATGGCCCCGCTAAAATGAAACCCGTTTGGCAAGTGGAAATCTCCCTCCCATAATCAGTTTGTTTGACCCGCTTGGGTGGTCCTCAAGGGGAGGCGCCCATGGCGGCCCTCCGCGAGGTTGTTGGTCTCCAATCCACCCGGCCTTTGCCAACTCCACATGCCTTGGAGAGCGCCCGCCGAAAGGTATTGGGGCTATTCACATCGTTCATGGCACCCAAGAAATATTAAGATCAGGCACCTTACACCGGACAAAGTTAAGAATGGATTAAGCAATCTGTCCGGGGCGTAGAACGGCCCCAAAGAGTGGGGCATTGTCTGAATATGGACGCCCCTCGAGGCATCGCGAAATGCCGCCCCGGCGGTCATGGCACTGCTTGTTAAAAAGTAGTGAACTTGTGGATCTCCCAAAGAGCGGTCCGGGGACAATAGCAGACAAATGATTCGCAACGAATGCGGGAGGTTGGGTCTGGTCGCAGGGCGGTGACTTCACACCATGATAAGCTTAGTCTGGTCTCGCTGTGTCCACCGTCGCTGAAGCTCCTTTCCATGTCCTGGCCAAACCGGCCGGGGGCAGCTGCAACCTCGATTGCAGCTACTGCTTCTATACCAAGAAGACGGCGATGTATCCGGGATCGCGGCGGATGACGGTGGCGGGACTCGAGCGGTTTGTGCGGGAGCTGATCCAGGCAACCCCCACGCGGGAGGTGGCATTTGCCTGGCAGGGAGGGGAGCCGACGCTGATGGGACTCGCGTTCTTCGAGAAAGCGGTCGAGTTCCAACGTCAATACGGCAAGGGGCGGATCATCTCCAATGCCCTGCAGACCAACGGAACGTTGCTCGACGACGACTGGGGCAGATTCCTGGCACAGAACCGGTTTCTGGTGGGGATCAGCATTGATGGCCCGCGGGAAGTGCATGACGAGCAGCGGTGCGATCGACGTGGGTCGGGATCGCTCGACCGTGTCCTCGCCGGGCTGAAGATGCTCCAGCAGCACCGCGTCGAATACAACGTATTGACCGTCGTATCCGCCCTCAACGCCCGGTATCCGGAAGTCGTGTATCGCTTCCTGCGCAAGACGGGGGCCAGGCATATGCAGTTCATCCCGCTGGTTGAGCGGGCGGTGGGTGATCTGGACGACATCGAGGCGGTGCCGGACGAGGAACGCCTCACCGAGAGCTCGGTTTCTCCCGAGGCCTACGGGGACTTCATGTGCCGCGTGTTTGACGAGTGGCTGAAGCGTGACGTGGGCAAAATCCATGTCCGTGATTTTGAGGACATGCTCAACCTGTGGATGGGCAATCCCGCGACGGTGTGCGTGCATTCGCCGGAGTGCGGCCGGGCCGTGGCCATCGAGCACAACGGCGACGTGTATTCATGTGACCACTACGTCTACCGCGAGAACCGCATCGGCAACATCTGGAGCGAAGGCTTCGCCGACATGGTGGACGGCGGGCGGCAACGCGCCTTCGGCACCGCCAAGCAGGCGTTGTTGCCGCAAAAGTGTCGGGACTGTCCATGGCTTTTCGCATGCCAGGGCGGCTGCCCGAAGCACCGCACGGCCCGCACCGAAAGCGGGGAGCGCGGGCTCAACCACTTGTGCGCGGGATGGAGGCGTTTCTGCGAACACGCCGATCCGACATTGCGCTGGATGACCAACGAACTCCGCGCCGGCCGGCCATTGGTCGGGCGACGTTAGCCGGTGCCTTTTGGGTCGATGGCGGGTGTGAATCACAGAGAGGCGAATCACCCGCGCCTCTGGGTCAAAGGGGGGATAAAAGAGGGCCGAGACCAGACCGTTTCAATAGTCGGTTTTAGCTTCAATTAAGATTGTATTAGAATAACATATGGACCGCTGTCCGCCCCAGCGTTTACGCTAGGTTGGCCTGCCGAATATCGCTCAGATCGTCCTTTCCGATATCGCTTCGTGTTTCTCGTATTCACACAGCCAGAGCTACCAGACACCGGGTGCCTACTTCACTTCCTTCAATGGCACCCACACCATGACCTCGGGCACACTTACGGTGGTTGAGGATGCCGCTATCCCGCTGGCGTCGGACATTTGCGCTGAATTCCATCACCATCGTTTCCGCCGTGCCGGAACCCTCCAGTTACACCTTGCTGGCGGGCTTGGGAGCCCTGGTGATGGCGGTGATGTGTCGCCGGCGTTTTCGATCAAGCAGCCTGGCCCGGTGAGCCGGGTTTTGGCAGACTGAGTAAAGCCAAGGAACGCGATCAGTCCGCCTGGCCGGTCGTTTCGGGCGGAGTAGGTTGGGGCTCCGGTTGCGGAATCGAAATGGTGGGTGCGCTGATGCTGGTTTTGGGGGCGGTCGGACTGAGACCAGGCAGGGCGGGTGCGCCGATGGTTGGGGCGGCAATGATCGGGTTCGATGGCGCCGCGATGTTCGGGGCGAGATCGGGTTCCGGTTCAGGAGCGCCCCTAACAAGATCTCCGGGGGTGGTTTCGGCGATTTCCCGTCGAATTTCATCGGCGCGTTCCTCGGCTCGGGCAATCCACTCGGGCCGGCTCTTGATGCGCTCCCGCACGATTTCGACCGAGCGGGCGTCGGCTCCCTGTTCGGCTGCCACGATCAACCAAGCCAATCCTTCGGTGTAGTTGCGTTTCACCCCGCGCCCGCTGACAAGCATCGCCCCCACGTTGTGGGTCGCCTCGGGGATCTCGGCGAGTGCGGCCTTTTGGTAGTATTCGAAGGCGGTTGGACGGTCGGTGACCTGGCCCAGCAGGCCGTCGTGCAGGACCTTGCCCACCCGAAACAAAGCGTTGGGTTGACCCCGGGTCGCGGCTTGTTGGTAAAACCGAAACGCCGCCCGCTTGTCCCGCTCCACTTGATCGCCGATTTCCAGGAGCTGGGCGTAGTGAAAGCTCGCATCGGGGTCGCCCTCGTGAGCCGCGGCGATGAGTTCGGCCGTGGTTTCCCAAGTTGGGGTGTCGGCGCCCACCGACACCATGACGGGGGGAGTGACAATGACGCGGTCGGCATCGCGGGCTTCGACCGAACCGGCGATCAGCAGCAACAGGAGGGTCGCTCGTGCAGGTCGAGCGAGCAGGAGATCAGGCAGGTTGTTAAGTCTTGTCGGCATCTTCACCGGTCACGTCGGTGCCGCCGGTGACGTTCACCTTGGCATAAACTTTGTCCATGATCTCCTTCGCGAGTTCCGGCTTTTCGCGGATGGTGGCCTTGGCGGCGTCGCGGCCCTGGCCGATGAGGTCGCCGTTGTAGGAGATCCAGGCTCCCCGCTTCTCCAGGACTTTGTGCTCAAGGCCGAGGTCGATGACGGAGCCGCTCGCCGAGATGCCCTCGTTATACATGATGTCGAACTCGCACTCGGTGAAGGGCGGGGCGACCTTGTTCTTCACGATTTTGATCTTGGTGCGGTTGCCGATGACCTTGCCATCGGGCTGCTTGAGTTGCTCGCGGCGGCGGATGTCGATGCGGACGGAGGAGAAGAACTTGAGGGCGCGGCCGCCCGGGGTGGTTTCGGGGCTGCCAAACATCACACCGATCTTTTCGCGAATCTGGTTGGTGAAGACGCACACGCACTTGGTCTTGTTGACCACGGCGGTGAGGCGGCGCATGGCCTGCGACATGAGACGGGCCTGGGAGCCGACGGTGGCATCACCCATCTGGCCGTCGAGTTCGGCTTTGGAAACGAGAGCAGCGACCGAGTCGATCACGATGACATCGATGGCGTTGGAGCGGATGAGGGTCTCGGCGATGTTCAGGGCATCCTCCCCGGAGTCAGGTTGGGAAACGAGCAGGTCGTCCAAGTTCACGCCGACCACCCGGGCGTATTTCGGGTCGAGAGCATGTTCGACGTCGATGAAGGCGGCGAGTCCGCCATTCCGTTGGGCCTCGGCGATAAGGCTCAAACAAAACGTGGTCTTACCCGAGGATTCCGGCCCGTAGATTTCGCAGATGCGGCCGCGGGGTAGGCCCCCGACCCCCAACGCCAGGTCGATGGCCAACGAGCCGGTCGAGATGGTTTCCACCTTCATCTTGTGATCGTCACCGAGGCGCATGATTGATCCCTCGCCGAACTGCTTGGTGATGGCACTGATGGCGAGGTCGACGTTTTTGCGGGCGGCGACTTCGGTGGTGGGAGCGGCGGCGGTGGTTTTTGCGGGAGCGGATCGTGCCATGGGGAGGTCGGAAATCGTAGGGTTGAGGGTCGTGAAACAGGGAAACCCCGACCGTGGGGAGGCCTCCGCAACCGCGCAAGCGCGGACGCGAATTCCGCGTCCGGTTTTATCTTAATGAGCGCGCGCGGGCGCCCCACGCGGGGCCGATGGCTCCGCTCAGCAGGTTACGTTTTTGCCTTCGTTGCCAAAGGCGGCGAGCCGGACTTCCGGCGGGGCCTTGTGAATGTCGTCCGGGGCGTAGTGAAACTGCAGGGCGCGCCTGCCCTTGGGAGACGTATTGTGGGGGGTGCCGTGCGGGAGCTTGCCGTCGAAGAGCAGGAGGCCGCCGGGGGGCAGGGGGGCGGCAACGGACTTGGTGCCCATGATTTCCTGATCGCAGATCTGCCAATCCCGGCGCTTGAAGTGGATGATCGGTCCGGTGTGGCGTCCGGGCAGGATTTGCATGCAACCGTTGTCGACCGTGGCTTTGTCCAACGCGATCCAGACTCCAACCACCGGGGTATCGAGTGGGTAATCGAAGTAGGCGTGATCCTGGTGCCACGGCTTTTCCCGGCCGATGCGGGGCGGTTTCAGCAGTGCCATGTCCTGGAACATTTCGGGCGTGCGGTCGTGCAGCAGTTCTTTGATGACATGAAGCAGGGCAGGGTGTCGGGAGATCGCTTTGAGCCGGGGCTCATGTGCCTCAAAGTCGCCCAGTTTGCGCACGGCTTGCATGCGCTCCTCCAGTCCCATGTCGGCGAGTTTGTCGCGAACGGACCCTTCGAAGACCACATGGTCGAAGTCCGGTTTTTCGCCCATGATGAGCGAAACGATTCCATCGATGGCGGCGCTTACCTCATCCGCGTTGAACGCCTGCCGGACCGAGAGATAGCCATGCTTGCGGTAGAAGGCGACCTCAGCGGGTCCGATATCAGCCAACGTGGGCACTTGGAACGCTTCTCCCTCAGGCTGATAGAGCGCGGGATCATGGAGCTCGGTGCCTTCATCAAAAAGGGCATCACCGTCTTTTTTTGGAGGGGTGGTGGTGGTTGAATACATGGGGAGGCGTGAGGGAAGTGAGGGGGTGAAAGCCCCGGCAAGATAGCAGGCGACTCGCCAACGGGGAATGGACACATCGGATTTAAATTTGTATTAATCCGATAAAAATGAGCCAAATACCGATTGATAAGGTAGAGCTTTCCGGCATATGTGGACGGGTTCGTTGTGAACCAGGCTGGAAACTTGATCGCGCTTGGTCGGCTCGCCTGACCGATTTTGACCTGTGGCTGGTTTGGGCGGGGCGGGGAGTCATGCGAGTGGACGGCCGATCCATTTCCCTTCGACCGGGCGTGTGCCTGTGGATGCAGCCGGGGCGGATTTATGAGGCCTTCCAAGATGCCAGGAACCGACTGGGGGTGAGTTACGCTCATTTTCGGGTGGGTGCCCGCGGCGATTTTCCGCCCCCGTTCGACCTGACCGAGGTGCGCTCGCTGAACTTTGCCGAATCGACCATGGCGCAGGTCGCGCGTTGGGCCAACCGTGACGCCGGGTTGGCCGGAAGGTTGTTGGCCAATTTACTCGAAATCCTCACATGCGACCATGGAGAGGCGCAGAGGTCTTCGCCCCAGCGGATGGCCGCCCCCCGCCGCCGTCGTGAGCAGGTTGTCCGGGATTTGCTTGTCCAAATCCGGGAGGAGCCCGGAAAAAAATGGCGGGTGGCCGAGATGGCCCGCGTTGCGGGTCTGGCTCCGGACCACTTTTCACGCGTGTTTGAGGAGGTGACGGGGCAACGACCCCAGGCCCTGATTGTGGAAAATCGACTGATGCGTGCGCAACAACTTCTGTTGGAGACACCTCTGCAAATCGGCGAGATTGCCCATGCGCTTGGATTTCGGGACGTTTTTTATTTCTCGCGCCAATTTCGCGACCATTACGGGCTCCCACCCAGTGCTTATCGGCGTGAGGCGGGCGAAATTCCTGCTCCGCAACGTGAAAGTTCCGCTTGATCGCCTTCGAAGGCGCATTTTATTTCCTAGACTCTTTGTCCCTTATTTTCTTCGACCGATGACTATCAAAGCGTATCTCAAACCTCACTGCGGCTGGTCCAACGGCGTGCGCGCCATCATGTCCAAGTATGGCCTCGAATACGAAGACATCGATATCATCAACAACCGCGACAACTATGCGGAGATGGTGCAGAAGTCTGGGCAACCCTTGTCGCCGTGCGTCGAAATCGACGGCGTCATGCTGGCTGACGTTTCCGGAGAGGAAGTGGAGAATTACATGCTCTCCAACGATTTGGTGAAACCCACCAGCACCACAACCGACGTTGATACCAACGCCGGCTGCTCCGATGAGGAGCACGCGAAGATGGCACCCAAGACAATTCGCTTCTTCTAAGCGAGCAACCTGCCCCTCCGACACACCGGGCCGGTTCTCGCCCTCAGGCGTCCGGCCCTTTTTTCTGCGCGGCTCGGCCCCCATGGGCCGCCTGCCTGTCCGCCTCCGCCACTCCCACCACCTTCCCCCTTCCTACGCTACCATGGTTCGACCCATTCCCTCTCCTCTCTACCACCCTGATCAGGAACATGACGCTTGCGGTGTCGGATTCATCGCCCGGATGAACGGTGAGCGCAGTTATGAGGTGATCAGCCGCGCGGTCAGCGCGCTCAAGGCCCTGGCTCACCGCGGAGCCATCGATGCCGATGCAGTGACCGGTGATGGAGCCGGTCTGCTGACCCAGATCCCCGTTGAGCTGCTGCGCGAGCGCTTGGTGGAGCGGGGCAAAACTCTCTTCAAGGACTCGGACCTGGGCGTGGGCATGATCTTTCTGCCTCGCGAGGAATATGCCCAGGCGCACTGCAAAAAAGTTGTCCGCGATGCGATCGAAGCCGAAGGCCTGGCGTGGTTGTGCTGGCGCGACGTGCCGACCAACGACTCCTGCCTCGGCCGCAAGGCCATCGAAACCCAGCCGGTCATAGCCCAAGCGCTCATCGCCCGGCCCGATGGCACCGACGAGGACTCGATCAGCGACGACGAATTCGAGCGCAAAATCTTCCTCGCCCAAAAGACCATTGAACGCACGGTCGCGGCCGAAGGCATCGATGGCTTTTACATCTGTTCCTTTTCATCGCGCACCATTGTCTACAAGGGCATGCTCACGCCGCAGCAGATCCGGAAGTATTTCACGGATCTGAAGTCACCGAAGTTCACCTCGGCCTACGCGATCTTCCACCAGCGCTACTCGACCAACACCTTCCCCATGTGGCACCTGGCGCATCCGTTCCGGATGATGGCGCACAACGGCGAGATCAACACGATCCGGGGCAACCGCAACCTGATGCGAGCCCGCGAGAATTCCCCCAACCATGGGGTGTGGGACGATCGTTACGAGGACCTGAAACCCCTCGTGCAACCCCACGGCAGCGACTCCGCCACGTTCGACAATGCCCTCCAGCTTCTCACCCTGGGCGGTCGCAATCCCGTCCATGGCGTGATGATGATGATGCCGCCCGCGTGGGAAACCGACGCCAGTTTGAGCGACGAGACCAAGGCGTTCTTCCGTTATCACGCCACCATGATGGAGCCGTGGGATGGTCCCGCCGCCATCGCCTTCACCGATGGCAAAATCATTGGGGCCTCCCTCGACCGCAATGGTCTGCGTCCCGCGCGCTACAAGATTTATGACGACGGTTACGTGATCATGGCCTCTGAAGCCGGGTTGGTTTTTGATTTCCCGGGCAACGTTGTCGAGGCCGGTCGTCTTGGTCCCGGCCGCATGCTCGCTATCGACCTGCAGGAGGGGCGTTTCTACCATGACCACGAGGCCAAGGCCGCCATCACTCACAATCCCTTGTTCAAGGAATGGTGCGCCGACCACCTCGTGAACCTGCACGAGACCGCCGGTGACGCGCCCGCGGATCAAGCCGCCCCTGAAGACAGCACCCGCCAGCAGATCGCCTTCGGTTACGAAAGCGATGAAACGGAAATGGTGCTCCAACCCCTGGCTGCCGGCAAAGAGCCGACGGGTTCGATGGGGGAGGACACGCCTTTGGCCGTGCTTTCGCGTCGTCCGCGCCTGCTCTACACCTACTTCAAGCAACTCTTTGCCCAGGTCACCAATCCGCCGATCGACTCCATTCGCGAGAAGACGGTGATGTCGCTCTCGATGTTCCTGGGAGGCCGGCTCGGCCTGTTCGAGGAACTGCCCAAGACCGCCGGACTGGTGGAGCTCAAGTCCCCGATCCTCTTCAACCACGAAGTCGAGGCGTTCAACAAAATCGATTTTCTCGAGGGCCGCGTGGCTCGCCTTTCGGTATTGTTTGATGTTGCGGCCGGGTCTAGGGGAGTCGAGCCCGCCGTGAAGGAACTTGCGGCGCGGGCCGTAAGAGCGGTGGCTGAAGATCGCGCCAAGATTTTGATTCTTTCCGATCGTGGTGTTTCCGAATCCCAGGCTGCAATCCCCATGCTGCTTGCCGTGGGGGCGGTGCACCAGGAGCTGATTCGCCAGGGCGTGCGGGTGCGGTGCGATTTGGTGGCCGAGACCGGCGAAGCGCGCGAGGTGCATCAAATCGCCTGTCTGCTCGGCATGGGCGTGAATGCGGTGAATCCTTATCTCGCGTTCGACGTCATCAGCCAACTTGCGCTCGACGGCAAGGCCGGCGAAGGCATCACACCCGACCAGGCCCGGCGCAACTACGAGACGGCCATCGGGGCCGGCCTGCGCAAGATCATGGCGAAGATGGGAATCTCCACCCTCTTCAGCTATCGTGGGGCCCAGATCTTTGAAGCCCTTGGTGTCTCACACCAGGTCATCGAAGACTGCTTCTACGGCGTGCCTTCCCCGATTGGCGGCGTAGGCTACAAGCAAATCGGCCAAGCCACACTCGAGCGCCATGCCAAGGCCTTTCCGGCCCTCGATGCGGCCGACCCCGACAACGCCGGCCAGGCGTCCGCTCCCGCCCTCGCCCCGGAAGGCTACTACAAGGTCAACAAGCGCGGCGAAGGCGAATACCACGCGTGGAGCCCGAAGCTCATCGCTTCGATGAACAAGTTTAACCGCGGCGGCGACTTCGAGGCGTTCCAGCCCTGGAAACAACAGGCCGACGAGCACCAACCCGTGGCGTTGAAGGATCTGCTCAAAATCCGTTTTCCGGAGCAGGGCATCGACATCGAGGAGGTCGAAGGCATCGAGGACATCCGCCGGCGCTTCACGACGGCCGGCATGTCGATGGGTGCGCTTTCCCCGGAGGCCCATGAAGCTCTGGCGATCGCGATGAACCGCATCGGCGGCAAGTCCAACTCTGGCGAAGGCGGCGAGGATCCGGAGCGCTACTCCGTGCGCGACAACGGCGACAACGCCAACTCCGCCATCAAGCAAGTGGCGTCGGGTCGTTTTGGGGTCACGGCCGAATACCTGGCCAACGCCAAGGAAATCGAGATCAAGATGGCCCAGGGGGCGAAGCCCGGCGAGGGGGGCCAGCTGCCCGGCCACAAGGTTTCGCCCATGATCGCCACCCTGCGCTTCTCCGTGCCGGGGGTGACCCTCATTTCCCCGCCGCCGCACCACGACATCTACTCCATCGAAGACCTCGCGCAGTTGATCTTTGACCTCAAGGAAGTGAACCCCCGCGCCAAGGTGTGCGTGAAGCTGGTCGCTTCCTCGCGGGTCGGCACCGTCGCCGCCGGCGTGGCCAAGGCCTACGCCGACGTTGTACTGGTTTCCGGCCATGACGGTGGCACCGGCGCTTCGCCGCTTGCTTCCATCAAGAACGCCGGCTCCGCGTGGGAAATCGGCGTCGCCGAAGCCCACCAGGTGCTCATGCAAAACGACCTGCGTGGTCGCATTGTGCTCCGCACGGACGGCGGCATGAAGACGGGCCGAGACATCGTGATCGCCGCGTTGCTCGGCGCCGAGGAATACAACTTTGGCACCGCCGCCCTCATCGCGGCGGGCTGCGCGATGTTCCGCGTGTGCCATCTGAACACCTGTCCGGTAGGCGTGGCCACCCAGCGCGAAGACCTGCGTGCCAAGTTCCGCGGTAAACCGGAGAACGTGATCAACTTCTTCAACGCGGTGGCCGAGGATGTGCGCCAATACCTCGCCAAGCTCGGCGCGCGTTCGATCAACGACATCATCGGCCGCGTTGACCTGCTTGAGCAGATCGATGATCCGGCCAACGAAAAGACCAAGTTGATCAACCTCTCCGGACTGCTCCACAACCCGGATCCGACCGGCAACATGGACCGCTACCACACCCGCGAACGCAACGAACGCTTCGGGGCGGAAGGCTCGTTGGACGAAGCGATCCTGCAGGAAGCCCGCGACGTGATCCTCGGCAAGTCCGCCCGTCTCGTGGCCCGCTACAAGATCACCAATGTCAACCGTGACATCGGCACCCACCTCGCCGGCCAGATCGCCTACCAAAAGGGCAACGCCGGACTGGAGCCGGGCACGATCGACCTGACCTTCACGGGATCGGCGGGGCAATCGTTTGGCACGTTCCTGGTCAAAGGCATTCGCCTGACTCTCAACGGCGAAGCCAACGACTATGTGGCGAAGGGCATGAACGGCGGCGAAATCATCATCCGCCCGAAGGCCTCCGAGACGTTCCGCTGGAACGAACAGTCCATCGTGGGCAACACCTGTCTCTTCGGCGCGACCGGCGGCCACCTGTTTGCGGCGGGCCGGGCGGGCGAACGCTTTGGGGTGCGCAATTCCGGGGCGACCGCCGTGATCGAAGGCGTGGGCGACCACGGCTGCGAATACATGACCGGTGGTCTTATTGTGGTGCTCGGTCCAACCGGAGTGAACTTTGGCGCCGGCATGAGCGGCGGCCTTGCCTTTGTCTACGATGAGGCAGGCGACTTCGACGCCTGCATCAACCCGGCCATGATCGATGCCGAGCGGTTGAGCGACGATGAAGAGATCGCCAGCCTCGCGCAGCTCGTCAGCGTGCATGCGACCCTGACGGGTTCCCCCTTCGCGCAGGACCTGCTCAAGGACTGGGACAACACGGTGCGGAAGTTCTGGAAAGCCGTGCCGCACCCGCCGAACGCCGAGACGCCCAAGTCCGTCTTTCGTTTCGACGAAGAAAAAGCGCCGGCGCTGGTGTAAGCCCCCGTCTCGTTCCTTTCCCAAGCGGCCCGATCCACGGGCCGCTTTTTTTGTGAAGATTCAATAGCGGTTCAGCATTTGCCCCGTTTCGGGTGAAGCGTCATGCAGCTTCGTTGTTTAGCGTTTCTGGCGTTCTTCCCGCTTTTGACCTCAGCCACCACGGAAGGCACCGGCATGGCACCCGAGAAACTGGAGAACGTGATCATCACCTTTTCCCAGATGGATGGCAGCCTGCGGGGGACTGTTCAGAAGTCGTATATCCTGCGTCCTGATGGGGCGGTGGAAGGGCTGTGGTCGTCGGACAGTTGGTGGGGCGTGATCGAGCACTATGGCCTCACCGCCAACGGCACCTTCAACTATCGTCGACTCGAAGAGCCCAACCATGCGGAGTTGGTATTGGCGCTCGAGGATGAGCCCGTCGCTCGCATTGAACTCGGTTTCAGTTCTCCCACCCGGGCTACGGTATTGCATGAAAACCGGTTTCGTGAAGTGCGGGTTCAGATTCGCGAAATGGTGGCATCGCGCTCGATTCATAACCTCTCAATCCGATGCTTTGTGCCCGCCGGTGAGTCGGCCCATGCGGGCATCGTTCTGGATGAATACAACACTTACTTGGTTCGGGTAGTGGGAACGACATTGGGTGAGTTTGGCGTGGAGAATCCGGTGTCGCGTCCGGTCTTGAAGATCAATCGATCCGGCCGTGAGGACAGCTACACCACGGCGGCAGGCTTTGCGGCTCCACCGGAGGTGGCGGCTCGAGCTGGGCGTGTGGTGGGTGCCTTTCCTCTGGGTGAGGATAGTGGTGATGTGGCGATGATTACCCCGCTGTCTTATGGAGTTTACACGTTTGAAGCGATCAACCCCACGGACCGGGACGGCGAGGTGCTGATCGAGCTGTATCCGTTGCCAATTTAAAGATCGGAGGCTCCCATGAACCGACCTTACTCAAGTGGTTCGCTGGATTGACTTGCAGGCACAGTTCCGGGACCCCTTTGGGTCATGGCCAAATCCAAACCGATTCCGGGGTCGACCGGAGAAGTGCTCACGTGTCTGCCGTCGCCGTATATTCCCCATCGGGCAACCGGGTTGCTTTATCTGCCGCGCATGATCGCCAAGTGCCGTTATGTGCAGGAGCACGGTGAATTGCCGAAAAGCTATCGCAAAAACTACAAGCGCGGCTTCGACCGGTTTCTTTCCATGCATCTCGGCGTCGATCCTTCGCAGATCGAGGAAGCCGTGCACACGTCGACCCATGACGAAGAACTGGACGTCAAGCTGTTGGCGCTCTTCCCCGACGATGTGCGCGCCGCCAAGTGGAATCGCGAGCTGGTGCAAAAGGGCATGACAACCGCCGGGCGCGAGTTTTTGGCTGAGGCCCTCGGCAACATGGGGTGCTCCGATCGGGTTGACGAAATCATCAGCGTGCCCGACCTCATCGATTTCGATGAAGGCCGGATCGACTAGAGGCGAGGTGGTGTTACCGCGCTGCCGGTTTTAAGGGCAAAAACCCGAGGTCGTTGGTCAGGGCGCCATCGAGGCCACCGTCCTGCCAGGTTGCGCCACTGTCATCGCTGAAGGCCACGCCTTCCTCAAAGCTGGCGGCCCAGAGCCGCCCGGTTTGATGCGGATCAAACGTGAGCGTCAGCACGTTGGGACTCGGCAAACCCTCGGCCCGCTGCGTCCAGCTTGCCCCGCCGTCCGTCGATACCCACACACCGATGGCCCAACCACCGATGGCGAGGCGGCCGGCATCGTGTGGATCGACGGCACAGGCATAAACGTTGGCCTCGGCTGCGGCGGGAGCGGTGGCGTTCCAGGTCTTCCCATCGTCGGTGGACAGAAAAGCGCCGCGGCCTTCCGTGACGACCAACCAGGTGCCGGGGTCGCTTTCGCCTCGGCGGATGCGCAGGATGTTCACGTCAGGCACGTCCGTAACTCGCTTCCACCGATCTCCCCAGCTTTCGGTAATAAACAAGCCGCTGGTGGTGCCGGCGAGCAGGCGGTTGGGCTGCTGCTGGTCGAGCAACATGGTGCGGACAAAACGTTCGCCCAGACCGTTGTTCACGTGAGTCCAGGATTCGCCGCCGTTGAAGGAGCGAACGATGCCCCAGCCGCTTGCCGCATAGATGCGTTGCCCATTGGTCGGGTCGATTTGGACAACGGTGATATCGCTTTCGCGCCAGCCTGTGACCATGCGCCAGGTCGCGCCGCCATCGAGGCTGCGCACAACGCCGTTGCCGCAGGCGAGGAAAACGCGGTCCGGGTTGGAGGGGTCGACGGCGGCGCTGTTGACCTGTTGAATCTTGGGGCCGTAGGGCACCCAACCTTGGTCCGGGAGCCGCACGAATATCCCGGCATCGGTCGGGATCGAAGAGTTGCGTTGGGCCTTGGTGAACGCGGCGGCGGTGAACAGCACCGAAGCGGGCTCGGCCAGGGTGGTGGTCAGCGCCACCGTACAGGAAAGGAGAGCGATCAAGGATCTCATGGCTGAGTGGAGTCGACGGTTTCGGTGACAGTGGCGTGGCGGAAATCCAGGATGCGCGATTCCCCCCCGTGGCGCAGATGCAGCACGTTCTCGCCGCGTTTGGCGTTGAGGAACGGGCCTTCGTAGAAGGGCCAATTCTCATAGTCGATGGGCTCACCATCGATCAGGGGAGTTTCGCCGTAAGTGCCCGACATGACCACTCCGTCCAGTGTGGTGAATTCAACCGATGCCTTGGGCGAGAGGGCAAAGCGCAGCGGCAATGCTTTGACCGCTTTCATGAACGCTTCGATGTCGGTGAAATCATCGACGGATGCGAACTGTGCAACATAGCCGTTCCGGGGTGACTCGCTGGCAAAAACCTGATGGCCCGTGCCCCATTCCTCGTGGCCGCTGCTGATCCAAGCGCCTGCCCCGCCTGCCAGCAGGCCGGTCCAATCGGTGGGGCGCCACTCGCCGGGGGCAAAGGGTCGATAGGCGATGTAAGTCTCGCCGCCTTGGGCGAACATCCAGCCGGACGGGTCTTCGACACGATGGGTCAGGTCGCGGGAGAAAAACGTGTTGAGGTGGGGGAAATGGGTGCCGGGTGGAATGTCGTATAGGCCGATAAGCGCCGACTTGTGTTGGAACACCTGTTCATGCGGCGATCCACTCATGAGTTTATCCGGCGAGTTGTAGTCGACCTTGGACCTGGCGATGAGATCGACCACCGTGTCCCAGTCCGCGCCAAAATACATGGTGCCTTCCCGGGCGGAATAGTAGGGGTGCAGGGCAAAAAACGTGCTCGCCACGCCCAGAGGTTTTTCTTCGTACCAGTTCAAGCTCCACGTTTGTTGTTGGATGGGTTGGAGCAGTCCGCCCTGGCTCGATCCGAGCATATAGTGCGGTGTCATGTAGCTGTATTTGTAGACCGGTTTCGTGCGATGACCGGCGAGTTCAAAGGATTCGGGGCCGGCGTGGCGCATCCGCCAGCGCGTGCGTTTGAGTTCGCGGTGCACGTAGGATTCGGAGCGGTCGGTGGCGATTTTTTGCAGGATGGCCGGGGGTTGGTAGCCGGTCAGCGCCAACAACAGCGCGGATCCATTGAGGGCCATCTCGCCTTGCCCCCACAACAACCAGGCCAACGAGGTCGAGGCGGCGAGAGCGGGCTGGATGGTATGCTTGGGGTAGATGCGGCTGTGGGCTCCTCCGTAGACGCCACCGATGTTCTCGACGGCAAAGTCGGCGAAGTCGGCCTCAAGCTGCATCTCCGCCATTTTGCGGAGTTCGGGATCGCGACACCATGCGGTCAACAAGGCCAGGGCGGAAACGTAGGGGTCGATGTAGTTGGGCGAGTCGTATTCACCACGACCATAGCCGGTGGTGATGCGAAACGTCTCCATGAGATACTCCTTCGCTTCGGCGCGATTTTCGGCGGAGGACTTGCCGTTATACCACTCGTCGCCCGGCAGGTCGGGCCAGTATTCCGCCGCGAGATAGATGCTGGCGTAATACATCAACCAGTGGTTCTCGGTGTCGCCCCGGTAAGGGAAGTAAGTCCGCCATGCTTCCCGGATGACTGCGAGGTCCTCGTCGCTGAGGTTCTCTTTGCCTGCGTTCATGGTGAGCACCATGGGAAACATCCAGAACATGGCTCCGCGGGGACTCTCGCAAAGTGCCCGCAGACGAACGCGAGCCCACTCCAGGTTGGTGCCTTGATTAAAATTCACCGCGACATCGTGCAGGCCACCGCGCTCAAGATCCGCGGGATCGATGCGGTTTATATAGGCATCGATGAGCGTGGCTCGGCGTTCTTGAAAACTTGTGTTCATTTCGGCCGCCGAGGGGAAGTGCGGAAGTTCGCCGGCCGCAGCCGCCGCAACCATGCCGACGCATGCCGCGCTCAACCAACCGATCAGAATTCTGGGACGGGGGATAGTCATGCCGCGCTCAACCTGAGCGACTTCGCGCGTAAAGAAAGTGAAAGTGGCATGAAAATTAAATCAGACCCCTCACGCCGTGCGCGCGGCGGCCCGCGCGGACGGACTTGCCAAATGCGCGGCGGGCTTTTGCGTTGGCCGATCATGCAAAAAGGACAGCGCGTGGTGTGCATCAACGATACCTTCTCCGACGTGATTCGTTCGATCTACCAACAACTCCCGACCAAGGATGAAACCTACACCATCCGGGATGTCTTTTTGGGTCGCGAGAAAGTCGTGAAGTCAGGTGACTCCGCGACGGTGGGGTTGTTGCTGGAGGAGCTGCATAATCCGAGTGACCCGTTTCATGCCGATGCCCAGGAGTTGGGATTTTCCTCGGAGCGCTTTGCGCCGTTGGAAGAACTACCGGATGAAGAGGCTTACGCCGAAGAGGAGCGGGAGCTTGAACTCGTGGGGCCAGGGCCGGAGCCGTTGAAGTGGGACGTGAAGTAGCGGCGCATCGTGTTGGTGCCCGCTGGCGGTTTGTTCACGGTAGGGGGTCAGTCCGGTTGCGAGCGGAGCGATACCCGAGGAGTGAAGCAACGAAGCCCAAGTGAAATGACGATGTCATCTACGCTTGGTGCACGGTGCCGATCCCATCTCTTCAAAAAAAAGCAGCCGTCCCGAAGGACGGCTGCCGAATAGGTTTTTGGTGAAGTCTAGCTTACTTCTTCTTGGCGGGGGCCTTCTTGGCCGGCGCCTTCTTGGCTACCTTTTTAGCAGCCTTCTTAGCAGGGGCCTTCTTCTTGGCCGGTGCTTTCTTGGCTACCTTCTTGGCGGGGGCCTTCTTCTTGGCCGGTGCCTTTTTGGCTACCTTCTTGGCCACCTTTTTAGCGGGGGCCTTTTTCTTAGCAGCTTTCTTCACCGTCTTTTTGGCTTTTGCCATAGCAGTCTCCTTTTTGGGGATCGTTGTGTTGGTTCTGATCTTTTGTCCGTTTGGTGTTTTTTTCCGCGCGGACACTTGGCGCACCATGCACCGCGTGGCCTGAGCTTCATTCTCTTATTCGCAATTGCAAGTGTCCAGTGCGCATCAATTGCAGTTTTCTCCAGGGGGCAAAAACGCGCCAAAAATCAGTGTAATCAAAATATGAATACGTTGAATTTGCAGCAAGATATCTTGCTCCGGCGAAGGAAGTATTCATCACCAGTATCATGACCCTGGAAGACGCCCGCCATGCCATCGCCACGTGTACCCAACGAATGAATACAAAAAGTGGGGAGGTGGTTTTTGATGAATGGGCGGTGGTCACCTTGTCTTCGCAGGGAGTGAAGCTGGCGGCCTACGACGGACCGCGCGTGGAGCAGTTTCGCCAGCGCTTCAAAGCCGACATCCGGCCATTGCAGGCGGAGTTGGAGGGGCGTCGCCTGGAAGTTGGTGATTTTGGTTTTGCCCCCTTCGCCGCCGGCACGGCCTACGACGCCTGCGTGCGCATCGGCCCGCGCGCCTACCTTTGGTGGAACAACACCGATGCTTCCATGACCGACATCCGCGAAACCGGGGCGTGGCTGCCGGCGCAAAAGGCCTTCATGGATCTTTGCGAGACCTTCCGCCGCGATCCCGTCGCGGTCGAAAACTCCTGATCCGGGATCAGGCCAGTAGACCGGAATAGACAAACGCGGCGTAGGCGACGACCAGACCGGCCCCCATCCATCGGGGCAGACGGCCAAGGATCAGCAAACACGCGGCATGCACCAGGACGGCTCCGCCGAGGAGGTAAACCGCCGTGAAGAAAAACTCGGGCAAAGGGATCGGGCGCAGGAGGGCAAACAATCCCAGGCACAGCGGGATGCAGATGTGGCCGTCACCAATCTGTGACGCATAGACGATGTCCGCCCGCCGCCGGGCCGCGTAGTAGAAGGCCAGCAGTGCATTGGGCAGCACGAGAAGCCAACCGGTGATCCATCCCAAATGCTCCGCGCGAAAAAACCCCGCTTCCGCCGCGCTCAAATGGGCCACCAACGCATCGAGGCTCTCGTAGATGACCCAGCCGCCGATCGCGATCAGTCCGAGATCGAGGTAAAAGATCCAGCCAAACTTCCGGTCGCGTTGCAGGTTGTGCTTCAGCACGTCGTAGACTTGAAACGATTGCCAAAAAAGAAACATGCCCACCAAGGCCAGCCCGTCGCCGCGGTCCAAAGAACCGTCGCGTCCCAGGGCCCAGGTCAGACCGGTGAAAAACAGCACCGCCGTAAGCGTGAGCATGAGGGACAAGCGGCTCAGCCGTTGCTCGCGTCGGACTGATTTGCCGCCCTTGCGCCCCCGGGAGGCGACAACGTGCAAAGGCCAGATCAGTGCCGGCAGTCCGAGCAGCAGGGTGAGGTTGGTCACGTTGTTGACCAAACTGTTCACCATGATTTCGACCGGCGCGCCGCTGTCGCGCCACAACAGGAATACAAACACCAGATTGCCCAAGCCGGAGCAGTAAGGCACCACGAGCGTCCCCAGGGCCGTACCTTCAAGACCATGATTGAGCATGGCCTCCAGCCGCCAAATCATCAGCCAAGATGCGAGCAGGAAGGTGACGGTGAATGTCACCGGATGCGTGATTCCCAAAGTTGAAATCAAATCCTGCAGGGGCTGCATCCGAATCACTCCTGCTCAATCTAGCGGCGTTCGAGCCAAGCCTCGGAAGCGTAGTTCTCCGCCAATGAATCCACGGCTGCATCCCATAACTCGGGCCAAGGCACGGGCGCGGCGGGGAGGGCGAGCAGTTGGGCAACGCCCGCGGCGAATGATTCCTCGAACTGATCCCAATCGATGTCTCCCGCCGTGCGGCGCGCAATGGATCCCTGAAAAAGGAGTCCACGTTTGCTGCGCTTCTGGGCGGCCCCGGCGATCTTTGCCTTGGTAACGGCATGAATCACATCGGCCGGTTCGGCGCGAGTAAAGCAGGCGGAAGCGCCGCCGTATTGTCCGGCCGTCGCGGTTGTTGCGGGCGGTTGCAAAACCGCGTTGCACCCTTGGTCGCGAAGCGCCCCGGCCACAATGTCATGAATGGCGGCGTAGCTTTGCGGGGCGGGAGCGGCCCCCAGGTCATGCTCGCGGGGCAACACCAACGCATACGTCCAGTCTTCGCGGTGATCAACGATGCCGCCGCCGGTGGGACGTCGGCAGAGCTCGGCATCATCGCCGTCGCGGCCGATTTGTGCGCGCACGGCGGCGACGTTTTGGGCGTAGCCAAAGGTAAAGGCCGGCCGCCGCCAACCGTAGTGCCGCAAGCGCGCGTGCGCCGGATGCGGGTAGTGCTGCAACAGCATAAAATCCGTCGCCATGTTGGCGGCAGCGGTGTCTTCCCGGGAAGCGAGCAGATCGAGCTTCATCAACGCAGCGCGCTGCCCGCCCCGGCTTGGGTGATGGCATCAAAGTCCGGCAGGAACTCCGGAGTGTAGTGCCAGGCGGTGCGCCAGCGCGGCAACCCCGTGTCGGCAAAGATCTCATCGCTGCGTCGCAGCGCGATGATGGCGTTCTTTTTCAGGTGCACGAGTTCCTGGTTGGGCCATCCCGTGGTCAGCAACGAGGCCAGCCGCCCCAGGTGCGGTTGGTGTCCCACCAAGGCGAGGTCGTGCGAAGTCGGGTATAGCCGAAAGCGCTCGGCGATGATCGCGGGGTCGTCGAAGGGCAGCAGCCCATCGGTCTCGACCAGCGCGATCTCGGGATCGAGCTGACTGACCAGGTCGGCGGCCGTTTCGAAGGCGCGCTGCAAGGGGCTGTGCCACATCTGGGCCGGCTGAAGGCGGCCGTTGGCTTTGAAGAACCAAGCGACCTCGCGAGTGATGCGTTGACCGCGTTCGCTGAGCGGGCGTTTGGCGTCGTCGGAGTGATCCAGGGCGTGAGCGTGACGGATCAGAAACAGGCGCATGCCGGACTAGAACCGACTCATGGCTTGGCGTCGAGCAGGCTTCGCACCTCGTAGAGCAGCGTGCTCAAAGCAAAGGGCTTTTGCAGCGTGATCTGGTGAGCTGCCGCGATGCCGGTCACGGGACCGGTGGGCACACTGGGAATACTCAGCAGGCGCACGCCCTTTTGCGCGCGATTGAGTCGACGGGCCAGGACCGCGGTTTCGCCATTTTCGGCGAGCGGGTCGGCGATCAGCAGATGAATGCCGCCGGGGGTTTTCTTCAGCTCGATCTCGGCGGATGAGCAGCTGGCACAACCGTGCACCTCGTAACCATCGGCACTGAGAATGCCCTCCAGCATCTTCCTCACCACGGTATCCGGCTCGATGATCATCACCGTCTCTTGACCGTTCGTGACGGGCAGGGAGGCGAGTTTGCCACTGACCGGGTCAACCGGTTCGGAGGAGCGCGGCAGGAAGACCTCGAAGGTCGAACCTTTGTTGGGTTCGCTGGTGACTTGGATGTGGCCGCCGCTTTGTTTGACGACCCCATACACCAATGCCAGCCCCAGCCCGGTGCCTTTGCCCTCCGTCTTGGTGGTGAAGAAAGGTTCGAAGAGCGTTTTGCGAGTTGCTTCGTCCATGCCAACACCGTTGTCCGATACTGAGAGCAACACGTATTCGCCGGGTTTCATATCTTCGGCGCGGCGATTGCGGTGGACGGGAACCGAGACGTTGCGCGTGCTCACGCCGATGCGCCCGCTTTCCTTGGTGGCATCGCGGGCATTGAGCACCAGGTTGAGGAAAACCTGCTGCAGCTGGGTGGGGTCAACGTGGACGTTGCCGGTGTCCTCCCCGAGATCGATCTCGAGCGAACGATGCTCTCCCAGCAGCCGGGACAGAATATCAATGTGCTCCCGCACGAGGCGGTTGGGTTCAATGACCCGTGGATCCATGCTCTGGCGGCGACCGAAGGCGAGCAGTTGCCGCACCAACGTGGCGGCACGATGACCAGCCTGGTGAATCTCGTGCAGTTCTCTTTGGGTATCGGAATCTTCCCCCAACTTGTGATGGAGGATTTCGGTGTAGCCGTTGATGACGGAGATGAGGTTGTTGAAATCGTGCGCCACCCCACCGGCCAAGCGGCCGACGGCATCGAGCCGTTGCGAGTGCACCAGGGCTTCGCGCAACTGGCGATTTGCGGTCATGTCGCGGTAGGTGATCATGACCTGGGTCACATTACCGGCATCGTCGCGCAGGGCATTGAGGGTCCAGGCAACGTAGACAAGGCGACCGCCTTTGCGCTTCAGATAGGTCTCCTGGGTGATCGGTTCACCAGCCGGCAGTTCCTCGTGCCATAGCCGCATGGGGCCGAGGTCCTTCGGTTCGGCATGCAGCATTCCGTGGGGTTGGCCGAGCAGTTCGTCGATCGAATAGGCGGACATTTTCAGCAGGGCGGGGTTGGCGTGCTGAATGGTCCATCCTTGGGGGCCAAAATCGGGCGCCGCAAGAGCGACGCCTTCCGTCATGCCATTAAACACACGCTTCAGCACATCAGCTCCGGGGGCTGGTGATGCTGAATGCGAAGGTTCGTTCATGATTAATGGGAGGAAAAAAGCAGAATGGCCGATCCGAGTGGACTGGGGGAGGGCAACTCAGCGTTGGCTGGACTAGGGCGAAAGCCGTTCGATGAGCCAGTGATCGCTGGAATCACGGCGGTAGCGAATACGGTCGTGGAGGCGGTTGGGTCGACCTTGCCAAAACTCGATGCGGATTGGGGCCACCCGGAAGCCGCCCCAATGGGACGGCGGCGGGATGGGTTGGCCGGCAAAGCGTTGTTCGGCTGCATGGAGGTTTTGCTCCAACGTGGCGCGGTTGGGCACAACCGTGCTTTGGGCGGAGGCCCAAGCCCCGAGCTGACTGCCGATCGGACGACTTTGAAAATAAGCCGCGGTCTCTTCGCGGGAAATCCGAGTGACCGTGCCACGCACGACCACCTGGCGCTCCAGCGCCAGCCAGGGAAACACGAGGGTGGCCCGGGGATTGGCGGCGAGGTCCTGGCCCTTGGCGCTGTCGTAATTGGTGTAGAAAACGAAGCCTCGCGCATCCAACCCCTTCAGCAGGACCGTGCGACCGCCGGGAAAACCCTTCTCGTCAACCGTGGCGAGGGTCATGGCATTCGGTTCCACGACACCCCCGGCCTCCGCTTCTGCAAACCATTTGTTGAACTGCGCGATCGGGTCCGGGTCCGCCTGTTCCTCGCTGAAGCCAGCGAGCGCATATTCCTTACGAAGTGCAGCGAGATCAGGCATGATTAGGTGGATCCGGAAGGTGGGGTTCACTCCGCGTGCGTGTCAAAAAACAAGCGGTAAAAGGGAAATCTCAGGTTAACTTTACATCAATTTGACGAACGGTCGGACACCGAATTGACGAATGGTCGGGAGTGCGGCTACTTGGCTGCGCCTTGCCTACGCCAATCCTTTACGAGTCCCACTCCCACACGCCGCTTTGCCAGCATGCGCAAGGCCGGCCAGTCGACTACGCCGAAGCCGCCGAAGCCGCTGGTTTTAAAGGTGTCATCATCACCTGTCACTGTCCGTTGCCCGACAACCACAGTGACTGGGTGCGCATGCGACCCGACGAATACGAGCTCTATCACGACATGATCACCGAAGCGAAAGAGCAATTTGCCGGGCGAGTGGACGTGCGCGCGGGATTGGAGAGTGATTTTTTTCCGGGGGTAGAGCCGTGGTTGGAGGAGCTGCATGAGCGTGTGCCGCTCAACCATGTGCTTGGATCGGTGCATCCGCAGCTTCCGGAATATCAGGATACTTATTACAACGGCGACGGGTTCGCGTTTCAGCGCACGTATTTTGAACACCTGGCATTGGCGGCGGAAACGGGGCTCTTCGATACCATTGCCCACCCGGATCTGGTCAAGAACCTCGCCGGTTCGGAATGGAGTTTTGCCTCGATCCAACCGCACATTGCCGAGGCGCTGGACCGGATTGCCGCCACCGGCGTTGCGATGGAGCTCAATACCAGCGGACGTTACAAGGCGATACCGGAAATGAACCCCAGCGCGACCATGCTCGGCATGATGCTCGAGCGCGATATCCCGGTGGTGATTGGCGCGGATGCCCACGTGCCTCACCGCGTGGGAGAAGGGTATGCCGATGCTCTGGAAACCCTGCGCCGCGTGGGCTACCGCGAGATCAACATCTTTCTCAACCGCCAGCGCCAGCCCATTGCCATCGACGATGCCTTGGTTTCGTTGGGACTGACCTTTCCATCGTAAGAATACCTTCGGCGAACGCATGCAAATCGACCACATCGAACTCTTTGTTCCGGATCGTGACGCCGCCGTGTCGTGGTATGGTGAGTGGTTGGGTTTTCAGGCCATGCCCGAACACGCCGAGTGGGCGGCGGACGGCCCGCTGATGATGACCAATGATTCCGGGCGCAGCATGTTGGCATTGTTTGTTGGGGAAGCGGCGGGCGAGCGGGAGGTCGCGGGCTGGCGGAGGGTGGCGTTCCGCACCGACGCGGACTCTTTTTGGAGTTTCGCCGAACGCTATCGGCAGAGCGGACAGCCGATCGAGGGGCCGGTCGACCACCAGAAAAGCTGGTCGGTCTATTTTTCCGATCCGTGGGGCAATGCCCTTGAGGTCACCACCTACAACTACTCGGCGGTGTCCATGATCATGCACGACTAGGCGGGGCTGGGCGGCTTTGGAGATTTACCCACCCCGGGGCGATTGCTCTGCTGCAGTTCGCATGGCTGATGGCTCTCCGCTTTCCCTGTTGGATCTCACTCGCGACGATTTGGGCGCGTTGGTGGAACAATGGGGTTTCAAGCGGGTGCATGCCGGCAAAGTGTGGCGGCATCTGTATCTGCACGGGCGCAACGACTGGGAGACGATTTACGGGTTGCCGAAGGAACTCGCCAACCGGTTGGCAAACGAGACTTCGGCCGAACTGCTGCCGGTGACGCGCGAGACCCGTTCGTCGGACGGCTTCACCCGCAAATACCTGTTGGGTCTGCCGGACCAACATCAGATTGAGACGGTGCTCATGCGATACTCGGGCCGGGTGACGGCTTGCGTGAGTTCCCAGGTGGGTTGCGCCATGGGCTGTGTGTTTTGTGCCACCGGCCAGATGGGTTACACGCGGCACCTCACCACGGCCGAAATCGTGGCTCAGGCCATGCACGTTGACCGGGTGTTGCGGGCAACGGCGGCCGAGGCACCGGCCTTGGCCGAATCGGACCATGATTCTCCCCATCACCGGCACGAGCGACTCCGCAACATCGTGTTGATGGGCATGGGTGAGCCGCTGCACAATTACGACGCGGTGATCAAAGCCACGAAGGTCCTGCGCGACCCGGGTGGGTTGGCTTTGGGGGCCAAGAAAATCACACTCAGCACGGTGGGGGTTGTGCCGGGGATCATTCGCCTGGCCGACGAGCGGCAACCGATCTACCTGGCCGTCTCACTGCATGCGGCGACGCAGGAGCACCGCGCGGCGATTGTGCCGGTGGCCAGGAAGTGGCCGTTGGACGAACTGATGCGCGCCTGCGGATACTACGCCGAGAAAATGCAGCGCCGCATCTTTTTCGAGTGGACCCTGATTGAAGGTGAAAACGACCGACCTGAGGACGCCCATGCGGTGGGTCGCCTGCTGCAAACCGTGCCCGGGCAGGTGAACCTGATCCCTTTAAATCCAACCAGTGGATACGAGGGCCTGCCCAGCGACCAGACGGCGGCGAGACGTTTTCAATCCATCCTCGCCGGATATGGTTTGCCCAGCACAGTCCGCCAGCGTCGCGGCATCGACATTGCCGCCGGCTGCGGCCAGCTGGCGGTCGCCGGCCCGTAATTCCCGGCATTAATCCGGGATGGGGTGAACGGGTCTGTCGCCGGCTGCCATGTCTGTTTCGGCATGGGTTGTGCCGCTGCTCCGTAATGCTACCTCCGTGAAAACTCCCTTAGGGCATCCCGTCCGATCCATCGAGCGGTGCGATCGGAGCTTGAGGCGAGCGTTTCAGCCAGCTCAACGGCTGCCACTAGGCAGCTGTCGTCGACCCGTTTACCAATTTGGCGAAGCGCCCAATTGACCGCTTTTTTGACGAAGTTGCGGTCGTCATCGGCAGCGTGTTGGATCAGCGGCAGCAGATCGATGAACGTTTGGGCCGGTTCCTTTTTTCGATGAACCGCCAAGCTGGCAAGCAGGGCAAAAGCAGCGCGTTTTTCAAACTCCTGCTCGCGGGTGGACCACTCCCGCACCTTTGCAAAAGCGTCGGGATGACGGCGAAAAAGGTGCATGCACACCACGTCACAGATTGCCCAGCTATCGAAGTCCTTGAGCCAGGAGTCCATCTCCCCGGTTGTCAGGCGTTTCGGATCCGCAATCCATACGGCCAGAATTCGCGCTTCGTGCACGGGCTGAGCCCAAAGTGCGGCGGCCAGTTCATGGTCGTGTCCGTGTTCGCGGGCGATCCCGCGTAGATGGCTCATGGAAAGCCCAAGCTGTTCCGTGGACGGCCGAATTCCGAAATGGCGTTGTCCTGCCACGTCCTGGGGGCTGCGTCCCGCCCGGAGGGCGGCAACGATTTCAGTGGCCCGGATACCGGCAGTCCCCGCCTTCATCGGCGCCGGCGGGCCCGGACCGCCGCCGCCAGCTGGTCGAGCACGGGCAGGGTTTTCTCCCACGCAAGGCAGGCGTCGGTGATGCTGCGACCGTAGACGAGGGGCTCTGTATCCAATGATTGGTTACCACCGATCAGATGGCTTTCCAGCATGACCCCGGCGAGATGGCGGTCGCCGGCGGTGATCCTGGCCGCAAGGTCGGCGGCGACGGCGGGTTGTTTTTCGGCATCCTTGCCGCTGTTGGCATGGCTGCAGTCGACCATGAGCTGCGGGGGAAGATCATATCTTTGCAACAGGCTGACGGCTTCGTTTACCGAGTTGTCATCGTAGTTTGGCCTGTCGGTTCCACCGCGCAGCACCAGGTGGGTGTCCGGGTTGCCGGCCGTGCCCATGATGGCGGGTGCGCCTTCCTTGGTAAGGGAGGGGAACCAGTGGGGTTGGGCGGCAGAGCGAATAGCGTCCACGGCCACCTGCAGGTTGCCGTCGGTGCGGTTTTTGAAACCGACCGGCATCGACAGGCCGCTGGCCAGTTCGCGGTGCACCTGGCTTTCGACCGTGCGGGCGCCGATCGCACCCCAGCTGACGGCTTCGGCGTAGTATTGCCCAAGGGTGGTATCCAGGAACTCAGTGGCGATCGGCAGTCCCTTGGTGGCGATATCCACCAGCAACTGGCGACCGGTGCGCAGGCCTTGGTTGATCAGGTAGGATCCATCCCGTGCGGGGTCGTTGATCAGGCCTTTCCAGCCCACAACCGTGCGCGGCTTTTCGAAGTATACCCGCATTACGACAAGGAGATCCTCGCGGTGACGTTCCGCGACCGGAGCAAGCCGGTCGGCATAGTCCCGGGCGGCGTCCGGATCGTGAATCGAGCAAGGTCCCGTGATCACCAGGAGTCGATCGTCCTGTCCCCGCATGATTTGCGTGATGGCCGTGCGGGCCGTGGCTACTGCATCGGTGGCGGGTTCGGGCAACGGAATCTCCTCGGCGAGCAGGCCGGGAGCGATCAGGGGTTTGGTGGCGCGAATGCGCAGGTCGGCGGTCTGGGACATGACAAGTCCGCGACCGTGAGTGCGCCCAAGGCAGTTGGCAAGGGGCAGAAAAAACGGATCAGGGGCGCTTTTTCTCGTCGCGGGACCGAGTGTGATCGCGCCGCTGCTTTCGTTGCCGCCGCTCACTCGGCCAGCGTAATTCCGGTGGGTATTGCAGGCGCTTGATTCGCCAAGCAGTGAATGCCATCCCCGCAGCCACAGCTCCGGCAATAACAAGAATAAGAATGAAGGTGTCGTTCAACGGGCCGGTTGAATCGATTGATTAACAGGGTGGGGTGCCAGCGGATTTTACCGAAGCGCACCGAAGGACGAAATGAAAGCCCTTTTTCGGCCATCCCCCCCGTTCGAGGGGGCCGTTAGCGCGGCGGGAGCAGGACTTCGGCCGCCTGCACCAAATCGGACGCCGGCAACACCGGAGGATCACCCGCCTTCCCCACCGTTGCGGCGCGCCGATCCAACGTGAGGCGCGCCAGCGCCGCGGCTTCGCCAGACGCAGGGTCAACCAGGGTTGCGGGCAGGGGAGCCAGGTAATCAACCGGCAGAACATTTTTCTCGGCCAGGAAGGTCGACAGCGAGGCGGCCAGCGTATCGATCCAGCCCGTGGGACTGGCGGGGGGTTGATAGAGCAGGCCGGAACCTTCCTTCCACTCGAAGTAGAAGCGGATTTTTTCCTGCAAGTTGGCGAGCACTTGGTCGGCGTTGCCGGGAGTCCAGGCTGCTTCGAAGGTCTTGCGTTCGCGGAATCCCTTGATCTCCCACAGGCGCAAGGCGATGCGGTAGTCGCCTTCGTCCTCGCGCAGTTCCCCGGTCATCACGTAGTCGATGGTCGAGCCGGAGGTGTCGATGAGTTGCCGGATGTTGTCGGCTGTCCAGGGAGCCGGAAAGTCCATGTAGCGCTCCTGGCCGACGACCCCGACAGCAGCGAGAGTGTTGTATTGGGGAGAAAAATACAGTGTCTCCGCCAGCCAAAGCGGGAATCCGCGCGTGAACCGGCCCAGCTCCTTCTCGGGGTTCCTGCTCATTTCCTGGGTGTCATCCTGCTCGGGCAGGGTGAGTTGGGCAAAGGCCACGGTCTTGGCGCTGGGATTGGGCTCGGGCAACAAGCCGGTCAGTTCCTCGATGCCGTAGGCCCAGATCGGTTTACTGATGGTGACCAAGTGCACCTCGGTGGCCTTGCCGCCGGCCGGTTTGTTTTTGCCCGCCACCATGAGCTCGCCAATCGCATTGGAGAATCCCCAGAGACGCTCCTCGAGCTCGGGGTTTTTCAGATCAAACAACAGATCGAGCACATGCTGCGCTGCCTCCGGCTGGCGGAGAGCGAGGTAAGCTTGCAGGAGATTGATCCCGGTGGCCGGACCGTGGCGCTCCGCGTCGTAGAGGGGCGCGATCAGCTCCGGGATTGCGTTTACGTGACCGGTGGAGCCGAGGTCGCCGGAAATGCGGGCGAGGACGTCGGGACGTTCGCCCGCGGGTGAGGCGAGAACCTCCTCGTAGATTTCCCGGGCTCCGTCGAGGTTGCGCAGCTCAAGTTGTTCAAAGGCAGCCTCCAGGCGAGGCGTCACTGGACCCGGGTCGGCCGGGGGATTGGGTGGGGATGCGGTTGTCTTGCCATCGCCTACCGTGTCTTCCGGTTGAGGAGAGGGAGAGAGGTCAGATGGTGGGGTGTTGCCATTTTTGCC
>JANQKV010000034.1 GCA_028280945.1 Opitutaceae bacterium
GGGATTGGGTGGGGATGCGGTTGTCTTGCCATCGCCTACCGTGTCTTCCGGTTGAGGAGAGGGAGAGAGGTCAGATGGTGGGGTGTTGCCATTTTTGCCGAGCAAGCGGTCGAAGAATCCCATAGGATGGGTCTTGATACGGCAGGGGGAAGGAATGGCGAGTGGTTTCCCCGAGACGTGGTGGTTCGCTAAGGGCGTCTCGCTTCGGGTGAGGGGGGATCATTGGTCGAGGTTTGAGTTATGGGAATCACGGTTTTGGATTATTGTGTTACTGGAGTATTTCGCAGATGGCCGAGAATATTGCCCAAAACGACTCCGTCTAGGGATATACCGAAATAGTAGTCGCTATCTTCAAACCCCTTGTTGGGAGATACGGTTCGCCCGATATCAAAATAGAGGAATGAGGCGGCTTGGTCGTAGAAACCGAAGCCGAAGGATAGTCCGACCAAGTAGGGACGGACTTGCTCCCCGCCCATTTCGATTTTTTCTCCAGCGGCAGTGGATCCGATAAAGGGCCCCCAGGTGGTTAACTCCGGCCGGTTATAGCCCAAGTAGCGATCTTTTGGGGCGGCGGGTATTACCTTTTGTGAATCTTTATCCCAGAAGACGGGCTGGCCGTAATAAGGAACAATGCCGAAGTCTTTGCCCTTTTTCAGAATCAGAGAATTCCACTTGGCGGTCGCCTTGCGCTGTCCCAAGTTCCAGCGGGCAATTAACGACATGGCGATAGCATCATCGCTGCTGGTAGACTTTACGAGACCCGCTCCGGTCGAAAGGGAAAATCCGGCATTGCGCAATCGAATATCCTGGGGGTTGAACGAGCTGTTTTCCTCTTGTTTGGAAGTCGAAAGCTCGACCGGCTTCGACTCGCCATTGGTGGTCTGAACGAAGACCCCTGTGGACGTTCGGTTGACCGTTTCCGGAGGAATGCTGTTCAACGCCAGCACGCCATCTCGACGGAAGGCAGAAAGACTATCGAGGTATTCGCTCGATTCGCGCGCTGCGGTGTTCAACCGGTTAAGGTTGAGGGGCTCGATGGGGGCGGGCAGTCTACGGGGTGTCAGGTTCAAGAGTGGCGAGAGTTGTTCCAGGGCATCAAGGGTGAGTTGACCGAGCTCCGTGCCGTCAACGCCTTGGCCTTCGAGAAAGGCGTCGATGTCGGTTTCGCCTGAGGAAAGGTAGTCACCGATGAGACTTCGGGCGTCAGCTTTCATGGAAGGTGATGGTGTGGTCTGAGCCGGGACGATTGAAGAGAGGCCGAGAGCCAGGGAGATGGCTACAATGTGGAGAAGGGATGGGCGTTTCATTTTGGATAGAGACGGTTGCGGTGGGTTGTGCCGATCGGCGGAGAGTCCGTCGTGGCGTTGTCGAGAGGGGAAACGCTGCGCAAATGCGCTCCTGACAAACTTTTGGGGTGGCACGGCCTGACTTGGTGCAAGATCGAGGGGTTCGGAGACGTTCTAGTAGCAATGACTGCAAACCAGGCCGAATCCCCCAAACCTGCACCGGAAGAAACGCATTCAGCCATGCGCACACGTCCGACGCTATTGTTTCGATTGCGTGATTGGCGGGACCGGGCGACGTGGCAGGAATTTTATACGCTCTATGAGCGCTACGTGTATCGGTTCGCGCGCGGCGCAGGCCTGAGCCACCATGAGGCGGAAGATCTGGTGCAGGATGTATTCATGCAGGTGGCGGATCGTATCGGGGAATTTGAGAGTCGCGACCAGAGGGGGTCGTTTCGTCGTTGGCTGGGCAATCTGGTGCGCTGGCGTATCGTTGACTTGCGGCGTCGGCAAAAGCGGCGACCGGGCGAGAGCCATTCGGAGTCGGCGTCGCCGTTTGATGAGATGGCCGATACCCTGCCACCGGAACTTTGGCAGGATGACGCGGCGGAAAAACAGCGTTGGGAGTCAGAGTGGCAGAAACGAGTGATGGATGCGGCGATGCGTCGCCTAGCGCGGCAAGTTTCACCGCAGCACCTGCAGGTTTTCCAGTTACGGCATGAGCAGGGCTGGAGCCTGAAGCGCATCGCCCGGGAGCTAGAGATCGGATTGCCGAACACCTATGCGATCAACAGTCGGTTGACCAAGCGGCTGAAGGTGGAGACCAAACGGTTGCGCGATGAATTGAAATAGCGGGGATTTGTTTGCGCAAAGTGGTTCAGTTCCGGCTTGCTGGGGGTGCCGTGAATCGATCCACCCCGGAATCACCGCCCCGCATCCCGGACTACGAGATGCTGCGCCGCATCGGTGGTGGCAGCTACGGGTCGGTGTGGCTGGCGCGGACGGCGACGGGAGTCTATCGGGCGGTCAAGGTAGTGTGGCGGGACCGGTTCGAGGATGCCGCGCCCTATGAACGGGAGTTTCGGGGGTTGCGTGAGTTTGAGCGGGTATCGTTGGCGGAGTCGCGCCAACTGGCGCTACTGCATGTCGGACGGCGGGATGAAGAAGGTTTCTTTTACTACGTCATGGAACTGGCGGATGACGTGGAAAAGGGGCGCGAGATCGATCCGGAGACCTACCGGCCGTTTACATTGCGGGAGCTGCCGAAGAGTGCGTCGATGACAGTGGAGCGGGTGGTGCAGCTTGGCATCGACATGGCGCGCGGGTTGGCCTTTCTCCATCACCGGAACCTGGTCCATCGGGACATCAAGCCGTCCAACGTGATCTTGGTGAACGGGGTGCCAAAACTGGCCGATATCGGATTGGTGGCATCGTCGACGATGGCTTTGACGTTTGTGGGCACGGAAGGGTTCGTAGCGCCGGAGGGACCAGGCAAACCGCCGGCCGATGTATATGCGCTGGGCAAGGTACTTTACGAGCTGGCTACCGGGATGGACCGGCAACGGTTCCCGGAATTGCCGGAAGGCTTCGCCGATCGCACCGACCGGCTGGCTTTTTTGGAACTGAACGCGGTGATTCTTCGGTCGTGCGATCCGGATTTGAAGAGTCGCTACGCCGACGCGGGAGTGTTGCTGGAGGACCTGCTCATGATCCAAGCAGGGAAATCCGTGCGACGACTGCGCGCGGCGGAACGGGGTTTGCAGCGTGCGTTGCGTTGGGTGGCGTTGTTGGCCGCAGTGGCGAGCGTGGCGGGCGCGGGGGCTTGGGTGGCCTGGAGCCGGGCACAGCAGGAAATGGCCTTACGCGCCGAGGCGGAGGCCGAGCGGGATGCCTTGGCAAGGCGAACGCAATATGCGGGGCTGTTGGCGCAGGCTTCAAGAGCGATCGGAGACCGGGAGTTCGGGCTGGCAAGACAGATGTTGGGCGCGGCGCACGATGTGATGGGGTCAGCCAAGCTGGGCCCCGAGTGGCATTGGCTGGCGAACGCTAGCTGGGGAAGTGTAGATGCTGTGGTTCGGCCATCAGGCCCCGGCATTGTCCGCATGGCGCTCACCCCTGTTGGTGAAAAACTTGCGATCGTGGACGCGGCCGGTAAACTGAGTATCTTAAACTTTCACACTTGGAGCGAAGTTGCAGGGTGGAATGGAGTAGCGGATTTGGCCGGATGGTCGCGTGACGGGACGGTGGTATTGGGAACCAACCGCCGGGGCGACCCCCGGGCATGGTCGTGGCAGGGTGGGGAATTGAGGCGGTGGGAGCTTTCGGACATTGCCTCCGACTTGAGTGCCCTAGCCCCGATGGGAGTGGGGCGTGAGCACGCAATGGTGGCTGTCGAGTCCCGGTCCCCCGGGCGTCTCGTGGTTCTTGGGTTTCCTGAGCGAATTGACCGATCATATCCTTTTGGGTTTGATCGAGAGAATGCAGGAGGCTGGTCGTTGTTTCGCCGCGCGATGTCGGCGAATGCAGAGTGGGTAGCGGCCGCCTGGGTGAGGGGACAAGGTGCGGCGGTGGAGTTCTTAGTGACGGTTATGCGAACTGATGGCACGGGCTTGCGCCGGTTCATCCCGAAAGTGCGGCCCGGGGTGTTGAGCTGGAGTAGGGGAGCCTATGGGCGCAGCCAGCTGGAATTGCTGGATGATGCCTCCGGTGAACATGGCTTTTTTGATCCGGTGGAAGGGGTTTGGGCCTTGGCGTCGGACCGTTTGCCGATTGACAGCGGCGCGGTGTGGTTGACGAACGACAAAGGTGTTCTTCGGGCCGTCGGGGCGGAGCTGCGTGACTCAAGGGGGAAGGCTCCAAGAACTTTGACGGGCCACGGAGGGCGTGTGACCCAGGTAATTGAGACGAGTGATCCGGATTGCTTGGTTTCCGGAGGACAGGGTGGAGCCGTATTGCGGTGGACCCGAGGTGTGCGGGGGACCCCCCGGGTTCTCGCCACCACCAATGCGAAGGATGCGAGCCTTCGCTTCCTGATGTCATCCAATGGAGAAAGAGTGTATCTTCCTGGTCTTGAAGGAATTAAAATCATCGATGCGAGCAACGGGGATGTCTTGGCGAAGTGGCCCCAGGTGCGTTGGGTTGGCCAGCGGGTGGATACCGGTCTGTTGGGCATTGGATTGGACGGGCGGGCGGTGCTGCTGGTTGAGGAAGAAACGGGCTCTTTTCGTGAGCTTACGGAAGCCTCGGAACACGAGGTCATGAACCTGACCGCGACGCGGGATGGCAGGTCGCTTGTCTACACTCGGACTGATGGCTCAATGTGGCACAGATCTTCGACCGGAAAAAGCGAACGAATTCCCTTGGACAGCCAGCAACGATGGGCGCTGCAAATCGATGAAGACGCGACGACCCTTTGGTATACCGACCGACTGTTTCGAGTTGTGCGTTGGGATTTGCGGCAAAATCTCGAAACTTGGTCGGTGAAATTGCCAGCGGCGGCAAGTCACCTGGCGAGGTTGGTGGACAAGAATGTGATCGTAGCGGCTGTGACCGATGGTTCTCTGTATGTCTATGATGCCCACTCAGGTCAGGAACTGCGAGTCCTGCCGTCCGGCTCGGCATCGGCCGAGATTGTTTTGGCCAACGAGTCTGCGGGTCGGGTTTTTGTAGGCGGCAACGACCGTGGGGTGCATGTTATCGACTCAGAAGAATGGCGTCATCTGGCAACGTTTCGCCTGCCTCGGAAAAGCGCTTGGTGGATGTTGGATGCGACGGAAGATGGGACTCGATTGGCCGGCCTGACCCGAGATGGTGAACTTTATATCATTGCGGAAACCGCCCGCGGACAAGAGGGGCCGGGATCCCCCAACCGTGGGTGGCGTTAGTCCATAGGCGGAGGATCAGCCTTCTGTCATCCATTCTACATAGTTGTCGAATACCTCCTTGGTGATGCGTACACCGTAGTTGTGGGTCTGGTGGCCTTCGCTGTGAACCCCGGCGACTTTGAAATCTGAATGCCCCGAGAATACGCCCCAGATACCTGCGCCGCTTTGTCCACCGGAAGTATCGATGGTATAGTGCAAGCCGTTTGTGTCTACGCTATCGACGACCTTGCAATCACAGTATTGTTTGTTGTCGCCGATGTCAGTGGGGTAACCGCTGATAGCCACTTTAGAAGTGTTTAGATTGGCGTCGATTTGAGTGGCATAGAGTCCCAGCCACCCCACCGTTTTGCCAACGCTACGATTTAGCCGCAGCATGGCATAGTCGTAGGCTGGCTTCGTTGAGTCATCGATATAGCCTTTGACTGTGTGGAGATGTGTAGCCCAAAATTGGTTGTTACTGTCAAGGTTGCCATTCCGAGCGCGGTTGAACTCCACGGTACTGGCCCAGCCCCCTTCATCCTTGTCATAGATGCAGTGTGCGGCAGTAAGCACATGATGATCGTTGATCAAGGTGCCGGTTCCGGGCGAGATTTTACCGCTCGGAAACGTGGCACGAAGTTCCCCGTGAACCCGAAAGGGCCAAGTATCAGGGTCTGTGACTCGTCGATCTTCCTGACTGAATACTTTTTTCCATCTTTTCCAGCACGGGAGGAGGTTTCCCCCGGAGGGTGGTGATCCCTTTCCTGGTGCCGTATCTGTGGACCACGATTTGTTGTTCGAGTTTGCTTTCACTTGAGCTGGCGCAAGCGAAGGGTCAGCCATTGCGACGTAGCGGGTCTCTTCTGAAACGGGATCCGAAGGTGAGCTCATCCGTGGGTATCTCTAGTTGTTGCCGTCATCCGAGGACCCCGGGGGGATGGGAGGAGGTATGTTTCCATGACTGGTTTCCTTCGGGCATGCGCCGGACATGCCTTCCATTTTGGTGCCAACAAATTTCCTGTTTACGGTGGAGACTTCCAAGCGAAACAGGGTATGTTTGGGAGACTGCATGAACCAGATCTCCGATTCCTCAGGCTCCCTGGGCTGTGAAGGGACGCTACTGCGGCGGATTGCTCCGGATTTGGGAATGTATGGAGGGGCTGTGCTCCAATGGCTTGCCGGAACATTGGGAAAGCCCTTTACGAATCTTACTAGGTCGGTGGGGTTGGTGATGGGGTTTTCGGATGTAGGATCGAAGTAGGTGATGCCGGTAACTTTTACGTCGTGAGACCAACTTTGCAGTCCCAGATTATAGAGACTGAAGACGGGCTTGGGCTCTCCGGTTGGGGTAGAATACCGACGTAGGTCAATCAGCACCCAATATTGATAATCATTGCCCGCAGTCTCAATGGACTTGAACTCTATTATCAGGCGTTCAGGACTTGCGGCGCACTTGGATTTGCCCAATTCCGTAACGGCGGTCGTTAACTTGTGGTAGAGGTCTTCATGATCCTTGGGGAAGTCGTTGGTGATGGACATTGTTAGTGTATTTGGCGGTTGGCGGATTAAGGAAAACTCAGGAAGGTTGGGCCGGCTGGTGGCGTCACTCTTCCTAGCGGTTCGATAGCATAACGCAGGAGTTCACCCTATCCTGACGTGATCCGACGATTTTTCCCACCTTTTGCGGATTTCTGAGTTTCGCGTTTCTACCTTAACGAACCGAGGTTTGATCGCGAAGCCTGTTTCCGGGGATCAACTCAGTTCCCCTGCTAGCAGCGTTGGCCAAGAATGGGCCGGCGTTTCGCTATCCATACTCGCCACCGACGGTGTCCCAACGCAGATCGGGCGGGAGCAACGGCGGCTTTGTTCGCCTGCATCACCTCACCAATGACGCTGGAGAAGCCCCGCAAGCATTCTTGAGTCAGGGTTCTTCATTTCAAACAGTAGACCCAAAACATGTTGGGCGGCATCCGGATTACGCAGCTCGAGGGTGGCATTTAGCCTTGGGGGCAATAGGCTCTTCGGGAGGGTGAGTGGTTTTCGGTGGTGAGACGATCAGGAATGCCGCTCGACTGAGGCGGAATGCCAAGTTACCGCGTCCAAGCGCTGTCGACGGGGAGGGGAATCCTCGTTGAACAGAACCTCGGCAGCGGCTTGGTGGGAGCAGATACAGCGCAGCGACATCCAGAATGAGTGGAGGATACGGCCCATAACAAAGGGTGTAACGCTGCAAAATGCCTGCCACTTTCATTAAAATGATATGTTTTTATGCATGATTTCGTCGGCAGGGACCTTTGGCTGGGCCGGCGGGTCTCTCGCTGACGGGTCACCATTACCCATTGACCCCAGCTGCCGGCCCTCTAGGCAGATCCCTCCTCCCGCATGAACCGCGTCTACATCAAGACCTACGGCTGCCAGATGAATCAACGCGACAGTGAAGCTGTCGCGGCGATGTTGCGTGGCCGGGGCTATCGGATCGTGGAGGCGGAAGACGACTGCGACATCATGTTGCTCAATACCTGCAGTGTGCGGGATGCGGCGGAACAGAAAGCCCTGGGCAAGGCGGGTTACGTTTCGAAGCGGAAAAAGAAGAATCCCGATTTTGTCTTGGGGATTTTGGGCTGCATGGCCCAAAACCGAGGCGAAGCGATTCTCGACCAACTGCCCGATGTCGACCTCATCGTCGGCACCCAGAAGTTTCACCAGGTCCCGGACTACCTCGATAATCTCAAAGCCGCGCGTGCGGCCGGCGTGCCGGTTGGCGAATCCATCGTCGATATTGAGGAGGAGGCTGATTCGCAGAACACGATTCGCGATCATCTCGAGACGGACGACAAACAGGTCAGTGCCTTTGTTTCGATCCAGCAGGGCTGCAACATGTCGTGCCACTTCTGCATCGTGCCCAAAACCCGGGGCGACGAACGCTCACGCCCGATGGAGGACATCGTGGCGGAATGCCGCTCGCTGGCCGCCCGGGGCATCAAGGAGATCACCCTGCTGGGACAGATCGTGACGAGCTATGGCCGCCGCGACTACCGACACACCAACGGAATTTCCCCGTTTGTGCAGCTCATCGAGAAGGTGCACGAGATCGACGGCATCGAGCGCATTCGTTTTACCTCGCCGCATCCTCGCGGGTTCAAGCAGGACCTGGTGGAAGCCTACGGGCGCCTGCCCAAGTTGATGCCCTACGTGCACCTGCCGATGCAGAGCGGCAGCAACCGCATTCTGCGGGCGATGAACCGGCCGTATTCACGAGAGCGATACAAAGAGATCGTGGACGCGCTGCGCGAAGTGACGCCCCGCATGTGTTTTTCGACCGACGTAATCGTGGGGTTCCCCGGCGAAACCGAGGAAGACTTTGGGCAGACCAAGGAGCTGTTTGCGGCCTGCAATTTCGACATGGCTTACATCTTCAAGTATTCGATTCGCACCGGCACGGTGGCGGAGGAGTTGGAGGATCAACTGCCGGATTCCATCAAGGAGGAGCGCAACCAGGTCCTGCTTTCGGTGCTGCGCGAGAATTCGGCGAAACGAAATCAGTCGTTGGTCGGGACGACCCAGCCGGTGCTGCTCGAGGGTCCCGACAAGACCGGGCTGCATTTCACGGGTCGCACCCCGGGCAATCGCGTGGTCATCGTCGACGCGGATCCCCGGCTGGTTGGCGAGATTGTGCCGGTCGCCGTAAACCGCGCCACCGTGAGCACGCTCTACGGTGACCTCGTCCTGGAAGGAGTTGGGGCGTGATGAGCGTTTCGCGGAGCTGTCTTTCTTTTTATTCCTTATCCTTATCTTTCTCTTCCCAGCATATATACTATAGCGATGCGACGTCGGTTCGATCACGAAAAACTACAAGTTTATCAGAATGCCGTTTCCTTTTGTGCGTGGGTGACACCAATTTTGGAACAGATGCCCGCGAAGTTTGCTGCCCGCGATCAGCTAGATAGAGCCTCAACCAGCGTTGTTCTTAACATTGCGGAAGGGAATGGTAAACGGTCCTTCCCTGATCGTTGTCGGTTTTTCGATATTGCTCGCGGATCAGGGGTCGAAAGTGCGGCTTGTTTAGATGTTTTGGTGGCAAGGAATGTGATTTCGATGGAGATCGCGGAAGAGGGCAAAACTAAGCTTGTTGAGATAGTCTCGATGGTTGGCGGGTTGTTGGCCCGCTTTGGTGGAGAAGGTAAAGTCGAAGAGGAGCCGATATCCTACGGAACGGAGGGATAAAGATAACGATAAGGAATAATGAGAAAGATGTTTTGATCCCATGACCCTCGCTGCCGCTACTCTTGTCACCGGTTTGATCCTCATCGTTTTGGGCGTTGCGTTTTTGACGCCCTCGTCGGCGGTGCGTTCCTGGCTGCAGGCGTTTCCCCGCTCGCGCACGATGGCCTACATCCTGTTCGGCGCAGGGGCGATTTGGTTTCTCTACCGCATTGCCCATCTTTCCGCAGCGGACTTCGGAGACTACCGGCGGCCGTTGTTTGTTTTCTTCGCCCTGGTGGCGATCGCGGCGTTTAAGTTCGTGCCGGATTTCCTCGCGGTGCGTGGGGCCTGTATTCTCGTGCTGCTTGGAGGATCCCACCTGCTGGATCCCGGCTACATGGTTTGGGAATATGGCGAGCTGACGGACCTTGGTCGCATCTACCTTTACAAGGTAGCCGTGTTCGTGGCCCTGGCCCTGGCCATCTACCTCGGCGCCTCGCCTTTTCGGGTGCGGGATTTCCTGGAGTGGCTTTATCGCAAACCGGGGCGGGCCCGGCTGGTTGGCGGGTTCATTGCCGGCTACGGGATCGCGGTTGCGGTGGTTTCCACGACCTATTGATTTTCTCCGTGGCCGTTTCCGCGACAGCTCCGATCCTCTTGGTTCTCGCCGGTCCGGCCGGCTCCGGAAAAACCACGTTGTGTGAGCGCATGGTGGCGGAAGCACCGGGATTCTCCCGGGTCGTGACCAGCACGACTCGCGATCCGCGACCGGACGAAGAAAACGGCGTGCACTACCACTTTTTCTCGGCGGCTGAATTTGACCAAAAAGTGGCCGATGGAGAGTTCTTGGAATGGGCCTGGGTGCACCGCAAAAACCGTTACGGCACCCTTGCTTCCTCGGTCCTGCAACCTCTCGCCGAAGGGAGAAGTTTGATCATCAATATCGACGTGCAAGGAGTGGAGAACTTCCGCCGCGCCGCACAGACGGATCCCCTGCTGGCGAAGCACATGGCGACGGTCTACATCGACGTGCCGATTCCGGAATTGCGGGCCCGCCTTGCCGGCCGCGGAGAAACGGAAGCAGAGATTGAGCGCCGTATGATCACGGCGGTGAAGGAGCAGGAGGAACGCGACAGATTCGACCACGTGATTACCAGCTCCAGCAAGGATGCCGATTTCGCCGCGCTGCAGGACATTCGGCAGGTCGTGGCCGCCCGGGTCGCCGGCGCCTAACAGGCTTCGGTCATTAACATTAAAGCCGCGGCAGGCTTGCAGAAGGAGGACTCCGCGCGATTGGATCAGGCCTGCCCTGCCCCATGTCGTTTTGCCCCCGCTATTCCGGTGCCGGATCCCGCCGCCTGTTGCAACGCGTTCTTGTCTTGGCTCTAGCCTCGGCGGGTGGGCTGCTGGTAGCGGAGCGTCCGGTGCCTGATCAGGTGATCTTCAACCGGGATGTCCGTCCGATCCTGTCCAACACCTGTTTCAAATGCCACGGACCGGATGCCACGAATAACCAATCGGAACTGCGCTTGGACAGTTTTGAGGCGGCAACCCGCCGACACCCGACTGGCAACGGCGGGGAGTGGGCCGCCATCGTGCCGGGGAATCCGGAGGAATCCGAAATGTGGGCCCGGATTCTCAGTCCGGAGCCCAACCAGGTGATGCCGCCCCCGGACTCGCTGCACCAGCTATCGGACCGGGATCGCGCGGTGTTAAAACGTTGGATTGAACAGGGAGCCACCTACCAGCCGCACTGGTCTTACCTACGAGTGGATACGACTCCGCCGCCGGAGGTGGCCCTAACGGAACGGGTCAGAAATCCGATCGATCAGTTCATTCAGAGGTCCCTTGCGGATGAGGGTTACCGCCCCTCGGCCGAAGCTGACCGCCGCACTCTGGCGCGACGGGCGGCCCTCGACCTCACCGGCCTGCCGCCGGATCCCCGGGAATTGGCGATCCACCTCGCGGACGAGGCCCCGGACGCCTACGAGCGCTGGGTCGAGCTGCTTTTGGATTCTCCGCATCATGGCGAGCGGATGGCGGTGCCGTGACTGGAGTCGTTGAATCTCCACACCACCAAGGTGACGGACGCCGGTATCACGCAACTGCAGCACATGCCCCGATTGCGGCGATTGTATCTATGGCAAACGGATGTCGCCCCGCAGGCCGCCGCAGCCCTGGCCAAACAGCTTGAAGACCGGGCACGGATCGACCGCTATCGACAGGAAATTGGCGATCTGGAAAGACGGATTTCCGCGGAGACGTTCCAAATCGATTTTGGCGCGAATCTGACTGAAATCGAACATCCCGACCAACCCGAAAAATCAGCGGATTATTAACCTTCCCAACCGGGCGATTGCTCCTTGGGAAGACGGTGATGCCAGAGCGGCAAAACGACCATAAACGGTCGTCATGGCAAAATTTGCGCAACGTTCGTGTTTGCATCATACGACACAATATGTTGTGGTTTGGGTTCCTCTCTAACACTACGGGTTGTATCTGCGGGAGAAACTACCCCCCACTCCAGACCTTCCAACTATGTCATCGGTTTACGCTTCCACGTCTTCGTCATCTTCCGATTCTTCCCACCGGCCCATTCGCCACACTCAAAATGGGCTGGAGGACTACATTGCCGTCTCGCGTTACGCGCGTTACGACGCTCGGAAAAGACGCCGCGAAACGTGGAACGAGGCCGTGCAACGGGTGCGGGACATGCACCTGGGGCACTATGCCGAGGCTTCGTTGTTGGAGATCACCGCCGACGCGTTGAAGGCGGGCGAAATCGAGTCGGATGTCATCGCCAAAATGGGGGCGTTGAGCTCATTGCACGAGGCCATCAACAAGGCTTTCGAAGCGGTCGAACAAAAGCGCGTGCTTCCTTCCATGCGCAGCCTGCAGTTCGGCGGCGAGGCCATCCTCAACAAACACACACGCATCTACAACTGCGCCTTTCTCCACATCGACCGGCTGGAGTCATTCCGTGAAAGCCTCTACTTGCTGCTGTGTGGTTGTGGCGTCGGCTTCTCGGTGCAAACCCAGCACGTGGCGAGCCTGCCGGCGCTGGCCCCTGAGCCCGAGGAGGCGCCCGAGGTGACCACCCATGTCATTGCGGACACCATCGAAGGCTGGGCGGATGCGTTGCATGATTTGATCCTGGCCGCGGTCGAAGGCCGGCGGGTGAAGTTCGATTTCTCCGATATTCGTCCGGCGGGTGCACCGCTTCGCACTTCGGGCGGCAAAGCCCCGGGACCCGAACCTCTCATGCATACGTTGGACAAGGTGGAGAAAATCCTGCGGGGCGCGGCGGGACGGCAACTCAGGTCCATCGAGGCGTATGACATCCTGATGTGGGCGGCCAAGGCGGTGCTCTCGGGGGGGATTCGTCGTTCGGCCACGATCTGCCTTTTCTCGGCCAATGACGAAGAGATGTGCCAGGCCAAGACGGGCAATTGGTTTGAAACCCAACCCCAGCGCACCGCCAGCAACAACTCGGCTGTGATTGTCCGCTCCGAAGCGACCCGGGAGCAGTTCGATCATCTCTTCGAAGCCCAAAAGCAATTTGGCGAGCCCGGGTTCTATTTTGTCGAGGATGCCGAGTATGGAGCAAATCCGTGTGTCGAGATCGGTCTCAACCCCAAGCTTAAGCTCACCGGCGAAACGATCGCGGAACTGCGCAAGCTGGGTCACACCGGGGGCCTTCGTGAGGGTGATGTTCTGTCGGGCGTGCAGTTTTGCAATCTCACCACCCTTTCGGCGGGTGCCGCGGAAAGTCCCGCCCGGTTTTACGAACTGTGTGCCCAGGCCGCGCTCATCGGCACGCTGCAGGCGGGTTACACCAACTTCGAATACCTTTCGCCGGTGTCGCGACTGATCACGGCTCGTGAAGCCCTGTTGGGCGTCTCGATCTGTGGCGTGCTCGATCGTCCGGAGGTGCTGCTCGACTCCGAAGTGCTGCGCACCGGAGCGGAAGTCGTGAAGGCGGTCAACCTCGTTGTCGCCCGTGCCATCGGCATCCGGCCCGCGGCTCGCACGACGTGTGTGAAACCGGAAGGCACCGCCAGCTTGTTGTTGGGCACGTCAAGTGGCCTGCATCCCCACCACGCGGTGCGTTACTTCCGGCGCGTGCAGTCCAACAAACTCGATCCGGTCTACAACCACTTCAAGAAAACCAACCCCCACATGGTGGAGGAGAGTGTCTACGATCCCCATGGACGCACCGAGGTCATTACCTTCCCGGTCGAAGGACCGGAGTTCGGGATCTATCGCGACGACATCGATGCGGTGACTCACCTCGATTACATTCGCCAGGTGCAGGTCAACTGGGTCCAGGCCGGCCGGCGTCACGAAGATCATTCACCGGGATTGCACCACAACGTCTCCTGCACCGTGACGGTGCGGCCCGACGAATGGGATGCGGTGGCGGAGCGCATCTGGAAAAACCGGGATTCCTTCACCGGCATTGCCCTGCTCCAGGACGCCGGCGACAAAGCCTACGCCCAGGCGCCTCGCGAAGCAGTTGCGACGACGGATGATATCAAGCGTTGGAACCAACTGACCTACAACCCGGTGCGTTACACGGAACTGTCCGAGGATGAGGACATCACCGAGTTGAAGCAGGTGATCGCCTGCGCGGGCGGTGCCTGCGAGCTGGGCTGACTCCTCACCAGCTTTCGCAATCGTTGCAGCCGGGGCGCGGGCTTTTCCCGCGTCACCGAAATGTTGCGCGAAGCGATCTCCCGGCAACGAGGGAACCAAAGCATGGGTGCGTGTCCCCGGTGAATCGATCGGGAGACGTGTTGAGGGCCTTGTAACAGCCGGGTTACATCCCGATTTAGGCTTCGAGACCGTAACGGTTTCACGGATTTCAATTCGAGAGGAGCGACAACCCGGCGCTTCGTTTCTAACCTCGCCTCAGTTGATCTGATTGTAGCTTCGGCGAAGGAATTCTCTCACCCCGGAGTAAACCCACCAACCCTAACAAACCATGCCATCCAACTCCTTTACCTTGCCGAGCTGGTCGAGGTGCCTTGCGCCCGCCGCTCGTTGTTGCTTGTTGACGACATTCCTAATCCTACCGTCTGCCCTGCTTGGCCAAGCCAACGAGGAAACCGATGACGACATCATCGAGATGGACACCTTCACCGTCAGTGGCTACCGGACGGCTCTCGCTGATTCTCTCGATGCCAAGCGCCAGGCCGATCAGGTAACGGATTCCATCATGGCCGAGGAAATCGGCTTGTTCCCGGATACAAATCTGGCCGAGGCGATTCAGCGCATCACCGGCGTGGCCATGACCCGCAACAACGGTGAAGGCGAAAAGGTCTCCGTGCGCGGTCTCAATCCCAACTTCACCCGGGTCGAGATCAATGGCCGTTCCTCCATGGTGACGGTCGACGACAGCAGTCCTGAGCGTGACGCCCAGTTGTCGGTCTTCAATTCCGACCTCTACAACTCCATCGAGGTCATTAAGTCTCCCTCCGCCCGGGATGTCGAAGGTGGCGTCGGCGGCACTGTGAAACTCAACACCTTCAAGCCGCTCGATATCGGCAAGCTCTCCTACGGCGCCGAATTCAGCTACGGCATGAATGAGTTCAAGGATTCGGACGAACCGGGTTTCAGCGGATTCTATTCCAACGTGTTCGCCGACGGCAAAGCCGGGTTTCTGGTTCAAGCGACCTATGAGGAACGCGATCGCCGCGTCGACCGGATAGAGAGTAATCAGGATTTCCGGATTGTTGACGCCGGGTTCCTCAAAGACGACGACGATCCCGCCGCCCAGGCCTTGATCGGAGCGGCTTATCCCAACCGCACGCGTTACTTTTCCAAGAATGGCGACAACCCTCGCCTCAACGTCACCAGCACGCTACAATTCCGCCCCACTGAAGAACTTGAGCTCTATTTCGACGGCATGTTTACTCGCGAAGAGCGCGACGAAGAGCGCTCGCGCATCCAGATGACTTGGGGTCGGGGAGACTTGATCAGCGGGGTGGTGGACCCGAACACCAACACGCTGGTGCAAGCGGTGATCGATCGCCATCGCACCGACCAGGATTCACTCAACCGCGATGCCGACGTGGAATCCAATGGCTTGACCGGCGGATTCAAATGGGGCCGGGATCTGCTGAAGATTTCGGGTGAAGTCAGCATTTCGGACGGCGAGGAAGACTGGGTTCAGACCCGAGCCCAAAATCGCGTCAACCGCGATGGCGAAGCGTCTTATGACATGCGCGGCGACTTTCGTATGCCGGCGATGAGCACTCCGGCCATCGAGCGGACGGCCGATCAGATTGGTTTTCGCAATCTCGATCAGGAACGCCGAGTCATTAACTATGAGGAGGTCGTGGCTCGACTCGATTTGGAGTATTCCCTTCAGGATGGAGGGGTCTTCTCATCCGTCGAAACGGGTGTGCGTTTCACCACCAGCGAGTTTAGCCGACAACAGGGCTCCTCGGAATCCACGGCGGATTTGGGCAGCATCACTTGGGCGGATGGCAGCACTGACTTCGGTGTGTCGGCCCACAACGATTTCGGCTTTGGCGAAGGCCCCCCTGGATTCCCTAACACTTGGCTCGTGGTCGACGGTCCGGCATTGATCGATGCCTTTCCGTTGGAAGGCCCCATTGACCTTACCGGCAACGACAACGTATACCGGGTCGACGAAGAGACTACCGCCCTTTACCTGCAGGCCAACTTTGACAACCCAGTCGGATCGGCCCGCGTACGGGGTAACATCGGTGCTCGGTATGTGAATACGCAGACTGGTGGTGTCGGCAAAATTACCGCTGAGACCAACTCGGGCGACCTTGAGCTTCTCGATCAGCCAACCGTCTTGGATCAAGACTATGACGAGATCTTGCCTTCGTTTAACATCATCATTTCACCGGATGACCCCGAAGCGCCCTATCAAATTCGAGGTGCGATCTCTCAAGCCATGACCCGGCCGGAAATCGACAGGCTGAGACCGTCGGTTTCCGTGAATGAACCGGACGGAGAGATTTCCCGGGGCAATCCGCAACTCGACCCTTTTATGGCGTGGCAATACGACCTTGGGCTCGAATACTACTTTGGCGACAATGACGAGGGTATGTTTGCGATCACCGGTTTTGTGAAGGACGTGGAGAACTTCAATGTGATGACCGAGTTTACCGAAACGGTAGGCTTTCCCGAAGCCGGAATCGCTCCGCAGCCCTTCCTGGTCGAGACATGGGCCAATGGCGGCACAGCGGACATCAGCGGCGTCGAGATGTCGTTCCAGACGCCGTTCACCTTCCTGCCGCCGCCTTTTAATGACTTCGGCACGATGTTGAACTACACCTACATCGACTCCGAGTTCACCGACGAGAATGGCAACTCGAACCCGTTCCCGGGCACTTCGGAAAACACCTACAACGCCGTGCTCTTCTATGAGCGGGGTGGTTTCTCCGCGCGCCTGGCTTACAACTTCCGCGACGATTACCTCATCGTGCCTTCGGCCGCGGCCAACGGCATGAACAACGAGTTCGTGGAAGGCGAAGGCCGCCTCGACATGGGGCTGCGTTATCGCTGGGAGAATGGCTTCCGCGTTGCCGTCGACCTGATCAACATCACCGAGGAGTCGCAATACATCTACTACGATGTGCTCGACCGCCTTGAGCAGCTCACGCTGGAGAGCATGCAGGTGAACATCAGCTTCGGCTACAAATTCTAGGTAGTTCTGTTTTTGGGATTCTTCACCGGGCTGACTCCCTTGGGGCAGCCCGGTTTTATTTTGCCCAGGGCCGGATCAATCAGGTGGAACGGTTACGACCTTGCCTGATTTGAACCCGCCCGCTTGACCCATTGCCTTCCTTTATCATGCCCCCTGAATCTGACACCCCCTCGTTGCCCAACCGACGTGATTTCGTGAAGACCGCCGCCGTTGCGGCCAGTGCATTGTCAATGCCGGCGTTTGTCCGCGCGCAGCAGAGCAATCCGCCGATGAACAAACTCAACATCGCCTGCATCGGGGTCGGCGGCAAAGGCAAGGGTGACACCCAGGAGGCCGCTCTTGCCGGCAATATTGTAGCCTTGTGCGACGTGGATCTGGAGGGCGATGCGGCCATCACCGTCGAGCGGCACCCCGACGTGCCGCGGTTCACCGACTACCGCAAGATGTTCGACAAGATGGGAGACGACATTGACGCCGTCACCGTCACCACGCCCGACCACTCGCACTACCCGGCACTGATGATGGCGATGGCGCTGGGCAAGCACGTCTACTCGCAAAAGCCGCTCACCAACAACATCTGGGAATCTCGCCAGCTGCTGCTGGCTTCCCGCCACTACGGCGTCACGACCCAGATGGGTATCCAGGGCCACACTTACGAAGGCATCCGTCTCCTTCGCGAATGGACCGAGGCCGGCGCCATCGGCGACGTGACCCAGGTCCGTTATTGGACCAACCGTCCGATATGGCCGCAGGACCCGTCGGTCGATTTTGCTCCGACGCCCAAGCCTGACGGTGTCAATTGGGACATGTGGCTCGGTTCGATCGGCCCGATGCGGCCGTTCAGCGCCGGATTGCACCCAAAGAAATGGCGCGCCTCCTGGGAGTATGGTTGTGGTGCCCTGGGTGACATCGGCTGCCACCTGTTTGATGCGGCGTTCTGGTCCTTCAACCTCGGTATCCCCGACGAAGTGGTCGTCGATGCGGTGACACCGTTCACCGACGAAGTGGCGCCGGCCAATTCGCTGCTGCGCTACAAGTTTACCAAGGACAATCAGGGCCGTCCGCTGAAAAAGCCGGTGGAGTTCATTTGGTCCGACGGCGACCTGCGTCCGCCCCGGCCTGCCGGGCTGCGGGAAGGGGTGGAGCTCCACGACGAATTCGGCCAAATCGTCACCGGCACCAACGGCCAGATTTACTCCCCCGGTGGCTACTGCCGCAGCCTGCGGCTGATCCCGCAGGAGGCGATGATGTCATTTGAGCGCCCACCCAAGAAGTATCCCCGCGTTAAAGGCGGTCCCATCAAGGAATGGGTCGACGCCATCAAGGACGGCACCCAACCCGGTGCTAACTTCGAGTATGCCTCGCGTCTGACCGAGGTTGTCCTGCTCGGAAACCTGGCGATTCGCCTCGGCAAGCCCGTGCAGTGGGATTCGGAGAACCTCAAGGTGATCGGCCAACCCGAAGCTGATCCCATGATCCGCCGCAGCTACCGCGAAGGTTGGGAGTTCCCGATCTTCGAAGCATGATGCTTTAGTTCACAGGAGGCTGTGGAGATACCGATCTAGCGGAGTCAGATTTTACAGAAGGCAACAAAGCCAACGAAGAGACTTCGGGGCAGGATGGGTTTTCACAGGAGCGAGCAGAGAAAATCAGAGCCGATAGCCTGGATGCGAGGATAGCCACTCCAGCGCATGAACTTGCCCACGAAAAGAGCCGCGTGCGGCTCAACCCGAAACATCACTAGAATCTAAGCCTAAAATTAGTGTCTTTTGTAGGTTCCAGACAACAGGCTGACGGCTCTGTGACCTCTGTGCCTGATTCTGAGACCTCTGTGTCAAAAGTGCTGTGGAGCTTGTGCGTCTCTGGCACGTGGCTCCTTCGTTCTCTTCGTTGCCTTTTGTAAAAAGCTTCGTCCAGGTTGGCTCTGCTTTCCTCCGCTTCTCCCTATGATAATACCATGCTGCCGCGTCGTCTTTTCATCATTCTGAATTCGGCTTTCTGGCTTGGTCTTTCGGCCATGGCAGAAACTCCCAACATCCTCTTCATTGCGATTGATGATCTGCGAAACGATCTTGGGGTGTTGGGGGCCGCACACGCGAAAACCCCCCAGCTCGACCGTCTGGCCCGCGCGTCGCGCATCTTCTCGCATCACTATGTGCAGGTGCCGACCTGCGGCGCTTCCCGGGCCGCGCTGCTGCGGGGACGTTACCCCGATTCGAAACCGTTCCTCGGCAATGGGGCGATTCGCGAGACGTCGTCGGAGTGGGCCGAGGTCAGTCTGCCGGGCTGGCTGAAGCAGCACGGCTACCGCACCTACGCCGTCGGCAAGGTCACCCACCATCCCGGTGGCCTTTGGGGTGAAAATTGGGACGAACCGCCCGAGGAAATGCCCGGAGTTTGGGACCAACACTGGTTGCCCGAAACCCCCTGGCAGCATTCCCAGGGCATGATGCACGGCTACGCTAACGGCAAACCGCGTACGCGTGGCGAGACCCCACCCTGGGAGGCCTTTGACGGCCCCGACAAGGCTTACCCTGATGCGTGGATTGCCGAGGCGGCGGTCGCTCATTTTGAAGAACTGTCAACGGAATCCTCCCCCTGGTTTTTTGCCGTGGGCTTCTTCAAACCCCATCTGCCGCTGGCGGCGCCCAAGCGCTGGCATGACTTGCATGCCAACACCAAATTTCCCGTTCCCCCGGTTTCCGCCGAAACACGGTCAAGCCCGGGCTGGCATGTGAGCCGCGAGTTGCGGGTGTCCTACGACAACGGGGGACGCGAGGTCTGGGAGGATGGGGAGCATGCGAATGATCTGCGCCAAGCGTATGCCGCCTCGGTGAGTTACATGGACCATCAAGTGGGCCTCGTTTTGGATGCCCTCGATGCCTCGAGCGAAGCCGACAATACCATCGTGGTGGTGTGGAGCGATCATGGCTTTCAACTCGGTGAAAACGATATGTGGGCCAAACACACCTTGTTTGAACAGGCTCTCCGGTCACCACTCCTGATTCGTTACCCCGGCATGCGCCATCCCGGGGCCACCTCCCGAGCCATTGTGGAAACGGTGGATGTCATGCCAACGTTGCTGGAGTTGTGCGGACTGCCATTGCCGGATGTGTCCCTCGATGGGACCAGCCTGCGGCCCCAGTTGCGTGATCCTTCGCTGCCCACCGATCAAATTGCCATCGGCTTTTGGCGGGACAACCGCACCGTGCGTGACGCGCGCTGGCGTCTGATCATGTATCCAAAAAATGAGGACAGATCCGAGCCGGTGACGGAGTTGTTCGACCTGGCCAACGATCCGTTTGAGCTCGCCAACGTGGCGGAACGGTATCCCGACGTTGTCGCCCGACTCAAAGCCGAGCTGCCGGAATTTTGAGGGTGGAGCGAATTATGACATGGGATGACTTTGTCATTGGATCGTATCCAACTCGTCTATGTTCAATGAACGACGGAAGGATCTGTGTCGTTGCCAAGACTCTCCTTTTTCTTGCTCCTCTTTTTGTTGGAACCTATCCCGAAGCTCAGAGCCATTCTTCACCCCCAAGGTTGTCGCAAGGTTTTTAAAATGTCGGTGTTGTGCTCCTCGAACAAACCAATCCAAGTCTGAGCTAAATTCGTTGTAATAGCTCGTTTGGGGATACCACCACCAATCCGTGTTTGAATCGATGTAGGTGCTAAGGTGGATCAACGCGTCGGCGTTTTTGATGGTGTTGAAGTCGATATCACTCCGTTGCGCATTTCGTTTAATTAGCTCAGCGGCTTCGCTGTGATACTTGATCTTTTCCGTAGTCAAGGCCGGTCCAATTAGCTCTGTGTGTTTGTAAAACGCCGTCACTGAATCGAATCGTTCAGATCCATAATTTTGCTTTGGTCTTAAATAGTTGCCTGTTAAGACTCCGTTGAGGATTTCGAACGCTCTTTCCTTGAACAGAGTGGCGACAATATAAATGAGAGTTTCATATACAAAAAGACCCTGTGGTTCATACCAAAATTTGCTATAACTTGTAACTTCCTCCGGTCTCTCTTTCAGCTCAAGTAGTCGCTCGAGGAACTCTAAAATCACAGACTCAAATTCTTCGGTTGGGCCTTCCGAAGATTCAAGCCTGACCCAATCAATGATAACATCCCTAGCCGGGATGAGTTCTCGATATCGTTCAACGACCCATAGGGGAATGTCGTCTTCTAGAATCTCAATTCGTTTTCGAACTCGCGACTTGTCCACAAATTCAATGCACAAATCAAGTAGGTCCCCGCGATAGGTTCTGATTCCGCGTCGATTCGCCAAGAAAGCGTTTTTGAACACCTCCAGCTTTCCACTAAATACGTTCGATTGGGCCGTAGTCTCATCGGTTATGTATGCTGGAGGCCTTCCTACGGTGGGCTTTTGGAATAGAGGCTTACCGTAGAGATGTCTTATTAAGCGTTCCCAGTTTTGGTTAACAGATTCCTCGCTGGAAAAATCAATCCAAATTCGAGATGCGGCGAAAGTAGGAATACAAGGTTCACCTTGGTCGTCGAATTCACACACAACAGGCACGAATTTCGACTGACTTACCTTATCATATATTTCTTTAGAGATAATTTGAGATTCGGTCCCGACTCCTGCCTTACGATTATTTGCTTTTTCAGCATATAGTCTGTCGCAGAATATCAATACATGGCTAACCGATGGATCGGTTACCATCCGCTCCATATAGCTGTATTTGTCCTGGCCCTCTCTCAGATCGAATTGATCTAAAACGACCTCGATTCCATCCGCTGATAACCGCTCTGCCCATTCTCGAATTTGTTTCTGAAAAACAGGGCTAGTCCAACTGTAAGAAATAAACGCCTTTGGAGAGTTCATTGAACTTTCCAAACAATGCACAGCTTGAGTGACCTCTTCAAGAAGGTAGTGCTATGCACTAATTATGAGCTCACTAGCTTAGATATCCGAAACGGGAAGTTATGCTTATTTTTGTAGCAGCATCCCAGATGCAAAAGCGGCACGATCAGAGAAAGTCATTTTCGATCTCGTTTCATGGACGGAACCCGTTATCGAAAAGCGACATCGGTGGGGATTTTGAACCTCACTCGCCCCCGCTTGCGGCTACCGGCGTGAGCTATCTGCGCGAACCCGCGTATTCCGGGTGGCCTGTGGCCAGCATCGCCTGCCGCATCTTTTCCTGCATCACCGCGACGAGTCGTCGGTCCTTGAGCAGGTTGTCCAGTTCGTAGGGGTCGGAGGCGTGATCGTAGAGGCAGTTCGTCGACCCTTCGCTGTAAACGTAGCGGCCGTCCCACACGCCATCCCAACCCTCCAGTCCGAGGGGGGCGAGTTCCGGCAAATTATCCTGTGTT